>NZ_CP018867.1:0-600000 GCF_002849895.1 Companilactobacillus alimentarius DSM 20249 | reverse complement strand
TTTTTCTAGCTATTTTAGTATCAATAGTCGTTGCAATAATCTACCGTACAATCGATCGTAAAGGAATCAAGATAAAAATGCCAGCTTCAGATCCGCCTGCTGTTTCATCGCCATTTGAGTCTTTAATTCCATCTTTTGTTGTAATCACATTATTCTGGATTGTTAGATTGATTTTAGATGCTTTTGTAAATTTAAGTGCTTTATCTTTATTCAATCAAATTTTAGGTACTCCATTAAAGGCGATGGGTGGATCATTAATCGGCGTCGTATTCGTTAAAATGTTTGGACAATTACTATGGTTCTTTGGAATCCATGGAGATTCTATTGTAAATGGTGTTATGACACCAATTTTTCAAGTATTACAAGATGAGAATAAGACTGCAAGTCTTGCGGGACACGTTGTTCCTAATATTATTTCGCAAAGTTTCTGGGATGGATTTGCAAGTATTGGTGTTATTGGATCTATTTTTGCGATTATTTTGATTGCACATAGTCGTCGTTATCGTGAAATGAAGAAGATTGCAGGTATTCCATATATTTTTAATATTGGTGAACCAACATTATTTGGAATACCTTTAATGCTAAATGTTACCTATTTTATTCCTTTAATGTTAAGTAATGTTGTTTCAATTATTATTTCGTATGGTGCTTTTGCTTTACATTTAGTCCCACTGCCAACTGGTTTAGTTCAAGTCCCTTGGACCACACCAATTGTTATCAGTGGTTACTTAGTAACTGGCAGTATATCCGGAGCTATTCTCCAATTGGTTTGTTTTATAGCGGTAATTTTAGTTTGGCTCCCATTTGTAAAAATTGAAGATAGGGCAATTCTAAAAGAAGAAGAACAAGGAAAGGCAGAAGCAAACAATGACAAATAAAGAAGAATTCCCTAATTTTACTGGTGATTGGATATATGCATCTAGACCAGATTATGGGATTAATGATGTGAAATATTATACTTCAAATCCTAATCCTATTTTTAAAAAGGAATTTGTAAGCAATAATAATGAAAATATCTATTTAAAAATTGCATGTTTAGGATATTATATTATCCATATCAATGATCAAAGAGTTGGTAACTTTGAACTAAATAACGATTGGACTGATTTTTCAAAAAGAATTTATTTTGATATTTATGATATTTCTAAATATCTACAAAAAGGATCTAACAAAATTGAAATAGAATTGGGAAATGGAATGTTTAATCCATCGCCACTAAGATTATTTGGAAAATATAATCTTAGAGATGAACTACCACGTATTGGAGATCCAACGTTTGTCCTAAATTTAATTCAGAACGGTCAAGTATTACTTTCAACGAATAAAAAATGGCATTGTCAATCAGGAAAAATAAAGATGAATAATTTATATTTAGGAGAGCATGTAGACTATACTAATATTAATGATAATGAAACTTTAGTTGAAGAAAAACCGATTAATAAACAAGATCAGAATCACATGGTTAGAAGTTTTATACCTAAAATCACAAGACATCAAACTGTAAATCCAAAAAGTATTATTAATACTACGGATGGGTTTATCATTGATTTTGGAGAAACGATTAGTGGATTTTTCCATGCTAAGATTGATGGTTGTAATAATCAAGAAATCATTTTTGATTATAGTGAAACTAAAAATAGTGAAGGTTTAGATTTTGAAACTTCTTATGCCGGAAACATTGGAGATGTGCCGGGAGTTAGTGGCGGACCGGGTTCTCCCCAAAAAGCAATTCAAGAAGATATAATTATTTGTCGAGATGGAATACAAAAGTTTCAAAATAAATTTTGTTATCATTCTTTTAGATATGTTTTCGTAAAGGGTATCGAAGAAGAAAAATTAACAGATATTAATGCAATATATGTTCACACGGATTTAAAATCTACGGGATACATTGAAATTGATAATGAATTTTATTCAAAGTTATTTGACGCTGGTATGAGAACAAAACTTAATAATGTCCATTCAATTTTTGAAGATTGTGCTCGAGAGAGACTCAGCTATGGTGGAGATATTGTTGCCTTGGCAAATTCTAATTTATACAGTTTTGATTTAAAGAACTTTTATAAAAAGGTTATTGATGATTTTGTGATCGAACAGACTGAAAAAGGTGGTATTCCAGAAACAGCACCATATATTGGAATTCAGACAAATGGCACTGGAGATGGTGAAGGACCTATTCTTTGGCAATTGGTTTTACCATATATTCTAAATAAATATTACCAATTTTATGGTGATAAAAAATTTCTGACAAAATATTATCAAGCAGCTAAAAATCAATATGATTATTTAATGTCATTTAAGATAACGGATTTAGCGACAAAGTGTATCGGCGATCATGGTAGTGTTTTAGTAAAAGATTTCTATGACGAAACACCAGACAAACTATTTGTAGGATATTGTACAATATTATCGTTTTCGATCCTGATGGAAAAATTAGCTAAAATTTTAAATAAAGACAAAGATACTGAGATAATAAGAAAACAGTTAACATCTATCAAAAAAGAGATAGAAGGACGGTTTAAAAATAGCGATGGAACTTTTGGAAAAGGTACACAAACCAGTCTAGCTTTTTCGTTATTATTGAATCTTAATACGGAAAAGAATTTAACATCAGCATTATTAAATAGAATTAGTAAGGATAAAGGAATTTTTACGACAGGTATATTTGGTACAGCAATCATGTATAGAGTTTTACATGAGTCGGGAAATGATGAGGTTGTTGCTAACTGGTTAAAACAAAAAAGTTCAATGAGTTTTTATAATATGCTAAAAAATGGCAATCAAGTTCTTTCAGAATTATTTAATGGTAAATATTATTCAGCTAATCATGCAATGTTTTCAAGTTATATTCAATGGTATTATGAAGCACTTGGCGGCATTCAAAATTTATCAAGTTCTGTAGGATTTTCGGATATTCGAATTGCACCATATTTCGATCAGTCAATTAATCAAATGAAATGTAATATCAAAACTATACATGGAGACATAGATGTTAATTGGAATAGAGGAAATGATCATATTAATTTAATTATTTCTATTCCCAAAGATATTAACTATCAGCTAGGTAACTCAATTCTCAATAAGGGTAAGTTACTAAGTAAATCTCAAGGGGATAATATTGTTTTTAAATATTCAATAACGGCCTGATTATTCGGGTAAAAAGTAATAGAGTATCTCATAATGTTAGAAAAGTCTGACAATTATGAGATACTTTTTTTATAATTAGCAAGTACTATTTTCCGATTTTTTATTCTGAATGGTCTCCTGAAAATTATCATATAATATTTAACTTTCATCCTTTAACCAATTATATAAACAAAAAAACTTGTCAGAAAAATCACGAGAGGTCATACTTAAACAAAGAGTTATTCATAAAGTGGAGGATTAACAATGGCAAAAGTTTTTATTGCTGGAAAAATTCCAGATAAAGCGGTGGCTTTATTAAAAGCAACAGATTTAACGATTGATATGTATACAGATGATAAATTGATTGATACGACCACATTAAAACAGCATGTGTCTGATAGTGAATTTTTAATCACGCCATTGTCAACGCAGGTAGATCAGGATGTACTTGATCACGCCCCTAAATTAAAGTTGATAGCAAACTTTGGTACAGGAACGAATAATATTGACACAAAGTATGCTAAAAAACTAAACATAGCAGTGACGAATACGCCTATGGTCTCAACTGTTTCGACTGCTGAATCTACGATTGGATTGATTATCGGACTTATGCATCGGATTGCTGAAGGTGATCACTTGATGAGGACGACTGGTTTTAATGGCTGGGCACCACTATTTTTCCTAGGCCACGAGTTGCAAGGTAAAACTTTAGGAATTATTGGCTTAGGTCAAATTGGACAAGCTGTTGCCAAACGAATGCATGCTTTTGATATGCCAATACTTTATACACAGCATCATCGTTTGCCTGTAAGCCGGGAAATTGAACTAGGAGCGAAGTTTGTGTCTCAAGATGAGCTTTTGGAAAAATCTGATATTGTAACATTACATTTGCCTTTAAATGAGCATACTAAACATTTATTGGGTGCTAAAGAATTCAAACAGATGAAAGATAGTGCTATTCTGGTCAATGCTGCACGTGGTCCAATTATTGATGAATTGGCTTTGACAGAAGCTTTAAAGAAGCACGTTATTTCAGGTGCTGCTTTGGATGTTTATGAACATGAACCAGAAGTTTCTGATGAATTGAAACAAATGAAAAATGTTTTGTTAACCCCACACTTGGGCAATGCTACGGTAGAGGCTCGGGATGCTATGGCAGAAATTGTTGCCAACAATACGATTGCTGCAGCATCAGGGAAACCAATTAAGTATATTGTGAATGGATTATAGAAGGAGAAATGTATGTTTGCTAATTTGATAAATGAAAAAAATCAAACTTATAAGAATGTTAAAGTTGGTTTTTCTTGGACAGAGATGTTCTTTGGATTTTGGACTCCAGTTTTTCGTGGCGATTTCAAATGGGCTTGTTTTTTGGTTATAGCAGAAATAATTTTTGGTTCCTTTACGTGGGGTGGGGGAGCGCTCTTGGTGACTTTTATTTTTGCGTTCTTTTACAATCGTCTTTATGTTAAAGATATGGTAAAGCAAGGATATAAGCCTGCTGATAAAACTTCTTTGAATATATTAAATAGTTACCACTATTTATAAAATTGAAAATATCAAAAGAGAGCCAAGATTGTGAATTCAGTCTTGACTCTCTTTTTTTACTCTAATTAAACTTTAAATTTATTTCGATAAACGCGGGGAGACAATTGTAAATGTCTTTTGAAGTAATGATAAAAATAGGTTTCACTCGAAAAACCTAATTTTTGTGAAATTTTTTGGACTGTCCAATCAGTATTGATTAACAGTTGTTCAGCGTTTTTTATCCGGATATTTTGGGCATATTCACTAATTGTTAAACGAGTTTTGCTCTTCAATAATCGATTTAAATACTCAGAATTATAATGTAGATTCTTCTCTAAATCTTTTCTAGTTATATCTCCATAATGATTTTCAATCAATCTAATAATTTGATCGACTAAAAAATCATCCTTTGATTGATCAAGTGAAATATTGGTTACGTGAAAGTAGGTTTCGTCCTCTAATTCCGCCAGGAGACGGAGAACTAACCCTGCTTGAAAATACTTCGAACCAACTTTAGGCGTGACTAGTTCCTGTTGTAGTGAATCTAAAGTGATTTCAAAAATCTTATTTAAATAAGGCATGCGAGTGGTGAACTCCAAAAAATTGCGTTCCCAAGAATTATCAGAACTTAGATTATGCTTAAAAAAGGAAAAGACTGGTCCATTGTTTTTCAAATTCTTCATCAATTTTTTTAACAGTGAACTGGAGAGATTGATAAAGACAACTGTACAGTTATCGTCGAGAGTTTCTTTGTGGTTGATTTGAGGATTCAAAATATAGCCTTCACCTGCTTTAAAAGAAGTAACGTTTTGCTCAATAGTATTGGTCAAACTACCATTTAAAACATACATTATTTCAAAATCACGATCTTGATGTTTTTTTTGATAATCTTGCTCTTCAAAGACTTTAAATCCCTTAGAATTAATCATGGTATATAAAACGTCATGATTGAGTTTTCTTTTAAAAAAGATTGTTAGTGGTTCTTTCGTATAAATTTCAGGTTGTTCCTTAGAGGAATGTGAATCGAGTGCTTTGAAATTTTCCTTAGCCATTTGTACCTCCAAGTTGGAAATTAACAGTAAGCGCTTGCTGTAAATCGCATAAAAACATTATAACACAGGGATATTTTTACTATGATTGATTATGAGTAGGGAGTTGATAATTGTGTTTAAAAAAATAAATCTAAATAAATCTTGGTCGTTTCACTATGGCGAATTGGAGAATCCACCTCGAAAAACAGCAAAAAAAGCTGCTGCCTTGGGTGGCGTTACCGCAAGTCTATCCGATGAGGCGGGTCCAAGAGTGTCGGTTAGTGCTGGAGGAAACCATTTCTTAAAGTTAATTGCTCAAGGGGACACTGAACAAGGGTTGAAGAATCTTGCTGGAACAGATTTGAGTGACAAATTACCTGGAAACTGGGAAAAAATCAATCTTCCCCATGATTGGAAACGAAATGTTTCTTATATTAATGATCCAGAAGAGTTAATGAGTGGTTCAAAGCCAGACAATGTGGGCTATTATCGTCGAACTTTTGATCTAAGTGACGAACAAAAACAAAATCAGACGATTCTTCACTTTGAAGGTGTTATGAGAATGGCTGACGTTTGGCTAAATGGAATCTATCTAGGTCATAATAATAGCGGTTATAATCATTTTTCATTTGATATCTCTGAACTGGCTCACTATGGTAACGAGGGAACCAATGTTTTACTAGTCCGTGCTGACACCACTACCGGTGCTGAAGGTTGGTGGTATGAAGGTGCTGGTATTTATCGTGATGTTTGGTTGGAAGAAAGGAATTTGGTCAGCTTAGATTCAGACAAAGCTTATCTTTATACTAAAGAGCTGACTAAAAACACAGCTAAATTGGGAATAGAATTAGAAGTAGATAATAATTCCAATCAAGTCCAAGTCATTGCGCCTAAAGTTCATTTAAATGATTTGACGATTGCAGAATTTCCCGACATTGAGATTAAACCTTATCAGAGCCATAAGTTTGCAACAGACGTTGAAATCTCCAATCCTAAACTTTGGACACCGGAGACTCCTAATTGCTATCACGCGAAGTTTGAAATCAAAAGTGATCAAATAACTAAAAATTTTGGGATTCATACTTTCAAATATACAACTGCAGGATTCTTTTTGAATGGTAAGAACTATCAATTACATGGGATATGCGAACATCAAGATTTTGGTGGCGTAGGAACTGCTTTGAATCAAGATATTGTAGACTATAAAGTTAAGGTTATGAAGAAAATGGGTGTCAACGCTTGGAGAAGTACCCATCACTTCGCCTCAGAAGAATTATTAAATGCCTGTGATCGATTCGGAATCATTTTAATTGATGAAAATCGACTTTTGGAAAGTTCACCATGGCGAGTTGATGATTTAGAACAGACCGTTTTAAGAGATCGAATGCATCCATCAATTGCCTTTTGGTCTATTTCTAATGAAGAGTTAATTGGTAACACTACCTTTGGAACAAGGATTGCCAAGAAGTTGACTCGAACAATTAGAAAAAATGATTATGAGCATTTAATTATCGGTGCTGAATTACTGAATCCAGAAGGCATCGTGGACTCTGATTATATTAAGAATCTTGATATTCTGGGAGTTAATTATCCAGAAGCCGGCGTCATGGGTGCTGGTGCTAAACTGATTCATCAAAACAATCCTGAATTACCAATGATGAGTACCGAAAATGCCTCATACTTTTCAACTAGAGGAATTTATAAGGATAATGAAGAACTACGTCAATGTAATAATTTTGGATCTTACTTCTCAATGGTTTTACCAGGACTTAGAAAACCTGGAGATCCAGGACTTGGTGGTACAGCTCATCCTGAAGAAGTTTTATCCTATTTAAAGGAAAATCCTTATATGGGCGGCGTATTCCTTTGGACTGGTTTTGACTATTATGGCGAACCATCGCCATTTAATTGGCCTGCTATCAGTTCGCAATTTGGTATTGCAGATTTATGCGGTTTTCCTAAGGACTATTATTACTATTATCAAGCACATTGGACTAAGGAACCAATGGTCCATGTCATGCCTAGTTGGAATAAGTCTGAGATCACCTTTGATCAAAATGGCAAAGTTTTAGTTAAAGCTTTTAGCAACGTTAAAGAAATTGAATTGTTTATTAATGGTCAAAGTTTTGGCAAGAAAGAAACTCAAGACTGCCAAGCATCTTGGACAGTAGATTTTGAACCTGGTGAATTAAAAGTGGTTGCTTATCAAAATGATAAAGTCGTTGCTGAAACAAAACGTTTAACTAATAAGACAACTACAAAAGTAGTAGCTAATGAAATTTTCTCTGGAAAAGAAATTGATCTATTTGAACTCAAGGCAATTGATGAGAATGGTAATTTTGTTGAAGGAGTAAATGATCAAATTAGACTTGAAGTTGATGGAGGTAAACTTGTTAACTCAGCAAATGGAAACCCCATCAATCAAACAGTGGGTAACAGTCAAACTGTGAAATTGTTCAGTGGCAAGGCCTTAGCAATCGTTCAAAAGAATGATGTTGATACGGTTAAAGTTGAAGCAAAAATGAATTAAATCGAAAGGTTCTTAATATCTGTTAGTAGATTAATTTTTAAAGACAATATGTCTTAGTAAAGACTACTCTAAAATAATTTAGAGCTTACAAAAAGTAATATACGATTCGTGTATTGTTTTTATTTGACTTAACTGTAATCATTTATAATAACTCTACCATTTTTATCGAACTATAATGAAGTTGGCTGGATTACTGATGTTTTTATAATGTGAATAAAAGGAGTTGAATTAAAAAGTATGCTGAAATATAAATTGAAAACAAATAGTTATTTTAAAATAATATTAAATCTATGTACATTAGGGTTGTTTAGCCTTTTCATACTATTAACAATTCCAACCACACCATTGCAAGCTGACACTACTCAAACTGCAACTGGAAGCTTTAATACTACTAACAATATGATAACCGGAACTTTTGAAGTTCATTCGGATTATTATCAAAAAGATATTGAATATAGTTATTCAACCAAATTGGGACAAACTACCACTGCATCACCAATTGATGCTCAACAATATCCTTACATGCCCAAAGTAATCGTTGATGGCACTGAAGTAACGGTTACTGACAATAGTTACGCCCAATTGGGTGAGAGTAGCCATTTTTACAATTTGGATGATAATCAAATGGTAATCAGTAAGATTCAGATTGGAACTGGACGTTGGGTCGTCGGAAAAATCCTCGATTTCAATAACGATACCTATTATATGATTGCTAAGAATACTTGGCTTAAGAAGAATTCCAATGATTATTTAGTCCCTCATGATTATGGTGCTATAACATCTAGTGGAAATATGGCCAAAATAACAGTACCTTATACCGTTGACGAAAATTATGTCGTTCAAGATGTTTCGCTAAATACTAATTTAGGCACTAAAACTGTAACAGTCGCTGGTGATAAAAACTCTGAAGTTAATGTTAAGGTTCCCGGACTTAAAGGTTATAACGCAGATCAACAGACTGTGAAAGCAAACATTGATAGTAACGGCAAAATCACTTGTGATAGCCAAATCAATTATCTTGATAATCAAATACCTAAGACCGTCACATTCCCAGGAACAATGGATGGGAAAAAGGTTGTTGACTTAACTACGAATCTGACAAATGCACAGCAACTTGCTTTACAAGATCAAAAAACTGTGAAGATTAACTTTAATCCAGCCAAAGATAAAAATGATAATGTTTATCAACCAGTTAGTGATGATTCGATTCCAGTCAAATTAAATTCGAGTAAACAAATAGTTTTAGCAGATAATGCTAAAACGTCAATACCAGTCTATTTGTCTGCCGCTAATTTAACTATTAACTATCTTGAGGCTAATGACCCACAAAAAGTAATCGGACAGGCAACAAAATTAGTTAAATTAGATAAAACCGATGTTAAAATTTCATTGCCAAGCTTACAAGATTCTTCAATAAGCAGTACAGGATATAATACTACTTATCAACCTGAAATTACTTTGAATGGAGCAAGTCTAGATCCTAATAATTTATCAGTCAGTGTTAAAATACCTCAGTTAAGCGTTTTTACCATTGAGGAGAATGTTTATACTAATAATGAATTATACTCAAATATTAAATACCAACTATCAATTGGTAGCGAGATAAAGAATTATCAGAAATATATTGAAAGTAGTAAACCAAATGACAATGTTTTTAAACTTGACCTAAATAAATCCACTGTCACTGAGACCTATGGTAAGCAACAAGCTAGTGAACCTATTAGTGTAGTTCTAAAAAATAATTATACTTTAGCTAATCTTTTAAAATTAATTTCTGGAGGGCAAATTGATAATCAATTGTCAGGTATTAATTTGTCGTTGAATCTTTATTACACTCCTATAACTTCATCAACAAGTACAGCTGGTAATAATGTAGATAATGATATTGATCTTATCAAGAAAGATCATTTGGTTTCAACGTTACCTGACAAGGGTGACGTGACGCTTTATAAATTAAACGATAATAAATTTTCTCAGATCACTAATCACGATCTAAGTTCCAATTCTGATTGGAGAAGTGATGAGACTGCTCAGATTTCCAATGAAACCTATTATCGTGTTGCTACTAATGAATGGGTAAAAGCTCAATCAGTTTATCTTTATCAGCCGATGAATTTGATAGTTAAAACTGGTAATAAAATAACTTACTTCAATAACTGTCAAGATGATCAATGCAATAATTGCGTGTTAGCACCTAATACCGCATGGAAAGTCGATCGGGTTGCTTATCTTGATAATACTGGTACTAAATATTATCGTATTGCAACTGATGATTTTGTTAAAGCTGATAACGTTACAGTTGAATAATATTCTTGCCAAACACCTCACAATTAATCAAATTATGAGGTGTTTTATTGTATAAAAAAAGAGCCAAGATTTAGTTTAAAAACCAAATCTCAACTCTTTGAAAAGACTATTGTGCACTTGAACTATCGGTTGACGATCCATTAGTAGTAGCACCACTATTAGTAGTTGAACCACCGTTACTATCGCCACTACTGCTACCGGAATCAGTATTAGTGTCGCTACCAGTATTGGTGTTAGAACTATTGTTGTTGCTTGTGTCACCGGTATTGGTATTACTGTTAGTACTATTATCGCTGTTTCCAGTGTTGGTACTATTAGTGTTATTACTGTTAGAACTAGTACCGGTATTAGTATCACTACTATTAGACGAATCGCTGGAAGTATTGTTGTTATCGGTTGTGTTAGTATCGCTGTTAGTTTGATCATCAGAATCAGATCCAGTTCCAGTCTCTGTTTCAGTTTGATCACTAGTATCATTATCGGAATCAGATGACTCAGAGGAACTGCTTGATTGATTATTGCTTGTTACTTCATTGCTGCTTGACTTAGAAGCACTTGATGAAGAATAATCTGACTCTTTGTAAGAACTAGCAGGAGCGTGTCCCTTAACGAATAGTTCTTTAGTATAGCTTTGAGAACTACCTGGTTTGAGAACCACTGGATCTGTGGAACCGTCGTTAACGATTTTTCTACTTACAACGGAACTTGGTTTCTTCCAGTTAGGGTTACTGTTAGTATTTTCAGCTAGATAACTCATTTCAGCTTTATAAATTTTACCAGCAACGCTTTGGTAAGTAGAGGAGATACCTTTTTCATTTGGAGAATCATAACCGGTCCAAACACTGATAGAATAATTCTTCGTATAACCGTTGTACCAAGAATCTTTGGCTGTTCCACTTAAAGCAGAATTTGCAGCAATGGATTCAGAACTATAGTTGGTTGTACCAGTTTTACCAGCTTGATGTAAACCAGAAATATTAGCATAAGTAGCGTAAGTTGATGGCACACCCTTAAGCATATCAGTAATCATATAAGCTGTTGAATCCTTCATTGCTGTCGTACCGGATTTATTATAAGTATGTGTGATTCCATCAGCTGTTTCAATTTTCGAAACATAATATGGTTTGTAATATGTCCCACCATTTGAAAAGGCTGAATAAGCAGAGGCTCCTTGAAGTGAGGAAATATTACCACCGATACCTACGGATAAACCATTTTCCTTAATATTGATACCTAATTTTTTAACGAATTGTTTAGCATTGGAAAGCCCGACAGCTGATAAGGTTCTTACCGCTGGAATGTTTCTAGAGTTAACCAAGGCTTTTCTCATACTCATCTGACCTTCGTACTGTTCATCCCAATCTTTCAATTGGATATCAGTACCGGCATAAGTATATTCCGTATCTTCCAGTTGATGATATGTGGACCAATTTAAGTTTTCAATGGCTGGAGCGTAATCAAGTAAAGGCTTCATAGTTGAACCATTACTACGTCCAGTTTGAACGGCACGATTTAGTCCAAATTGAACATCGCCTAAGTTTCTTCCGCCAATCATAGCAACGACTTTACCGTTGTTGGGGTTCACGACAGAGGCGCCAACTTGTAGTTTAGAATCAGGGAAGGAAACATAGTTTGAAGTGTTAACAATGTTATACAGACGTTTTTGAGCTGCGTAATCCATGTTAACGGTAATCTTCAAGTTATCTCGATAAGGATCAAATCCCTTTTTCTTAACTTCAGTAATAGCCTCTTTAATATAAGGATCAGCAATAATTCGTTTAGTATTATTACTATTGCTTACTTTCTTATATGGTTGTAATCCAGAACTGATTGGTGTATTAATAGCTTCTTCGGCCTGAGATTTGGTAATCTTATTATTATTGTACATAGCTCTAATAACCAAATCACGACGATTCTTAGCAGCCTCAGGATGTGTATAGGGATCATAGTTACTTGGGGCATTAGGCAAACCAGCTAGAAGAGCCATCTGCGCCAAACTAAGTTGTTTCAAGTTCTTCCCATAATAATATTTAGCACCAGTTTCAACACCATAGATACCATTGTTTAAATAAACTTTGTTCATATAAAACTCAAGTATTTGTTGCTTAGAGAACTTCTGACTAACCCTCATAGCTAGCCAAGCTTCTTGCATTTTACGTTTAAAAGTTTGATCCTTTGTTTCTGTGGAGAAGACCGTTAACTTAACTAATTGTTGCGTTAAAGTACTTCCACCTTGTAGAGTACCTTTAGTAACATTATTAAACGCTGACTTCGCAATTCTGACAGGGTCGATACCAAGTGGCTCATTGTAAAAGTTCTTATCCTCAATTGAAACCACAGCATCTTCCATCTGTTGGGGCACTTTATCAATAGTTACGTAATTTCTCTTGTTGTCTCCTAGAGAAGCAATTTGCTTTCCAGTTGAATCGACGATTGAAGAGGAACCACCGCTTTGTAAGTTTTCTTGACTAACTGTTGGTGCGCTGAAAGCATAGTAGACAAAGATAAACAAAAATATTCCGACTAAAACAGCAATAATTGATAACAACCATTTTAAAATATTTTTGAAGGTGAATATATTGGTATTTTTTTTACTCATTTTTTCTCCTTCCCACTTTCGATTAGCTGTTGAACAGCCTTAATATAGGGTAAAGTAGGATTGTAATCTGCTTTGATCTCGATAGAACAGTCGACAACGTCAGCTAATTGAATTGATTTCGCTCCATCATGCTTTTGAGCATCCCAATGGGCGAAAATATTATCAGCTGGCATAACAAAATAGCGTTTTAATGCGACATATTTTATAATAACAAAGCAGATACCGCCTTGTTTTTGACACTTTTTTAAGTGATCAATTTGATGTTGGTGAAAGTTTTTTAAAGGAAAGATATTTTTATTCTTGGTTTCCTTAGCTTCAAAATCAACATAATAGCCATTGTAAACACCGTTGTAGTCGGTCGTCGAGGCCTGTCTAAAGTAAGCCTCTCTAATGACAGCCTTACTTCTTTTAGGGTAGTCGACTTTTACAATTTGAATCGGTGTAGGCTTTTTATATATTACCGCAATATCATGACTACGATAATATTTATTACTCTCATTGATTTCCTCCTCAAGAGTCATACCACGATCACCAAAAATCATTTTCTTTTTGGCATTTGTCGTATCAACATCAAGAGAAGTTTGTGATGGCTTATTGTGAAAGATTCGACCATCAGGGTAGTTTATTTTCAAAATATCAACTCCTACTGTGCAAATTATACCATGATGACAAAGATATTAATTAAGGGAGATTCTTTATGCTTAAAAATATATGGTTAACAGGGTATCGATCCTTTGAATTAGGTATTTTTAAAGATGATGACCCAAAAGCCAAAGTAATTCAAGACTTTTTTCAAGAACGCATTACCAATTACGCCGAAGATGGAACAGAATGGTTTTTAACCGGAGCACAATTGGGAACTGAACAAATTGTTAGCAAAGCTATACAAGAAGTGAAGAAAAAAGGCTATAATATTAGACATGCAGTGATGTTACCATATGCGGAATTCGGCAGTAAATGGAATGAGAACAATCAGCTATTACTAAAAAATGTTTTAAGAAAAGCTGATTATGTTAATAAAGTCTCGAATATGAGTTATCATTCAGGTAGACAATTAAGAATTTGGCAAAGCTTTATGCTAAAACATACTAACGGAGCTGTAATTTTTTATGACCCAGATAGTGGTGGTAAGCCGAAATATGACTATGAGGCAATAAAATCTTATCAAGACCGTGGGAATGATTATCAATTAGAATTGATTGATTTTGATTCCATGCAGGATTTTGCTAATATGTTATTTGATAGCTAAGGTCAATTTTTTAGAATAATAAATTAACACTGGGGTGTTTAATAATGAATAATATGAATGGAATGAATCAAAACGGCAATAATGGTGGCAATGAATTTTCATTGAACTATCAACCAAATGATATTCTTCAAAAAGAATTCAAAACTAAGATGAGAGGCTATGATCCAAATGAAGTTGATCAATTCTTAGATGGTATTATTAAAGATTACGAAACTTTTGCTAACGAAATCAACTCATTGAAAGCTGAGAATGAACGTTTGGCTCAATCACATGGTCCGGTTAATAATTTAAACCAGAATAGACCTCAAAGTAGAAGACCTCAAGCTAATAAGCCAGTTTCTAGTGCTATTGCTGAAGGAACTACTAATTATGACATTTTAAGACGTCTATCAAATCTTGAAAAACGTGTCTTTGGTCATGACTTTGCTAATGGTGTTCCTGAAAACAATAACGGTGCAAAGCAATTTGCTTCGGCGGTCGTTCCCAATAACATGAATAATCATGATGGGATTGAAAGTGGTCATACTGAAATTAATCCTGGTATGAACAGTAATTTTAACAGCCAAAATAATTTTCAGTCAAACCGTCCAATGAATAATGGTAATGGTCAAAATCAAAATAATTTTAATGGAAATCAAAATAATGGTGGAAATTTCAATAGGTTTTAGTGTATACTAGTCGAGTTGGTAAATTACGAGTAATCGCGGTCTAGTTATCTAGGCTGAGGAAAGTCCACGCCAGCGCGAGCTGAGATGCTTGCAGTGTTTGTGCTTGGCTCAATAAGCCAAGGTACCTTTTAGGTAACGGCAGTGAAAGCACTAAGGTTTTTAACTATGTGTTAATAGCTTGAAAGTGCCACAGAGACGCAGTATTGTGAGAAATTGCAATAATGGAACGCGGTAAACCCCGCAAGCTGGCAACCCAAACTTTGGTAGGGGCGCTTCATAACGAGAAATGAATCTACTGTGAAGGCTTAATTGTAGATAGATGATTACTGACTGCATTAGATTGCCAATCTAATGCATGAACAAAACGTGGCTTATAGGAATTTACTAAGGCGAGGGACGACTTGTTCGTCCTTTTTTTATACAAAAAAACAAATATAAGAGGGGCAATATGAAATTAATTGCGACTATGTCAAGCGGCTTTGAATCTGTAACCGCAAAAGAACTACAAAATTTGGGATACAAGACGAGAACTGAGAATGGTAAAGTTTATTTTGACGGTGAAAACGAAGATATTGCTAAAACAAATCTTTGGTTGAGAAGTGCCGATCGAATCAAAGTGTTAATTGGTACTTTCAAAGCTACTAGCTTTGAAGAACTGTTTGATAAAGTTTACGCCATTGACTGGGACAATTGGTTGCCATTGAATGCGGCTTTTCCAATTAAAGCTAGAACAGTGAAGTCTAAATTACACTCAGAACGTGATATTCAAGCAATCACTAAAAAGGCTATCGTTAATAAGATGGCTGATGTTTTCATGAGACGAGGCCGTTTGCCTGAGACTGGTGCAAAATTTCAAATTGAAACTCGTATTCATAAAGATATGGTTGAAGTAACCTTAGATACAACAGGTGATTCACTTTACAAACGTGGTTATCGTGTTGAACACGGTGCTGCTCCTTTGAAAGAAAACTTTGCAGCCGCAATGATTTTATTGACTGTTTGGCATCCAGAAGATGATCCATTTTTAGATCCAACCACTGGTTCAGGTACCATTGCTATTGAAGCCGCTCGTTTAGCTCGAAATATTGCTCCTGGTATTTTGCGTCATTTCTTATTTGAAGATTTTGATTGGTTCGATAATAAAATTCTTGATAATTTAAAGGAAGAAGCTAAAGCTGGCGTTAAAAAAGATCTTGACTTAGATATCTTTGCCAGTGATATTGACGGTTCAATGATTGATGTAGCAAAATTGAATGCTCATGATGCTGGGGTCTTGCATGATATCCAATTCAAACAGATTGCCGTGAAGGATTTGAAGATTGAAGGGGATTACGGAACAATTATTTCTAACCCTCCTTATGGTCAAAGAATGAGCGATATGGAAGGCGTCCGTAAATTATATAAAGAAATGGGAGAAGTCTTTTCAACTGCCCCCACTTGGAATAAATATATTTTAACTAGTGATACTGAATTTGAAAAATACTATGGAGAATTAGCTACAAAGAAACGTAAACTATACAATGGTTCTTTAAGAACTGACCTCTATCAATATTGGGCAAAGCACTAAAGACTATTGCGTCGGTGCAGATCCCAAAGAATTATTAAAATAATAACAATAGTAATGATCAATGAAAAGACCCAAGACCAGCCTTTATCGGCCACAGGTAATTTCATGTTCATTCCATAAAAACCTGATACGATCGTGGGGATGCTTAAAATGATAGTGTAAACTGTCAGCACCTTCATGGTCGTATTTGTTCGATTATTTAAAATATTATTATAAGTGTTGGAAATACGATCAATGATATCGGAACTTAAATTGACTTGGTTTTTAATTTGTTCAATTTCAATCATTGAATCATGAAGATGTTCTCGCGTCACTTTAGTAAGGTGCAGTTGTTGAACTTTGCCACTTGAAATCAATTCGATTTGATTAACAACAGCTACATTTCCATTAATGGCAGTGTTTAAATAAGTCGTCAGATCTTGCAAATCGGATAACTCTAAAATTTGGTTTTCAGAAGAATGGTGTTTTTTGATCAGAGCTTGAATTTTATTTCTCCGTTCATCAGTTGAACTGATTTGATCGCTATAATCGCTAGATATTTGATCGAATGCAAAAAAAATAAATTCCCAAAGTAGATTTTCCTTTTCTTCAGTGAAATGTGCTTTAGCTTCCAAGATGTAATCTTTAATGTAATGCGTGGAATCACTGGTAAAAAGGAACAACTGGTCATCTTTGATAGCAAAAGAGATTGGTAAAACCCTTTGTGACAAATCATTGGAGTCTTCATTTTCATTTTGAACATTATAAACGACTAAAAAAGTATGACTAAGTTCGTCATATTCAAAACGGGCACGTTCATTTTCGTCATCAGCATAATCGAGGATTTCATTAGTTAAATCATAATCCTCAATTAATTTAGTGCGATCAGTATTATTTAAATTTTCTGTTGAATGAACATCAATTAGTTTGTGACGCTTATTCAAAACTATTTCATTAATCATTTTTTATCCCCTCATTAAGGATAATGATACCAAAAATAAAAAGCGGGTCGAGAATTATTTTTCTCGATCCGTCTTTTTTTATGTTTTTTAATTTTATGGAGTGAATAATTTAGTCAATTCATCTTGTGGGATACCCTTGAAGTAATCATCCAAATTAAATTGATTCAATACTTTTAAAATATCTTCACGAGTAAATTTAATATTTAATAATTTCTGTTTAATATCATTAACATCTTTCATACCGAAAAAGTCACCGTAGATTTCTACATTATCGACTTTCCCGTTAGCAATATTGTAACGAACATCAACTGTTCCCATGTCAAAATGCTTTCTTTGCTTGGCGGTAAAGGCAGGGGACTTACCATAGACCCAATCCCAATTGTAATAATAATCTTTTTTGATTTTATCGATTTGTTTTTGGTCTTCTGGAGTGATGTCGTATTCTTTATCTTTTATATCAGCTAAATTATTAGCATGGAATAATTCCAAAAGTAAACGATCACGAAATTGTTCAGTTGTTAGATTTTGATACTCTTTATCTAGATAAGGGCGTAAATTAGTAACACGACTTCTGATTGATTTAATTCCCTTTGAAGCAATCTTATCCTTTTGAACGTGTAAAGCCTTGGTCAAAACATCTAGATCCACATCAAGTGATAGAGTTCCATGTGAGAATGTTTTGCCATTACGAGAATACATGGCGTTTCCTGAGAACTTTTTGCCGTCAACTAGTAAATCATTTCGACCGGACACTTCTGCGGTTGTGGCGCCCATTTGATGCAAGGCATCTATGATTGGTTGAGTGAATGACTTGAAGTCACCAAAATTTTTATCGTTAGAATCTACTACAAAACTGAAACACAAATTACCCAAATCCTGATAAACTGCACCCCCGCCGGAAATTCGACGGGTAACAGTAATCTTGTGATCCTCAATGTAATCACTATTTATTTCTTCAATCGTATTTTGATTACGACCAACAATGATGCAGGGTTTTTCAATGTAGAAAAGAACTAATGGCTCATCAAACTTGACGTTATTCATCAAATATTGTTCTGTAGCCAAGTTATCACGAATATCGCGATCTTTCATAACAACGTAGTACATGGTGGTACCTCCTCTCAAAATTGGAAACGTTTTTATAGTAGCACAGTTTTCGCAGTATAGAAATCACTTATGCCAATGTTTCCTAATATTTAACATTTTTTGATGAACGAGAAAATGAGCTTCACGATTATCCTTGTCAGCAACATGTTTGATGAAGTAATCTGGAAAATTCTCTAACTCTGTTAAAATATCATCCAAAACTGGTTGATAATGCTTAGAATATTTTTTTTCGACACTGTCGACGACAATCTGACTGTCGGAATGAATTAAAACTATCTCATTATTCCAATCATTTTCTATAATTTTTTGCAAAGCAATCTTTAATGCTAAAAATTCCAAGTAATGATTGTCGTCAAAATTATGAACCTCTGTAGCTTTATAATTTTTTTCATCAGTCCTTATTACAAAGCTAACGACGCCTAGATTTAAATTAGTATTTAATCCGGCATCGGTGTACAATTTAATCATATTTATTAAAACCTTTCAGGAGAAATTATGTCAAAGAAACATTTTGTTCAACCAGCCGGCCCTTGGGGAATCATCATGTGGTCGGTTGCACTTAGTCTGGTCTGTTTGGGAATAATTTTACAGCTAGAAATTATGTCGTTAAGTATCTTCCCCATCTTGATTTGGGCCGTTGATCTCGTCTATGTAATTTATATTATAGCTAATTCATGGGTGAAAATTACAGACAGCCAAGTAATTATCAAAGAACCTTATTACAAAACACGTACTTTTGAAAATCAAGATGTTAACATAAAGGCGAATAATCGTTGGTCTGTGGAATTTAGTTTCAGTAATCATGATTATTTTCCATTTAAGATCACATCCACAAAAGGTATTTTAAGTTTAATAAAAAAAGAAGCAGGTGAAAACAATGTCATTTCCAAGTGATATCGAAATTGCTCAAATAAATGAGCATGATAATATGAAGAACATTAATGAGATTGCCAAAAAAGTCGGTTTAACGCCGGATGATATTGAACCATACGGTCACTATAAAGCTAAGTTTTCTGGTCGTAGTATTACCAAATCAATGGAAAAGGATGATGGAAAGCTTATTTTGGTTACTTCAATCAATCCTACGCCAGCTGGTGAAGGTAAATCTACCGTCGCTATTGGTTTGGCCGATTCATTGCAATCAATTGGCAAGAAAACTGTTTTAGCTTTACGTGAACCTTCTTTAGGTCCTGTGATGGGAATGAAAGGTGGAGCTACCGGTGGTGGCTATGCTCAAGTTGTACCAATGGAAGATATCAATTTGCATTTCACTGGTGACATGCATGCTTTGACTTGTGCGGTTAACACTCTAGCAGCTTTGATTGACAATCACATTCATCAAGGCAATGAATTAAACATTGATCCTCGTCGAATTGTGTGGAAGCGCGCCTTAGATATCAACGATCGTTCTTTAAGAAACACGGTTATTGGTCTAGGTGGACCTTTTAGTTCTGTCCCTCGTGAAGAACACTTTGAGATTACTGTAGCCAGCGAGTTGATGGCAGTCTTGTGTTTGGCTCAGGATATTGATGATTTGAAAGAAAGAATTTCCAGTATCCTGATTGCTTATACCTTTGATAAGAAACCAATCTTTGTTAGAGATTTACACGTTGAAGGAGCTATCACTGTACTCTTAAAAGATGCTCTGAAACCTAACTTGGTGCAAACACTTGAAAATACGCCAGCAATTATTCATGGTGGTCCTTTTGCTAATATTGCTCACGGATGTAACAGTATTTTAGCTACTAAGTTAGCAATGAAATTAGGTGACTACGCTATTACTGAGGCTGGCTTCAGTGCTGATCTTGGTGGTGAGAAGTTTATGGACATTGTTGCTCCTAAATTGAGTCACGCACCTAATGCAGTCGTTATCGTAGCTACCATTAGAGCTTTGAAATACAATGGTGGTCAAAAGTTAGCCGAGATCCAAGAAGAAGATCTAAATGCTTTGAATCTTGGCTTTAAGAATTTGAAACGCCATATTCATAATATGCGTTATTATCATGTGCCAGTTGTTGTTGCCATCAACAAATTTGCGACTGATACCGATAATGAAATCAAATTACTAACTAGTTTGTGTGATGAAGTAGGAGTTGATGTTGAATTAGCTGAGATTCATCACAAGGGTAGTAAAGGCGGTCAAGCTTTAGCTAAGGCTGTTGTTAAGGCAACTGAAAAAGAATCTAAATATACTCGTCTATATGAGGATGAAGAAACAACCGAAGCTAAGATTGCGACAATCGCTTCTGAAGTTTATGGCGCTAACAACGTCGAATATAGTAAAAAAGCTAGAAACCAACTACAAGTTTTAAAAGACAATGCTTGGGATGATTTACCAATCTGTATTGCCAAAACGCAATATTCTTTAAGTGACGATCCTAAACGTCTTGGTAGTCCTAGAGACTTCACACTACACGTTAATGAAATCGTTCCAAAATTGGGTGCTGGATTCATCGTTATCTTGACTGGCAATGTTATGACTATGCCGGGATTGCCTAAAAAACCCGCTGCCTTGAATATGGACGTCGATAATGAAGGAACCATTGGAGGACTATTCTAGTGCAGTTGATCTATTGGTTGCTTTGCGCAATTTTAATTATTGGTGATCAAGGTTTGAAGTTTTATGTCACAAACAACATTGCACCAATGAGTGTCCATGAATTCATTCCGGGATTATTATCAATCACACATATTACTAACACAGGTGCAGCTTGGAGCATGTTGGAAGGCAAGATGATGTTCTTTTACTTGATAACAATTATTGCCGTAATTGTTTTAGTCTATTTGTTCGTTAAAGCTGATAAGAAGGAATATTTATATCGTTTCTCTTTAATCTTTTTACTAGCAGGTACACTAGGCAATGCCATTGATCGGTTCAGTAGACATTTTGTAGTCGATATGTTTAATTTAGACTTTATGAACTTTCCAATATTTAATTTAGCTGACACTTACATTACAGTTGGTGTAATATTAATAATTGTGTCATTAATTATCCAGGTAGCAGGTGAGAAAAATAATTAACAAATCTTTTGAGTTAGAATACAACGAACCAAAGAAAAGTCGTCTTGACGCTTATTTAAATACTGAATTGGACGACATGACTAGATCTCAAATCCAAAAATTAATTAAAGAAAAATATATTTTAGTCAATGGGGAATCCGTTGCAAAGACTGGCATTAAAATCGTTTCAGGTGATAAAATAACGGTCAATATTCCCGAAGAGGAACCAATTAAAGCTGTCCCAGAAGATATACCCATTGAAGTCGTCTATGAAGATAAGGATGTTCTCGTTGTCAATAAACCACAAGGGATGGTAGTTCATCCCGCCGCAGGCCACCCTGATAAGACTTTGGTCAATGCCATCTTGTATCATTGTCAGATCAATGATGATGATGTTATCAGACCGGGAATAGTTCACCGAATCGACAAGGACACTTCGGGTTTGTTGATGATAGCTAAAAACAATTTAGCAAAACAGTCGTTAATGAAACAACTAAAAGAGAAGAGTAATCTTCGTGAGTATCTTGCAATTGTTCATGGGAACTTTAAAGAAAAGAATGGGAGAATCAATGCACCATTGGGACGTTCAAAATTTGACCGTAAGAAACAAGCTGTAGTCGAAGATGGACGTCATGCAGTAACCCATTTTGAAGTCTTAGAACAATTTGAAAACTATTCGCTTCTCAAATTAAAATTAGAAACTGGCCGAACTCATCAAATCAGGGTTCATATGCAATACATTGGTCATCCAGTTGCAGGAGATCCATTGTATGGTCCTAAGAATACTTTGAAAGGTCAAGGACAGTTCTTACACGCTGAGACTCTAGGATTTGAACATCCGCGAACACATGAATGGATGCAATTTTCAATCGAACCACCAAAAATTTTCCAAGAGACACTCAAGCAATTACGTTCTAAACAATGAGTCGTGCTATAATCTACAAATAGGATTGTGTGCGATTATAAATAAATTGAAGCACTCACATTCTTGTGAGTGCTTTTTTGAAAGCAGGGGAAACTATGGCTAAAGAAATTATTGATGGTCAAACTATGACCAGAGCATTAACACGAATCACTTATGAAATTATTGAAAGGAACAAGGGAATTGAGGATCTTGTTTTAGTAGGCATCAAAACTCGTGGCGTTTTTGTGGCCCATCGAATCGAATCACGACTCAAACAACTAGAAAACATCTCTATTCCTGTAGCAGAATTGGATATAACGCCTTACCGTGATGATAAAACTCACGATGAAAAAGATATTAGTGAAGTAAAAACTCAACCACTAGATATTGATATTAACAATAAACACGTTATTTTGACTGATGACGTTCTTTATACTGGTAGAACTATCCGCGCCGCAATGGATGCTTTGATGAGTTCTGGACGTCCTAAGAAAATATCTTTAGCGGTCTTGGTTGACCGAGGACACCGCGAATTACCTATCAGAGCAGACTTTGTTGGCAAAAATATTCCTACTTCCCAAAAAGAAAAAATCAAGGTTTCTATGAAAGAAATCGATGGGGAAGACAAAATTGAAATTGAATGATCACTACAATTTTTGAGGAGTTGCTTAAACAATGAAACGTTATTTAATCTTAGAAGACGGAACTGTATTTCCTGGAGAAAGTTTTGGATCTTCTATCATTACCACGGGACAATTGGTAATTTCAAATAATCGTACCGGAATTGAGCAATCGGTTACCGATCCTAATTCTGAAGGACAGATCATTGCCTTTACAATTCCAGCTGTTGGTAGCTCAGGAATTAACCGCGATTTTTATGAATCTATTAATTCTCAATGCAAAGGAGTCGTTATCGGCTCATCAAGTTTATCTACCGTTGATGGTTCGGTCTCATTTGAAGACTGGATCACTAGTTTAAAGATTCCTGGAATCAAAAACGTTGATGTACGTGCTTTGTCACGCCACATTGCAGAACATGGAGAGATGAAGGCTAGTATTATGGATACGCATGATGAACATGCAATTGATCAAATTAAGGCTTTAGTATTACCGCCCGATTTGGTTAAACGTGTCTCTACACTTCAATCGTATCCTAATCCCAATATGGGTCTAAAAATTGTCATCGTTGATCTAGGTTTAAAATATTCCATTTTAAGGCAGTTATCATACCGTAATTGTAATTCGGTTATTGTTAATTATAATTCGACAGCCGAAGAGATAGAGAATCTTCATCCAGATGGAATTATCTACTCTAACGGACCAGGAGATCCTATAGATTTACCTAATGTTATTAAGGTAATTCAAGTTTTAGAGAAGAAATATCCTATTTTTGGAATTGGCTTAGGTAATTTATTGATTGCACTAGCTAATAAATGTCAAATTGAAAAACTAAAAACACCTCACCATGAGTCATCTTTGGCCGTCAAAGAAGTTGCCAGTGGCAAAATTGATTTTGTCAATCACAACCATTCTTACACGTTGGATCAAAAGTTCATCGGTTCTTCCGATTTTATCGTGACTAACATTTGTGTTGCTGATGGGACTATCGAAGGAATTCGTCATGAATTCTTGCCAATTATGGGAGTTCTTTTTGAACCCGAGGCTGCACCGGGACCGACAGATGGTTATTATGTTTTTGATGAATTTATTGACCTCATTGAGTCAGTCAAGCAACAAGAGGGGAGTAGAGAACAATGGAATTAAACGATATTCATACTATTCTAATTATTGGACCTACAATTAGTGATAAGAATGTCGACCTTTCTACTGCTTTATACGATACTGTCGACATCTTACACAAATTAGGATATAAAACATCTATTATTGTTGAAGATCCAACATCATTATTATCATCTGGAATCTTTTTTGATAAAACGATTGTGGAAAGAGTCAGTGGCGACAATGTTTTAAAATTTGTACAGAAATATCATCCCGACGCTATCTTGCCAACCGTTGGCGATCGTAATGCGTTAGGGATTGTTTCCAGCTTGAACGGTAAAATTGGGAATACTAAAATTTTGGGACCAAACTATGCCTCTTCTTTAGCAACTTTTAAAAGAGATCTATTCATAAAACGTTTGAATCGTGCTAAGTTACCAGTCATCAATTTTATTTCATCTGATGATGAAAAGGAAATTTATAGTTTTATTCGTTCAATTGGCTTCCCAATTATTGCCAGACGTCGATACTCTAATCGTCATTCTAGTGGCTGGACTAACATCAATAACTTATTTGAACTAGATAATTTCATGTCACTCGATGACCTAGAAGACACTAAAATTGAAATTGAACGAAGTATCAGAGGATTCAGTGAATATTCCTTTACGATCGTTCGGGATAGGTTTGATAACTCATCTCTTATTGGAACGATTGAAGATATTGAACCAATTGGTATTCACCACCTAGACTCAAATTTAGTCTCACCAGCTATTTCTTTGAATGATTCAAAACTTCAAAGACTGAGAAATTATTCGATTAAATTAGCTCGTGTTTTCAATATCGTTGGTGTCTGCACCGTACATTTTGCCTATAATCACGTCACCGATGAAAGTTATATTACTGAATTTATTCCTCGTTTGAGCGAGGAAACCAAATTCTTGGAATATGCGACTAGTTACCCTCTAGCCACCGCAGTTGCTGAATTATGCGTTGGTTTTCACTTGGACAAATTGCAATTGGATGCTGGTAACTTTTTCAATGGTGCTACCGAACCATTTGTCGATCATATCACTTCAAGATTTCCACAATGGAAGACTCCCGGACAAAAGTATTTGGGACCAAGCAAAACTTCCAATTCAAGTATTATTGTCAATGGGTTTAGTTTGGAAGAAGTTCTAAATAAGGGTGCTCTCAACGATAAATTCAACAATAATTTTGACCGATATGAAAAATTACGTAAATTAGATGATGATGAGCTCTTTGAAAAGATCATTCACCCCACTAATTGGATGTTAGATGTTTTATTGGAGGCTATGCGTCGTAAATTTGAAAAACCGGTTTTATCTGAGATTACCGGAATCAATATGCCTTATTTAACGGCACTACAGAATATCATTGACAATAGTTTGATCATTCGCGAGGGTGAAATTGACGGCAAAAATGTTGAACGCATGGTCGAAATGGGCGTTAAAGGTGTTGGTCACAGTAAATTACTGCTAGATAGTCAGGATATTGTTACCAGAACAGTCGTAAAAAATAAATCTGCCGTTTCAGTGGCCAATAAAGACTATTCAAACCGAAATTATTTCGTCACTAGTGGTATCAGCAATGAACTGGAATTAACTGATCGTAAAAAAATTGTTGTACGAACACCAATCATTACTTCAAAAACTGATATTACGATTCGACAATTTGTCTTGTTTCAACTTACTAAATCAATTGATCAAAATGGTTTAGAGCCAATTATTGTTGGTCGAGAGCCTTGGAATGCTCCATTATCAATGCGTAAGAAGATTATCGAAATTGACGATCCACACATGGAAATGAAATCATTAAAATTGATTCCTAATGATAATATTTTAAATATCATTGACTTATCGAAAAATTTGATTGATTCCGGTGACGATCGTCTCTTTCAATTCAGTGCTCAAGAGATAAAGAATACTGGTATAACTAGTGATATCTCAGCACGTGTGATGGTTGTAACAGATGGACATGACTTTTTAGTACCATCAGTTATTCTTCGTATGAAAAAAAATAAACACTTATATGAAGTTAGTTCCGTTAATAACTTTATGACTCCAGAAGATTATAATGATTTTTCAAAATTAATTTCTGGAGAATTGGAAGACGAAGATCAAGTTGCTATCTATAATTTTGAATTTGTCCGTCCCAATGACCGTTGGTTAGTATCTAAGAAGTATCGTGGGATGACCAATGATATTATTCGTCATGAATTAGCTAGCTCAGTTCATGTTATCGACACCTTAGTTAAATTGTTGCTCGGCAATAAAATTGGCAATGATTTACCTCTAACTAAAATATTTAGTAATTGTGATGAGGATTATCTACTAACAATTGATAATAAACGTTACAAACTACTTGATAAAGCTGGAATGCAAAAGACAATCGATGAATTAAAACAGAATAATAAGTAACCAAAATACCTCTAACTTTTTCAGTTAGAGGTATTTTGATCATTCTAAATTCAACTATTTCTTCAAATCAGCAACCATTTGACGATCAGGGTCAACTAAAATTGTTTTTTGACCTTCAAAGATGACGAAGCCTGGTTTAGCGCCATTAGGTTTACGGATATTTCTAATCTGAACATAATCAACCGGAACCTTGCTAGATTCACGTGCCTTTGAATAATAGGCGGCAATTGTAGCAGCCTCTGTGATTGATTGTTCATCAGGATCACTCGTCTTTAAAATGACGTGTGAACCGGGAATATCTTTAACGTGGAACCAGTAATGATTTTTTTGAGAAAGCTTCATTGTTAATTGGTCATTTTCAAGATTGTTTTTACCAACAGTAATATCAATACCGTTAGTTGATCTGAAATCCTCGCCAATATGTTTCTTGCGCTTCTTACGAGCATTCTTACGTCTTTTCTTGATATATCCAGAATCAATCAATTCATCGACAATGCCATCAACATCTTCAATATCAACATAGTCAAGAGAGGCTAAGACTGACTCAAGATAGTTAACTTCGTTTGTCGTAATTTCTAATTGCTCATTAATATGGGGAATCGAATTTTGTAATTTCCGATATTTTTTATAATAATGCTGAGCATTTTCAGAAGGAGAATATTCTGGATTAAGTTTTATTTTCACATCTTCATTATTATAATAATTGGTTAAAGTAATTGTTGAAGAACCGCGTTTCACTTTCGACATATAAGTAGTTAATAATTCTCCATACAAATTGTATTTACTCATAATCTTAGTCTGATCAAGTTGTTTGTTTAGTTTCTTGATCTTAGATTTATCCTTTTTCAAAATAATATCTAAGCGACGTGTGATACTCTTAGTCTGCTGTTCGATTCTGTCTACTCGAGCTTTATCCAAATAATAATTATCCAATAATTCACTTAAAGTTGCGAAGCTCTTAACTTCCTGTGTTGTATTAGTAAAAGCAATTGGGAAAAAGCCTAGCTTGTGCTTACTATTGGAATTAGCACTGTTAGGATGAAGATTGTTCTGATATAAATTGATAAAATCAGACAATGTATTGCCATCATTCAGAAAAGCTTCTAATTCAGCTGAAGTATCTAAGCCGATTCCTTCATATTTACTACGCAAATCACTAGCAGTTAAATCTGATAGACTTTCATCATTTTGTTCAAAAGGATTAATCTTATTTTGAGCAGGTGGCAATTTATAATCGTCGCCGGGTAAGAGTCCACGAAAACTATTATTCTCGGGTGAAACACGTTTAACTAAATCAATTATCTTACCGTTTTCCTTATTAACTAAAAAGATATTACTGTGACGACTCATGATTTCTGTGATCAAAGTATATTCATGAATATCTCCTAATTCATTTTTAGCACTAAGGTCAATAATAACGATTCGGTCATTGTTGAGCTGTTTAAAATCTTGTACAATCGCACTAGTGATGTATTTTCTCAAAGACATAACAAAAGTGGAGGGTTTAGCAGGATTTGCGAAGGGCTGATCAGTTATTTGAACTCGAGCATATGAGGGATGAGCTGATAAAAGTAACTGTTGGTTCTTTCGATTACTTCTAACCGTCAAGATCAATTCATTAGCAAAAGGCTGTTGAATCTTGGCAATTCGTCCACCGCGCAAATTCTGGTTTAATTCGTTTACCATAACATGGGTAAACATTCCGTCAAAAGACATATTTTGCTTCCTTTCCATTCTTACATGATAAATTCTGAAACTTTTGTGGTGTAACAAAAATAAAATTGATTGAATATGATATAATCTAATGGTTATACAATCATTATACGTAACCAAACAAGGAATTGATAAATTTATGAAAATAGCCATTGTAACAGATAGTACATCTTATTTGCCACAAGAAACAGTCGATAAATATAATATAACAGTTGTGCCAATAGAGGTAGTATTTAATACTAAAACATATCGTGAAGATATTGATATTACTACATCTGAATTCTATAAATTACTACAGGAATCACCAGAGTTACCATCAACAGCACAACCTTCGATTGGTGAAATGATGAAAATATACGATAAATTGGCTAAAGAAGGCTATGATACCGTAATTTCAATTCATTTAGCAAGTACAATCTCCGGATTCGTAAATAATCTTAAGAGTGCTGCTAAAACAATTGATAATATTAACGTAGTTGTCTACGACTCTCATATAACTGTACGCTTAATGGGCTACTTAGCACAAGAGGCTGCTAGGATGTCTCAGGAAAATAAACCACTCGATGAAATAATTGATCTTCTGGATACCTTAAGAAGTTCTATTGGTGAATCTTTTGTCGTCAACGATTTAAAGAATCTAGTTAAAGGTGGAAGATTATCTAATACCTCAGCAGTTATTGGTACCGTTTTAAATATTAAGCCATTATTAGAATTCGATGACCAAACTCACAAGATCGTAGCTTATGACAAGGTACGTTCAATAAAAAAGGCTAAATTGAAAGCTGAAGAAAAACTTTCTAAAGCTATGGACTCGGTTGATTATCCATTGAGATTATTAGTAATAGACGCTGACGACAGAAAAGATGGAGACCGTTGGGCAAGTGAGATACATGAGAAATATCCTGACGTAACCATCGATCGTTCATATTTTGGACCTGTTATTGGAGCTCATTTAGGCAAAGACGCCTTAGCAATTGCCTGGATTAGAGATTTTGAAAAATCTTAATATGAAGCCGAAAGGCTTTTTTATTTTAATGAAATAATATAAAATATTTATTATAGCTAAAGCTTTATTAATAATGTTTATGAGGTAAAATAAGTATAAGCATATTTTCACAAGGAAAAGGGGAGTATCATGTTTTCTAAAACTAAGAGAGCAGCTATTTTATTAGCCGCAGCCGCACTTCTTACCACAAGTCTGGGAGGGAACATTGTTTACGCTGATACTAATTCTGATGTAAATAATTCCACGACAAGTGTAACAACTGCTGACAGCGATACTAATAAAAACGTAGAAACTGCTACAAATAATAATAGTGATACAAACAATCAAGTTGTGAATCCAGCAACTTCCACATCATCTGACGCTAATAGTAGTGTAACTACTAATACAAATAGTGCCAACGGAGTTGCTAAAACTCAATCTACGTACAGCAATATTGATATCATGGCTGTTAAAACAGCTATGTTTAACGAATTGAATCGTTTGCGTTCTCAAAATGGTCTAATGCCATTAAGTGAAGTTGCAGAACTTAATAATTATGCTCAAAAGAGAACCGACAGTTTTATTCAAACAGGTAGTGTCGACAATCATGCCGGTTGGAATTCAGCCGACATGTATCCGTATTATTTAGATGCAGAAGAGAATATCGCTCAAATGCCTTATTCAATGATCAATTCAACTGATCCAACCGTTATTGCTCAAAAAATTACGCATGAATTTTACAGTGAAACATATGATCCCGAGCCTAATTATGGTCATAGAAAGAACATGCTAAATCCTTATATCAATTATGTTGGTATTGGGGTGAGTGTTGGTTCAGACGGAATGGTTTACTTCTCACAAGAAATGGGAAATAATCAAGCCTCACATAGTCAATATAATGCTAACGATATTTATGCTTACTACTTAACTAATGAAAATGATTACGCCAACGTTTCTAAATATGATTTAGCTGATTCTGGTCGCACTAATCCAGATTACACAAATAGAGATAACTATTCCGTAGCTGATGTTCGTGGTGGCGTAACTACTAAGGACAAAGTTACTCCTATCTACGATCGTAATGGTAATAAACGAGTTGACTTGTCCTTAGCTCCAGATACTTCTTGGGCATCCGATATCATTGCTATTATTGACGGTAACTTCTATTACCACGTATCTACCAATGGTTTTGTTTCAGCCAATGATGCATTACCTTGGGCTAGTTTCTTGGCAGGCACAACCGTAACAGCAACAACCACTGCTAAGGTTTATGATAATAATGGTAACTATACCGGTGCTACGGTTGCTCCTAAGTCAGCCTGGATTGTTGATAGAAGAGCTGTTAACCCATTGACGAATGTTAAAATGTATCGTATCGGAACTAACGCTTGGATTCAACAAAATCAATTGGCACTTAATTAAGGTTTCTTATATTAAATTAAATATGGAATAAAACACGATTTCACTTAAAAGTGAAATATGTTTTATTCCTTTTTTTATCCAAAATCAATTTGATCAAGCATTGCTTCACGTGATTCCTGATCTAATCCCAAGTAAGCCAAAGTCATTTGTTGACTACTATGATTCAATAATCTCATTACTAGACCGATATTATAATTCGATTGAATGTAAACACGATAAGCTCCGGTTTTTCTCATCGTATGCGTACCAAGATAATTAATATTCAACAGATCACCAGTTTTAGACATTATTTTGTAAAATTGTTTTTCAGTTATGTGACGCTCAGGTCTCTGCATTGATGGAAATAACCATTCAGAATTAATTTTGTTTTCTAACAACCATTTTTGATAAATCAATAAATCACGATTAATTGGTTTTAAATACAGAGTGTTAGGTTTGCCAGTTTTTTTATCATGAATAAATGCTGTTTTCCTTAATTCATCATACTCGTCAAAAATATCATTATATTTTAAAGCTAAAACATCGGAAACTCGAAGTAGGGTGGCTTTGCCAGTTTGAAAAATCGTATAGTTTCTGCGTCCGTATTTAAAATTTCGCAATAGAGTATCTTGAACTTCACTTAATATATTACTGTCCTTAATCGGTAAAACCAATTGTTTCATTATTTCTCCATTCTAAATTGAAAAAAGTTCATATTTATCATTAATATAATTCTTTGGTCTAAATTTACGTCTTTTTTAGGTTAAATTTTTCGTTTTATTGAAGGGGTTATTTTTACAATACACTGATAAATAGCCCCCATCAATATATTATAATTTTTTCGGCTTGATACGTCAACATTTTGCAGGGGCTATTTATTACAAATAGCCCCCGTTTTGCCTATATTTTCCCTAAAATGGAGAATGTTAATTCTATGGGTAAGTTCATTCTTTAGACGAAGAACTATGCATTAGTTTTCCACAGAAGACGCCTGTCAGCATCCTATGAAATTACTGCGTTAATTCATCTTTGTGAGTACATATTAAGGAAAATAAGGGGACACATTTAATTGGTATTCAACTATATTTTTCACAACTTATTTAAAATAAAATTATGTAACCCTAGAAAAACTTAAATACAAAATAAGCTCCTTAGTTGTATGGACTTCAAATAGTCTATATAATTAAGGAGCTTTTATATAGTTTAAAAAGTTATAAATCTTCATTATGTAATGAAGCCTGCAATCTTTTAACAAATAACTGAGCAACTTTTGAAAGGACTGTATTTTTCTTCCAAACTACGGTAATAGGTTCTATCATAGGTGGATTGAGTGGGCGGAAGGTCAATTTGTCCTGGTGAGTTTTGTCAATTAGATGATTGAAACTCATCATATAAGCATTACCATTTTCTACTAATAGCTCAGCGTTAAAGACTAAGGTAAAGGTTCCCATAATATTCATTTTTGAACCTAAATTTCCCCACCAATTTTTAAAGCGACTTTTGGAGATTTCTTGTGCAGAAATAAGCAATGGTTTACCTAACAAATCTTTTGGAGAAATAAAATCATTATCCGCTAATAAGGAATCCTTGCGCATTATTAATCCCCACTCATCAGTCTCCGGCATCTGTAAATAGTTATATTCATTTAAATCTCGTTCTCCCATGAAAACAGCGAAATCCAAATTGCCTTGATTAAGCAAGGTTTCCATTTCATCAGCCATCCCGCTAATTAAATGTATTTTGACATCAGGATAATCTTGATTAATGTTTCCCATAATATCTATGATTCGTTTCATCCCAATGCTTTCTCCAGCACCAATAGTTAGGTCTCCACTGATGATCTGATCATTTTTAATATTCAATGATGTTTTGTCAGCAAGTGAAATAATCTCTTCGGCTTTTGATTTTAAATAAACACCCTCAGAGGTTAGAGTTATTTGGCGATGTCCTCGAATAAATAATTTGGTACCTAATTCTTTTTCGAAATCAGATAATTGCTTTGATAGGGTGGGTTGTGAGACCAATAATTTTTCAGCAGCTCTTGTAATATTTTTCTCCTGAGCTACGGCTAAAAAGTAACGTAAGATTCTTAATTCCAAAATTACACCAGCTTCCATAGCTTTTGATTATACTTATGTATATTTTAGAAGTATTTCACATGTTTGGCAAATCATCTTATACTATAGCTATTCGATGGAAAGAGGATTTGTCATGACATGCCAAACTGATTTATTTAAAGTTGATCAACGTCTAGTGGAACAGAACCAGCGCTTGCTTCAACATTTGAATACTGGTCATTTCTGTTCACAAGAGATCAATCAATTATTGAGCGAAATATTAGGATATAAATTGAATCCTAATAATGAAATCAGATTGCCTTTTCACACCGATTATGGAAGAAACATTAAAATTAAACAAAACGTTTTTATCAACAGCAACGTCACGATGGTTGATATTGGTGGTATCCAAATTGACGACGATGTAATCATCGGTCCTAACACAACATTATTGACTACTAATTACTCCAAAGATAATTTAAGTAAAAAGCCTATCAGAATTAAGCAAAATGCTAATATTGGCGGACAAGTGACCATTTTACCTGGTGTCACTGTTGGTGAAAATTCAATAGTTGATCCTGGATCTGTCGTTACCAAAAAAGTTATTGACAATGTTGAAGTGAGCGGGAATCCTGCAAAAAAAATTAATAAAAAATAAAGGAGATTATTCTATGAGTATAGAAAACAAAGTTGTTGTAATAACTGGTGCATCAAGTGGAATTGGTGCTGCCACAACGAAAGAATTAGCCAAAAATCACGCCAAATTAGTCATTGGAGCTAGAAGGTTAGATCGACTGAATGATTTGAAAGCTGAATTTCCTGATGAAGAGATTATTACTCAAAAAGTCGACGTTACTAATTTCGATGAAGTACAAGCTTTAATTGATACTGCCAACGAAAAGTTTGGTCGGATAGACGTTTTATATAACAATGCAGGAATTATGCCAGTCAATGCTTTGATTAACCGTGCTCGTGACGAATGGCAACAGATTTTAAACGTTAATGTTATGGGCGTCCTCAATGGGATTGCTGCAGTCTTACCAACCATGGTCAAGCAGAAGTCAGGTCATATTATTGCAACTGATTCCGTTGCTGGTCATGTTGTTGTGCCAACTCTAGCAGTTTACAATGGATCAAAATTTGCTGTCAGAGCAATCATGGAAGGATTACGTCAGGAACAGCATCAGAATAATATTCGAACGACAATCGTTTCACCAGGTTCTGTTTCGACTGAGCTTTATAAATCTATCAATAATCCTGAAAATCAAAAGGCTGAAATCAATGTAGAAAACCAGATTGGTTTGTCAGCGGAAAATATTGCTAAGTCCGTAGCTTTTGCCATCAGTTCTCCAGCTAATATGGACGTTAACGAGGTTATCATTCGTCCTATCAGACAAGATGTTTAATAAAGAAGGGAAATATAATTTATGAGTAAATTAGCTAATGATACACGTGTTTTTAAAATTAATCCGAAAATAGACGTTCAAAATGTTCGTTTCAAAAATCGCTATGGTTTTATTCTAGCTGGACATTTATATTTACCAACAGACTTCGATGACAGTAAAGAGTATCCTGCCATCGTAATCTCTGGGCCATTTGGTGCCGTTAAAGAGCAATCAAGCGGTTTGTATGCCCAAACTCTGGCCGAGCGTGGTTTTGTAACAGTAGCATTTGACCAATCAACTACAGGCGAAAGTTCTGGCAGTGTCAGAAATGTTGCTTCTCCTGATATCTTTGTCGAAGACTTCTCAGCTGCCGTTGACTTCATTGGTCTACAGAAATTTGTCAATTGCGACAGGATTGGAGCTATTGGTATTTGTGGATTAGGTAGCCACGTTTTGACTGCTGCTTCAGTCGATGTCCGTATCAAAGCCGTTGCTACATCAGTTATGTATGATATGTCCGATTCTATGTGGATGGGGATGAATAATTCCAAAACTGAAAAGCAACGTGAAATAGAGAAGCACACCTTGGCACAACAGCGTTGGGAAGATGCTAAAAATCGCATTCCTGCCCGAGGTCTTCATGAATTACCATTTGATGAAAATAATAAACCTTTGCAATCCGATACAATTCTCCCAGAAAAATTGCCAAAGAATGCTGATCCGGTAACAACAGAATTCTATAATTATTATCGTGGCAGAGCCTTCCATCCTCGTTCAGTTAATTCTGCAGCTGCATGGACTGCCACTACACCGCTTGGATATTATAATTTCCATTTACAAGCACACATTGAGACTATTTCACCGCGTCCAGCTTTGATTGTAACTGGAGAAAAAGCTCATTCACGCTATATGGCTGAAGAGTCATACGACCGCCTGAAGGATCCAAAAGAATTGGTTATTGTACCTGGAGCTACTCATACTGATTTATATGATCAAATGGATTTAATTCCATTTGATAAATTTGATAAATTCTTTAAAGAAAATCTTTAAATACAAAAAGACTGATTTTTACATAAATCAGTCTTTTTTGTACTTAAATCATTAATAGAACTATCTATTTTCGGGTAAATTATTGAATTAAATCTTGAGTTTAATGACAACATTGTGAATAGTTTATCTTTGTGATCAAGCGATTAAATAAATTACTTATCAATAGACACTTCGTCTATTGAATGCCTATATATTAACGTATATATCATATAATTATACTTGATTCAAAAGAGTATAAAATGAATTTTAAAACTAAAATCATAAAATAAGGTAACATTTTGTGAGTGATTGAACTATAATGTATTTGTAATAAGAAAGCGGTTACATTTATAGTTTAGGAATGATTTAGAATATAAAATTCAAGGAGGCAAATACTATGAGTAGTCGTGATACTGCAAATGTTTTATGGTTCGAAGATTTACATCGAAAGGATGTCAATTTAGTAGGAGGTAAGTCATCTTCACTTGGAGAGATGACTTCGTCAATGAATATTCCAGTACCATATGGTTTTGCTACAACTGCACGTGCATATCGATATTTTATGAGTCAAACAGGACTAAACGATAAAGTTAATGAATTACTAGAAAGTATCAAGGACTATGAAAATTCAGATGAGCTTCATAAGGCCTGTGAAAAAATCAGAAATTTGATTGTTGACGCAAAGATGCCTGATGATTTGGCTGAAGATATCAAAAAAGGTTATACTGATTTATCTGAGAAAATGGGTCAAAAAGATCCCTTTGTTGCCATCAGATCATCCGCTACAGCTGAAGATTTACCTAACGCATCATTTGCTGGTCAACAGGAATCTTACTTAAATATTAAAGGCAAAGATGATGTTGTTAATAGAGTTCAACAATGCTATTCGTCACTATTTACTGATCGGGCAACTTACTACAGACACAAGCAACACTTCCCACATGAAAAAGTTGCTTTGTCAGCCGCTGTTCAAATGATGGTCTTCTCCAAAGCTTCAGGGATTATGTTCTCAGTAGATGTTACTAATGGCGATGCATCTAAGATTGTTATTGATTCAATTTATGGTCTTGGCGAATACATTGTCTTAGGGAAGGTTACACCTAATCACTTTGTTGTCGACAAACAATCTATGAAAATAGTTGAGAAAAATGTTGTTAAACAAACTATTCAATTAGTCAGAGACCCAATTGAAGGAACAAAGGAAGAAGCTGTTCCTGAAGAATTACAAGACAAACAAGTTTTGACAGATAAACAAGTTATTGAATTAGCTGGCTATGCTAAAGAAATCGAACGCCACTATGGCTGTTACATGGATATGGAATATGCCTTAGATAAAAGCACTGATAAACTTTGGCTCGTCCAAGCTCGTCCAGAAACAGTTTGGTCACAAAGAAATAAGGAAAAGAAGACTACTGAAAACGAAGGTGATAACGTGGTTTCAGAAGCTGATAGTAAAGTTTTGGTTCGTGGATTGCCAGCAAGTCCTGGAGTAGCTAGCGGAGTTGTTCACGTAATCGACAATCCTGATGATATTGATCAATTCAAGAAGGGTGAAATCCTTGTTACATTGATGACTTCACCTGATTGGGTCCCAGCCATGAAGAAAGCTGCTGCTATTGTTACTAACAATGGTGGTATGACTTGCCACGCTGCTATCGTTTCTAGAGAAATGCAGATTCCATGTATTGTTGGTACAAAGAGTAAAAAAGTTGCTGCCACTGATGTTTTGAAGACTGGCGATGTTATTACTGTCGATGCTACAAATGGTATCGTTTATGACGGTAAAGTTGCCAGCATGCTTAAGAAACCGGCTGCATCCACACAAAGCGGTCAAGTAGTTGCTGCAGAAACATTTGCTCCAACAGCTACTGGAGTTATGATGAATCTAGGCGATCCAGACTTAGCTGACAAGTACTCAACACTTCCAGCTGACGGAATTGGTCTAATGAGAGAAGAGTTCCTCTGGACAACCTTTATCCATGAACACCCACTATATTTGATCGAGCAAGGACACCCAGAAAAAGTCATTGATATGTTAGCCGATGGAATTTCTAAAGTTGCTCGGGCAATGTCGCCAAGACCAGTTATCTTACGTCTTTCAGACTTCAAATCAAGTGAATATCGTAATCTAAAGGGTGGAGAGAAGTATGAACCACATGAACCAGCTGATCTATTAGGTTGGCGTGGTGCCTCACGTTATTATGATCCTAAATATATTGAAGCCTTTAAACTCGAATTAGGTGCCGTTAAGAAAGTTCGGAATGAATTTGGATTGAAGAATTTGAATGTTATGATTCCATTTGTCAGAACTGTTGATGAAGCTAGAAAAGTTACTGACATTATGAGAGGCGAAGGATTAGTACGTAGTGCTGACTTCAAGATTTACATGATGGCTGAGATTCCTTCAAACATCATTCTTGCTGATCAATTCAATCAATACATTGACGGCTACTCAATCGGTTCTAACGATTTAGCAATGTTGATTCTTGGTTGTGATCGTAACAATGATACAGTTGCAAGTCTCTTTGATGAGCGTAATTTAGCTGTAAAGCGTGCTATTAAACACTTGATCAAGGCTGCTCATAAAGATGGCAAAACTGTTTCAATCTGTGGTCAAGCACCTTCTGAATATCCAGACTTTACCAACTTCTTAATTCAATGTGGTATCGACTACGTTTCAGTTAACCCTGACATGGTTAAGGCAACAAAGCGCAACGTTGCTCACTTTGAACAAAGAATTATGCTCGATAAAGCAACTGGGCGTGGTTTGCAAGACCCAACCAATTACGATTGGGAATAAATAGATCGTTTTAGCAGTTAGACCGTAATTGGTCTAGCTGTTTTTTGATTTTAAAATTAATATCTTTTCAGAAACCATTGACTGTAACGGCACGGTATAGTTTAGGATTTAAATAGTAAAGAAAGTTCAAATATTATTTGGTAAATCATAAATTAGAGAGGAATATCATTATGGAAAACACAAAAATGAAGGCTATTAAAATTGAACACAGTTGTAAAGTTGAAGACTTAGTACCTAGATTGGTAGACAAACCAACTATTAAACCAGGATATGTTTTAATAAATGTCAAAGCCTTTGGCGTTAATGAATCTGAGGTTACCAGCCGCAAGGGAGAGTCAGATGGGGACTTTTCTTATCCTAGAATATTAGGTATCGAAGGTACCGGTGTTGTCGCAGAAGTCAATGACGATAGTTCTTTTAAAGTCGGTCAAAAAGTTGCCACTATGATGGGTGGTTTAGGACGTGCTATCGACGGAACATACGCTGAATATACATTGGTTAAGGAAGAAAATGTTATTCCTATTGAAACACAACTAGATTGGGAAACTGTTGGTGCTTTACCAGAAATGCTGCAAACAGCTTACGGTTCCTTAAATGAAGGATTACAGCTTAAAAAAGATGATGTTTTATTAATTAGGGGCGGTACTTCAACCGTTGGTTTAATGGCAGGGGTTATTGCTAAAGATTTAGGGGTTACGGTTATTGCAACTAGTCGTAATCCTAAAAAAATAGATACTTTGAAAAAATATGGTGTCGATTATCCATTACTAGACGATCAAGAATTCGAAAAGAATGTCAAAAAAATAACTCCCGCAGGAGTCGATAAGGTATTGGAACTAGTTGGTCTTGACACTTTATTCCAAGATATGAGTTTCTTGAAAAAGGGAGGCTATGCTTGCTTTACTGGTGCTTTAGGAGGGAAATGGACGATTGATAACTTTTCACCATTCATGATACCAACCGGCGTTTATTTAACTAGTTATGCTGGTGAAGCAAGTGATCTTCCAGCAGATGTTTTTGATTCAGTTTTGAAAAAAATTGAAATACACGAAATATCTGTTCCAATTGCTAAAGCTTATCATGGATTAGAAGAAGCAAGCTTAGCTCAAAGTGACCTTGAATCAGGCAAAGCCAGTGGTAAACGTGTTGTAGTCCTTTAGAATTTTCAAATCAAATTCAGAATAATAATTAACATGTAAAAAGAGCTGACAGTTTGTCAGCTCTTTTTATTAAATATATATCACTACAATTCAGCAGTTGGACGAATTACTAACTCATTAATAGACATATTCTTTGGTGTATCAATCACAAAAGCTACGGTTTTAGCAATCTCATCAGGTTGTAAAACGCTCATTGATGGTTCCTTGATATCATTAGAGATCTTTTGACGTAATTTATCATTATTGATTGAAGTAGCTAATTCAGTTGCTACTTGTCCGGGATAAATGGTTGTCGACTTAATCCCATTTTTTCCTTCTTCTTGACGTAATCCTTCCATTATTGAACGTACGGCAGCCTTAGTACCGGCATAAACAGCAAATTTAGCATGCGTTACAAAGCCGGCTACGGAATCGGTCGAAATAATATGTCCAAAGCCTTGCTGAATCATTGTAGGCAAAACAGCATTGATTCCATTTAAAACTCCATGAATATTAATATTGATCAAATTGTCCCATTCATTTCTAGCACCCTTTCTTAATTCGTTGACAGGCATAATTCCGGCATTGTTCCACATTACATCGACATGTCCATATGTTTTAACAGTCTGATCAACTACGGCTTGTACCTCATTAATTTTAGTAACGTCAGCTTTAAAAGTTAAAATATCTGCCGCAGGATTTTGCTTTTTAATTACCTCTAATTTATCTAAACGACGGGCAGCGATAGATAATTTTGCTCCACTTTGAGCCAATAAATTAGCAGTTGCTGCTCCCATGCCACTGGATGCTCCCATAATAATTATTACTTTATCTTTCAAACTCATACTTGTTTCCTCCAATTAACTTGATAAAATGAATTGTAGTCGTTCAAGTTAACTTGAACGCAAGTAAAAAAAGGAAGTTTTTTTATGAAAATGTATAATATTACTGAAGTAGGGGAAAAATTTGGTTTATCCAAATCAGCTATTCGCTACTATGATGATATAGGATTGATTCCCGACTTAAAAAGAGATCAAAACGGGACAAGAATTTTTGACGCTTCCAATATAAACATGATTCAATCAATAGAATGTTTGAAAAAGACTGGGATGCCCGTCAAGGATATAAAAAAATACGTTGCTTTGATTCAAGCGGGTGACTCGACCTTAGAAACTCGGCTTGATGTGTTTAAGAAACGTGAAAAGATTGTCTTGAAGCAAATACAGGAACTACAAGAGACTCTGTCTGAAATCAAATGGAAATGCGATTACTATCAAATTGCCATTGATGATGGTACCGAGAAAATTATCAAAGCAAAAGTTGAATCAGATGGAGTCTAGTTAAAAATGGCTTTATATATGTATTATGACCTATAATATACGTACAAAGGAGCTGGTATAAATGATTAATCCAGAAGATTTAAAGCAAGTTGTAATAATGATTAAAGATGGCGACTCCTATGCTTTTCCCATTTCTAAAAAAGATAGTGAGTTTCTAAATGCTGATGATAAAACTCGCTTTGAAAAAACTATCTCACCAGATGGTAAGGAGATAACATTTAAGAAGATTGAGAAAGTACGCCCTAATGTTTTAGAAACTGCCAACAAATTATATGATGATCATGCTGATCTAATGAAAAGGTTGGAAAACTTATGATTTATTTAACACCGGAAGAATTTATTGCTATTAATCAATTGGTTCTTAAACGTTCAAATAGTGACTCTATCGGAATTCAATACCCGCAAGGTTTAGATTTAGTGGTCAATCAACCTAAACAGGTAGTATTTGGCAAAGAACTATACCCTAATGTCTGGATCAAAGCGGCCTTTATCATCCAAAAGGTTACTAAAAAGCATATCTTCATCGATGGAAATAAAAGAACAGCACTTTTGTCTGGATTAACATTTCTCAGTATAAATGGGATTGAGTTAAACTTTTCAACAGATGAAGGTGAAAACCTGATACTTGATGTAACTAATACTACAGACAATGACGATATGATGATTACCTTGACTGAGTGGGTAAAAAAACACGTAAGTATTCAAAAAGACTTCTCCTAATAACGGAAGAAGTCTTTTTTAGACGCTTACTTCTTAATAGCGGGCTGATTGAGACCCAAGCTATCATGAATGGCATCGATATCTCCTGTAATTAAACGAACAGCAACTTCACCAACTGATGAAACGGCAGTAGTATTGCCTGAAACTTTCTCATTACGATGTGTAATCACAACATCTTTAGGGCCAGAAATTAAAAAGCCTGGACGCAAAAGTGTGTAATCTAATGAAGATGCTTCGATTACTTTAGCCGCACGGAGATTATGAATCTGTGCCGAATTGTTTTGAACATTATCTTGAGCTCCAACCGACTCCGGAATCTCATTATAGATACCCATAGCAACCATAAAAATTAAGCGGCTAATATGGCATTCTTGCATGGCTTTAATGACATCTTGGGCGAGTGAAGCGAGTTCATCAAAATCACCATTTTCAGATGACAATGCAGAAAAGACCACATCTTGTCCTTGCATAGCTTTAACTAATGCACTATGGTCGTGTACATTAAGCTCAGCTATAGTTTCACGTCCTGGAGTTGGCATCATTCGACTGGCGTGTCGAGAAACTAGTGTTAAATGTGTCTCTGTTTGTGACAATAATGCTTGTCTAACGGCAGATCCCGCTGTACCAGAGGCGCCTAATAGTAATACATTCTTATTCATCGAAAAACTTCCTTATCATTATGTGTTAGTAGACTTTTATTAGATCTATCGAAGTTAGTGCTGCCTATTTTATAGATACAATCGTCATAAGATAAATCTACTTACTTTAAGCATAAGTTGATAGTGAGGTCATGTAAAATACCTATTTTGAAGTGAAATCATTTCATTTTATGCATACTAAAACATAACGTTTTTGAAATTTATTCAGGATAATCTTTTTGATAAATAAAGCGATGTAATTTCAGATACTGCTTGCCAAGCTTTCTTTCATTACTGTTGTCCTTAGGATAATAGTAGCGCCGTCCTTCTAAACCTTTAGGCATATAATTTTGTTGGGCAATCTGATGTGGTTGCGCAAAGGGTGAATCTATCAAGCCACCGCCAGTGATTTCTTCAGAATGCTTATAGTGCATATCGCGTAGTCCTTTAGGCATGGGATGTTCGTTAGGGTGATTGGTATCTTCATCCAACCGCTCCCAAATTTCATCAAAGGAACCGGACTTCGGTGAGATACACATCAACATTGTGGCAAACATCAAGGAATATTTAGCCTTAGGCATCCCAACTTTTTCAGCTTGATTGGCTGCTACAACGATTTGAGTGACTTGTTGTGGATTGGCTAAACCGATATACGTATAAGGAATTTCCCGTAATCGGCGAACGACTGATGGCAAATCGTTATTCTTTAAGAGCACCGCTAAGTAATACAGGGCAGCGTCGGTGTCAGAACCTGCCATTGAATCAGAATATGCTGCTAAGTAATCATAATGCTTAGTGGCTTTTTTATCGTAACTGAAATGTTGCTGCTTGGAAAATTGTTTAACGTCATCAACTGTTATTTTATCGGAATTAATAGCGTGAATCGTTTCTAAAATATTTAAGGCGATTCGCAGATCCCCGTCGGCTGAAATAGCGATTAATTTCAAAGCTTTAGGGTCAACTTGTTCATCGGTCAATTTATATACTTCTTTTATTGCTCGATTCAAGGTAATAACTATATCGTCTTCACTGAGCGCTTTAAATTCGAAAATCTGACATCTAGAACGAATTGCCGGTACGATTGACATGATAGGATTTTCAGTAGTTGAACCGATTAGCATAATGTGCCCATTTTCTAAATAGGGCAGTAGAAAATCCTGCAAAGTCTTGGTCATACGATGAATTTCGTCGATTAATAAAACAAACGACTGGTCTGGGTATTGATCGATTAACTTAGTCAATTTGGCTTTATTATCAGTTGAGGCATTGAATGAGACGAAGGGGTAGTTATTTTGCTTAGCAATTATTTGGGCTAAACTAGTTTTTCCAGTCCCTGGAGCTCCCCAAAGTATTAAAGGGATATTCACATTCTTATCAATAATCTGTCGCAAGGGTTGTCCAACTTTTAACAATTCTTGTTGACCAACCATCTGGCTTAGTTTTTTAGGACGCATGAGGTCGGCTAAAGGCGTTTTGAACGGCATTTTAAAGGTTCCTTTCTTAAGAAATTAACGTTTTTTAAACGTATTCTATTTATATAAAAATGATATTTCATCTATTTACTATATACTTTAATACTTTCATCTAGTGAAATATAATAATCAAGTCTTTACAATGTACTTACGATTAATAATTCAACGTAAGGAGAATACACACATATGAATGTTTTAGTAACAGGCGCTAGTGGTGGATATGGTCACTATGCCTTGGAATATCTTCAAAAAATAACTAAAAAAGATAACTTATATGCTTTGGTTAGAAGTGAAGCTAAAGGTGCTGCTTTAAAGGCTAAAGGTATCAACGTTAGAATCGGTGATTTCTCAGATCTAGAATCAATGAAAAAAGCTTTAAAAGGAATTGACCGTCTACTCTTCGTTTCCGTATCGATTCCTAACATTCAAAAAAACGTGGTAGATGCGGCCGTCTTCAATAATGTTAAATATATCGCTTATACTAGTATTTTAGATCCACAATATTCTAAGTTTGGACTCGAAATAAATCATTCACAAACTGAACAATGGATCAAGGACTCGGGTATTGCTCATACGTTCTTGCGCAATGGCTGGTATTTAGAAATCGCCCAATCTTTAATTGATTACGCTAAGAAGACGAAACAATTTCTATACTTCGCTGACAAAGGTAAAACGACTTTTGCTTTGAAGAGTGAATACGCCAAGATTGGTGCAAAGGTAATTGTTAATGGTAGTGACCAAGAGATTTTAGATCTTGCTCGAACACCGATAACTTATCAGGAATTAGGCTTAGCTACTCAAAAAGCTTTAGGCGAGAAATTGGATATTAAAAAAGTTTCTGCCGATGAGTTTGTCTCAAAATTAAATGGAGCCGGCGTTAATCAACAATTTACAATGATCTCTAAATCTTATCAAGATTATACTATTAAGGGGAATAATGGAGAAGATCAAGCTAGTCAAAGTACTTTCGATGAATTAAATGGTCAACCATTACCAGATCTATCAGAAGCTATTAAAAAGTTATTATAAAGTTAGTAAAAAAATCTCACCATAAATTTCTGGTGAGATTTTTGCTTATTTATTTAATTTTTTAATAACTTTTGCGGGATTGCCGCCAACAACATTATAAGGTTCAACATCTTTAGTTACTATGGCTCCAGCACCGACAATGGCATGCTCGCCAATCGTAAATCCGGGCAAAAGGATAGCTTTAGCACCGATCCAAGCACCTTCTTTAATATGAATTGGAGCAGTCTTTAGAATATTCATATGTTCGATATCGTGATTAGCTGTCAACAGTGTAACTTCAGGGGCAATTTGAACGTTATCATCAATTACTATTCCGCCTAAAGCCACTGTAATCAAACTGTGATTGATAAAAACATTATGTCCAATCTTGATTGGCTTAGCTCGATCAATCTGTGTTGGCGTCCAGATGTTACTGTCATCTGGCAAGCGATCTTCAAACAACTCTTCTAGATATGCTCTAGTTTTAATATCACTAGGATCTGTTTGGTTAAGCTTAAAGCAAAGCGATTTGGAACGTTTACTCTCTTGAACTCCATCTTGATAAAGTTTTGAATTCATGTCGTATATTTTCAATATTTAAACCTCATTAATTTACTTTCGATAAAAATTCTGCGCCATCAGCAGTCAAATGATCGATAAAAGTAGAGTGATTGGTATCTAATTGCGATATCAAATCCATTTCCTTACTTGAAAGATCAAAGTCAAAGATATCAATGTTTTCTTTTAAATGTTGGAGATTGCCTGAACGTGGGATGGCGACAACGTTTCGCTGCATTAACCAACGTAAAATAATTTGTGCAACCGCTTTATCGTGTTGCTCTGCAACACTTTTAAGAATAGGCAACTTGCTTAAAACTTTGATAGTTTCCCCAAAAGGAGACCATGATTCTGGTTGAATATCGTTTTGAAGTGCATATTGTGTTTGAGCAGTTTCTTGAAAGAAAGGATGCATTTCAATTTGGTCCACCATCGGCTTGATTTCACTATGAAAACTCAAGTCAGCTAATTGGAAGGGGGCAAAATTAGAGACACCGATAGCCTTAACTTTTCCATCATGATATAGTTTTTCCAAAGCGCGCCATTCGCCAAAGACATCCCCGTAAGGTTGATGAATTAGATATAAATCTAAATAATCTAATTGCAATTTCTTCAACGAATCCTCGAAGGCTTTTAGAGTTCCATTGTAGCCGTCTGTTTGGATCTTTAGTTTAGAAGTAACGAATAAATCTTCTCGATTAACAGAACTATTTTTGATGCCGATACCAACCTCGGTCTCATTATTGTAATTAGCTGCTGTATCAATTAAACGATAACCGACGTCAATTGCTTCTGGCAAAATCTCAGGTAGTTTTTCGACATTTATTGTTCCTAAACCTAATTGTGGCATGTTTAAATTATTATTCAAAGTAACTGTCTTCACAGTCATCACTCCTCTTTTATTGACTAAGATAATCTTAAAAGAGTAAGTTATATATGTAAAATACTTATATTGACTTAATACCTATTCAATTCATGTATATTAGGAGAAAATATTGGAAACTAGATTATTAAAATACTTCTTAGCTATTGCTAAAGCCGGAACAATTTCGAAAGCGTCTAGGGAGCTGCATGTTACTCAACCTACTTTGAGCCGACAATTAAAAACATTAGAAGAGGAGTTGGGAACAGAGCTCTTTATCAGAAAACAACGTCAAATGATACTGACTCGTGCTGGCGTCCAGTATCAAAGGGATGCTCACAAAATAATTTCGATGTTGGATAATGCTAAGAAAAAGGCTCAACAGGTGGAAAATAATGTTGTTGGCACGATCACTATTGGTTGTATTGAGGCTAATGCTGCTGAATTGATTGCCAAAAGCATTAAACTATATCATCAAAAATATCCAGCTGTAAAATTTGAATTGTATGATTTAGACAGTACGGATATCCAAGAACGTCTCGATCAAGGACTGCTTGACTTGGGGGTTGTTTTAAAGCCTAGCGAAACTGCTAAGTATTACGTACAAAATTTGAATTTAACGGATCAATGGGGGATTGTTGTCTCTAAAAATATTTTGCCGGATGAACAGACTATTTCTCAGCAAGAATTGCAGAAATTACCTATCTTCATTACTCGCAATAGTATTATGCAATCGGAAATGAGTTCTTTATTGAAAATACCTTTGGAGAAGTTGCAAATTGTTGGTACTCAAAATTTAGTTTCAAATTCACTTTATCTAGCCGAAAATCAAACTGCTTATCCTCTATGTGCTAGTGGTGCCTTTGTCGGTAATACTTCAAAATTAAAATTCCTGCCATTACAAGATACAGATTCAATCAAACAACAATTAATTTGGAGTAAACAACGAAAAACATCCGATGTAGTTGATGATTTTATTGATTTGCTCGTAGATCAAGATAATCAATATTTAATGAAAGAAAAACTCTAGTAACAGCTTTGAAATCAAGCGTTACTAGAGTTTTTCTTTAAAATTAATAATGATTGAGGATTTTGTTACAACATAGACGATTCGATCACTCTTATTAATTCTTCTGGACCAACAGTTATCTAAAAGGGATGTGAAATAATATCATTGAATAGTACTTAATTTTGTGCTTTATCCAAACTTGAATTTGCGTTTCTTTTGATCCAATCATATAATAAAAATCATATTTTAGTTAGGGGAGGTTTTCATTTTGTTATATTCACCTTTATTTGAATGTGATGTTCCTTCATACCGCTAATCAGTGGTGTGAAATCCGCTGATTACTTAATTTATAAGTAAATAAAGCGGAGGTTTTTGTATTTTGAATAAGAATAAATTAATAGGTAGTATTTATTTGGCAATATCAGCATGTATTTGGGGTGGTATGTTTGTCGTCGTAAAATCCGTCGTCAAGGAGATTCCACCGATTCAACTAGTTTGGTTAAGATATCTAATTGGTTCTATCGCGTTATTAATAATCGCCCTAGTAGCAAAGATCAAATGGCACTGGGATAGAAAAAACCTATTATTGATATTTATGGTAGGACTTATTGGTGACACAATTTCTATAGTTGCACAAGAGAGTGGAACAATGTTTTCATCGGCACAATTAGGATCAGTTATCACAACGACAACGCCAGCATTTATGATAATTTTCAGTTGGCCATTATTGAAAATTAAACCTACCAAAAATAAATGGATCAGTTTAATCTTTGCTATTTTAGGTGTGGTATCAATCATTGGTCTTCGATTTAGTGGTAAGAATTTACTATTAGGAGTAATCTTTCTTTTCATTGCAGGTCTCACATGGGCTCTAATGTCAGTTCTTATCGAATTGATAGATGAAAAATATAGCATTATTCAAGTGACTTTCCTAGCTACCCTTGTTGCAATTGTTTGTTTAACTCCTATTATTTTTATACAGAGAAATACGCTTGTTAATATATCTTGGGGTAGTCTACACATTTGGCTTAGTCTTTTGTATTTGGGAATTGTTTCAACTGCAATTGCCTTTTTCCTTTGGAACAAGGGATTAGTATTATTTCACAGCCCAACATCAGGATTATTCTTCTTATTTCAACCAATTGTTGGGACATTATTAGGCTGGCTATTTTTAAACGAATCAATCAAATCAGGATTTTTTATTGGTCTGGGATTGATTTCGGTAAGTATCATTGTATCTATTAGAAATGAATAATTATTAAAAATAAAACCAATCAATTCATGATTTTTTATGAATTGATTGGTTTTTATGAATTTCTTCAAATTCTTACAACGTTATTCTTTAGAAGTGATTGTATATGATCAATGCCAAAGCTTAAAAGATGATTAAAACTATGCCACCAACCAATACTAAAATATAAAAATATAACTTATCTGACAAAATTTTTCTGCCGAATTGTTTTGAATTACTGATATTGCCAACGATAGCAAAGATTGCCAAAATTATTAATCCTATGCCTAAAAGTATAGTCATACAAAATCCCTCACATTCTTAAAAACTCAATAAGTCATTTACTAATAATTATATTATCTTACTTTTCTACGATAAATAAAATAGGTACCATGTGCATCTGACTTCTTTTCATAAAAGCGTTAACAAACGATAAAAGAAGATGTATTCTTTTGTTGTGAAAGTGCGAACAAAAGCCTAATCACTTGGATTCTGTAACAAAATAATGCTCTTATAGGAGAATATTAGTCATATGAAATTATCCGTTATCGTAACTGCATACAATGAAGAAAATTATATAAAGCGATGTTTAGATTCTTTGAAGCACCAAACTATGAATGAAGGACTAGAATTTATTATTGTCGATGATGGTAGTACTGACTTGACTGGAAGCATTTGTGATGAATATATGAGAGAAGCTCCTTCAAAATTCAAGGTTATTCATCATGAGAACCAAGGTCAAGGACCATCCAGAAATCTAGGTATAAAAACCGCTCAAGGTAAATATATTGGTTTTCTAGATGCAGATGACTGGGTTGACAATGATATGTTTAAATCCATGTATGAGAAAGCTGAGAAAAACGATTCTGATATTGTTGTCTGTGATGTTAACAAAATTTTTGATTGGGAAAATCGAAAGACAAGTCTGCATAGTTTGTCACATGAAAGCAACAATATAGATATATCTGAATATATCAAGCATGGTCTAAACAATGCCTATTCTTGGAATAAAATCTATAAAAGAAGTCTGTGGGAAAAATTTACATATAAGTCTATGGTTTATGAAGATTTAGATATTATTTTGGACATGTTGACAACATGTAATAAGATTTCCTATATTCAAAAGCCTTTTTATCATTATTTCAAGCATAGTGGCACGACAACGACGTCATACAAAAACCCAAGACTGTACGATATATTTACAGCATACGAAGACGCAATGAAACACTCATGTCCAAAATATCAGGATGCTGTCGCTTTCTGTATTGCAAAACGTATCCTGATTAACATGGATACTCCTGGATTTAATTACTATCTCGCTGACTTTATAGACCTAATTAAATTGCTTAGAAAAGATTTTCAAAATAGTCCTTCCGTTATGCAAGATCCTAAAATTAGAAGAATTTTATCGTATACCAATGTATCAACATTACCTAAAGTAATAATTAGTAATTTACCTGACAACGCAGTTACTTGGCTATCTTATGGCAATTATAATCGGCAAATCTTAGTCGATAGAGCAAATGTTCTACAGCTTTTAACTGCTTTATACGAACATGGAGGAATTTTAAGCCTTACTTCAAGAAAAGTGATGGCTCCATTTGGGTATCTTCGATCGCTAAGTAACTTTGTCTTGCTGGATGAAACTGGAAAGTGTTTAGCAATAGGAGCACTTCCTAAAAGTGAATTTATTTATGAACTGAAATCAAAACTACAAAAAGGTAAGTTGACTTTGGACGAGGAATTAACATTGGCTTTCAATAACCGTACTACATGGTCTCATTATCTTTTTAATGTTAGTAAAGTAAATATTTCTAGGGATGACTTAGTGGTGATTAAATAGTTATTTATTTTCGAATTGCTCATAATCTACTTTTTCCAGCAAAGAGTCTATATCATTTTCTTCTTCATCGGTCAATTCGATGTCTGCAGCTTGAGCATTGTCAATCAGTCTTTGCTGCTTTCTTGTACCAGGGATGGGAACAATCCATGATTCCTTTTTGAGTAGCCAAGCCAATGAGATTTGTGCTGATGTAGCATTTTTCTGCTTAGCTAATTTTGCAATCATTTGTGAGATATCTTTAGCTTCATCCATTCCATCTGTAGTGTATTGATGCATTCTATTACGAAAATCCAAATTATTATTTTTATCCAAAATTGGTTTAGAATTGCTTGTTAAGAAACCACTAGCCAATGGAGAATATGCAACAAATCCAATATTACGCTCTGACAACATTGGAAACAGTTCTTCACTTTGACGAGAGATCATATTTAACTTACCCTGAACGGCTGTAACCTTAGTTACGTCATCAGCACGTTTTATATAATCAGCATCGGCGTTAGAAATTCCCCAATGACGGATTTTTCCTTCTTTAATCAATTCTCCCATGGTTTCCGCAACAACTTCGGGTTCTACCTTTGGATCTTGCATGTGTTGATAATAAAGATCAATCGTATCAACATTTAATTGACGAAGACTATTCTCGACACTTCTTCTTAAACTTTTTGGACTGGCGTCAATCAATAAATTGTTACCTTCAAAACTAACTCCACCTTTAGTGGCCAGAGTAATCTTATTTCTAAATGGACGAATCGCTTCACCAACTAATTCTTCATTGATTGCAGTACTTCCATCTGCGTATTTTCCAACATAGGCAGACGCTGTATCGAACAAAGTATAGCCTTGATCATATGCATCATGGATTAACTGAATAGCATCTTTTTTATCTAATGCCTCTCCATAAGCATGGGATAAACCCATAGCTCCATATCCGATAGTTGAAACTTCTAAATCTTTTCCTAGAGTTCTTTTTTTCATGCTCTTTACCTCTTTCATAGTAAATGTAATGATGTTACTTAAAAAACTTTAAACGTTCCTGGATGTCTTAAAACACGGATTTTTGTTTGTTTAAAAAAATTCCGACAATCAGCAAACAAATTGATAATATTATTGAAATAATCAAAACTGGTCCCCAAGAGTGGAAAAAGCTTTGAAGATAACCGAAGACAACAGGACCAACTGCTGCCAATAGATAACCTACTGTCTGTGCCATTCCTGAAATTTCGGCAGTTTCTTCAGCGTTTATCGATTTTTGAGCAAAATAAACGATTGCAAGATTAAATGCAATTCCTGAAGAAATACCAACGACTAATGAAGCAAGCGAGACAAACCAAACATTTAATCCGTTAATTCCAAAACAAATAGTCCCTAAAGTGAAGCCAAGTCCAAGTATCCAAACTAAAATGGCATCTCCATGTTTACGATCAGCCAAGAAGGGGACGACAAAAGCGCAAGGGAATGACCCGATTTGCACAATTGTTACGAAGGTTCCTGCTTGAACGCTCGAAAATCCATTAGAAACAAAAATCGATGGGAGCCAGGTCAACAAAGAATAGTAAATTAAAGATTGTAGACCAAAGAATAATGAAATTAACCAACTAATTTTGCTCGACCAAATGGACCTCTTGTGAGAAGTTGACGATGCTACTTGGAATTTAGTACGATTTGTTTTATGAATCATTGGTAACCATCCTAGAACACTGATGATTCCGATAATTGTTAAAATAATCATGGCAATCCTTAAAGAACTACCTGCAACAATTACTCCAGCAAATCCAGTCCCTAATGCAGCAGCAAGACTCATCGATGTTGTATATGCACTAACGCCTAACATTGGCTTAAACTGAAGTCTGTCTTTAATAACGGCAGGTAAAAGTACGTTGGCGCTGTCAATACCAAGTGCAATTAAAAACGTTCCGACCATGACCATAGCAATCGACGTGCTGATTCTGAACAAGCTACCAACGACTAGTAAGCAAAAGAACAAAAGAATGGTTAATTCATTGCCAAACTTTTTTCCAATCCAAGCTAAAATTGGTGAAACCAGTGCAAATGTCAGCAAGGGTATTGTGGTCAAAAGGCCAGCAGAACTATTAGGTAAACCGGTCGCCTTTTGCAAGGAGCCCAGTATAGGCGGGATTGACGTAATGGGCAGTCTCATATTAATTGCCAATAAAATGATACTAAATAAAATTAAATTTGTTTTTCTCTTAGTCACGATTATTATCATTCCAATCTAAGAAAAGAAAACAGCGAGAAATCAATTTTCTCACCATTTAATCAAAACATTTAGAACAGCGTCCTAATTTACGTTGAATAAACGTTAATTTTCCAATCTATAATTTTTTAACTCAGCGCTTCGTAATCTCTTGTAATTTTTTCAATAATTGTTGCTGTAAGTCAGTATCATCAACTCTTGAATCGTATCGATCAGGCTTTAAATGATAAAAATAACTGCCAGTAAGTGCAGAATCGTCCGATGTAGCTAGTTTTACCTGTGAACTAAAGCCCATGTTCAAGTCGTCTGTTGCCATGCTTCCACCCATTCTAGTTGGAACCCAACCAGGATCAACGGCAGTCACAATCGTATCAGGAAATTGCTTAGCAAAAATTTTCATTAATAGAAGAACTTGGAGCTTGGACGATGAATAGTCTGTTGTACCAGATAAGTCATTGATGTCTAACTTTGCACCTTTATGCATTCCTGAGCTAACATAGATAATTCGCTTAGGTTTATTTATTAACATTGTTAACAAATAGGGCGCCTCAACGTTTACCTTGAGGGTCAAGTTAGTGTCAGGTGTTGAGACCCCAGCGTTATATATTACGGTATCAAACGTTCCTATACTGTTTACTTGATCAGCAATACTCTCGATATCTTCTCGATTTGCTAAATCACCGATTACTATGTGCTTTGCACCTTTGAGCTTTTTTGAAACATCATCGGCACGTTGTTGATTACGAGCATGTAACGTTACTTCGTTTCCTGCTTCAATCAAGCTTTTAGCAGTTAGATATCCGAGTCCTTCTGTAGAACCAGTTATAAAAATACTTTCCATTATATTTATCCTTCTTTCCTCTAGAGTTTCATTATTGCTTTTCAACATTGGATATACTAACAACTAAAAGGCGTGTAAAGAAGTGACCAAAATGCTAAAATAGTATTAACGTATAGTTAAAACTAAAAGAAGGCGAATTTATTGATAGTTCAAATGTATCTAACCTTTTTAAAAGTTGCTGATAGTGGAAGCTTTTCGAAGGCATCAAAGATATTGTTTATATCACCGGTTTCAGTCATGAAGCAAATGAACACGCTGGAGAATCAATTAGGGATTCGATTATTAAATCGTAATCCGCGTGGAATTAATTTAACTCCGGCGGGGGAGCGTCTGTATACTGGCGTTTCAAAAATTATTCAGGATTCCACTGATATGCTTGAACAAGTCCAACAAATTGGTCAAATAGAAAAATCAGAAATCAAAGTGGGTGCTTCCATTATGCGACCAGGTACACCCTTAATGGATATTTGGAAAACACACAAGAGTGCTTTAAACGCATACAAGTTTAATTTAGTTTCCTTTAGTGACGACGATGTTACGCTGGAAAGTCCTTCAACGAAGATTGGAACAAGCTTTGATTGTATCGTTGGACCGTGTGATTCCGACGGGTGGTACAATCATTACAATGTTCTCAAACTAGGGATGGATTCATTTCGTTTAGCCATTCCAGAAAATCATCCACTTTTCACTAAAGATAAATTAACTTTTGCCGATTTACGTGGACAGACTTTAGTTCTACCACCAAAAAGTCAGTCACCTGTTTTAGATAAGATGACTTCTGATTTGGAAGAGAAGCATCCAGAAATTAATATTATCCATACACTTAATTTTTATAATGCGAATGTATTTAATCGCTATGCAAACTCACAGGATTTGCTCTTAACTCGAGATAGCTGGAAAGACATACATCCATTGATGAAAACTGTTAAAGTCGATTGGGATTACGCTTCTCCTTATGGCATCATTTATTCGAAATCACCATCTAAAAAAATGGAAAGCTTCATTCAAGTAATTAAAAACATCGAATCAAAGTAATCAAGTAAGCCCTTTCTAAATAAGACCAAAAGGTAGCATTAACCACAAGCTAATAGTCATTTAATATTTTGCTCAGTTCTCTGCCAAATTTAAAGCTGATACTATATTCACTGTTGAGGAGCGCATAAAGGACTCTTTAAATATCGCTTTTTATGAGGAGAAAATAATTATGAACAATATCCCAATGATTAAATTAAATAATGGTGTACAGATGCCACAAGAAGGATTTGGAGCTTTAGTTCGTGATGGCAGTTTTGAACAGGTCAAACAAGCTGTACTGGATGCGTTAAGTGTCGGTTACCGTATGATTGATACCGCTCAAATTTACTATAATGAGGAAGCAATTGGTGCAGCCTTAAAGGAAAGCAATGTAGACCGTAAGAACATTTTTTTGACTACGAAGGTCTGGATTGCCAATTATGGTTATCAGGCAACAAAGGATTCGATTGAAACTTCACTTGAAAAACTACAAACTGATTATTTGGATTTAGTTTTGTTGCATCAACCATTTGGTGATTACTATGGTGCATATCGTGCTTTAGAGGATTTATACGATGAAGGCAAAATTCGGGCCATTGGAGTTGCTAATTTCATGCCTGATCGTTACGTTGATCTAGTGAAATTCAGTAGGATCGTTCCAGCAATTAATCAATCTGAAACGCACGTTTTTAATCAACAAAACGAATTAAACAAGTATTTGAAAGAATATGCAACACATTTGGAGTCCTGGGGACCATTTGCAGAAGGACGCAATGACTTCTTTAAGAATGAAACTTTGATTAAAATTGGTGCTAAATATGGTAAAACGGGTCCGCAGGTTGCGTTAAGATTTCTGACACAGAACGGCATTATCATTATTCCAAAATCGGTTCATAAGGATAGAATGAAGCAAAACTTGATGATTTGGGACTTTAAATTGGATGAGGATGATATGCAAGAGATTCGTAATATGGATACGGAAAAATCGCTCTTCTTTAATCATCATGATCCAGCAACCGTATTGAGATTTGCAAAGATTACTGAGGAAAGTAAACCTAACTTTAAATAATATTTTTATTACATCGAAAACTACTTTAAATATAGAATTTCAACTTGCTTTCGAATTGGGTACATTATAATTTAAATCTCTAAATATATTTGTACAAGGAATGGGAAGTGAACTTATGGAGTCGATAACATTGGTAAATTATAAAATACTTAAACTGAATATCCCCTTAAAAAGACCATTTATTACCAGTATTCGATCGTCTAATAGTTTAAAGGGTATTTTCTATGAAGTTCTTTTAAGCGATGGGTCCGTTGGATATGGGGAATCATCTGAGAATATTAAGTTAACTGGAGAGTCTCGATTACAAATGAAAAGATTCTCAAAAGAATTTCTGGATGGACATTTGAATGTTCCTGTAGAAAAAAGTATCTCTGATTTGAAGAATTATCCAAAAAATATTGCGGCACGGTATGGATTGGAGACCGCTTTGATTGATGCGATGGCCAGACATAGATCAGAGGAAATAAATGAATTATTGAACTTAAATCTTTCTAAAAGAAAGATGGAAAATGATACTACGATTAGCATTCTTGGAGAACAAGAAACAATTTCTGAGACAAAAAGAGTATTAAAAAAAGGTTATCGACACATAAAGTACAAAATAAATGGTGATAAAAGTGAAATAGATAGAATTCTAATGTTACAAGATTATATTCCAAATGGAGTTTCAATTAGGATAGATCCGAACCAAAGTTGGGATTGTAAAAATGCAATGGATTTTTCAAAGGAACTGGAAAAATCTAATCTAAATATTGAATTTATCGAACAGCCTGTGAAAGTCTCACAAGTTCAATTAATGAAAAGATTAAGCATATCGTGCGGTATCCCCATTATAGCCGATGAATCAGTATTTAATTTGGAAGACGCTAAATCTGTGATTGACAAGGGTTACGGCAATGCAATCAATATTAAATTGATTAAATGCGGTGGACCTTTAGAGGCTATTGAAATAGCAAATTATGCAGATAAAAAAGGGATATCCTGTTTATTTGGATGTACGACAGAAGCAAATATCGCAATGACAATGGCATCATATTTAAGTGCTGGATTAAAAAATGTTAATTATATTGATTTAGATGGACTCGATTATATATCAGATAGTCCTTTTGCCGGAGGGATTAATGATTCTCATGGAGTTATTACCATTCCGAGTCAAAATAATGGCCTTGGTATCACTCTTAGAGAGGATAAAAGTAATGAATATATTACTGATTGGTTATAGTAATAAATATCTAAAATGTAATTTCTCCGATGTAGGTAAGAATGAGAAATTTTCATATATTGAAGCTTGAAAATTAAAGCTTACAAAATGATACATTGGCTGAATAAGACGATGCAAAGTAAAGAACAATCTTCTTGGTTACTTTTGAGCAAAGAAATAACATTTTTATGATATAAAGTAAGCAAAGATGATATAAATATTTTAGTTAAATTAAGTTGATGGCAATTTGCATAAGCAGTTAGATCATAATTGGTCTAGCTGTTTTTTCTATATTTATAAGTACTACTCTGTAGTAGATTTTCTGGAATTTTTTTACTCTAACCTGCACCATGATTCAATTAAAACTAAAAAGATAGTATCTATGTAAAAATTTAGTACTTTTAAAAATACGGGTACATCATCATAATGACAGTATTAAGAAAGAGAGTAAGCCTATGAAAAAAATAATGCTCAATCAATATGGCGATGTGGATGTTATGAAGATGACTAACGTTGATATTCCCAAGCCTTCAGCAAATCAAATTGTGATTAAAACAGTCGCTATTGGTGTCAATGATCCTGACATAGGTATTCGTGCTAAGGGTCCATTTTCGACTATGCCCAAGAAGATCAAACCAGTTCTGCCACATTCTTTAGGACAAGATTTTTCCGGTATTGTTATTGCTATCGGTAATGGTGTAACAAAATATGCAGTTGATGATCATGTAGTAGGTATGTCCTTAATGAACACTTATTCCGAATATATTGTTTTGGAAGAATCTGCCCTTATTGCTGCTGTACCTAAAACCTTAGATTTAGTCCCATTGGGTGGATTTGTGCTAGGTGCCGCAACAGCTTACGCAGCAACGATTCGAGATGGTCAAATTAAATCTGGCCAAAAGGTTCTTATTCATGGTGGAGCTGGCGGGGTTGGTTCTAATGCCATTCAATTTGCTAAAAATGCTGGAGCCCATGTCATAGCAACTGGAACAGCGAACCAAACCGAATATATGAAAAATTTAGGTGCTGATAGAACTATTGATTATCGAACACAAGATTTTACAAAACTAGTCTCAAATGTTGATCTAGTTGTCAATTTGACGGGGCTCAAAACACTCAGGAATAGTTATAAAATCGTTAAGAAGGGTGGTCGCATAACATCTGTAAATGCAATTATTAATCCCATTCAAACTAGGCTTCGGGGTATCACTGGAATTTATTCCAAGGGTATCTTATCTACCAAAGAATTAGTAGATATTATTGAAATTTATAATCAGGGTAAACTACATGTAACTATCGACAAAACATATCCCTTTGACTTAGATGATATTAAACAAGCCCACCTAGATTTTCAGGCTGGCGGGAATACTGGTAAGAAAATCATTGTTTTTGACAATAAGGCAGATTTAAATATGAAGTGACGAAATTTCAATTTTCGTTAGAGTGGTAAGAATCCAGTTATTGTCGTAATATCAAAAAACACTCAGCATGAATCCTTATAAGGGAATTTCTTGCTGAGTGTTTCTTTATTATTACTAAAAATCAACGGTTGACCATTGATCCTGCACTTTTTGAATTAAGGTCTTCAGACGATTTTGATTACGCTTCAAAAAACTAATATAGAATGTTTGGTTTGCAGATGCATCCATTAATGGCTTTAATACCCGATTATCAGGAAGATTCTTGCCCCAATTAGGATCGAGTTTCGTTAAATTGGTTGTGAAGAAGGGCATACTCGAGAAACTAAGTAGCTCCTTATACTCAGTCGATTGATTTTGATAAATAAATTTGCCATCAGGAATTTGTGATTCATAAATATCTTTCCAGAAACCTATCTCTTGCGGACATAGAAAGGTGTTTCCTGCTAAATCAACAAATCTCAACGAATCAATTTTACTTAGTGGATTCTCTGAGGTTAAGTTAACGGCCATTCTCTCACTACCAAGAAAAGCTGAGGTTATTTGTTTTGTTTCCAAAGACTTGTTGGTCAATAAACAGGTTACTTGTTCTTCATTAAGAACTTTTTCAAAATCCTGTTGGACTTGTTCTTTTTGGACAACGATACTATCAAGATTTAAAGAACGGATAACTATCAAGGGACCTGGTACATTGGCTCCGATAGTGATAACTGATTGATTTTGCTCAAAAAGTTTAACTTTATCAGTAAATTTATAATTAGCCGCAATTAATCTCTTTGCTTGTTGAACCGCATATTTACCAGTGTCCGTTAAATAAAGTCTGTTAGGTGTACGGTCGAATAGTTGTACTCCCAAGTTCTCCTCAAGATTTTTCAAGGAACGTGTTAATGCGGGTTGGGTAACACCCAAATGACCTGCTGCTTTAGAAAGAGTTCCATATTCATCGAATGTCACTAATGTTTTCAATAAATAAAAGTCAATCATTATCAATCCTCCAGTATTAATTATATTTATACTAGCATTCAAAATTGTAATTTTTCAAGTGTCAACCTCCGCACTATACTAAGGTCATTGATTAAGACATGAACACAAAATGTCAAACAAGCAAAAATCAAATAGGAGATTATAAATATGATTAAAGATAAAGTAGTAATTATTACTGGGGCATCAAGTGGTATTGGAGCATCGACTGCCATGTTATTAGCCAGTAAAGGTGCAAAACTAGTCTTGGGAGCACGTCGTGAAGACAAACTCCAGCAAATTGTAAACAAGATCAAAGAAAACGGTGGGAAAGTAATCTATCAAGTAACAGATGTTGTAAATCCCGATGACAATAAAGCTTTAGTTGAAGCTGCTAAAAATGAATTTGGCAAAGTTGATGTCATCTTCTTAAATGCAGGATTAATGCCAAGTTCTGAAATTGACAAGTTAAAGACCGATGAATGGAATCGTACAGTTGATGTCAATATTAAGGGTGTCTTGAATGGTATTGCTGCTATTCTTCCTACTTTCAAAGAACAAAATGGTGGACATATCATTACAACTTCTTCAGTAGCTGGTTTGAAACCATATCCTGGTGTCGGCGTCTATGGTGCCACAAAGCACGCAGTTCGTGATTTAATGGAAGTCTTGCGAATGGAATCTGCACAAGAGAACAGTAATATCAGAACCGCTACTATTTATCCAGCTGCAATTCACACAGAACTATTAGATACTATTACAGACCCGCAAGCAGCTAAGGCTATGCAAGCTAATTACGATAAGTACCAAATTGGACCTGATCGTGTTGCTAACGTCGTTGCATTTGCCATTGACCAACCAGAAGACACTAATGTTAGTGAGTTTACCGTCGGCCCAACTAATCAACCTTGGTAATTAAAAATTGAATATCTTAATTAATACTTCTAGAGCCCATTTGCTTTAGAAGTATTTTTTGAGTACGTTCTTAAATGAATAATTCTGATAGGCTTTTCTCACTTATACCCATCGGAATATTCAATAACGATTTATTATTAAGGTCTTCAGAGGAGTTTTTGAATTAGTCAATCTGGGACTGAAAACATATTGCACAGGATCAGGGAAATAGAACATGATTTATAAGATTAAAATTTACTTAAAAATGCTCCATGATTATTAGACAATAACTTGTGATAATTCTTTTATGATTGTTTTATTTTTGAATCAGGATTGATTAACAGCATGTACCTCTGATTGTAAAATTTTAAGGAATAGTTTCAAATTAGCATCTGGCTTATTTGTGGTAATAAATCCATAAGGAATGGAATAAGGGATAGCTAATGGTCGACTGACTAGACCTGGTAAAATATCATTCCAGCAACTTAGTGATAACAAATATTGACCTGATTCAGAAAATTTATTAAAAGTATTGATAGTATAATGAGCATCTATCTTTGATATCTTAATATTTAAGTTTTGACGCTCAATTTCTTGATAAATATTGTCAACTTTCTTCGAGATACCTGTTGGCATCATATCAACGGTAGCGCCATTTAAATCCCCCAGTGTTATTTTTTCCTTGTTCGTCAAGGGATCGTTAGCGTGCATCATAATAGTAAAATGAAAATGTCCAATTTCAATAAAATTTATTTTATCCTGAACAGAACTCATACCATAAGGGCTGAATAATATATCGACTTTCTTTCCCATATTATTATAAGTATCTGGAAATTTGAAATTATCATTTTCCAAAGGGATAAACTGCAAATGATATTGTGGAAGGCGAGCGGCCATTTTATCCCATAATCCATTTAGGTTATTCACTGGATTAATGAATGCGCTACCAATTCTAATAGTTAAGTTAGTTTTCAAAGCACTCTTTTTAACCAAATCTACAATATATTCACTTTGGTGCAAGAGTTGCTTAGAATTAGCGTAAAGTACCTCACCAGGTTTGGTTAAAGTTACTCCTTGACTATTCCGGAGAAATAACGATACACCAAGGGAATTTTCCATTTCATTCATTCGATGTAAGACAGCAGGAGTTGACATAAATAGTTTTATTGAGGCAGAGGAAAAACTGCCAGATTCAACAACTGTATTAAAAATATTCAAAGTTGATAATTCAAGCATTTCAAAAACCATCCTTAATTGTAAATTTTGTTTAATACGCTTATAAAAAAAAGCTTCTTCCACGTTTCTTAGCTGTGAATTATGATTGATTACATAAATTAATAAAGGATATGTAGTTATGCAAAAAAAACAAAGCATTTTAACAATTACCATTGTATTGGTGGGGTATTTTATCATACTTGTTGATACATCACTTGTTTTTACTTGCTCAAAAGAAATAAGTAGTTCACTTCAAATGACGGCCAGTTTGGCAGCGTGGATAAGTAATGCATATGCACTTACTTTTGGAAGCCTTCTTTTATTAGGAGGAAAATTGGGTGATATTTTTGGACGAAGAAAGATATTCATTATCGGGCTAATAATTTTTGGGATAAGTTCTGGCTTAGTGGGTTTGTCCCCAACAGCAGGATTGCTAATCCTTTTCAGAGCTATTCAAGGGATTGGAGCCGCAATTATTGCGCCAGCTACGTTAGCAATTATCATGGACTCCTTCAAAGGTAATGATAGAGTAGTAGCAATTTCAATATATGGTGCGATGTCAGGAATCGGTGTGAGCCTTGGACTTATCGTTGGAGCGGGGATTACCACCATTTTATCTTGGAGATGGGGCTTTTTTGTTAACATTCCCATCGTTATTATTTTAATTATATTGTCGCTGAACTTTTTACAAAAAGGAACCATTCAACATGAAAAAATTGATTTAAATGGATCTATCTTCTCATGCCTAGCACTTATTTTCATTATCAATGGCATCAGCGGTATTGGTTCTCATTTAATTTCATTGACAATAGGATTTTTATTATTAGTTTATTTTATTTATCACGAATACAAATCAGATAAACCAATTTTACCACTAGCTTTATTTGGTTCCATGAAGCGTAATTTAGCTTACATTATTCGTTTTACTTATTCTTCCGCCATTACTAGCTTTTGGTTCTTTACTCCACTGATGTTGCAAAGTAATTTTCATTTGGATCCAATTATGGTTGGCATCTCATTTTTACCGATGACCATCTTTAATTTTATTTCAGCAAATCTGGTCAGTGACTTAACGAAAAAAATTGGTAGTATAAAATTAATGACTGGTGGTTTAATTATAACAACTATTGGTTTTGGGGGACTAACGTTATATCAGATGGGATCGAATTATTGGCTATCTATTGCGCTACCAATGATTACTATTGGAATTGGTCAAGGTCTTGTCTTAAGTCCTGTAACAAATATTGCCGTAGAAGATACGCCGGAAAACCTATCTGGAGTTAGTTCCAGCATGATCAATGTCATGCTTCAAATTGGGGGAGCTTTTGGACTGGCTATTCTATCAGCTACTTCTAATTTATTGAACCCACAAAATTTGGCTTTCCATTACCAAGCACAAGGGATTATGCTATTTTCATTGATAGCATTAATATTTTCATTGGTATTAAGATTTAAGTTTAAAAAATATGAGAATTAAAATCATCTTAATTTTGCAATTAAATAAAACAAGATTTACACACTGTAATGAATCCATTTAAATGTCAAAAAGCTCCGTCAGATTTACAAGGTATATCCCTAAAGTCAGAACAATTTTGGGGATATTTTTTTGAATAAAATTACTATAGAGAAAAAATTAAGATAAGTAAAGAATATTTAAACGGAACAAAATCTAATTTGGAGTTAATATTATCAAATCAGTCGTACCTGTTAAAGCATTGCTCACTGCACTAATGAATTTTCAATAATAAAAGCGTATCTCATTTTCATAGAGTAAAATCTAGAAAATTAAGATACGCTTTTTAACATTAAGACATGTGTAGGATAAATTTATTTCGTATTAAAATTATTTATACTGATATTCAAAATAGTATTTTTAATAGATAGTTGTTTATTTTTCGAATTGCTCATAATCTACTTTTTCCAGTAAAGAGTCTATATCGTCTTTGTCTTTATCAGTTAATTCGATATCTGCGGCTTGAGCATTGTCAATCAGTCTTTGCTGCTTTCTAGTACCAGGGATAGGAACAATCCATGGTTCCTTTTTAAGTAGCCAGGCCGATAGAGAATATGCAACAAATACGATATTACGTTTTGACAACATTGGGAACAGTTTTTCATTTTGACGAGAAATCATATTTAGCTTACCTTGAATTTACGTCATCAGCGCGTTTTATATAGTCAGCATCGGCATTAGAAATTCCCCCTAATTTCCGTAACACTTCAAAACTAACTCCGTGGTAATTTAGAAATCGAATATTTTAATTAATACTTCTAGAGCCCATTTGCTTTGGAAGTATTTTTTTTGAGTACGTTCTTAAACGAATAATTCTGATAGGTCTTCCTCAAAAAATCTGGTGTATGTTCATATTGAAAACTGGCTAATTGCTCAATTGAAATACTACTGTCATCAGTAATCCATTCTTGAAATAATCCCATCATTCCATAAGAGTGATATTTAATCTCTATTAATTGTTCAAAAGATAATGGTTTCTTAAAGTAATCCTCAACAGCATCAGTTGCCGATTGAACATTGAATTTTTGAATATACTGGTCAATCGAGTTTTGTGAGCGTTGTGTGTAAGTTTTTTGATAGAAAATACGCCTTTTGTTCATTTGCTTTAGATTATCGACAATACTATTTATTGAATATTCAAGCTCTTTGTTGATGTAAGTTCTAGAAAAATCATACAAAAAAATCCAGGCAATTAATTCATATTTATCATGAAAATGATAATAAAAAGTTTGTGGAATCGTATTACATCGCTTACATAAGTCTACAATGCGGATTTTATCCATAGGTATAGTCTTTAACATTTCCTCTAATTGTTTAGCAAAGAGCAATTTAGTTTGATTTTTAAAATCCATTAGCAACCTCCTTTTATATAAAAAATCTATTGTATCTAATTTTTATACATTCTAGTATTTTTGTCTAGTGTCACAGAACTAATTAATATGTATATTACTCTGTACTGAGTTGAAAAGGAGTGAATATCTATGAGTAGAGTAGGTGGGATAAAAAGTGACAATAGAACAAACGGTTAAAGTACACAGAGCATTAGGAGACATAACTCGATTTAAAATTGTTTTACATCTGCAAAATGGAAGATCACTGTGCCCCAGTGATCTAAGCCATGAATTGAACGAAATACCTGCGTCCACCTTATCACATCATTTAAAAGTGCTGATTGATTGTGGACTATTGATTCGAGAAAAAAGTGGAACGTATATTGACTATAGTCTCAACTTCAAAATAGCTGAAAAATTTTTAACAAAAATCGAGATAGGAGATTAAATTTTTACCGTATAATTCCATATTTTTGGAAATATAGAATTATGTGTTAAGAGTATGTGGTTTTATGAATAAAACAATTAATCCAAATAAAATATTGATGGCAATGCTGATAAGTGCATTCATGGGGATGTTCAGTGAGACATCTCTAAACATTGCTTTAACGACATTGATGGGCGTCTTCAAAATAAGTGCATCGACAGCACAGTGGCTGACAACTGGATATCTATTAACTCTAGGTATTATTATGCCGGTGACAGCATTGTTAATACAAATGTTTACAACTAGGAGACTATTTTTTATTGCAACAACTAGCTTGCTGATTGGAACATTAACAGGTGGCCTTGCTTTAAATTTTAATATGTTATTGGTCGCAAGAATTTTACAAGCAATTGGAATGGGAATTTTGTTGCCATTAATGTCTAATACCATTTTAATAACTTTTGAAAAAAGTAAACGTGGAAGTGCTATGGGAATGCTAGGATTAGTCTTATCATTTGCACCAGCATTAGGACCATCCATTAGCGGTGTACTAATCCAATTTGCATCTTGGCACTTTATTTTCTTAATATTAATACCGTTCATCCTTTTGGGGATGTTCATCGGATATAAGAATATCGTAAATATTACCGAAGTATCTAAGCAGCACATTGACGTTCCGTCGGTTATTTCGTCAACAATTGGTTTTGGTGGAATAGTTTTTGGACTTAGTCAAGCTGAAAATTCGTTAATGAATCCAGTAGTAATTATTTCATTGATTATTGGTGCTATATCGTTATTCTATTTTGTCAAAAGACAGAATATTGATAATCCAGTCTTGAATTTATCAGTCTTAAAATACCCCGTTTTTGTTATGGGAATGTCATTAGTTTTAGTTTGTGTTCTAATCTTCCAAGGAACAATGATTATTTTGCCAATGTATTTACAAACAGGTGCTGGTTTAACCGTTCTTTTGGCTGGATTAGTCTTGTTACCAGGCAGTGCAACCAATGGTGCATTACAAATGTTTGCTGGTAAAATATATGATAAATATGGGTATAAAGTATTAGTCATTCCTGGTTTAATTATCATGTTGATTACTTTATTCTTTTTAAGAACATTAACACCAAATTCTAGTATTGCTTTGATAATGATTTTAGATGTAATTCTTATGGCTGGTACAGCAATTGTTTGGACGGGAGCGCAAACGCAAGCATTAAATCAGTTGCCTCCACATTTATATGCTCATGGTTCAGCAACCTTGAATACACTATTACAAGTGGTGGGAGCAATCGGTGTTGCTCTATCAGTAACAGTCTTAACGAAAACGAAAAATAACTATTTATCTGCTTCAATCCATCCGAAGTCAATTAACGAAATCTCTAATGCAATTACTAGTGGAGCCGGTCATGTCTTTGCTGGTTTAATGTTGGTTACAGTTGTAGGTATTGTGATAAGTTTAATAATGATAGTACGTGATAAATATAGAACAGTTGAACAATAGTTACTTGATTCAATGATTTACTAACATAATATGATACAAGGACATTTGTTTCAGTCCAAAGCAAAAAGCAACATCTATTCAGATTGCTTAATACATATAGAGTGTATTGAGTTTCTCAAAAAGATGTTGCTTTTTATAATATGTTTAAAATTATTTAATTACATTAGTAGCAAAAGTTAGTTCGAACGTAGCAACATATTTCAAGCCGCTTACAAGTGTATTACCACCAGCGTAGTCTTGAATTGATCCATCAGTAAGCAGAAGCCACTCATTAGTTGAGGTGTCATAAAGTGTAATATCCTATTGAGGGTAATGGTAATAGGTCCATTGGAGAAAATATCATTGGAACTACCCTCATAATCATCATTAGTTATCCATTGATTAGTTGCAACACGAAAGTAAATATAATGGTTCATAGTCTTTTTCGATAATCAAATAATTGAAAGCAATTTTGTATTATATGTTTATATTTGTTTTTTGAAATCGTTTGCTATACCATTAAATTATTAAAAAAGGGATGGTATACATGATGTCAAATAGAAGAGTTGACCCCGAACGTACAGCTGATAATGCAGGTTGGATCGATCGCGGTCCAAGAAATTATGAACGTGACTTGCAGAACCCCGATTTGCTTGTACCACCAATCACCGATCATGGTACAGTGGCTAATTTGCGTTTTAGCTTTTCTGATGCACATATGAGAATTGAAGAGGGTGGTTGGACACGTGAAGTTACCAACCGTGAACTTCCAGCTTCACATGATTTAGCTGGAGTTGATATGTGTTTGAAACCAGGAGCATATAGAGAATTGCATTGGCACAAGGAAGCAGAATGGGCTTTCATGATTGCAGGAAATGCCAGAGTAACTGCTCTAGATGCCGAAGGTCGTAGCTTTATTGACGATATCAAGGCCGGAGATCTTTGGAATTTTGAAGCCGGAATTCCGCATTCAATTCAAGCTTTGGATCAAGGCTGTGAATTTTTACTAGTATTCAGTGAACCTGACTTCTCAGAAAACAATACCTTCTTACTAACTGATTGGCTGGCACATACCCCTAAAGATATTATTGCTGCTAATTTTAAAGTTGATGAGAGCGTGCTGGCTAATTTGCCTAACAAAGAAAAATATATCTTCAATGGTAAAGTTCCAGGTCCAATTTCTGAAGTTAAAAAGAATAATCCTAATGGAGACGTACCATCACCGTTCACATTTCATATGAATGACCTAAAGCCACATGAATTCGAGGCTGGTAAAGTTTGGATCGTTGATTCAAAGGTATTTCCAGTTGCACAAACAATCTCAGCTGCAATTGTAGAGATTCAACCGGGTGGTATGCGTGAACTTCACTGGCACCTCAAGTCAGAAGAATGGGATTATTTTGTTCAAGGACATGCCAAAGTTGGCGTCTTCAACTCAGCTTCGCTTGCAAGAACATTTAATTTTCAAGCTGGTGACGTTGGTGTAATTCCGATTGTTGCAGGACACTATATTAAGAATATCGGCGATGAGCCTTTGATCTTTCTAGAAGTCTTCAAAAATCCTATTTATTCAGATATTTCTCTAAACAAATGGTTGGCTACTTCACCAACTCAAATGGTTTCCGATCATTTGAACATTAGTTCTGAAACAATCAATCAATTCCCCAAAGAAGAGGCGGCAGTTGTCTGGTACGACCAAAGCCGTTCAAAGAAGAATGCCGAAAGCTCTATTGAAGAAACTCCACAGGATCTTCAATATAAGGCTGGGAAATTCTTTAAATAGGGAGTGATTAAATGCAATATGATGTTCTAATTATCGGAGGGGGTGTAGGCGGTGGTTCTGCTGCTTTAAATTTAGCAGCTCGTGGATTTAAAGTAGCAATCGTCGAAGAACGTGATTGGGGAGGAACAACAATCAATCGTGGTAGTACTCCAAAGCGTGCACTATTAGCTAGTGCTGAAACACATTTTCGTATGACTCAGTTAGTCAAAAACGTTGCCCCTCTCAGCTGGTCAGAAATGGCAAGTCATAGTGCTAAAGTAACTTTAGCCGCCAATCAACGATACGGCAATAATTTGGTTAATTCTGGAATAACCACTATTGAAGGTCACGCAACTTTTGTAAATTCAAAAACAATCTCGGTTCATGGACAAGAGTATCAAGCCAAAAAAATCATTTTAGCTACTGGTGCACGTCCTAGAAGATTAGAGTTTCCTGGAAGCCACTATATGGAACATAGTGCTAGTTTCCTAAAGTCCTCTAATTTACCTGATAATATAACAATAGTCGGTGCAGGAATCATCGCATTCGCACTAGCCAGTATAGCTACTGAAGCGGGAAAAAAAGTAACAATCATTCAACATAATCAGAAAGCTTTAAGAATTTTTGACCAAGATTTGGTTCAAGTTTTAATTAAACGCTTGGAAGATGCTGGAGTAATATTCAAATTTGATAATACTATTCAAAATATTACCGAATTATCAACTGGTTTTTACAAAGTGACTACAGATCAAGATTGTTTTGAAACAAAAGCAGTCTACTGTGCTGCCGGAAGGATACCAAACACAGAAGATTTGAATTTGTCTGCCGTTGGTATCAAAACTGGACCACAAGGTATTAAAGTTGATGAAAATTTAAGAACTAGTAATCCTAAAATCTTTGCGCTTGGTGATTGTTGTGATGTTCCTGTTCCTAAGCTAAGTAACTACGCTATCTATCAAGGGAAATACTTGGGTAATAACTTGCAAAAGTCAGTGCAATTCCCAATCAAATATCCAACTCCCGCTTTAACCGTATTTAGTATACCTAAATTAGGACAAGTGGGAATTAGTACACAACAAGCTACCAATAAACCAGAATTAGAAGTTAAAACAATGGATATAAAGAACTGGCAGACATATGCCCGTAATGGTGATGATTTGGCACAACTAAAGATCATTTTCAATAAGGGGAGTCAGCAAATTGTTGGAGCTGAAGTTTTAAGCCAAGATGCGGATCAGTTGGTTGATTACTTATCATTACTAATTCAACAACATGTTAGTGCTAATGATTTACAACAACAATTATTTGCTTATCCTAGTCAAGCTAGTGATTTATATGGGATTTGGCAATCAAAATAAATATAAATAGAGTCATGAAGTAAGAATTTAATCTCACTTCATGACTCTATTTATATTTATAGCTTCTTTAAACCTTTACGTTGTTCCTCATCAATCATATGCGTATACAGACTAGTTGCTCCTGTACTGTTTTGCCCTAATTGGGTTGCTACTAATTGCTCATTTTTAGTTGCTAAATATAATTTAGAAGCTAACGTATGGCGTAATTTATGTGGCGTTATTCGTACGCTAAAGGCTGCTGAATACTTAGCTACCATTTTTTCCATTGTACTGGATTGCATTCTAGATGCTTTACCACGATAGACCGTTAAGAATAAAGCCCGATCATTACTTGTTGGATGGTACAATTTCGTTCTATCGGAAAGGTAGTCTTTGATATAAGGCAATGTCCAAGGTGCAATTTGAACGATATCCTTTTGACCACCTTTTCTAATGACACCGATTGTTCCAGTCTTTAAATTTAGTTGGCGAACGTCACTATTTGCAGCTTCAGAAACTCTTAAACCACTACCTAGTAGGAGAGCATTGATAGCTAAGTCACGTTTTTTATCACGTAAGAAATAGCGCTTCTGTGTTGGAGTCAATTCAGCTTCATATTTTTCATCAATAAAGGCTAAATACTTATGATCTGTATCGCCAAGCATCAACTTAGTCTTCAAATTAGCAGCACGGGTAGCGAAAGTCTCATTCGTTCTAACTAAAGCAATTTTATGCATCACATTACGATCAAAATAAGCTTCACCATTTTCATCTTCAGTATCTTCAGTTAAATACTTAAAAAGCGAAGAGAGGGCATTCAATGAACGATTGATTGTTGGATGAGTTCGACTACCCCCTGAACCAGATGGCTTTATTTGATTGAGGAGGGCAGAATTGTACAATTCAACAGTCTCTTTTTTCAGATGTTCTAATAATGATAAAGGAATGTCTGCTTGATTGGGGACAGAAGCAATTCCTTCGCTGATCAACCAATTAAAAAAGCGCCTAAACTCAGTTAAGTATTGATACAACGTTGCAGGAGAGAGTGGAACGGTCGATTTAGCTTGATAATATTCTTTGACAAACCAAGGTGCCGTTGACAATTCTTCGTCAATTAATTTTAAATAATGTTGCTTTTCCATGAGTATCCTCCAAACATGTGTTCCTAATAATTATATGATACTCGAGAACCAATTGCTGTTGCAACTTTTCAATATATAAAACTAAACAAAACTGAAAATGTTAATCCTACTGCCGCAAACAAAAGACAGAACAGCCAGTTCCACCGCAGAGAAATTATTGTAGGTTTGACTTCCAGTAATGAGGCTACGATTATTATGATTCCGGCAAATGGAGAGACCATGTATGCTATCACACTTCCGATATTTAAACTCAAGGCGATTAGTAATGGGGATAAAGCTAGGTGAGCGGACATAACAATTTTCCCGATCAGAGCGACTGATGCTAAGGGATGGATTCCAACTAATGAGGATAAAACCACGATCAATGGAATCAATATGACCAAAGCCCAACCCAACTGAGAAAAGATTGGTCTGAGAAATTGGATCAACATGGTACTAACTGTAGAGTGTTCAAAGCCATAGGTAAAGGTTCCAATACCAATGAAGAATGGTGCTAATGAGGCGCCACTAAAAACACCATTGTTTAAGTATTCCTTAACTGCTGAATTCAACGATTGCGAGTGTTCCTGACGTTTGTTCTTAGGCAATAACAACAAGACGATCCAGATCGCAATAGTGATAATACCAGCGAGAGTAACAGAACCCATAGAACTTCCAATATTAAAATGCATAAAGACAAAACTTAAGATTAATAAGCCGACAATAGCAATCAAAACTGGGATCAATGATTGCCCTTTACTTGATTGTTCAATTAACTCGCTAAAAGTATTTGTCCCTTGAGGCTTTTTAAAAAAGCTTTGTTTTGACTCCAAAAAATAGGCTAAGAACAAGCCTATTATTCCCAAAAGAATACAGGGAAGAAATAGCGTATTCCATTTGACTTTGGTTACTGTACTGATCAAGAAAATCGTGGCTGCACCAGGAGCCCAAAGTGTTCCTAAGGTAAAAGCCCTAGTAATAGCCTTTCCTGAAAACTGTTGGTAATCGTTGACACGTTGTTTGATACTGTCACCTAAAACTGAGATAACGATTGAAACTGTTCCCATTGATAAGATACTTGACAGTAAGTGAGTTACGACCATAACAAAAATATAGATGGCTTTGGGCGTATGTAATTTCTTTTTCATAAAGTCTTCAACGGCCGTTTGATAATTACCTATAGTTACCGGTACCATAAATAATTGCATCACTACCAATAAAACCACAATATCAATCATTGAGGTTACTGAATTGGTTAGACTATTTAATGATAATTTACTAGTCAATAGTAAGATGACGCCCATAACCAAAAAGATACTAGTCGCAATTTTAAATGAGTTGCTCAAACGCCCTAGTCCAAGAATAAAAATTGGAACAGCAATCAAAGCTACTAATAATGTTAAATGTATCGGAAAAATTATCTCTAACATTTGTAGAATGACCAGTAATAAAATAAAATTACGATAAAGCTTGTTCTTGACTGACATAATTTATACCTCTAATTCAATTCGATACTCTCAGTATAGTAGCTTTGATACCCGATTAGAATCGACAAAAAGTTGTTCAAGCGTCAACCTTTAGTTAACACTACATTAATCATTAGATTCTTCAATTATTTACAAGACCTATTATACTAGTACTTGTAATCAAGAATGAGCTTAACAGAAAGGAAATTCTAATGAACAAAAAGTTTAAGGGTATCATCAGCACCTTATTATTCATCGCAATTTTGTTATTTGTCAGTTTTCGCTATGGTCCAACAGATCAAACTAATGCTGACGATAACAGTCGAAGTTCACAAGTGAAAAAAATAACTACTAAAGATATCACTGGAGTTTGGATCAACCATCATAATAAAAGTATTCATCAAAAAATAACTTTTACCAAGAATCATAAATGGCACGAAAATCAACATGGGGTCAAGGACATTTATTCAGGCACTTGGAAGATCATCGGTAAACGAACGATTAAGCTTGCTCCTTATGGTGAGAAAATCATCATTAATAAGCATAATCGACAGCAAATGAGAGTTGTAAATTATGATCACATTTTGAATAAGAAATAAAGTGCTTATTATTATCTAACAATAGTACTCATGTCTGATTTCACTTCACAATATCGGCAGTCGGACATTTTATTAAAAAAGGAGAAAATATGAAAATAAATGTTGCTTTAAAAAATGGTTTTATTCCGGACGAATATAGTAAATTTGCAACAACAAAAATTAGTGAACAGCCAGTCGTCTCGTTTCCAATTCAGTTAGAAATTTTGCCCCAAGATACGAAAGCTTTGGCAATATCTTTGATTGATTATGACGCTGTTTTAAGAACCGGTTTTCCTTTCATTCATTGGTTAGCGGCTGATATTCCTGTTACTAATGAAATACCCGCAGATTTTAGTCGTAATTTTGAAGGACCGCAAGGTAAGAATAGTTGGTATTCACGATTCTATTCTTTGAATAACGATTATGTGATCAATCATTATGCTGGCCCAGTTCCACCAGATAAACCACATGATTATACATTGACGGTATACGCTTTAAGTAATTTGACTGGATTAGCTAATGGTTTTTTCTATAATGAGTTCCTAGATACAATAAACAATAAAATATTGGCACAACAAGCAATTAAATTAAGAGCCAAGAATTGAGGATAATTAAATGACAAAAGTAACTATTAATATGAATGGACAAACTCTAGAGGCAGATTTCAACAACAGTGATACTGCTCAAGCTTTATTAAATCATTTTCCACTGAACGTGAAGATGATGAATCTTTATTCACGCGAAATGACTTATCGATTCAATGAAAAGTTGCCAGCTAAAAAAGCCAAGACTAGCGGTTATAAAGTAGGAGATATTGCCTATTGGACACCAAGACACAGCTTTGTGATTTTTTATAAACAAACTGGTGAAATTATCAGTGACTTACAAATAGTCGGTCATATCAGTTCCGATGTTTCCATTTTTGATGGAGTGGGTAACACTACAATGCAATTTAAATAAGCAACTTTGAAGGAGATAATAAGTTAGATGACAAATATATTAGTTTTAGGCGCTAATGGTAAAATAGCTCGGATTGTTGAAACCAACTTGTTGAATAATCCCGATTATCAATTGACTTTAGTTCTTAGAAATGCTTATCGTTTGCACCAATTGAATCAAGCCAACAATGTTAAAATCGTTGATGGGGACGTCAGTGATAAAGAATTATTAAGTAAAGTTATGTCCGGTCAAGATGTTGTTTATGCGAATCTTAACGGGCAAATGGAACATTGGGCTAAAAATATCGTCGAAGCAATGGAAAAAACTAAAGTTCAACGTTTGATTTGGATTACCGGTTCTGGTCTTTATCATGAAGTACCCAATCCTTTTGGTTCATGGGTTGAAAACTATGTAGGTCATGAATCAAAAGAAGATACTAGACGAGCAGCTAAGATTATTGAAAATAGTCAATTATCTTATACGATCATCCGTGCTGCTTATATGACTAATGATCCTAAGATTGACTATGAGTTGACCACTAAAGGTGAAACCTTTAAAGGCACAATGATCTCTCGAGCTAGCATTGCTGATTTTGTGGTCAAGATTATCGATGACGACAAGAAATACCAATGTGGTAGCTATGGTATCAGTCAGCCGGGGACTGACAACATGTTACACAAAATTAGAGAAATAGAACATGATTTATAAAATTAAAGCTCGAACTAAAAGGGTCCTTGAATGAAATATCATTTGAGGATTTTTTTGATTTATTATTAAACTTTAATAATAAATAGCTGATCGACTCGACGGGGGACAGAATGATCACAATCAGTTAAATAAACTGTAAACTACGGGCAAATATTGATACAGGTATATATGGGATAGTGGTACAGTAATTTTAGTCCGATAATGTTTGTTAACGAATCAAAGAATTTCAGATAACTTATTTTCAATTAGTTTTAAAATTGTTAGTTGCATTTTCCTGTTGTACTTTCATTAAAATGTTAGTTTTAATGAAAGTACTTTTAAAGAAACCTACTAATGCTAAAAAATTAGACTTCAACCCATTAATTAAAATACTAAATCCAGTTAATTATTCATATTATTTCAAAACTACATTTAACAAAACATTCAAAATACGTCAAATATGCCCACAATCCAGGGATTTCAGTTTAATAAAGCAATGGTAAAAATGATTAATTCAGCAAATTTATCCGTCATTTATGCCTTGAATCATTGTTATATCAAGGCTTAAGTGTTATTTAGTTATATAGATAAATACTAGTCAAAACATTTTTATGCATTCTAGTAAATTCGATTTAAAGTCTATATAAACTAATTAGGATTATAATCGTATAGTCAATCATAAATTAATGACGTTAATTCTATGAACTCGTTCGATTATTTAATGGGTAATTCTACGTCTAAAGCGATTCAATGACGCTCAAATTTCTGGTTAATAAATTAATTTAACCAAAATCGTCCAACTGATTTAGTAGATTTAATATAACAATAAACTTTCCAAAAAAGATTTATTGCTAGCGAGTCCAATAATTATAAATCATTGTAGATAAACTAAAAAAGCCAAAAAAATAAATAGGGTGAATTTTTATACGTCCTATTTAAATATTATTATTTAAGGTTACATAATATGTATTATAAGAAGCCGTATTATTTGGGAAGATGTCAATCCCAAATGCAACATCTTATTGTCTATCATCTTTTGAATTCGATAATTCTTTAAGATATTTCAAAGTTGCTTCTTTATAATGATGCTTTGCAATTACTTCATCTAAAACTGCATTATTGTGTGTAAAAGCTTTACCATCTGTAAAGATTCTTTTATAAAGCTCAAAAAATGGTAATTGATTAGCTTGAGCGAATTTTAATTCGTCAGTAATTGAATAAGAAACCTTTCTAAAATCAATTCCACGATATCCTATATCATCGAAAGTTAAAATAGCATACTGAGCACGTCTGTCAGCATTGAAATTATTCCATGCAGTGTATGGTTGTCCAATCGAACCGGGATTAATAACTAATTGATCTTTGCTACTGGTCCTCATTAGTTGATGATGTGTATGCCCATAGATTGCTATATCATATGGTTTCTCAAATAATAATGTGTCAAAGTTCTTTTGGTCTGCATATGGCAACAATTCATGATCAAAATTTTTTTGCGGATAATTATGTGCTAATAAAATATTTAATTTACCAACTTTAGTTTTAGAATAAATTGGCCATTGCCGCATTTCATTCAAGTACTTGTGATCCAGATGTTCAGTGACGTATTTATAGAGCTCTACAATGTAAGTTGTCTGCGGTTCATCAATATATTGCTTGCTGATAGAAAGAATATCTTCAAATAAAAAGTCGTCCCAGTTTCCACGTAATTTTATAGTAGTATTAACGGACTTAAGAAGTTCTAAAATCGAATTAGTTCCAGGTCCTGGCATTAATAAATCTCCTAAGAACCAATATTCTTCAACGCCTTGTTCTTTCGAATCTTTTAAAACATTCTTTAGGGCATTAAAATTTCCATGTATATCTGAGATTACTGCGATTTTTTTCAATTTGTTTGCTCTTTTTTTCGTTTTGCTTTAATGTTTTCGTAAAACATTCAGAAATACTAAAAGTTTCATTCTAAGATATTCTCTGTTTAGTTTTTTGAAATTCTGTAATTGCTGTCAAGAAAGTTTCTCCGTACTGTTCAAGTTTAACTTTACCGACACCACTAACTGACAGAAATTCTTCAGTACTAGTTGGCATCATCTCACACATGTTTTTCAATGTCTTATCAGAAAAAATCATGAATGGTGCTATTCCTTGCTTCCGGGCTAATTCTAATCTTAATTTACGTAAATCTTCAAACAAGTCAACATCAAAACTACCATCGGCCACCATCGTTTTAGTCTTAATCTCAGTATTTACTTGCTCTCTTCTTCTAACAACATTCAAATCGCCTTTAAGTACTTTCAACCCCTTATCAGACAACAAGAGCGTCTGATACTTTCCTCCACTACTCTTAAGAAAGCCATTAGCACTTAAAAAATCAAGCAATCGACTAGTTTGCTTCAAAGTATTATCCTTGAAGATTCCAAACGTCGACAGCTTTTCAAAATGGTGCCAATCATTTGCTACATCATCTTTCCCAACTAGGACGCGCGTAACCATCTTTTTACCATATCTTTGATCCATCCTTACAATACAGCTCAAAGCCTTCTGAGCGTCAGCTGTGATGTCTACTACTTCCCGATTGTCCAAGCAATTAGAGCATTTACCACAAGGCTGAGTATCTTCTTCGCCAAAGTAGTCCAAAATGAACTTCATCAAGCAGGATTCGGTTTCAGCATACTGACTCATCTTAAAGAGTTTGTTGGTCAGACTCATCTTATATTGATCATCACCCAAAGATTTTCCAATAAAGAATCGATGCAGTTGCAAGTCGACTGGAGCATATAATAAGACGGCCTCTGCTGGTAGCCCATCACGTCCCGCACGACCTACTTCTTGATAATAATTCTCAATTGTACCAGGTATAGTAAAATGCAACACATAACGAACGTTAGTCTTGTTGATACCCATACCAAAAGCATTGGTTGCCACAATAACATCTATTCGGTCATACAAGAAATCTTCTTGTTGTTGATGCCGCTCTTGATCACTCAATCCAGCATGATAACGCCCTACCCTGATACCTTTTTTCTGGAGAAAAGTATAAATATTATCAACATCTTCACGACGTCCCGCATAAATAATCCCTGATTCATCTGCGTGACTCAAAACATAATTGGAAACAAATTTTACTTTATCAACACCACGCTCAATTTTTAAGGTTAAATTAGTTCTAGCAAATCCTGTTTTAACAATATTTTCATTTGGAATCTCTAAAATGTCAGCTAAGTCATCTTGTACTTGTTCGGTTGCAGTAGCAGTCAGTGCCAACCAAGCAGGCTCTCCAGACAATTGTTTCAGTGGCTTGATCATCTTCAAGTAACTATTTCGAAAATCATGCCCCCATGAAGACAGTACATGAGCCTCATCAATTGCAATTAATGAAATATCTAACTGTGATAGCCAACTGTAAAATTCATCATCTACAATTTTTTCAGGAGCAACAAAAAGGAGCTTCACGGCGCCAGTTTCAATATAGCGCATCCGCTCCTCACGGTCGAGCCATTCTACTGTACTATTTAAGAAGGTGGCCGGTATACCAACCTCATTTAAACTGTCAACCTGATCCTTCATAAGAGAAATCAATGGCGAAACAACCAAAGTTATCCCAGGCAAAATAGTAGCCGGCAACTGATAGCAAATTGATTTACCACCACCAGTAGGCATGATACCCATAGCTTTTTGACCATCCAAGACCTTTTCAATTAATTCTCTTTGACCAGCTCTAAATGTGTCGTAACCAAATCTCTCTTTTAAAATAGCTTCTAAATTCAAGGTTAAACTCTCCTCAAAATATCTCAAAATACTAGTTTAAGCATATCACAATTTTTCTTTGAATTTATTTTCTAATTGCCAGAATTATTGTCCGTTCAATCCTTTGCAAATCACGATTAATTTGTCTTGGATCATCAATTACCTCGATACGTTGACTTTGTAAAAAGTAGAAAAGGATCTGTCCTAAAACAAGCTGAATGAAATCAGGCATACTCAAGTCATCCCTAATTTCATCGGAAATCAATAGGTTTTCCCAAACTTTTTTAGCAAATAGACTTTTTGAGTAACTTACCCTATCCAAAAGCATCCCCCTAACTTGCTCATCAATTAAAACTTGTGAAATCAAAATAATAGCTGCATCCCTATTGCGTGATAAAAAATGATAACGATCATTTACAAGAAAATGCACCCAACTAATCAAACCATCATGATTATCCTGTAAGATTCGTTGAGTAGTCGGTAAAATATTCTCAATCATCGGTTTAATAATGAACAGTAATAATTCTTTCTTCGATCTAAAATATTTAAAAATAGTTGCTTGACTCATTTGCGACTCTTGAGCAATCTGTGAAGTTGATGTTCAAAGCCCTGTCTAGAAAAAAGCGTTACAGCTGCTTTAATTACTCTTCTCTTCCCATTAGGCATAGTTTTTATATCTAACCAGTTGTTAAAGCCTTGAAACACGTCATCCATAATTGTTAAACCCTTCGATATTCATTTTATTTGTAGTAACTGAAATAGTTCTAATTGAAATTACGTAGAAATGTCCATTAATAATCCCTTTATAGAAAAAAATTAACACCTATATCGCTTAAGGTGAGTGTTCACTCACTCATATAACGGTGTGAATATAGCATTTATACATTCAAATAGCAAAAAAGTGTATCAGAAAACTACTGATGCACTTCATTTATCAGACTCTAATTGTAACAATTCCCGTTTCATTGTTAAACCACCACGATACCCACCTAGCTTCCTTGACTTAGCCACTACACGATGACAAGGAATCACTATTAGCAATGGATTTTTACCAATAGCTGTGGCCACTGCTCTAATTGCAGTGGGTCGATTAATAGCCTCCGCTATTTGCGTGTAAGTTCTTGTCTGTCCATATGGAATTTTTAATAACTCTTTCCAAACTGATTTTTGAAAAGTAGTCCCATTGACATCTATTGGAATATCAAAATCCTTACGACATCCAGCTAAATATTCTTCAATTTGTTGAGCATAGAATTGTGTCCTGCCATTGTCATCTATAATTTTCCCACTTGGATAAATCCTTTTTAACTCTTCAAATCCTTTATCCTGCGAACCAACAAAGACTAATCCATCCTTAGAGGCACCAATTACATAATAATGTTGCCTAATAAAGTATGAATGAAAATAAATTGACAATATAATATGACTTCCTCTCTTTAAAGATACCTAATCAACCAATACACATTTTTCTATCATTAATATTATAATAAATTAAATTTCTATTGAAAACACAAAATAGTAGTTATACTATATATAAGTATGTTAAGCGCTTACAAGTTAGACTTGGAAGTTTAACCTAACTAAGTAAAATGTCTATTACTCTACGTCACATATACGGTAAATAAGAGAGGAAGATATAAAATATGGGGTTGTTTTCTAGAAAAAAGCTTGATGAATTCGTTGCACCAGCAACCGGTAAGTTGATCCATTTGGATAAAGTCAGTGATCCAGTTTTTTCACAAAAACTCATGGGTGATGGCTATGCTTTAGCTCCAACAGACAACACAATCGTAGCTCCAATCGGAGGAATAGTTGGAACCGTCTTCCCTACAAAGCATGCTTTAATGATAACTTCTAAACACGGTTTAGAAATCATGCTTCATCTGGGAATTGATACAGTTGAATTAAAAGGTAAACCTTTTGAAATGTTTATTAAAGAAGGTCAGACTGTTAAAACAGGTCAGAAAATAGCTACTATGAATCTCAAACAGGTAAAGGATTCTGGTAAAGATCCTGCCATCATGACAATCATTACTAATTCTGATGCTGTTAAGGATATGGGGGAATTTTCAGAACATGATGTGAAAGCTGGCGACCAAGCTTTGGATATTGCTGTCAATTAAATAAAACAGATTAAAACGTACAAAAAATAACGATAGTAGTCAGACTCTGATTACTATCGTTATTTGTGTATCAAAGCAACTAAGATATAATAAAAGTAAAGTTAGGAGGCAACAATATGGTTAAAATTCCCTATCTATCTGGTTTCAATGCTTATCTAAAAACTAGACATATTTCTGCCAAAGCACACACGGAATATATGAATTCTTTAAATGACTTTTTCAATTATACGATTCAGCATAATACTGACTATAAAATTTCTGAAAAAATTACTGATGTCCACGAAATGGACGTTAGACTGTTCAAAGATTTCATGTTAGAAAAACTAGAATTGAGTCCTAGTACCATCAATAAAGTCATTAGCAATCTCAATGTTTATTTCAAATATCTCTTCAGTCTCAAAAAAACTCCTGAAATTCCCACGTTAAATATCAACAGTGTCACGGTCCCAAAACAATCAGACTTTCCCGTGACTGTTTTTTTAAAATTGCCTGACTATCTAAAAGCAGATTTGAGTATTTATACAAGACTATTAATTCTCATTATCTCTAAGGGATTTAATTATAAAGAAGCCCTGGCCCCTGATTTTTATAAAAAGTTCAATCAGTTAAACTTCGACCTTGATCAAAGAAAATTTCTAAGTACCTATCAAACATATATTGAACCATACAAAAATTATTGGGATAACGATAACCTTTTCTTGAGTCGTAATAAGGCTGCCAATTCCCCACTACTAACTGTTACCGCTTTACACCGAGATTTAAAGCGGGACAGTGACAGTACCAACTTAGATCTTTCTCCTAAAAAGCTTTACACGACATTCATCTTACTAGCATTAAGCACTAGAGAGCTCTCAGAAGATCAACTGCGAGCTTTAGACGCCTTGGATACGGCTTCTGTCTTATACTATAGACGTTTAAAGCGTGAAACAAATTTTAATATATAAGGAAAAAATATGAAAAATATTGCAGTCTATTGTGGCGCCTCATCAGGCAACCAAAAGATTTATCAATTAAATACTCAAAAACTCGGTTATTGGCTTGTCGAAAATAATTATGGATTAGTTTATGGTGGTGGCAATAAGGGCTTAATGAATCTCTTGGCTAACAGCGTCATCGAGAAAAACGGTTTTGTTCATGGAATCATTACTCAAAAATTATATGATCGTAATTTAGCACATAATAAATTGTCAGAACTTGAAATAGTCAATAATATGTCTCAGCGCAAAGAAGCAATGCTTAATGACTCCATCGCAAACATTGCTCTACCCGGTGGTCCTGGAACCTTGGAGGAAATTTCTGAAGCCTTTTCTTGGACTATCATCGGGGAAAGCAATCATCCCTGTATCTTCTATAATATAAATCACTATTATGACGAATTGGAAACCTTTTTTGACTCCATGACCCAAGAAGGCTTCTTGGACATTAAGGCTCGTAACACCCTGTTATTTAGCGATTCTTTAGATGAAATCGGTCACTTCATTGCAAACTATTTGCCTCCAAAATTACGCAGATATCAATCCTGATCTAGTCAAATAATTTAACTATTTGAATTTTAGGAATTATATTAAAGGTGTCAGATAGGAACAAATATCTGACAAATATTCTCCTTAGATGGACACATTACAAAAATGTGATTTTCTCATTAACACTACTTATAATAAATATCCTCCCAATTTGTATAGATTTTGAATACAAATCAATTTATAAACTCTCTGATTTAAATAAAACACGTCGAATTAATTTTCGGCGTGTTTTTTAAGTTCAATTTATTTTATAACTTGCTCACGTTTAGGAATAGATGGTTGAGCTCCCAACTTTTGTACAGTTAGTGATGAAGCTTTGCTGGCGTATACAATAGCATCGTGTAAATTAGATAAATCACTCTTTAATTCAGCAACCAAAGCTCCAATAAAGGTATCGCCTGCTGCCGTAGTATCAACTGCTTTAACTTTGAAAGCGGAAATTTGTTCTTCAATATCTTTGCAAGAAACAAATGATCCTTTCGATCCCAAAGTTATAATAACGCAACTAATTCCTAAATTATGATAAAACTTAGCAGATTTTTCTAACGACTCTTTATCCGTTATCTTGATTCCTGAAATCAATTCACTTTCAGTTTCATTAGGAGTGATGACATCAGTCAATTTCAAAAGTTCTTCAGGAATATCCTTAACCGCTGGAGCAGGATTCAAAATGGTCTTCTTGTTAGCTTTATGAGCGATTTTGAAAGCTTCAATCGCTGCTACAATTGGCGTTTCAAATTCTGTAACGACAAAATCACTTGCCTTTATCACATCACTTGCTTTGTCAATATCCTCAGCCGTTACTAAGGAATTGGCACCAGCTTGATAAATGATTGAATTTTGACCTGATTTTTGAAGCAGAATATATGATTGTCCAGTATCCTCATTAGGCGTTACGATAATGTTTTTGACATCAATCTTGTCTTTTTGCATTAATTCCAACATCATCTTGCCATTATCATCATCACTAACACGACCAATGAAGCTAGTCTCTGCACCAGATCTCACTGCGGCAACGGCTTGATTAGCACCTTTGCCACCACCGGCTTTGGAAAAAGCATTCATTTTAATAGTTTCTCCAGGCTTTGGTAACTTGTCAATGTGTTCGATACTGTCAACATTAATACTTCCAATAACAACTACTTTATTTGTCATTCTTAGTGCCTCCTCAAAAGGGGAGAACATGAAATGAATTCACATCCTCCTCTAATCATGTTTTTATTTATTTAAACTTTCAGTTGTAACTAATTTCAATGGTGATTCAATATTTTTCTTAACAGTTTTACCATCAAAATAATTATATGCGGCTTGTAATGCTAACCTACCCATTTCTTCCGGTTGCTGAGCGACAGTTGCAGACATCTTGCCAGATTTAACAGCCTTAATTCCATCTTCCTCGCCATCAAATCCTACGATAGTAATATTTTTGTTTGTCGCTTTCACTGCCTGAACAGCTCCAAGGGCCATTTCATCATTTTGTGAAAAAATTCCAACAATATCAGAATTTCCTTGAAGAATGTTCTCAGTTGTACTCAATCCCTTAGCACGATCGAAACTAGCAGTTTGTTTGGCGACAATATCAAGTTTACCTTTAGCGTATTTATCAAATCCCTTACCACGTTCACGAGTAGCTGATGCTCCTGGAATACCTTGCAATTCAGCAACTTTAGCATTAGCACCCAATTTATCGATTAAGAATTTAGCAGCCATTTTTCCACCTTTAGTAGAATTAGAAGCTACAAGGGATAATACTTTCCCACCATCACTTGATCGATCCACGGTTATTACAGGAATACCAGCCTCGTTTGCATCCTTAACTGCAGGAGTAATTGCCGATGAATCAACTGGGTTTATAATCAAAACATCGACTTTCTTGGTTATTAAGTCTTCAACATCATTATTTTGTTTGGCAGTATCATTCTGAGCATCTGAAATCTGGACTTTAGTACCATTTTTTTTAGCTAAATTGTTAATTCCTTTCTTCACGGAAACAAAGAATGGATTAGATAAAGTTGAAAGTGAGGCTCCAACTTTTATATCCTTGGGCTTTTTGGTTTCAACTTTAGAATCTTCTGAATTACCTGAATCCAGACCGGACTTACCGCAACCGGCTAATGATAAGAATGCTAATGCAGAAATACTTATTGCTAAAATAATTCGTTTTAAAGATTTTTTCATAATAGAGAATCCCCCTTAGAATGATTAGTCATTTGATGAACGTCTATCCAATAGCACAGCAATCAAAATCACGATACCCTTAACAATTTGTTGATAGAAACTAGAAATACCTAATAAATTCATTCCATTATTTAATGTACCGATAATTAAAGCACCAATCAATGTTCCAAAAATCCGACCTTTGCCACCGGCTAATGATGTTCCACCTAAAACAACCGCAGCAATAGCGTCCATTTCATATGATGTTCCAGCATCAGGTTGGGCAGAACTTAAACGTGATGTCAAAATGACACCTGCCAAGGCAGCCATTAAACCAGAAATAGTATAAATCCACATAGTAACAAATTTTGTTTTGACACCGGCAATATATGCAGCTTGTTCATTACCACCTAATGCATACGTCTTTCGTCCAAATGTTGTCTTATGTAACAAAACATACAAGATTAAATAAACTATAGCCATAATAAAGATTGGTACAGGTATTCCCACTAAATAGCCACGTCCCATAAATTGGAACAAAAAGCTACTATTCATTTTAGCCCCAGTAATAGGATTACCATTAGTAAATACATATGTAGCTCCACGGAAAATCGTCATAGTAGCTAGAGTAGCAATAAACGGAGCTGCTTTTCCATAGGCAATTAAAACTCCATTTAAGAATCCCAAAATTCCACCCATTAAAAAGCCTATTAATAAAGCAACGACTGCAGAAACTCCACTTGCTAACATTGAGGCAGTAACCGCACCTGTCAATGCTAAAATGGAGCCAACCGACAAATCAATTCCACCCGTTAGAATAACAAACGTCATTCCAAAGGCAATAACAGCGTTAATCGAAACTTGTCGCAGCAAATTTAACAGATTACTTGGTTGAATAAACCCCGGACTTAGAACAGTAACCAAAATAATCAAAATTATTAAGGCTACTAGTGGCCCCATCTTACCAATAAACTTTTTAAAATCAAAACTATTTTTTTTATTTTTTGAAGTAACTTTAGTTTGCTCTTCCATCATTTGATCCCCCTGTCGCCAAAGTCATAACCGATTCCTGTGTCGCAGTTTTAGTATCAATAATTCCCGTAATTCTTCCTTCATAAACAACTGCAATTTTATCACTCATCCCTAAAACCTCTGGAAGATCACTAGAAATCATAATAATTGCTACATTTCGGTCAGTTAATTCATTCATCAAATCATAAATTTCACGTTTGGCACCTACATCAACTCCTCGAGTTGGTTCATCCAAAATCAACACTCTCGATCCAGAACCAACCCATTTTGCTAAAACCACTTTTTGCTGATTTCCACCACTCAAGCTTTTTGCACTAACTTCTGCACTTTGCGCTTTAACACTGAGTCTTTTTAAAAGCATATTTGTGAAATCGTTTACTGCATTATCATCAATTATGCCATGTTTTACAAACCCATTAATTGACGGTAAAACTATATTATCTCTTAAAGAATCATTTAAAATTAGTCCTTCATCCTTACGATTTTCAGTCAGAAAACCTATTTGATGTTTAATAGCCTCTTGTGGAGAATGTATATGAACTTCCTTACCATCAATAAGAATCTTACCTTCATTATGTGGATCAATTCCAAATATTGATCTCATAATTTCAGTTCTTCCAGCTCCCATTAGACCTGAAAAAGCAAGTATTTCACCTTCATGAACTTGAAAATTAACGTCTTTAAAAACATTGTTCTCTGTTAAGTGCTGAACTTCAAGAGAAACATTCCCAAAATGTGGTTGACGATTGGGATAAAAATCATCTATTTCCCTACCAACCATATCTCTAACCAATTGTTTCATTGTTACATCCTTAGTGGCATATTCATTAATTGAAATACCATCACGCATTACAGTAACTTTATCAGCAATTTTAAATATCTCCTCCATTCGATGAGATATATATATAAATCCAACCCCTTGCTTTTTCAATTCACGTACGACACCAAACAATTGTTCAATTTCATTTTCAGTTAACGCAGCAGTTGGTTCATCCATAATGATTATCTTTGCATTTGTCATTAAGGATTTAGCAATTTCAATCATTTGCTGACGTCCAACACTCAATGTTCCAATTGCTTTGTTAACATCAATACTTGTTCCTAACTTATCAAGATAAAATTTAGCTTTCTCACGCATTTTATTTTCATCCATAATGCCAAATTTATTCTTAATTTCCTTATTTAAAAACATATTGTCAACGACTGACATTTCCAAAAAATTATTCATTTCTTGATGAATAAAAGATATACCATGTTGCTCAGCATCTAATGGTCCTTTAAATTTTGTTTTATGCCCATCTATATATATTTCACCACCATCATCTCCATATAATCCAGTCAGAATATTCATTAATGTCGATTTACCAGCACCATTCTCTCCCATTAATGCATGGACCTCTCCTGATCTAATTGTGAAGTTAACACCTGCTAAAACTTTATTAGTACCAAAAGATTTGGAAATATTTTTCATCTCTATTTTCATAAAAAATCACCTCCATTTAAAACGTAACTCCACTTTCCAATATAATATTAGAATATGGACTAGCCTCCCCAGTTCGAATAAAAGCTTTATTTGATCCTAGGCGTTTCTTCATATCATTATGTGAAATAAATTCAATTGGAACATCAATTATTTTTTTTATATTTGCTAATTGATCTGGATTTTGAATTTTAATTTCTTCCGCCAAATAAACCTTTTGAATTTGCAATTCCGATAAAACGTTCTTTAATACATCAATAAAACTTGGTAGCCCCTTTTGTACCGCTAAATCAATTTTTTTGGTACCTTCTGGAACCGGCATGCCAGCGTCACCTATTGATAGTGTATCAAAGTGACCCATGTCAGCAATTACTGATGATACTTGTGTATTTAGAACCATACCTTTTTTCACTTCTTTTATCCTTCTTTCTTTATATTAACTTCTTAGTAGATCCACCAATTTTCAATTTTGTTTTTAAAGTAACTATTTTTTTGTCACAATTTGGATATACTATACGATTAATCAACAACTCGACAGCCTTTTCTCCTAATTGATCAATCGGTTGCGATATTGTTGTTAATCCAGGAATTAAGTATTTATTCATATTAATATCATCAAACCCAACAATTGAATAGTCATCTGGAACAACCTTACCTAATAAATTTAATCCTTTGTAAACCCCTATCGCAATATCATCATTAATAGCAATGATGGCCGTCGCATCACTCTTTATAATTTTTCTTGTTGCTTCAACACCCCCTTCAGGTCCGAATCCTGTTCTAAAAACAAGATCATCAGAGATAGTTAATCCATATTCTTTAAATGCCTCCTTATATCCAGTAAAACGTTTTACTAAGTTCATAGTTAACTTATAAGGAATTATAATTGCTATACGCCTATGCCCCAGTGAAAGTAAGTACCTTGCAATTTCCCTACCAGCTGATTCTTCATCAATTAGTACTCGATCATCATCCGTATTTAAATCAGCCTGATCGGTCAAAACCATAGGTATATTGTTATGGACGGATAGCTTGTCCACAATTTCTTTAGATGCACCTGGTGCAGATAAAATCAATCCCTTCTGAGTTCCCGAAGCAAATTGTTCAATAAAGAAATCGATATTCTCCTTAAACCCATTGACGCTAAAAATTTGTGGAAAATAACCTTTAGGAATAGCTGATTGTTCTATGCTTAAAGCAAAACTTGCAAAAAAAGGATTCATAATATTGGGAATAACTACCCCCAATGAATTAGTTCGCTGTCCTACCATGCCACGAGCATAATAGTCAGGATAATAATCTAATTCCTTTTGTGCCTCATGGACCCTCTTCTTTGTCATATCACTGAAACGCTTACCTTTACCATTAAGAATCAAAGACACTGTAGTAACAGAGATACCGGCCTTATTAGCAACATCCCTTATAGTTGTTTTATTATTCAATCTCAAAGCGACTCATCTCCAAATTAGTAAATCGTTTTACTAAATTCTACAAATATATCATATTACCATTTGTAAACGCTGTCAATAATATTTTTATATCAATTCATACATAATAATTCAAATCTAGCAAAATTTAGCAATGAAATTATAGTATTTTTTGGTTAATCAAATTAAATAAATATTTCATACTTTCAATCTTATAGTAATTTAACCAATCGGTCATTCTTTAACACATCAGATTATTTTTCAATAATACTTGAACCTACTTTCTATCATTAATCACAAGAAAATTTGATATTATAGAGTTCTTTTTTTTAATAGCAAAATACAAAAGTCAGAGGATTTTGAATGCTGAAAATTGGGAATTGAAATAAAATAAATAGCACCTCACAAATCATATTTTTTATGAGAAGGTCAACATCAGTAGAACCAAGTAACTTCTCTATTTTAGGGAAAAATTCTTAACAAACTGCGGCAAATAACTTTGTCGGATCATAGTAATGCATGGTAATAACATTAAGTGAATTTGTCTTATTATGTCCAAAAAAAGCCCCCTGTATTGTCTCCAATACAGAGGGCACACTTCAAGGCCAAATTCTAACTGTTAAATCAAACTATTATCAACTTTATTTGGCCAATAGTTTCAAAATAATTTTGAATTATATATTTATATCATATCTCACTAATTTAAAAGCTCAAAATTCATTTTTTATATTTTCAATTTTAGCTATTTCATTTTAAATAAAGGCGGTAATAATTCCAGCAATCACAACTAAAGCTAGACCAGAAACAACCATAATCATTTCCTTATGAGTTTTATATTCATGCAGAATATAAATTCCACCTAAAGTACCGATTATTACGTTCATCTGTGACAAAGTAAAACCAGTTGCTAAACCATTTACATCCTTTCTAGATGAGATCAGATATGTCAAAGCCGCAAATGCAAAGAACACACCACTTATCAAATTTAAATAAGTACTTTTAGCACGATAGGGCTTAGCTTCACGATTACTCTTAGTGATAAAAGCAAAGGCAGTTGAAGCAACAGCCATTCCCAAAGCTTGTGGTAGAAAGGCTTGGAAACCATCAACAGTCACGGCTTGTGGAAAAGCAGAATAACCAACGTAACCAATTGTAGCAATCAAAACTAATGTAATACCTTTAACAACGTTAGATTCACTTTCAGAAACCTTTTTTTCACTATAGGTTGTTAAATACACACCAATTATAATCAAAATAATTGAGAAGAAACCAATTAATTTAGCAGTCACGCTTGACCATTCACCTAGGACGATGACACCCCATAGGGATGTTCCAATCAATTGGAATCCAGTTGAAACAGGCATGGTTCTTGAAACACCCATTTCTGTAAACGCATAAAAAACCAAACTTTGTGCAATTGACCAACATGCACCAGACAAGAAAGTAAACAAGAAGTCCCTTCCTGTCAATATGGGTGTTTGCATGACTAACGATACAACAACGGCCGACAAAAACGTTCCATAAGTTGCTCCAACAATTTGATTAACCGGCTTCCCTCCGAATTTACCAGTCAAAACAGGGAACACACCCCATCCAATCATTGGCATAAGGCCAATTAAAATATTCATCGTATTCATTAAATAAAAACTCCCTCTAATCTCAAGATAAAAAAGCATTTTTCAGCAATAATGATATTATAGCAAAACTGAGAATACGTTTTCAAGAAAAGTGCCTGTTTTCATTAAATTTATTATTAGTTTTTACTTATTTAAATATAGTTAAATAGTAATTGTGCCTTGAAATGACAACGCTTTTGAGCTCCTATTGTTTATAAATTATTAAATGTAAGCGATTAGCAAATTTGCTAAAAAATAAGGAATCTAGATAGATTCCTTATTGATTAAATCATATTAAAACTTAGCATCCAATGGAGGAACAACTTGTTTCTTACGTGAAACAACGCCAGGTAAACTAGCCTTGTTATCAGAAACCTTAGTATTCAAGGCCTCTTCAAAAGTCTTGATTGCATCATCGTCACCAATAATGACACCAGTTGTATCACTTGTTAGGATATTTGTAATCAAAAGTACAAACAAATTGTAACCCTTGTCAACATTTTCAGCTTTGATATCTTTAATAAAGTCAGCTTCACGTTTCAAAGTATCATCAATATCAACAGTATTTACTTGAGCAATACGGACACTGTTACCATTCATATCAAAACTCTTAGCATCCATGTCGATCAATTCTTGAGTAGACTTACTATCTAAGTTAGTTCCGGCCTTTAACATTTCAAGACCGTATGATTCATAGTCGATTCCCGCAATCTTACTCAAATCCTTTAAAGCATCACGATCTTCATCAGTTGTTGTAGGGGATTTTAATAACAAAGTATCAGAGATGATTGATGAAGCCATCAAAGCGGCAATCTTAGTTGGAATTTCAATCTCTTCTTCGTTGTACATCTTCCAAACAATTGTACTTACGCAGCCTAGTGGTTCAGCACGGTAATAGAGAGGCAATTTTGTTTCAAAGTTAGCAATTCGGTGATGATCAACAACATGTGTGATTTGAACATCATCAATGTCAGAAACACTTTGTTGTCTTTCATTATGGTCAACTAACATAACTTTCTTAACTTCACCATTGATAGCTGAAATAACACGAGGATACTTAGCATCAAAATGATCATAAACAAATTTTGTTTCTAGATTAGGTTCGCCTAAAGCAACTGCTTCAGTGTTGTAACCTAATTGATTTTGTAAATATGAATAAGCGACAGCTGCTGAGACAGCATCTGTATCAGGATTTTTGTGTCCAAAAACTAATTCTTTTTCCTTTGGCATAATTGTGGCCCCTTTATAAAATTTATCTTGAAGATTTAAGACGATCAACATAACTCATCTTATCTAGAAAATTATCCCATTCACTGAGAAAATCTTCAAAGCGAGGAATCTTTTCCTTATCCTCTCGATATACAAATGATAAATCACTTGTGATAGCTGGTTCAAGTGGTGTTTGATAAAGTTTAAATTTATCCTGATGTGCAATACAGAAACTCAACGGTAAAATTGTATAAACATCGTCAGATTCTTGTGCGAACTTCAGCAATTGGTATGTTGATGAAAAGCGAGCAATCACTTGTGGAAAATCTACTAAAGCATCCCGATACCTTTCACTGATCAATTCAGAAAAATAGTAACTCTTTAAATATGCTGCCCATGGTTTAACCGTAGCATCTTTATAAGTAACGCTTCTTTTCTTATTAATCTTCTTATCATTATGAATCAACATAATATTATCGCTCATAATTTTTTTTGACCGATACAATTTCCAGCTTTTAATACTCTTATCGGGTAAATACATAATTGCTAAATCAATCCGATTATTTTGAATATTATCCCATAACTCTTTACGGTTCAAGAGGTTCAAATCAATCACTACGTCAGGATTGATTCGATTATATTCAACAATAAAGTCTTCAATAACAATTGATTCTGCTGTCGAAAGCAAACCGATACTAATCGTTCCTGATCTTTCTGAGGACTCTTGTTGAATCTGGTCGGTAACGTTATTTATCAAATTAAACATTTGATGTGTAGCTTTCAGTAACAAGGTTCCAGAATCAGTCAGATAAATCTTTTTACCAACACTATAAAACAATGGTGCACCCACTACTTTTTCAATCTTTTTGATTTGTTGCGTCAAAGCAGGCTGAGTAATTCCTAACAATTGAGCTGTTTTGGTATAGCTCATATTTTTAGTTAATTCATCAAAATAATTCAATGCTTTAGAACTAAAAACTCTTCTTGATTTCTCATCTAACAATAAGAGAATCCTCCTAGGTCTTTATGAAGTAAAAAATAATATAATCAATAAGATAATAATACTATACAAGCTTATTATCCGCCATTTATATCATTATTTTTCTGGAATTTTTTTCACAAATCTAATTGGATTACCATCGGTCACTGGGTCCATAATGAACGAACCATTAGAATAACGATCAGCATTCTGATGAATCGCTATATCTACAGGAATCTCTTTATTGGTATCAGTTATAATCGACAAATTCAAACTGTTATTAATATTTGTAACTAAGCAGATTCGATGCGGCTGACGTTTCAATTCACGCAAAGTCAATACCCCGCGACGAGCACGACTAGTAACTGGTATTTCCGATAATTTCATCTGCTTGTACGAGCCTCGTTGCGTCAAGACAGCGATCTTATCGTTTTCATCATCAGCTAAAAAGTAACCTGCCAAACTGTCATCATCCTTTAAACTAACAAACTTGACACCCATAGCTTTACCGCTGACTACTGGCACTTCTTCGATAGGAAATGCTGAGGCATAAGAATGCTTTGTAAATACATAGATTAATTTCTGTGAATCGTTTGGTACATAGTAAATTGCCAATACTCTTGAGACATCATTTTTCAACTTACAATATTTAGAAGCTCTGGACTTATAAGTTCGTCCTGGCAATAAGTCACTAAAAGCAACTTGTTTAATATAATTTTCATCAGTTCCCACTAAGAAGTTTCCAGTTTCCTTCAAATCCTTGAAGACAAATACTTTCAAGATAGATTCATCAGTATCCAAACCGACCTTTTGAGAAAGATGTGAACCCGTATCCTTCCAACGACTATCTTCAATCTCAAAAATTTGTCGATAGATCAAATTACCCTTATCCGTAAAAATAAACAGATGATCCAAAGTATTAACATTCATGTCAGCGATTGGATAATCCTCATTTTTCAGACCATTTGCATCCGGATCAGAGGCTTGATAAGAGCGCAAGCTACTTCTCTTAACGTAACCATCATGACTAACTAACAATCTCACATCTTCACTAGCAACCATGACTTTTGTATCAACTTCAATTTCCGCCACTTTAGCTTCAATTTTTGTTCGACGCTTATCAGAATACTTGTCACGCACTTCGATCAACTCTTTTTTAATAACATTCATCAAAGTTACGTGATCATTAATGATCTTATTAAATTTGTCAATCTGTTCATTCAATTCTTTATCTTCACGCTCTAATTCAGTCACATCAGTATTAGTCAAACGATACAATTGCAAAGAAACGATGGCCTCTGCTTGTTCATCACTAAATTGATAATTCTTGATCAAATTATTTTTAGCATCAGATTTATTTTTACTAGAGCGAATTGTTTTAATAACTTTATCTAAAATTGACAAAGCCTTGATCAAACCTTCAACAATATGTAAACGCTTCTTAGCTTTATTCAAATCAAATTTACTACGACGTAAAACGACGTCTTTTTGATGCTTCACATATTCCTTCAGGATCTGGACTAAACCGACCTGTTGAGGACGCATGTCAGCAATGGCAACCATATTAAAATTATAGGAAACTTGTAAATCGGTATTCTTAAACAAGTAATTCAAAATTCCGTTAGCGTCTACATCCCGCTTTAATTCAACGACGATGGACAACCCTTGACGGTCACTTTCATCACGAACTTCGGCAATTCCCTCAACCTTCTTCAGGACACGAATCTCATCCATTTTCTTAACTAGTTGAGCCTTATTGACTTCATAAGGAACCTCTGTGATAACAATCTGTGATTTATGACCACGAAGCTCTTGAATAGAAGTCTTAGAACGAATATAAACTCGCCCACGACCAGTCGTATAAGCATCCTTAATACCTTGCTTACCCTGCAAAATACCACCTGTAGGAAAGTCTGGTCCTTTAACAATCTTCATCAATTCATCAAGTGTTACGTCAGGATCATCGATCATCTTTATTGTTGCATCAATAACTTCAGCTAAATTATGAGGTGGAATCTCAGTCGCATAACCGGCAGAAATACCTGTCGCCCCATTAACTAATAAATTAGGGAAACGAGCTGGTAGAACCTTTGGTTCCTTTTCAGTATCATCGAAATTCCATTCTTCATCAACGGTATCTTTATTGATATCCCGTAACATTTCCATAGAAATTTTGCTTAATCTAGCTTCGGTGTAACGCATAGCGGCAGGTGGATCCCCATCCATTGAACCGTTATTTCCGTGCATTTCAATCAAGGGAGCTCTTAATTTCCAGTCTTGAGACAAACGAACCATAGCTTCATAGATGGAGGAATCTCCATGGGGATGAAAATTACCCATAACATTACCGACACCCTTGGCTGACTTCCGAAAGCCTTTGTCGTAAGTATTACCATCCAAAAACATTGAATAAAGAATTCTCCGTTGAACTGGTTTTAAGCCATCACGAATATCTGGCAACGCTCTTTCTTGAATAATTGATTTTGAATATCTCGCAAATCGATCTCCCATGATTTTTTCGAGCGAAATATCTTGAATTTTAGGAGAATTTTCAGTCACTATCTATCACCTATTCCTTATTCAATAAATCGTCGACAAGTTTACTATCAATCGGATCAGTATCGTCATCGACTTTTTCCAAGATATGATCTCCCTCTTCAGTTCCATTGAAGCGGACATTATCTTCGATCCAATCTCGTCTTGGTTTAACCTTGTCACCCATTAACGTAGTAACACGGCGTTCAGCTAAGGCTGCATCATCAATATTGACTCTGATCAGAATCCGATTTGTTGGATCCATTGTGGTCTTCCAAAGTTGATCAGCATTCATTTCACCAAGACCTTTGAATCTTTGTAATTCATAGCCTTTACCCATTTTTTTAATATCTTCTTGCAACTCATCAGGAGTCCAGGCGTATTCTATTTTTGTTTTAGCGCCCTTACCCTTTTGTAATTTGTAAAGAGGTGACAAAGCAATATAGACATGTCCTGATTCAACTAATGGACGCATATAACGATAAAAGAATGTCAACAACAAAATCTGAATATGTGACCCATCATCATCAGCATCGGTCATGATAATGACCTTGTCATAATTACGATCCTCTAATTTAAAATCAGCTCCGACTCCAGCGCCAATTGTATAAATCATCGTGTTGATCTCTTCGTTTTTATAAATATCTTCCAGCTTGGCTTTTTGTGTATTCAAGACTTTACCACGTAAAGGCAAGATTGCTTGAAATTTACGATCCCGACCTTGCTTGGCAGAGCCACCAGCGGAATCACCTTCGACTAAGAATAATTCATTCTTATCAGGATTTTTCGATTGAGCTGGGGTTAATTTACCAGACAATAAACCATCAGTTTTTTTATTCTTTCTACCACTACGACTACTTTCACGAGCCTTTCTAGCAGCATCTCGAGCTTCACGAGCTTTCAGAGCCTTTTTAACTAACATTTGAGCCTGTTCGCCATTTTCCATCAAATAGAAACTCATCTGTTCATAAACCAATTGATCAACCGCACCACGAGCTTGAGGTGTACCTAATTTACCTTTAGTTTGACCTTCGAACTGGAGGATCTCTTCTGGAATGCGAACGGAAATGATAGCTGAGAGTCCCTCACGAACATCGCTACCTTCAAGATTCTTACTATTTTCCTTTAAAAGTCCAACTTTTCGAGCATAGTCATTAAAAGCTTTGGTTAAACCAGACTTCATTCCGGCTTCATGTGTCCCGCCATCAGCAGTTCGAACATTATTGACAAATGAAATAATGTTTTCCGAATAACCATCGTTATATTGACCAGAAAATTCAATTTCAATATCTGAATTAGTTCCCTCAACATAAAAGATTCCACCTAAGGCGTCTTTTCCTTCGTTTAAATACTTAACAAAAGATTGGATTCCATCTTCATAGTGGAAAATGTCTTGTTTATCTTCTTCGCCGCGTTTATCGGTTATAGTAAATTTAACACCTTTTAGCAAGAAAGCTGATTCACGCAATCTTTCGGCCAAAGTATCATAATTAAATTTTGTGGTCTGAAAAATCGTTGCATCAGGTTTAAAACTAATCGTAGTACCACTACCTTCTTTGGTAGATCCGGTTTTCTTCAAAGTTCCAACGGGATGACCGCCTTTTTCAAAACGTTCTTCATAAACCTTATGATCACGAACAACTCTAACAGTCATCCATTCAGACAAAGCATTAACAACTGAAGAACCAACACCGTGCAATCCACCAGAGGTCTTATAACTGTTCTCTGAGAACTTACCCCCGGCATGTAACACTGTCAAAATAACTTCGATAGTAGGTTTCCCACTCGAGTGCATTCCTGTGGGCATTCCCCGTCCATGATCGACGACAGTAATACTACTATCCTTATTGATCGTAACGTTGATTTCTTTACCGAAACCTGACAAAGCTTCATCGACAGCATTATCAACAATTTCATAAACCAAGTGATGTAAACCACGTGAATCAGTGGAGCCAATGTACATACCCGGTCTTTTTCGTACAGCTTCTAATCCTTCAAGGATTTGAATTGACGAATCATCATAAGATGATTTTGGCATTTATATCATTCCTTTTCATTTACTACATAATTCAATATTTCAATATTATAACACTATTACCTTAACACGAATATATGTTCGTACATAAGAAATCTTTTAATTTCTGGTAAAATAGTGGATAATGTCTAAGTTGGTATCTATAATTCTTATAAAAGCACCATAGAGTTACAATATACCAAAAAATTAAAGCTAAGAGAGTGATTTTTTAATGAAACTTCTCATTTGTGCAATATTAGCCTACCTAATCGGTTCGTTTCCAACGGCTTATCTAGTGGGGAAAATATTCTTTCACAAGAATATCTTTGATTATGGTAGTGGCAATGTCGGTACTACCAATGCTTATCGTGTTTTCGGAAAATATGCTGGAACAGTGGTGCTGATTATCGATATTCTAAAAGGAACTTTGGGCGCACTGATGCCTCTATTTTTCAATCTAGACCGGCACTGGGTTCTCTTTATTGGAATCTTCGCTGTTATCGGACATTGTTTCTCAATTTTCTTAAAATTTCGAGGTGGCAAAGCTGTGGCAACCAGCGCTGGTATCCTATTAGCCTACAATCCACTATTATTTTTAATTTGTTTCATTGTTCTAGCAACTATCGTCTATGTTACTAGTATGGTCAGTGTTGCCAGTTTAACTACGGTTCTATTTTTTACAATAGCATCTCTATTTCTTCACGATTGGATTTTAACAATCGTAGCTGCCATAGTGACTATCATTATCTACGTACGTCACATCCCTAACATCAAGCGTTTGCTTAAGGGAAAGGAAAATTTAGTTCCGATTGGCTTGAAATATAAGAAACAACAACGCGAGCAACAAAAATAGATTTTTCATTTTAAGCAAGGTCAAAATTGATCTTGTTTTTTATTACCAATTTTTTAAATTTGACGTAAAACTTGCTTGTTACTGATAAAATATTCATAAAGTATCTATGTTTTTTTAGGGGGATTTTAATATGGATAATCATAAGTATCCTAGTAGAGCTGAGTATCGTAAAATTCATCATTTAAAACCCATCAGGAAACCATTTTATCAAAAATGGTGGTTCTGGTTAATTATTGTTATATTAATTATCGGCGGTCTTATAGGAGGGCTTACAGGATACTATTATAATCCTGGAAACGAAACTGCTAAAACTACTCAATCTAGTAAAAAAAAGCCTGAGAAAAAGAAAACTACCAAAAAAGTTACCGGAATTACTTTAAAACAATATAACGGTACTTATATCAGTGAAAAAGATGGAATGTCTCTTAATGATCTTATTAAATTTTTTGGCAAACCAACTACTAGCACCACTAGTAAAGTCGATGGTGTTCAAACAAAAATAGAGACTTGGACCAAAATTGCTAATGGAAATAAGAATTCTAAATTGATCATTCATTTCTACAATGATCACGCTGTTACCAAAGCCTTGATTGGCCTAAAAGTGAGTCGATCTAAAAAAATAAGTTTGGCACAATACCAACAAATAAAAACTGGGCAAACTACTGAAAACATCATCAAAAAACTGGGCAAACCTAATGACTATAGTGAATCATCCGTCAATGGGATGCAGATGAAAGTCCTCAAATACACCTCCGGTTTAAATGGCGATGAAGGCGCTACCTTGTCTGTTAATATCGCCAACGACAAGGTCAGCAGTAAAAGTCAAACGGGATTAAAATAACTTATCGGGGTGATTTCTATGAAAGTGACAAAATTGGTAGTCGGCATTTTAATGATTATCTTATCGGTATTTATCTTCTTTGAAAGCAGTGCAGCGGGATTCGTAAATGTTCTTGAAAACAAAGGTAACACCAGCGGCTCTGCAGGAATTATTTTATCAATCGGCTATCTTGCTGTTGGTATTGTCTACATAGCTACCAGAAACAAAACTAATTTAGGTGGCGACATTATTAGCGCCGTTATTTTAGGTTTGTTCGGATTTATCGGCTTGAGCAATTCTGACAATGTTTATCAAGATTTAATAGTTTGGATCATTTTAGGCTTTATTATTGGCTTCGGATTTTTGATCTGGCATATTATTGTCAACAAATTAAATAGTAAAAAGATCAGCCAGCAAAATATTCATCGTAACAATCTTCAAAATAATAGTTCTCTTCCAACTAGAGCTCAATATCGTTCTAATCATCGTTCTCATTAAAAATTTTCAACCCCAAAAAGTCTGCTACTGATTAAATCCAGTACCAGACTTTTTGTTTTGGTTTCTTTTAATTAATTATTTAATCGAAATACTAAAGTAAGCTTCAAATTGATTACCTGGAGCTAAACGATTGATACCATACTTAGACTTAAATTGGTTGTCAGAGTCCTCTCGATCGGCTATCCCCCACCAAGGCTCAATACACATAAAATTGCCCTCAGTTGGATAAGACGACCACATACCGAAGAATTTAGCATTCCCTGTGTCTAAGATTACTTGATGCTGACTTTTTTCACTAGCAATAGTTACTTGTGTTGGTTCATTCAAACGATAAACAATCGCATCTTTAACAAAGGCATCATGTTTTAATTGAAAATCTTGATTCTCAACTTTCTTCTCGTTATTAAGATCTACATTTCCAGTCTCGCCATTAATAGGAATTAAAGTTCTTGATTCCTTAGGATCAACCGAAACGTTGAAATCTTCATAATTCAGTCCCTTTTCAAAAGGTACTGAAAATCCCGGATGGGCTCCAATCGAGAAGTACATATCTTCTGAATCTTCCAAACTGTCGACTAGGTAGGAAATTTGGAGTGTACCCTTAACTAATTGATAAACAATCCTCAATTTAAAATGATAGGGATATTTCTCTAAACTAGCTTCACTCGTTGTTAAGCTCAGCACTAATTGAGAATCTGTTTGAGAGTCGAGTGTAAATTCTTGATCTCTAGCGAAACCATGTTGCGTCATTTTGTATTCTTGATCATCAATAAAATAATGATTATCTTTTAAACGACCCACAATTGGGAATAAGACTGGTGCATGTCTTCCCCAGACATTAGGGTTAGCTTGCCACATGAACTCTACACCCTCATTATTTTTGACGCTAATAATTTCAGCACCCAATGATTCTACTTTTACTGTTAAAAAATCATTTTTCAATTGATAGACTGTCATAATTGCCCCCTATAGAATGTAGCGTGATAGATCTTGATCTTCTGCAATCTTTCCGACTTGTTGACGAACGTACTCACGTGTAATTGTAATATCACCCATCTGCATGTCTGGACCTTCATAAAGAATATCAGCTAGAATTTTTTCTAGTACGGTTGAAAGTCTTCTGGCACCAATATTTTGATTGCTGTTGTTTAAATCAAAAGCAATTTTAGCAATTTCTTCAACGGATTCTTTAGTGAAAGTCAAATGAATTCCATCAGCTTTAGTCAAAGCAACATATTGTTTTGTCAAAGCATTATCAGGCTTAGTTAATATTTGAATAAAGTCATCTTCTGTCAAATCTTTCAATTCAACTCGAATAGGGAAACGACCTTGTAATTCAGCAATCAAATCACTTGGCTTACTTTCAGCAAAAGCACCTGAAGCAATGAAAAGAATATGATCAGTATCGACTGGGCCATACTTAGTATTGATTCTTGAACCTTCAACGATTGGCAAAATGTCACGTTGAACCCCTTCACGAGATACTTCACCAGAGTTCTTCTTTTCACCAGCAGTGATCTTATCGAACTCATCAATAAAAATAATTCCCTTATTCTGAGTTCGATCAATAGCCTTTTGGTAAATTTCATCGTGATCAACACGTTTCTCTGATTCTTGTTGAATCAACAATTCACGAGCTTCTTTAACGGGCAAAGTTCTCGTAACCTTTTTCTTAGGAATCAATGAGTCCATCATTCCACTCATATCAACGCCCATTTGACCCATTTGATCATCCATTGGGCCAACTTTTTTGGACTCTTCAACTTTAATAGTTACTTCTTCATCTTCAAGCAAACCCTTGTCCAATTGTTCTTTAACACTGAGACGTTGATCACGAACTTCATCGGTAACCTCAGCATTGGTATCAGGATCTTCATCATCAGTACCATTGTTATTAAAAATGCTACCTAGATTGGCATTATTTTGCATGGCGCTTAACATGCTTGAAAAATCATTTGGATTATTTTGACGTTGTTCTTTTTTAACACCAGGAGCCAATAATTTAACCAATTTCTTATCTACATCACGGCGAACTTCTGGTCTGATTTCATCAAACTTTTCCTTTTCAACCATTGAAACGGCCATACTGACAAGATCACGAACCATAGATTCAACATCTCGACCTACGTATCCGACCTCAGTAAATTTAGTTGCTTCGACTTTTACAAAGGGAGCGTGTACTACCTTTGCCAGTCTTCGAGCAATTTCCGTTTTACCAACACCCGTAGGTCCGATCATCATTAAGTTCTTAGGAGTAATCTCTTGTTGTAATTTTTCAGGAACTTGCAAACGACGGTAACGATTATAAAGAGCAATCGCCACAGCTTTTTTAGCATCAGTTTGGCCAATAATATAATTGTCCAATTGAGCCACAATTTCTTTCGGTGTTAATGTATCTGTGTCCATTTATTAATCTCCACTCCTACTAAAATTTATCTGAAATAATATTCTCATTTGTAAAAATATCGATACTTGAGGCAATTTTAATAGCTTCAACAGCCATTTCTTGAGCATCCATATCCTTGGCGTGACGTTGCATGGCAATCGCAGCAGCTTGAGCAAAATTACCACCAGAACCAATAGCTACAACATCTTCATCTGGTTCGATCACTTCACCACTACCAGAAATCAACAGCAAGTTATCTTTATCCATTGCGATTAACATTGCTTCCAATTTTTGCAGGGTTGGATCCTTTCTCCAGTCTTGAGCTAATTCGACAGCAGCTCGCTTTAAATTACCAGAATAAGCTTTTAACTTCTTTTCTAGCCAATCTTGAAGAGTGATTGCATCAGCAACTCCACCAGCAAATCCGATAACGACTTGGTCATCAAAGATCCGTCTAACTTTGTGAGCTGAGCCTTTCATAATATATTTCTCGCCTAATGTAACTTGACCATCACCAGCGATGGCTGTGTGGTTATTATGTTTTACAGCAACTATTGTAGTCATTATTTATTTACCTCGGAAAATATTTTTTATAATCATTTTGTAAATGCTCCATGGTCACATGGGTATAGATCTGGGTCGTCGAAAGACTAGCATGACCTAGTAATTCTTGAACCGTCCGCAAATCGGCTCCATGTTCCAACATGTGTGTGGCAAAAGTATGGCGTATCATATGGGGATGAATATCAGAAGTCAAACTAGTTTTCTTAATAATTTGATTCAGAATATATTCAATTCCACGACTAGTCAACCCTTTACCACGATTATTTACAAAAACGAATTGATGATCTTGATGATTCTTAGTCATCAACTCTTTTCGTCCTTGATCAAAGTATCTCTTCAATGCAGATCTTGCGTAGCTTCCAAAGGGAACATACCGATCCTTATCGCCTTTTCCATGAATCAAAACGATACTATTATCAAAATCCAATTGATCTAATAATAGATTAGCACATTCACTCACACGCATGCCAGTGGCATAGAGCAATTCTAACAATGCGGAATTTCTCTGCGATAAAGGATCATCGCCCTTAACTGCATCAAACAGCTGATTCATTTCTTTTTCATAAAAGAATCTTGGCAACTTACGACCCTTGTGACGTAATTGAATCAAATCAAACGGATTTTGTTTAACGAATTTATTTCGCACTAAGAAGTTATAAAAAGACCGCAAAGCAGAGACTCTTCGAGCAATTGTTTCATCAGCATAATCTTTTTCATCTAAATAAGTCAAATACGTCTCAGCATCAAGTCGGTTGATCTTGGTAAAGCCATTAAAGCCACCATTTTGAGACAAAAAAGAAACAAAATTATCTATATCTTCTAAATAAGATTTTTTTGTTTCTTTTGAGTAATGGTGATTAATCATTAAATTATCAACAAATTTATCGATTAAATCTTTTTCTATCATTTATTTTTGAATATCCTCTTCATAATCTCCATTTGGACAGATTACTTGACGACCACCTTTAACTTTCTTCTCTACTAAATAGTGACCATCCTTAGGACAATCACGTCCAATAGGCTTATCCCATGAAACGAAATCACAGTCAGGATAGCGTGAACAACCATAAAAAATCCGATTCTTCTTTGATTTCCTTTCGATGACTTGTCCCTTCTTACACTTAGGACAAACAACTCCAATTTCTTTAACAATTGGCTTAGTATTACGACAATCTGGGAATCTAGAACAGGCATAGAATTTACCATATCTTCCCATCTTGATTACCATTGGTGCCCCACAGATATCACAATCCATCCCTGCGGGCTCATCTTTGATCTGTACCTTTTCAATCTTGTCTTCAGCAGATTCTAACTCTTTAGCAAAAGGCTTGTAATAACGATCAACTACTTTGACCCAATCCTCTTTACCTTCTTCAATATGATCCAATTCATCTTCCAAGTTAGCCGTAAAATCAATATTTACGATATCGGGGAAGTAATTTTGAATTAAATTATCAACGATTTCACCTAATTCAGTAGGTTCAAAACTCTTACCGTTGAGCTTGACGTAATAACGACGTTGAATGGTATCAATAGTTGGTGAATAAGTAGAAGGACGACCGACACCATTTTCTTCCAAAGCTTTAACAAGTGAAGCCTCAGTAAAGCGTGCTGGCGGTTGAGTAAAGTGTTGAGCTGGATCATTTGTCTGCAACTTAGCTTTATCATTTTCGACAATGTCCGGTAAAATATTATCTTTCTTACTACTTTCAGAAGTACTTTGATAAACTTTTCGATAACCTTCGAATTTCATCTTAGAACCATTAGCCCTGAACATAACACCATTTTGTGAAAGATCGACCGTCATCGTATCAAAAATTGCTGGTGTCATTTGACTAGCAACAAATCTTGACCAGATCAAATTATATAAACGATATTGATCACGACTTAAAATATCCTTCAATGATTTAGGAGTTCTCATTACTGAAGATGGGCGGATAGCTTCATGGGCATCTTGAGCACCTTCTTGATTCTTATCCTTACGTTCTTTTATTGTAGCAAAACGCTCGCCATATTCTTCATGAATAAACTTAGAAGCTTCAGCTTCAGCAACTTTTGAGATCCGCTTAGAATCGGTACGCATGTATGTGATTAAACCTACAGTACCTTCTTTGCGACCTAAATTGATTCCTTCGTACAACTGTTGAGCAATCATCATTGTTTTTCTAGTTTTATAATTTAAACGCTTATTGGCTTCCTGTTGTAGGGAACTAGTTGTGAATGGTGCAGCCGGGAATCTCTTACGTTCTTTTTTAGTAACTTTATCAACGTTAAAGTCTGACTTTTTATCAATTTTTCCTAAAACATCTTGTACTTGAGCATTACTGTTCAATTCAGCTTTTTTACCATCTAAACCATAGAAATTAGCTTTGAATTTATCCTTACCATGTTTAAAAGTAGATTCAATCGTCCAATATTCTTGTGGGACGAATTTTTTAATATCATTTTCTTTTTCAATCACTAATTTCAAAGCAATCGATTGAACTCGTCCGGCACTCAGACCCTTTTTAACTTTAGCCCAAAGGATAGGAGAAATAGAATAACCGACTAAACGATCCAGAACACGTCTTGCCTGTTGGGCGTCTACTAGTTTCATATCAATCGTCCGAGGTGTTTTAAATGCTTGCTTTACTTTATCCTTAGTAATTTCATTAAAAACAACTCGATTTTTATCTTGATCATCTAATCCTAGAAGGTGTGAGACGTGCCAAGCAATGGCTTCCCCTTCACGATCCGGATCGGCTGCCAGATAAACTCGTTTAGCTTTTTTAGCTTCCTTTTTTAAATCTTTGATTACTGGACCCTTACCACGAATGGAAATATACTTTGGCTCATAGTTATGTTCAATATCGACACCCATTTGACTCTTAGGTAAATCACGAACATGACCTAAGCTTGCAACCACGTGATAATTACGTCCCAAATACTTTTCAATTGTTTTAGCTTTTGATGGTGATTCAACGATCACCAAATTCTTTTGTGTTGATGGCACGCAAAGTGCTCCTTTCCAAAATGTATCAATTAAAACTGTTCAATATATTAATCACAGAATTTTAATTTGTCAATCTAAAAGATAAATCACTTTCGATTAACAGCTTAAAATTACAAATCATTAAAATTAATCAAGGGCATTGCTCCCTCTTCAATCAATCTATTGCATCCAGCTGAAAGAGTAACATCGATTCTTCCGGGGATGGCCCAAACATCACGGTTATTTTCCAAAGCTAAATCCGCTGTAATCAAGGATCCACTGCGCTTCTTTGCTTCAGTAATAATGACTTTTTGACTAAGACCCGCGATGATTCGATTTCGTTGAGGAAAGTGCCAAGGCTCTATTGAAGTTTTCGGAGGATACTCGCTGATTACTAACCCTTTAGTCATAATCTCGACTTGCAAGTTACGATTTTCCCTTGGATAAAATGTATCCAAACCGCTTCCAATAACAGCAATTGTTTGACCATGATTTCTCAAAGTCGCTTGATGTGCCCACGAATCAACGCCCTTAGCTAATCCGCTCACAATAGTATAACGATTTACAAGTCGCGGAACAAGACCACCAATGCAACGAAAACTGTAATCTGTCGCTTGTCTTGAACCCACGATCGCAATACATTCCGTTTTAAGTAAAGCAATATTTCCTTCAAAAAACAAGAGTGCCGGTGGATTATAAATTGTTCTTAATAATTCGGGGTATTGGTCATCAAGGTAATTTATCGCTTGTAAATTATTTATTGACTGACTATCTAATAATAGTAGAAACTGATGAAATTTATCAAGTCCCCATTCTTTTTTGAGCAAATGAAAAGTTTCACTCCTTAGATTAGCACTCTTTATCGAGATTTTTATAATTTTTAGCATTATCTGGTTAGAAACCATCCCTGTTAGACGGCATCTAATCAAAAATTCGGTTAATTTTGTCATAATAAAAAACATCACTCCCTTAAAATAAATTACGGAAATGATGTTTAACTTTAATATAATTTAGTAATCTTTCTAACCGGTGAAAAACTCAGACGATGAATCCTCGTTCGACCAAACTTATCTAATGCGGTTAAATGTTTCTTAGTTCCATAGCCATCATTATCTTCAAAGTCAAACTCCGGGTATATTTTACTATACATCGTCATCAAACGGTCCCTAGCCACCTTAGCGACGATACTAGCTGCACCAATGCTCAATGACTTGGAATCACCCTTGATCAATTTAGTCTGCCTGATATCGACAGGAATCGTCATTGCATCAACTAAAATGTGGTCGGGACGCAAGTAGAGATTCTTGATCGAATCACGCATCGTTAACTCAGTGGCATGATAAATATTTTCTTGATCAATCAATTTAGGACTTCCAAGTGCCACACTAATGTCAACGGCTTGTTCACAGATTTTCTTATACAATTCATTGCGCTTAGTGATGGACAACTTTTTAGAATCATCCACTTCGTATAAGGTATTGTCTGGAGGCAGGATTACAGCCGCGGTCACCACTGGACCAGCCAAAGGTCCACGACCTACTTCATCAACACCGGCAACGGCTAAATTCTGATCCCAGAAGGGCTTCTCCAAAAACTCTTTATGATGAAATTTCTCCATCAACTCCGTAGTCCGTTTTTGACGCTTAAAATATTGCTCTAATAATTTTTTTACACCAATTCTTGTATCCTGAGCTAATTCATCTAATAATTCTGGCTTTGCGTCTTGTTTCAAAAAGGTTCTTATTTCTGAAATTGTATACTTATTCTTCATAAAACTCCCCAGGAATATCAAAGGTCAATCGTCCCAATTTCAATTTCCGAACATCATCAATAATTCTTCTGGAGGCACGATCGTAATCCTCTTTGTAGCCAAACTTCTTAGTCAAATCCATTAAGAGTTCCGGTGTAGTGTGATTGAAAATATCCGACTTGTCTAATTTATAGCTTTCTAAAAATTGGTCCATATAATGTGTTTCCAAAAAGTTCAAGGCATAAATTGCCACGTCATCTGGAGCATAGATTTTATCCTTGATGGCTCCTGACAAAGCCAACTTCATTCCTACCTTAGGATCATCAATTTTAGGCCATAGGATACCAGGGGTGTCTAGAAGATCAATTCCAATATTTGTTTTTAGCCAATTTTGATTCTTGGTTACGCCAGGCTTATTACCAGTGACAGCAACGTTTTTACCTACTAGGCGATTCAAAATTGTAGATTTTCCAACATTAGGGATTCCGATACACATTGCTTTAATTCGATAATTTTGGACACCATTTTGCTCGTAACGATCAATTTTTTCAGATAGTTCGCTTCGAATCAGACTCTTAATTTTTCCAAGTCCCTTGTTGTGCTTGGCATCGAGCTCGATTGACTTTGTTCCTTCCTGTTCAAAGTTAAGCTTCCAATCAGCGGTCACTTTAGGATCAGCCAAGTCGGATTTATTAAGAATAATAATATGCTTTTTTTGATCAATTATTTGTTCCAAAACCGGATTTCTTGACGAAAAGGGTAATCTTGCATCGACAATTTCAAGAACAATGTCGACTAATTTAAGTCGGTCCTGTACTTGATTCTTTGCCTTGTTCATATGTCCTGGATACCATTGTAAAGCCATTGTCATCACCTATTTCTTATCGATTTCTTGATACTTTTGATACGCCTCATCAAAAATTGTCATGCTTGGTAAATATCCAGCATTCAATTCAAGATAATCGGATATTTTTTGATAGCTCTCTTCATGCTTCGGAAATGATTGATCGTGAAAAGCATTATTCGCAAATTCTGCTTCCGGTTCAACACTATCTGCATTACGGAGAGTCATTAAATATTCGTAAAAACTTCTTCTCATTGCGACTCCTTTTATTGATTGTCGGTAATTTTAGTATTAAGTACTTCAAATGATAATTTATCATTCTTCAAGTCAATATTCTTAGCTCGAATACCATAACCTTCACTCGTAGTAAACTTTGTAAATTTTAAGAGAACAGTCTTATCCTTACCGTTAATGCTTACCCAATTAGGCGTCTTGAAGCTATTCTTAATATAATTCATTACAAATGAAATTGGCAATGATAAGTCTCCAATCTTCATTTGTTTGGCCTTTAATAGGACATCCCCATTAGTCTTAGCATATGGTTGCATTAAAATCGTAAAATGAATCTTTGCTCCTAAAAATGATATTGCTCCAGATAACTCAGCATCTTTTTTCAAAACCAATTGATAATCTGTTTTACCATCATTCAAGGTATTCTTTAAATAATATTGAGCCATTTTATTGGCTTCAGCCTTGTCCATATTAACGGTAAAGACTTTGTCATCATTATTTATTTTTGAGCTAACCTGATAATTTTCAGTTGGTGAACTTAAAACTTTCGTTCCTAAATAACCAAATCCAACTACTAAAATTGCCACTAGGACAATAAATGCGTATTTCCAATAATTCTTATTTTTCATTACTTAAACAGCCACTCCTTTGTCGTATCATTCACCTTAACAAATATTTTCTGTGTCATCATATCGTAGCCTACCCCATTAGGATGAAAATGGTCCTTCTTATAGAGATAAGGATTGACACCACTCTTTTGGACTTTTTTATTGATTTGTTTAGTCTGATACAAATTATTAATATCAACAAAATAAGTCTTCTTGAAACCAGCGGCCACTTTTTCTGACCCCTTGTTCCAATTAATAAAGGCTATTTTAGCATTTTTTACATTTGATAAATAGATACTGAAAGGATTATAAATCCCAACCAAATAAATTGGAGCGTTTTCATTATAATTTCTAATATCAGTCAACAATTTTTTTAGCCGTTTATCAAACTGCACTTGTTCATCTGCAATCTCGCCGGCAGTTAAATCTAGTCCCTTACGTTGTAATAAATGCATAAAATCATTTCCACCAACGGTTACTGTAATGATATCAGCCTTAGGTAGATCCTGATGCATTTTTTTATCTGATTTTATTCGTGCCATAATTTGGTTACTAGTATCGCCTGATACCCCATAATTAGCAGCTTGCGTTTTAACATTGTACTTTGATTGTACCTTTGTCCTCAGACGTGTGACATAACCGCCACCATTTTTCCTAGAATCCCCAACGCCCTGCGTCAAGGAATCTCCTATTGCAACAATGTTGATCTGCTTCTTTTTAGGGATGACTTTTTTCTTAGGCTTTGCCTTCTTGCTATCTGTTTTAGCGACTTGACTGGTTTGCTCATTATTAGAATTATTATTGAAAAAATAATATCCAGCTCCGACTGCTACTATAATTACTATTATTAATATGATCCAAATTCTTTTTTTCTTCATTAATTAATCCATCTTTCAAAAAAAAGCTGATGCATTCATCAGCTTTACTCTGTGTAAAATTCAATTGCAAAGGCCCCAGATCCTGCATGTGTTGCTATAACAGGACTCGTTACTCTAATGAGTAAAGGTACATCTGGAATTATCTCTTCTAATTTAGCCTTCAATTCGTTGACATAATCCATCTTATCAACATAAGAAATCCCTACGGCTTTAATATTTTTCAAACCTTTGATTTCTTCCATTACGTTATTCATATATTTTTCAATCGTTTTACGACCACGACCACGTTTAGCAATATTCAAACTATTGTTCTTTACCGTCAAAACTAAATTGATATTCAAAAGTGTTGACAATGTTCCGGCAAAACGACTCAAGCGTCCACCACGTAGAATATTCTCAATACTTGTAACACCCATATATAAATATGTATGCTCACGGATCTCATCTAAAGCTTTTTTGATTTCAGCTACAGATTTACCTGCTTGAGCCATTTTGGCTGCTTGAATCACTTGGAACCCTTGAGCCCGATCTGTAAATTCTGTGTCGATAACTTCAACATTTCGATCGACCATATCAGCCACTTGTCTAGCTGCATTAATGGTTCCACTGATTGATGGTGTCATTATTAATGCCAAGATGTCAGTATAGTCATCTGGAACTTTATCAATTATGTCCATAAATGTTCCAATGGATGGTTGTGACGTCTTAGGCAAATCCTTGGAAGAATCCATTTCACGAACAAATTCTTCACGAGTAATATTTACACCATCAACATAAGTTTTCTCGTCAATACTGATGGTTAAAGGAACGATACTGATATCGTACTTTTCTATTTCTTCTGGTGTTAATTGTACCGATGAATCGGCAAGGATCTTTACTTTACTCATTTTATCCCTCTTTCATAGGGTCTTAGTTCTTGGTTGACTTAATTATAACAAAAGCCATTGCAACATAAAAAAAAATTTAACAATATCTAGATATTTTTATTATTAGATATGAACAAACTTAATTATACAATACGGTAAGCGTATGAAAAGACCTTCGAGACGTTTATAATATTTGTAAAGAATGAAAATAACCGAGGTTATAAAAATGTCAAAAAAACATCCTTTAACTAGAGCTTATCTGATTACAGATCAAATTTTTAGTGCTGTAACTCACGGAATCGGAATAATATTAGCCATAATTGGTGCAATTTTTCTATTAATCAAAGGATTCCATCAAGGTAATCCCCTTAATATTACGGCTTACTTTATTTACGCTTTTACACTCTTTTTCCTTTATCTCAGTTCCACCTTATTTCACAGTCTCTACTTCACCAAGGCTAAAGGAGTTTTCCAAGTTCTGGATCACAGTTCGATTTTTCTAATGATTGCTGGAACTTATACTCCCTATTGTTTAATAAGTTTGCATTCAACTTTTGGAATTGTTATTCTGGCTTTCATTTGGCTATTAGCGATTGGCGGCATTCTGTACAAGATCTTTAATGTTGGTCGCTTTAAATATTTTGAAACATTTCTATACGTCCTGATGGGATGGGCCATCATTATTGCTATGAAGCCTTTGTACTTTGCTATTGGAAAAGTTGGAATAACTCTATTGATTGCCGGTGGAGTAGCCTTCACGGTCGGTGCTTGCCTGTATTTGATGAAAAACATCAAGTACATTCACGTCATTTGGCACATCTTTGTCATGATAGGTACAGCATTAATGTACTTTTCAGTTTATTTCTTTGTTAATTAAATTTTTTGCCATGTCTCGAAGGTATATGGATAAATATTTTGCTTATCCATATGACCTTCTTTTTTTTCGATCAATTTAAATTTCCGATAATCTAAATTGATCATCTTTGTGTCTCCATCAAATTCATGTTCAATTCTAGTTAAATAGAGTCGATCAACATCATCCTTAAACAATTGGAATATTCCTCTACCACCGATGACCATAATCTCTTCATCTGATTGAACGTACTTTTTTAAATCAACCTTATCATTAATTAAAACCACTGATTCAGGAACTTGATAATCAACATTTTTAGAAATGACAATATTTAAACGCTTTGGCAAAGGTCCATTTGGAAAGCTTTCAAAAGTCTTACGTCCCATAACTATGGGATGATTAGTTGTCACATCTTTAAAGCGTTTCATATCATTAGGCAATTTCCATGGCAAGTGTCCATTGACACCGATCACACCATTTTCGTCCTCAGCCCAGACAAAACTTATCATTATATTTTCCTCCTAAACAGCAACCGGCGCTTTAATAGCTGGTTGGGGATGGTAATTATTGACAATAATATCTTTAGTATCAATATCAAAAATACTTTTATCACTCTTAATTTCTAATTGTGGTCCCACACTTTTAGTTCGACTCAACTGTTCTTTAACTTGATCTAGGTGATTCAAATAAATATGAGCATCCCCTAAGGTATGAACGAATTCTCCGACCTTCAAACCAGTTTCACGAGCAATTAAGTGCGTCAATAAAGCATAGCTGGCAATATTAAAGGGAACGCCTAAAAAGAGATCACCGCTTCTTTGATACAGCTGACAAGATAACCTGCCATCATTAACGTAAAATTGAAACAATGTGTGACACGGTGGTAATGCCATTGATGGAATATCTTCAGGATTCCAAGCACTGACGATTAAACGCCTAGAATCGGGAGTCGTTTTGATTTGTTGAATAACATTAGCAATTTGATCAATAAAACCACCGTTTCTTTTTTGCCAGTGACGCCACTGTGCGCCATAGACATCGCCTAAATTACCAAATTTTTGTGCAAATGTATCATTTTCAAGAATAGCTTTATCAAATTTATCTTTTTGAGCTTTATATTCTTGTGCAAAAACATCGTCAACTAAACTGCGACGACCAAAATCAGTCATATCAGGACCTTTGTAATCAGAACTCTCAATGTAATTTTTAAAAGCCCATTCATCCCAAATATGATTATGATGTTCTAAAAGATATTTAATATTAGTGTCGCCATGCAAAAACCACAACAATTCGCTTTTGATCAATCCAAAAGGAATCTTCTTAGTTGTCAAAAGAGGAAACGATTCTTGTAGGTCAAATCTCATCTGATATCCAAAAGTACTGATAGTCCCTGTTCCGGTACGGTCGCTTTTCTTATGACCATGATCTAAAACATATTGTAAGAGATCTAAATATTGTTGTTCGTTTTGCATCTTTTCCTCCTAAGCGAATTGACTCAAATAATCCCAGCGTTCCATTAATTTATCTTCTTTTTGATTAGCTTCATCCAATTGTTTTTGATAATCCATTAATTTCTCATAATCATTAGCTGGGTCATTTAATTCTTTTTCCAAATTAGAAATTTCTGTATCAAGCTTGTCGATCTCTGGTTCCAATTTGTTATATTCTATCTGTTCCGCATAAGTTAGTTTCTTCTTCTTAGACTCTGGTTTGTCCTCTGCACGTTGTTTAACTTCTTGATGCTTTTGTTCCTTAATTTCATGATGCTTAGCCTGCTTTTTAGCAGTTGCCTTTTGAAGATAGCCTGAGTATGAGTCATAACTTTCTTCAATCTCACCTTGACCTTCAAAAATCAATAGTTTATCTGCAACCTTATCAAGAAAATAGCGATCATGAGAAACAGCCAAAACAGTTCCCTTGAAACTATTCAAATAATCTTCCAAAATTGTCAGAGTTTCAATATCCAAATTATTAGTTGGCTCATCAAGTAATAAGACATTCGGCTGATCCATTAAGATCGCTAACAAGTACAAACGACGTTTCTCACCACCAGAAAGTTCACGAATAAAGGCTCCTTGCATTTGATGATCAAATTTGAAAGTATCTAACATCTGTGAAGCCGACATGTGCTCGCCACCAGAGTTACGAACACCTTGACCGATACTTTCCAAATATCTGATGACACGTTTATCAGGGTCCATATTTTCGGTTTGTTGCGTATAATAACCAATTTTAACTGTCTGACCAGTCTTGATTTCACCGCTATCTAAGGGAAGTTTCTTCGCAATGGCATTCAAAAAGGTGGTCTTACCTGAACCATTTGCCCCAGTAATACCAATTCGATCACCCCGTGAAACTAAGTAGCTGAATTGGTTCAAAATAACATGTTGCGCAAATTTCAAGCTAGCTTCTTTGATATCAAAGACATCATTTCCCAAACGTTGTTGAGCTATGTCAATTGACATTTCCTTTTCTACATCTGGTTTATCCTGTAGATCCTCTTTTAAATCACTGAAACGGTCTTTTCTAGCTTGCTGCTTAGTCCCTCTAGCCTTGACACCAGCACGCATCCACTTTAACTCCTGTTTATAGAGTTGTGTCTTATGATGTTGAACGGAAGCGTAAATTTCTTCATTGTCAGCCTTTTGTTGCAAGTATTTTTCGTAATTACCATCGTATTCAGTTACATTACGATTTTCAATTTCAAAGATTCTCGTTGCTACTTCATTCAAAAAGTAACGATCATGAGTTACGAACAAAACGGAACCCTTGTATTTACTCAAATACGATTGTAGCCAGTCAATAGCTTCATAATCCAAATGATTAGTAGGCTCATCCAGAATCAAAAGATCAGCTTCAGAAATCAAAGTCTGAGCTAAAGCAACACGTCTTTGTTGACCACCTGATAATTCAGAAATCTTCTTATCTAATTCTGTGATCCCTAACTTATTCAAAATTGCTTTAACATCAGACTCCATCTGCCAAGCTTCAGCCGCATTCATTCTTTCCTGCAATTTAAAGAATTCATTTTGAATTTTAGTATCAGTTGAATGGGCATTGAACTTAGTCAATGAGTTTTCATATTGACGAATCAATTGAAACTTTTCGCCGCTACCATTAAAAACAGCATCAATCACTGATGAATTATCATCCAAATCGGGCTGCTGTTTGAGATAGGAAATTTTATAATCTTTAGGTTTATCAATATTGATGGTATTCAAATCATTGTTATTGACAATTCCATCCAAAAGAGTAGTCTTACCAGTCCCATTTAATCCTAAGAGACCAATTCGATCACCCTCATTAATTGTAAAAGTTACATTTTTAAAAAGGGTTCTTTCACCGAAAGTTTTCGATGCATTCGTTATATTCAAGGTTTTCAATTAATTTTCACCACTATAAATAAAAAATTCCTCTACCCATCTAGATAGAGGTATTAAGACTTTTTCAATATTTATTATCACATGTAACCTAAAGATTGTAAAACTTCTTAGAGATATTCTTGCAGTTGATTTTTGGTGTAATACATTTGTTGAACTCCACCAAATCTAACCAATATTTTGTTGCGCTTCTCATCAAAATAAACGACTGCTCCAATTTGATCCTTCATCGCATCGGTTGGGTCAGCAATTTTTACCATCGAACCAATTTTTAAATTTCCCATAATATATTTCCCCTCAATAAAATACGGGACCAATAGTTATTAGCTACTGTCCCGTACGTAAGATTAATTAAAGTTCTTCTTTATATAAATCATAAACTGTATTCTCTGGATTAATTGAAATAAACAGATTACCACTCTTACTTGAAATCGTTGAAGTTTGATAAACATTATCTAATCCTTCAGCATCTTTTTGCTTGAATGGGAAGTAAATTTGCATTGGCTCCTTATCTTCGTCATCTTCAAATACAATGTCGCACTTTTCGATATCTTGATATTTAATAATACGGTTGAACATCCCATCAGCTAAGGCAGCTGTCGATACATCAGTATCCTTAATATAATCAGCTGCAGGTAGAATCTCAATTCTGAAACGTTTGCATGGATGGATTTCTTGCATTCTTCCACCTTCAATACGTCCATAACTAGTAGTTACACGAGAAATCCAGACGTCGCTCATTTCACCATGATCGACCGTCCAAGTATCACCGTTTCTAAAGTAGAATTTTAATTCCTTAAAAACATGCTTAGTCATATTATCACCCTTTCAAATCCTAAAATACTTACTGTTTTCATAATAACACAGCATTATTGATTACTTAACAAATAATGTCTTAATTCATCAAAATTATTGTAAACGTTTCCTTCCACGACAGCTCGCTCTATTTGTGACATTGATTTTCCAATTATTGGGCCTGGTTTAACCTCAAGAATCTGACAAATATCCTTTCCCGAAATTGCTAAATCATGACTATTTTTAATAGAAATCTGATTTACCTTTTGTCTTAATTTGTCATAGTCAAACTCAATTTGAAATATTTGACAGAGACTGATCACCCGTTTGAAATTATCTAAACCTAATTTATAAATATTCCAAACATCGAAATCTTGACTCTCAAATAAATGCAACATCTTCAAAGTATTGACACTCATTTCCCTAGTCTTATTAGAAACCTTCCAGTTGCGTAAGAAATGATTGAATTCAGGATGATTTAAGTTCAAAACGTATCCAATTGCACTCCACGCTTCTTCTTCATCTAAAAAAACTTTGTCCTTTGATTCTAACAATTCGGCCAATTCAGTTCGCTTATCTTTAAAGCCTGGGCAAAATTCACTCAAATGAAGGTTCAAAAAGTCTGCAAAACCAGTTTGCCAAGACCTACTCAAGAGTAATTTGACGAATTCCTCGCGAATACGTTCAATAGCGATTTTAGATAATAAAGGAGCGTTATCAGCGATTGCTTTCGCCGTCTTATCCTCAATTTTAAAATTCAGCTGTGCTTGAAATCTGACAGCACGCATCATTCTTAAGGCATCTTCATGAAATCTTTCCTCTGCTTTGCCAACGGCACGAATAATTTTTTTATCAAGATCTTTAAGACCATCGAACTTATCAATGACATTTCCGTTTAAATCGACTGCCAAAGCATTGATCGTAAAATCACGGCGCTTCAAATCATCCGACAAGGAACGAACAAAAGTGACCTTATCAGGTCGACGATAATCTTGATAGCCCGATTCCGTTCGAAAAGTCGTAATTTCATAAGAATCATCGTTTAACAAGACCGTGACTGTCCCATGTTGTATCCCCGTGTCGACCGTTCTTTTAAAGATACTTTTAATTTCTTCAGGGTAAGCACTCGTCGCAATATCCACATCGTGAATCGGCAGTCCTAAAATATGATCGCGCACACTTCCGCCAACAAAATAGGCTTCATAGCCGGCTTGTTCGATTTTTTCTAGTACTGGTAATGCCTGTTTGAAATCCTCAGGAAGTTGCTTGATTTGCATATTCTTACCTCACATAATCATAAAGTCTTCATTTATTATATACCAATCAGAAATGTTACTAAATAAAGACTAAGGATTATTGAACTAAAGTGCCGTTAAAAAGGTTAATAATCCTAAAACTATACCTGGTAAATTAGCTATTATAACTGGCCAATCCTTTTTATCTTTCAATAATCCGTATAAAACCCACAAAGCACTATTGATCGTAGCGCTCAACGGTTGGATAGGATTTCCTTTCATACCATTCAAATTATCTAAAATTTGAGGAATATATGAAACATACATCATAATTGAAAAAATAGTTGCTAAACGACTTATATAAAAAAGAAAATCCCTATTGTCTTTCTTTAACTTTGATTGATCCATAGAACACCTCTTCGTTCTTAATTATCTTCAATATTTTGGCTCAAATTATTTACATCCCTTAATTCAAAATGAGAAATAGCCCCAAAAAGATTGGCATCATTATACAATCTTGAACTAACGACTCTAGGTGCTTCTAAAGTGGTACTTACAAAAGAACTAGTTTGTCGCAAATCACATAATGCTTGATTGATTCCTTTTACAACGATACTTTGTTGTGAAATACCACCACCAATTACAAACCGTTCTACATCTAGAATAGTTTGCATATTATAAATTAATGACGCCAAATTTTGACAAAAAATTTTAAACCTATTTACTGCATAACTGTTTCCCTGATTAATCATTTTAAAAACTGCTCGACCATCATCTAATTCACTTAACTTAGCATTCCGGGCAATATCCTCTATCAAAGCTACCGCTGAGCCTTGACTCCCCATCATATGCTCTTTATCCAATTTGCTATAGCTTACAAAACTGACTTCGCCGGCTTGTTGATGGACGCCATATAGAAGTCTTTTATTTATCATGATTCCTGATCCTACGGCTGTACCTAAGACAAGCATTACACCACTGTTAACATCTCTTAATGAGCCCAACCACATTTCAGCTAAAGTAGCAGCGTTAGCATCATTTTCTACAAATACAGGTAATCTGGTATTTAAAATTTCATTAAATGAAATTCCATCTAAAAATGGTAATGATCCTCCAAAGCTTATTTTCTGTGTTTGAAAATCAACTTTTCCAGGCACACTGACGCCAATCCCAGAAATTTGTGTTTCAAATTTATCAACAATTTGATTAAAGCGTTTAATAAATTCTGATTTTGAACTAACAATTGTACTTTCAGAGTACCTTTTTAATAGTTGCCCTTGTTCACTTATTAAAGCGTATTTTAATTTAGTTCCCCCAATATCAAATGCTAAATAAATTTTCATTTTTTCTCCTTTACAATTCACATATCCTATTATTATTATTTTCATATAATCTTTTTGCTTAATGTAGCTTTTTCTTTACAAATAATGTTTTTTGAAATGAGGCTTTTAATGAAAATCACCGATGTAGCAAAATCATTTTTCGAAGCGACTAATTTATCGACTTTTGTATTCAATTCTCAAGATCAAGCTATCGCAACTTTCAAGATGCCGATTGCACCTCAATTGCCGACAAAACTAGCTAATAAATTATTAATGAATATAAGTCAAAAAATCTCTATTCATATGTTTTTAAGAATTGGCAGCATAGCTACTTTCCAAATTGATCACCATAAGGTAGTCGTTTGGGCGACTTCAAATATGATCAGTGGCAATGGAAAATACGATGATAAAGTCCCCTTGATTGACTTTCATACCTTTGAAGCACAACTAACCTTGTTCTATTTGTCATTAACACAAAGCACTCCCAAATTTACTGAAAGTCAATTATCTTTGTCAGACTTTGATATTATTGATCGTCCTAATCAAGAATTTGAATCATTCAATATTCATAAGCCATCACACAATGGCTATTTAGCGGAACAACAAATGCTTTTAGGCGTCGAACATGGTAATTTGAAAGAGTTCAACAATAACTATGTCCAATTCATGGATAAGGGAAATTTCGGTATTCTTGCAACCTCAGATTTACGTAGCAAAAAAAATATTACTGTTGCTGCAACCACACTGTTCACCCGTGCCGCTATCCGTGGCGGTATGTATGCCGAGAACGCCTACGATCTCAGCGATGAATGTATTAAAAAAACTGAATTAAAACAAAATATCACTAACATCTACGAATACACGAGAACGATTGGTGAACGGTTCGTCAAAAACGTTGCACAAATCAAGCGAAAGAATATTCCTTTTTTAATTTATCGAACCCAAGAATATATTTATGACAATTTAGCAACTGTCAAGAATATTGACGAGATTGCGCAAGAAATGGGATGTAGTAAATCTTACTTGATTCATCTCTTCAAGCGAACTACTGGTGTTAGTATCATTGAATTTCTCACCTCACAAAGAATTCTTTCGGCAAAGCAATTACTTCTATTCACTCAATTATCAGTCTATGAAATCGCCAACACCTTGGGATATAACGGTACCTCTCAATTCTCCAGAACTTTCAAAAATGCCACCGGCATTTCACCCTCACAATTTAAAAAGAATCAAAATTTATAACCTAATATAGCTTTCTCCAATTAAAAATAAAGAACTCGGTAGTCAAAGTATGATTACCGAGTTCTTTTTGCGTTAATGCTTAAAGATTGAGTAGGTTGTGCCCTACTTTATTTTAAAAAGTTAGCAATCTTGTCCAACGCTTGATTTGTTTCCGGCATATCAAACAATACAAAAACATGAAACAAATCTTGCCAAACTGTCCAATTTACATCTACACCCGCTTTTTGACAAAGATAGTTCAACACTTTAGAATCATCATACTTTACTTCTTCACTTCCACAATTAATCATTAAAGGCGGAAAACCGGTAAAATCACCAAATATTGGTGAAATCAATGGATCATTTTTATAAGGTTCTGCAAAGTATGGAACAGGCTCTCCTGCACCAAGCAACATAGGGTCACGTTCTTGCATGAGAAATTCTGACGGCATCGTATTCACTTGAGTAATTACTGGTGAAAAGACAGCAAGCTTATCTGGCAATTCCTTATGTTCAGCCTTCAATTGCAACGTTAAGGTCAAAGCTAAAGTAGCTCCAGCTGATTCACCGAATATTAACACATGCTTATAACGCCTCTTCAAAAAACTATACGCTGCCAAAACATCTTCCTGTGCTGCTGGATGTTTTGCTTCTGGCCATTGTCGATATTCAACTGAAAAGCCATCACACAAAAGACGTCTTAATAGATTAAAACAAAGATTTCTTCTCGATTTGACTGTTCCTGTGGCATAAGCACCTCCATGGATGAACATTAAAACAGTATCTTTAACGTTGTTAAAATGATAAAGTTCACCTTTAGTCCCTTCAGTAACTTCATCCAATTGAATATCATCAGGAACCGGTACACTATTATTTTTATCAGCATCATTTCTTAAATAAACAGCTTGATCTGGAGTTAGAGCATCGGATTGCTGCTCTTTGATGGTCCTAGCAATTTTAATTGCTTCTTTTGCTTCTTTACTTAACATTATTTTTCTCCTAATTTTGTGTTCTCACATTATTCGATAACTTATTTGACTCTTTATATTCGAATCTTGAGTAATTTATTCCAACAAAAGTTGCTATTACAAATAAGATAGCAAAAATAATTAATCCCGCTTCAAAAGTGAATCCAGCCTCTTGATTACCAAAAACATTTGAAATTGCTTTAGCAAAATAGGGTGATAGAAGTGTTCCTATATTGGCACAAGTCATAACTACTGAGGTGGAGAATGCCACTTGACTAGCAGATGTCATTTTATTGATATTAGCAACCATTGAAGCCATAAAAATTGAAACTGAAATACCAACTAAGATAACACCTAAACCACTTAGGATTAGAGAATGTGAAATAGTCAAAAGTAAAAATGAAATCGTAGCAAACCCTAAACCAATTGCTGTTGTATATTTGAACCAATGTTTTTGAACATACATGAAAACAAATCCACCAGCTGCCATGGCAAAGGCCATTAGTCCCAATAATGTACTTGCATCAGCAGCAGTACCATAATTTCTTGAAACAACTAAGAGAGCAAATTTAATAGATATAAAAGCAAACGTAGCATTAAATACAAATGCAAATAATGCTAATAACCAAATTTTCCCGTCAATTTTTTTACTGTCAGATGCTGCTTCAGGGTGGTCTTTATCAACCACTTTCCCTACTGTTTTAGGCACATAAACACCAACTAAAAGGATAATAGGTACAACAATCAAATAAACCCAATACGACATCTGCCAGCCATTATTTAATAGAACTCCAGCTGCATAAGTCATAACAAACATCCCTAAGCCTTGAAAAACACTGGATAGTCCCAGCATTCTTTGTTGCTCTCTACCTTGATATAGTTGAATGATCAATGACTGTGAAAAAGACATTAATAAACCTGTTCCTAATCCCAAAATAATTCTAGAAACGAAAATCAATGGAAAATTCATCGTAATGGCTGGAATGACCCCGCCAAAGAAAATTAGAACAAGGCCTGTCATGATAGTTTTTTTCACGCTGATAAGATCAGCTACCCAATTACTTACTGGTGTGAAAACGATAATTCCTAATGAAGGTATCGTCATTAAAAGCTCAATTGTTGTTGAACTAATATTTGGAAAGCTCTTCATAATTAACGGAATTGTTGCCGCAGTTGCTCCAGCGCTTACGGTAAAAACAGACAATATCAAAATTGCAAATCGTGTCATTATTTTTCTCATTTTAATTCATCTTCCTCTTCTATTTGACTTTGAGCATAAGTTCTAAAATATTGATTTATCTTTTCTAATTGTTCCTCAGTTAGTGGTGAAAAACCTATTCCTTTCATTTCCCGACTCAACTGTAAGATTGAATAGTCCTTAAAATGCTCAATATTGCCAGGTAATTGAATGAAATCCCAAAATGGTACTAATTGTTTTAAAGCACCTGTTATTTCACGATTGTCTATAAATTGTGATAGAGCTGTATGAACGTTAAAAGTATCAATAAAATTGGTCTTTGGATTGTAAGATATTTCATGATGACCAGGTGATAAAATATCACCATTTCGATGTCTGACTCCGTTATCAATCCAAGCATTTGTCCTAGGCAAAATAACCTTGGCAGCATTAGCAAATGGTAGATCCAATATTAAGTTAACTTTAGACCCTTGATGATCAACCAATTTCCATTGAATATTTAATTTTCCAGTATCCAGTTCCGTATAACCACTCATCTTTCTAAGCTTAGGTGTTATTTCTGGTTGGATGGTTAAGCTCTCACCTTGTTTAATTCCTAAAAGATACTCATAAGCCCATTGCATTACTGCGCCGGTAGAATAATGATTAAGTGAGTTCATCCCATTATCGCTGATAGAACCATCAGGCATAACTGAATTCCAACGTTCCCAAATTGTTGTCGCACCCATTTTTACTTCATAAAGCCAACTAGGATAATCATCATTCAAGAATATCTGTACAGCTAAATCATTTTGTCCATTTTCCGATAGAGCCGGTAACAATGCCGGTGTTCCCACAAATCCTGTCGTTAAATGATTCTGGTCTTTTTCAATTCGACCAACTAATTTTTGAGTAATCCTTTTCTGGGATCCTTGAGGATACAATTTTAATTTTAAACATAAGGCTAATGCCGTTTGTGTATCAGTAATTAAACGACCACTAGCGGTATAAAATTCTGCAATAAAAGCTTCCTTAATCTTTTCAGCCAATAACTTGTAATATTCATGTTCTCGTTTAGCATTTAAAATCAAAGCTGTTTGCGCAACAATTCGTACCGATTGATAATAATAAGCACTAGCAATTAATTCATCTGGAGTCTTGCCTTTAAGATGCATAATATCTTCAGTATCTAACGCCAACCAATCACCGAGCTGATCAGAATCTAACCATAAGAATTCATTCTTAGTTGATTTGGCATAATCATGTATCCAGTCGACCCATGACATCATGGCACCAAAATTTTGACGTAGAATTGTACTGTCATGTGATCGTACATAAGTGATCCAAGGGACAATAGTTGCTACATCTCCCCAAACAGCTTTTCCACCATCATCCCCATCAACATTAGGGACGTATAATGGGACTTTTCCATCACGAAAACTCTGTTCCACTGCAATATCAAAAGCAAATTTCTTGTTAAATTGATAAGTATCCATGTTGTAGCTCGCAGTTTTAGCAAAAATAGCCGCATCACCTGTCCAACCCAAACGTTCATCGCGTTGTGGACAATCAGTCGGAATATCTATAAAATTACTCTTTTGTCCCCATTCGATATTGCTAAATAATTGATTAACTGATGAATTATTCGTTTGAATTCTACCAATTTGTTTCATATCTGAATATAAAGCTTGAGCACAAAAGAGATTGACATCTATATCTTTAGGAAAACCTACTAACTTTACATATCTAAAACCAAAGTAAGTAAAATGTGGTCTAATAAGATGTTTTTTGCCATCACTCACATATGTGAAAGTTGCTCGGGCTGATCTTAGATTATCACGATATAACATGCCCTTTTGAAGAATTTCCCCATATTGCAATTCAACTTTAGTTCCTTTGGGTAAAGTATTCTCAAAAGTTACCCAACCTGCCATATTCTGACCAAAATCTAAGACGACACTACGATCAGAAGTATTGACTGTTTTAGGATAAAATGTTTCATGCTCTTTAATTGGTAGACTCAACCGATCCTTAAGATGTTTCGTTGGTTTTTTAAATTCCTTTGTTGACAAACTTTTAACACTTAAAGTTTCATCCAAATCTTCCCCGTAATATATTCCGGAATGGGTTATCTGAGATGTTTCAGTTTTCCATGTTATATCGGTACCTAAAGAATGATGAATCTTACTATCATCTACATAGTCCAACTCTGCGTTAGCCATTAAAATATTTCCATATTGATTAGCCGTCCCACCATGGTTTTTAATTCCTAATTTACCCTTATACCAACCATCACCTACTATAATCCTCAACGTGTGAAAACCAGAATCTTGTAATAAACTGGAAACGTCATGACTGGCTATTTGGACATAATAGTTATAATTAGTAAATCCGGGAGCTAGATACTCATCTCCTACTTTTTGTCCATCAATGTATGCTTCATACAACCCTAGACCGCTAATGTATAAACGAGCCTGTTTAATTTTTGGAAGTGTAAACTGCTTGCTTAAACTAATTCCATGAATACTAGTATCATCGCTTCCGATCCATTGACTATGGTGAAAGCCATTTATTAATCCAGTTTCAAAATAGGCTTTTCGAGAATAAACTTTTTCATCAGATCTTAATTTAACTAAAACGGTATACCTTGTTTTACTATCTAATTTAAAAATAGGTTTAAAATTCAAATCTTTAGCCAACTGCCAATCAGTTGTGTAAATTGATTTATCGGAGTGAGTAATTATTAATCGCTTTTCCAAATTTTTAGGATAATTATTAGCTGTCACCTCACAATTGATAAATAAGTTATCAAACTCAAAACCAATTGGATTTTTCATATGATTTATATATATTTGTTTAAATTCCATTTAGAGACCTCCACAAGAGTCTTTAGTAACCGCTTACAGCCATTATAATAAAGTAACTGTGACCAATAATTTTACTAAAGCGGCTTTTTTTTGACTAAAAAAGCTTTTATCAAAAAAGGGATTGAATATAGATTTTTTAATCTACATTCAATCCCTTTTGTTATTTTATATTTGATCTAACAAATTCTGCATATCTTCATTATCTGGATCTTGTTTCAAGTACAACTGAATAGCCGCCTTGAGAACATCGTTATTTCCACTGCTACGCAAGATTTCAATCAAATCTGATAAGTAGTCTAGATTGTCCTTAAAATCGTCTAAGACTTGCAGAATATCCTCTTGAGCTTGATTTACATCATCAGTTTCAAATTCTGACTTAGCTAAATTCCAAATCAATTTAGGATTGTTGCTAATTTCACGACCCTCCAAGAGATCCAAATTACTCTTGAATTGTCCTTTAGTAATGTAATAATCACTTAATTTGATCACTAATGGTAAAGGATTATCCACTGTTTGGATTCCCTTTTCAATGATCTTAATTGCTTCAGAGGTATTCTCAGCAGTTCCGGCATCAAAGGCAATTTGATACAGACGATCGTCTAACTCATTAAGGTTCAATCCTAATTGAGCATACTTAAAGGCATCATCGTTTTTCTTAATATTCAAATAATCTTCGGCTAATATTGGATAAGCTGTTGGATAATCGCGATTAGTCTCTAATAACTTTTCCAATATGGCAATGGATTTATTATAATTCTTAACTTGATTATAGAGAAAACCTAATTGAAATTGAGCATCTTCATTCAATTCAATTGCATTCAAATCTTCATAAACACTGATAGCTTCCTCATACTGTCCATCTCCGGCTAAAGAACTAGCTTTACGCAAAACGATTGATATTCCGGAATAATTCTTAATTCCCATATCCAAGAGCATGTCATAATACGTTAGTGCTTTGCTGAATTTATTCTCATCGAAATAAACTTCTGCTAAAGCAAATTTGAAAACTTCTTCATCGGGATATTCACGAATTCCAGTCAATAATTTTTGTTCGCTAACTTCATATAATCCTTGTGATTGATAAATATCAGCCGACACCAAGAGATTCTCAGCATAAGCTGGTGAATCTGGTGTGATTTGAGAAATATAATCTAGCGCTTGGTCACTATTACCATCTGATACGGCAATTTCAGCCAATCTAGACAGTATCTGTCCTTCACTTGGATAATTGTCCAAGAGGTGCTCATAAATCGTCTTAGCTTGAACTGATAAGCCACGACTCATCAAAGTTTCAGCCAAAGAGAACTTAGTTTGATCATCATCTTCTCGTAGGGAAGATTGAATTAAACTATCAACTTTTGAAAAATCACCATCATCAATGGTATCAATAACTTCATCTGCTTTACTCAAATTTTTACCTCCATTTTTGCGTAAAAAAAGACGGTCCATTGACCGCCCCTAATTAAGAAAGAGAATTATTTAACTGAATCCTTCAAAGCCTTACCTGGTTTAAATGCAGGTACTTTGCTTGCTGGAATCTTAATTTCTTCACCAGTTTGTGGGTTGCGACCCTTACGAGCAGCACGTTGACGAACTTCAAAGTTACCAAAGCCGATCAATTGAACTTTGTTTCCTTCTGATAAGTTGTCTTGGATTGTTTCGAAAACTGCATCAACAGCAGAAGTTGCATCCTTCTTTGTCAAGCCAGTTTTGCTTGCTACACTATCAATAAGTTCAGCTTTATTTGCCATATGTAAAATACCTCCGAAAATTGTAAAAAATTTAGAACACATGAACTGCCTTAAATGCATTCATTATTCTATTTACAAAACTACCATAGCAATGCGGATGTGGCAAGCATTTAAGCCGTTTTTTACAATAATTTATCCTAAATATAAATATATTAATAAAAACGTATAAAGCGCCACTATTCTAGGACTATTTCCGCTTTCTAGGTAAAATCTTAATTGGGGTCCCTTCAAAGTCAAAAGTTTCCCGCAATTGATTAATCAAAAATCTTTCATAAGAGAAATGCAATAATTCATTGTCATTTACAAAAACAACGAATGTTGGCGGTTGAATCGCCACTTGAGTCATGTAGTAGATTCTTAATCGCTTACCGTTAACTAATGGTGTTGGTGCAATAGAAGTTGCCCGCAACAAGAGATCATTTAGAACGGATGATTGGATTCGACGGTGACGATTATCAAAGACTCTTTCAACCAATTCTGGAATTTTATCCAATCGTTGTCCCTTAATAGCCGAAGTAAAAATTATTGGCGCATAAGCTAAATATTGAAATTCAACTCTAATTTGGTTTTCAAAGTCCTTCATTGTATTGGTATCTTTTTTCAAAGTATCCCATTTATTAACAACGATAATAACACCTTTACCAGCATTATGGGCATATCCAGCCACACGTTTATCCTGTTCACGAATACCTTCTTCAGCATTCAAAACTACACAGACAACATCTGACTTATCAATTGCACTCAACGCACGTAAGACAGAGTACTTTTCAGTATTCTCATAAACTTTCCCACGTTTTCTAATACCTGCTGTATCAATCATCGTAAAATCTTTATCAAGTCTTTCATCATGATATTTGGTATCGACAGCATCTCGAGTCGTTCCTTGCATATCAGAAACAATAACTCGTTCATCACCCAAAATAGCATTGACCAATGATGATTTACCCACGTTAGGACGACCAATGAAACTAAATTTTATTGATTCATCATCCTCAGCCTTGTCATCATTAGGAAATGCCTTAACAATTTCATCCAACAAATCACCTAAACCAGTACCTTGAGCACCAGAAATGGGATTAGGATCGCCAAACCCTAATGAATAGAAATCATAAATGTTTTCACGTTGTTCTGGATTATCAGCTTTATTAACAGCAAGAATAACTGGTTTCTTTGTCCGATAAAGGATTTTAGCAACATCCTCATCTTCTTTAGTAACACTATTTTGACCATTAACGATGAAAACAATGACATCAGCCTCATCAATCGCAATTTCAGCTTGGTTCTTAATTTGAACTGATAACTTCTCCCCGCTCATTTCAATACCACCGGTATCAATCAAGCGAAATTCTTTTCCAAGCCAACTAGCTCGTGAGTAAATCCGATCTCTAGTTACACCTGGTGTATCTTCTACAATAGATAGTCGTTCATTGATTATTCTATTGAAAATAGTAGATTTACCAACATTGGGGCGTCCTACTAACGCAACTACTGGAACAGCCATAATCTACCTCCCTACTTTTTCTCATTAACTATTTCTGTAACTTTTTTAACAACTTGTTCAATCGTCATATCTGAACTATCAATTTCAATTGCATCGCTGGCTTTTCTCAAAGGAGAAACTTCCCTATGTGAATCTTTATAATCACGTGCAGCAATTTCATCCTGTAATTCCTTTAACGGTGTCTTGATCCCACGTTCAAGATTTTCCTTGTATCTTCTTTGAGCACGCACTTCTACACTTGCTATTAAGAAAATCTTTACTTCTGCATTTGGCAAAACAGTTGTTCCAATATCACGACCATCCATCACAATATCAATATTGTTTGCCATATCTCGTTGCATTTTTACCAATTCCGTTCTAACTTCCTTGATAGCTGAGACTTGAGAAACATTATTCGTAATATCCTCAGTTCGAATAGTATCAGATACATCCTCATCATCTAAATAAACATGTTGTCCATCTTCCTTATTAAGAAAATGAATCTTGTGCTCTGACATCAACTTCAAAATATCAAGAGTATCACCATAACCTACATCATTCTTTTTTGCAAGCAATGTCACTGTCCGATACATCGCACCTGTATCACAGTAAACAAATTTTAAATTCTTTGCAATTAATTTAGCAATAGTACTTTTTCCAGCTGAAGCTGGTCCATCGATCGCAATTTGCATCTAGTTTTCTCTCCTTAATAAAAAGGCCCAGACAAAAATGTCAGAGACCCTTAATTACTTCTATTTTACTCTTAATGTAGTACCTGGTGTCAATGTACCAACATTACTATTTAAACTCTTTAATTGAGCAGTTGTTAAATCGTTATTATATGCGATTCTAAACCAATTGTCTCCAGCTTTAACCGTATAATACGAAGCTGATGAACTAGAATCGTTGCTTGACGTCGTAGATGAATCGTTACTATTCGACGTTGTATTAGATGCTTGTTGATTAGTTTGCGACTGCGAGTTTGAAGTCGAATTACTATCATTAGCATTAGTAGTCGTTCCACTATTGCTATCAGTAGTACCTGATGCTGTATTATTAGTGCTGCCATCAGTTGATGAACCGCTATTAGCATTAGAATCAGTATCATTATTAGCAGTTGTTGAACTATTGTTATTGCTGTCGTTATTGCTCTTATTACTTGCAGTTGAATTATTATTTGCAGCTGCTTTCTTAGTAGATGATTTCTTAGTAGATTTTTTAGGAGTCGTCTTCTTCTTAGAAGATTTCTTCTTATTAGACTTATCTTTGTTCTCAACTGATTTTTCAGATTGAGCACTATCTAAATCTCCACTACTACTGCCTTTCACAGCATTATAAACAACTGGAGTAAACATAATAATAATCAAAGCAATTACTAAGGTTATTACTAATGTATGATTACCACGTTGCTTTTCTTTAGTGACAGCTCGAGAAACATGACCATCGTCGTCAGTATCGGTATCAAAACTATTCTCCCAAGGCTTATCGCTCTTTTTGGTATCCTCTTGGGTATCTGCTTGATTTTCATCACTATCGACTGGTTGTTCATAATTGTCATCAGTATCAACCGGTTGTTCATTAACTTCTTGAGAACTTTGTTCACTATTATCAATTGAATCCGGATTAATTACCGGTTTTGAATCGCTTAAATGATCTTGGCTTTCTTCAGATCGAAGATGATCTATAGAATCAGATTGTTCATCGACGTTAGAATTATTAACATCTGAATTATCATTATTATCTACAGGCTCATCATTAGAAGTTTGATCATCAGAAACTGCATCCGTAGGTGTATTCTCACCATTATTAATTAAATGATATTTCTTCAGATCTTCGAGACTAACGGATCCCTCAAGTCCTTGTGTGGATTTAGGAACGCGAGTATCGCCAGACATATTGTTTTTATCCTTATCGGCCATTAAAAACCAACCTCCTAATTTCTATCTAGTAAAGCATATCATAAAAGTTTAAACTTTTTCTTTAAAGATTTATAAAATTACGTAAGGTTTATCTATTTTATTGCAAAATGTCCTTTAATTCTTGGATAAACAATCATTACAGCAATCGAAATGATTAAAGCCTTAACAATATTAAATGGTACCACACCTGTTGCCACATATTCAGCTAAACTCATATTAAGTTTCATTCCTATCACATTCATGTATAGTGGCATGACAACAAAATAATTTAAAATTGACATTACAATCGTCATAACAATGGTCCCAAAAACAATTGCTGAGATTTTTTTACCCTTTTTCCAAAAATAATTGAACGGTAATAATAATGAAACCGCTCCAACAAAAGCTGAGCCATTACCAATCAAACCCGCTACACCGCTACCGGTAACAATAACATGCACCATTGACTTGATCAATGCAATCAAAGTTCCTCCAACTGGTACAAACGCAAAAGTCCCTATCAAAGTGACAACATCACTAAGATCAATTTTTAAAAAGGGTAACCAAAACAATACTGGAAATTCAAAGAACATCAAAATTGTTCCCAATGCCGCAAAAACAGCTACTCCAATTAGCTCATGAAACTTGTCTAAACTCTTTCCCATCAAAATCAACCTCTCCATTGATTCCCAAAGAAAAAAGGCCTATTTTGGGCACACCAAAACAGACCTTACTCTGTTTTCTTCCATCCAGACTTTACTGTCGGTATTGGAGTTTCACCAATTCAACCAGCTTGCGCTGGGTCGCGGACTTTACCGCCGGTCGGGAATTCCACCCTGCCCTGAAAACCAATTATTTAATTTTATATTTATAATATAGCAGAACCCTTATTATGGTGCAACTGAAGAGTTATTACGGCCTCTATATTCCGAAAAGTGTGCCAAAAATGTGCCACTTTTATATTTTTAATAAATGCTACTTATTGTCACTCTTCAACTGGGCTACCTCTTGTCTAGTTAAATCACGATATTTACCAGAAACTAGTCCATCTAAAGTTAAGAAACCGTATTTTTCACGAGCCAACTTTTCAACTTTGTGTCCTACAGCATCAAACATGTTTTTTACTTGATGATTATGACCTTCATGAATAATTATCTTTACAATTGAAGAATTTTTCTTCTTGTCTTTAGACATCACCGAAACTTTTGCTCGAGCAGAGGTGTAGTCTTTAAACTTGATTCCACCCTCTAGTTTCTTGATCTCCTCAGTCGTCAAAATGCCTTCAATCTTAGCTACATAGGTCTTGTCCACGTGATATCTAGGATGCATTAAATGATTGGCAAATTCACCATCATTGGTCAACAATAATAAACCAGACGTATCATAATCCAAGCGACCAATAGGATAAACACGTTCTTCAACGTCTTCCTTTAATAAATCAGTCACAACTTTTCTATCTTTATTATCCTTGACGGCAGAAATAACGCCACGGGGCTTATACATTAAAATATAACGTTTCTTTTCTGTTTCAAGCGGCATCCCATCGACTTCAACTTTATCATGATGATCGACTTTAACGCCCATCTCAGTAACTACTTTATTGTTAACTCTGACATGACCTTTAGCAATTAACTCCTCAGATTTGCGTCTGGAAGCAACTCCTGCATCAGCCATAAATTTCTGTAATCTAACTTTCTCCATTTATTTCTCCTATTTCGGAAGCATCTTCAAAATTCTCTATTTTTGGTAATTCTTTTAAACTCTTAATTCCAAAGTAATCAAAAAATTCATCCGTCACCACATATAAATTAGGGTGACCTGGAACATTCTTCTTACCATTCTCTTTAATCAATTTTCGAACCAAAAGGGTATTTATACTTCCGGAACTCTGAACCCCACGGATCTCATCAATTTCAATTCGCGTGATTGGTTGACGATAAGCGATAATCGACAAAACTTCTAAAGCCGCCTGACTCAATTTAGTCCCTAAACCAGCTTTGAAGTATTTAGTCAATAATTCACTATTCTCATTTTTAGTAACCAATTTATAAGTTGAATTATATTGTACTAATTGAATTCCTGACTCGCCATCAGTTATCAATTTAACTTTCAATTGTTCCAAGTTTTGTCTCAAAGCCGCACCATCTATCTCCAAAAGATCAGCTAAATCATGCTCTTTAATACCCTGATCACCTGCGACAAATAACAACGCCATTATCTTTGCTTGATACACATTAATTCCTCAATTCAATAAATAGTTCACTCTGAAAGTCATTCTGGCTGACTGAGACTCTCTGTTTGCTAGCCAATTCCAGAATCGCCATAAAATCAGTGACTATTTCTTCAATATTATTATTTAATTTCAAAAGTGCCTTAAAAGTCATCTTTTTAACTGTTTTCAATTCACTCAAAATGTTCTTAGTCGCGTCTTCAATTGACAAGGTTTCATTTTCAATCGTTTCTGTTTCCGGCTGATGAAACTTTTGTTCCTTCAATAATTCCGCATACGTCACCGCCAAATCATTCAAGACTACTGAACCAGGTTTCAAAAATTGATTCAGATGTTCTTTAGGAACACTGACACCCTTATCGAATTGTTGGTGCCTTGTTTGTTCCTTTTCTTCAAAATAGGCTGCCACTCTTTTATAAGTTTGATACGTCAATAATTGTGAAACCAATTCATTTCGTGGATCTTCTGAAATATCGTCCTCAATCTCATCTGGAGATTGCGGCAACAACATCTTACTCTTGATTGACATTAGAGTGGACGCCATGACCAAATAATCACCAGCAATATCCAACTGCAATACTTTCATACTTTTTAAATAGTCAATATATTGCTGGGTAATTTGTGCAATTGGTATATCGTAAATATCCACTTTTGATTCCTTGATCAAATGCAGCAACAAATCAATCGGACCTTGAAAATCAGTTAGAACTAAATTTAATTTTTGCATTAATCGTTTTCTTTTTCTTTCTTATCTTTTTCAAGTTTCTGCTTATTCTGTCGCCACTGCTGAATTTGCTGACTCAATGTAAAGTTTCCTAAAATAATTAATTCTGGAAAGCGTTGTTGAATATCATCAAAAATTTTAAACACATTACTTTGTGAACGATAGGATGGATTCAGCGAGATATACTCAACAAAAACAGTATTTTTTGAGAACGACAAGGCCACAATTCCAGAATAATCTTCCATATTGCTTTTCCAAAGATACAACTGCCGATTCTCGTCTTCGGAGTATAATTCCAACTCTTGTTCTAAATTATCTAAGTCCTTCAAATCGCCGATATATGACAAAAATCCCATCGCAATTTTTTTATTCTCATCACTATACTTACTAAGCATTCTTACCCTCCCATCTTTTTAGGCTCTCGGAAAAGCCTTATTATAAACTTGTTTCATTCTCGTCTGATTAATATGCGTATAAATCTGTGTTGTTGAAATATCAGAATGACCCAATAATTCTTGAACAACACGCAGATCAGCGCCATTTTCCAACAAATTTGTCGCAAAGGAATGGCGCAAAGTATGTGGTGTAACGTCTTTTTTAATACCAACTTGGGCAATATACTTCTTGATCATACGCCAAATCGACTGTCTCGTTAATTTCTTACCACGAAAGTTCAAAAAGACTTCTTTTTGTTCACCATATTTTTCTACTAATGGCTTTCGTGTCTGTTCAAAATATTTCTTTAGCCAAGTAATAGCTGTATCGCCAATTGGTAACAAACGTTCTTTATTCCCTTTACCCAAAGTCTTAATCAACTCCAAGTCCAAATGTAGATCATCCATACTTAGATTGACTAATTCACTGACACGCAAGCCAGTCGCGTACATCACTTCAAAAATAGTCCGATCTCTGACACCCAATGGCGTAGAAACATCAGGTGACTCAATCAAAGCGTTGACCTCTTCCATTGATAGAACCACTGGTAAATGTGTGCCCTTTTTGGGAGCATCCAATTCGTTCATAGGATTGGCCGAGATTTTGTCAATCATTTCCATCCATTGATAGAACCTTTTTAAAGATGAAAACATTCGCATTTGTGAAGTCTTAGATTTTTTCTCTTTATCCTGACTGACAAAAAATTTAGTGACGACAAAATGATCCTCAGGATAAAAAGCTATCTTTTGTTGTTCCAAAAAGCTACTAAATTCCAGAAGATCCTGTTGATAAGAGATAATCGTATTTTGGGATAAACCTCGATCTAAACGTAAATATCTTGCATAATCAGCAATCGCATCAATCATCTTTTGATTCTTAATTGATAGTTTTTCACTCATAAATATTACCTCTATTTGAGATAAGTATAGCCATCTTTTTGTTCAATCTTACCTTGCTTCATTAAATTGCCTAAAGCTCGTTTGAAGCTTCCCTTACTAATACCGAAGTATTCTCTTATATCATCCGGATCACTTTTATCAGTATAAGGAATCTTTTTCTCCTGGGCATGTTCCAACACAGCAACAATCATTTGTGCATCTGGCGTAATTTCTTCATAAGCACGTGGCTTCATTGAGAGGTTCAAGCGACGATGGCTTGTACCAATGACACGGGCTTTAACATGTTGGCCGATATGTAAAGGTTCCCCTTGTTCATTGACATGAATGAAACCAATATAATAACTCTCAGTCATGACAAAAGCACCACTCTCACGAATGGCAATAACAGTACCCTCTTCATCTTTATTCTTAGTGTCTTCACCAGGACTACGAGCAATTTGAGTGTAAAGCTCAATATCAGCTAATTTTCCCCATAAGCGTCCTTTGTGATCAATTTCCAATTTAACCATCAGACTATCACCTTTTTTAGGCCATTCTGAATGTTCAAATGGCAGATCATCCAAAGAAACAACAATATCCTTATCTTCTAATCCAACATTTACGAAAACGCCTAAATCGGTTCTAACTTCTGTTACTTCAGCAAAATCCCAAACGCCTTGAACGACAAATGGCATAACAGTTGTCATTTTGTTTTTATGAGCTTGATTCTCATAAATAAATCCACTGATTTCATCACCTAATTCTGGAATTTCTGTTAATTCATTTAGATCTAAAGCAAAAGTCTTCCCATCTATTTGAACGAAAGCTTCGTCCTTATTTAAGTCAGTCACAGTTCCTGCCAAAACTTGACCATACATTTCTGCTATTTCCATATTTCACCATACTCTTTTTAATCAATTTTCTTTGCTTTTATATTCTACCAGTTTACGTTACATAATACTTTTAAGAATGCTAAATTTGCAAAATTAATTAACAACTTTAACGGATTCATTATAACAAAAATAAACTTACGATTGATATCTTATCGATTAGTTGTTCTTTTCATCACAAAATGTAAATACTTTTTTTACCGTTTTTATTAATCTTTTTTTCAAAATATGATTGAATTATTTTTGATATTGTGAAATAATTTCTAATTGTAGAAAGCGTTTTCAAATAATTTTGGAAGAAGGATTTATCTTATGAGAATTAAAGCTGCTGTAGTTGATAAAGTAAATGATCCATTTGTTATTAAGGATGACGTTGAATTAGCTGATGTGACTGATGACGGTCTTCAAGTTAAAGTCGTTGCTTCTGGTATTTGTCATTCTGATGAGGCTCTACGTAAAGGTGATGCCGCCTTTAGTTTTCCTGTTGTTTTAGGTCACGAAGGATCTGGAATTGTTGAAAAAGTCGGTAAAAATGTTTCTAATTTTAAACCCGGCGATCATATTATTATGTCATTTTATTCATGTGGTGAGTGCGATAATTGTTTGAAAGGTAAACCAACTCAATGTCGTAAATATGCTGCATCCAACCTTTCAGGTACACGTCCTGACGGATCTGACCAATTTACTGAAGATGGTCACCACGTTAGTGATATGTTCAATCAATCATCTTTTACAACTCATACAGTGATCGACAAGAGAAACGCTGTTAAAGTTCCTAAGGATCTTGATCTAAGAAAACTTGGACCTTTGGGCTGTGGCTATGTAACTGGTAGTGGTACAGTCTTTAATACTCTACAACCAAAACCTGGCGACACAATTGCTGTCTTTGGTACTGGTGCTGTTGGTCTAGCTGCCATGATGGCTGGTAAGATCTCTGGATGTGTCAAAGTTATTGCCGTTGATATTGTTGATTCCCGTTTGGAATTGGCTAAAAAGATGGGTGCAACCGACGCTATCAATAGTAAAAATGAAGATGCTGTTGAAGCTATCAAGAAATTAACTGGCGGTCTTGGTGTTGACTGGGCTGTTGATACTACTGGTGTTGCCAAAGTGATGACTGATTCGATTGCCGCTTTGACTCAAGGTGGTACAACCGCTACAATTGCTGTTACACCACATAACATCGATATTAGTACTTGGAATGATCTTTGTGTTGATGATAAAAAAGTTGTCGGCGTCAACATGGGTGACTCGATTCCTCAAATCGACATCCCTCGTTTGATTGAATTTTATAAGTTAGGTGCCTTTCCATTTGATTTGACTGAAAAGTTCTACGACTTTGACCAAATCAATGAGGCCGACGCTGATTCTGTTAGTGGTAAGACTATCAAACCTATCTTAGTTATTGATAAAGATTATCAACCTGGTAAATAATTGAATTATATTGAGCAAATCATCTTTTGATGGTTTGTTTTTTTTATATATGTTTTCGTAAAACATGTATATAAACAAGAAAACATGACATTTATCACCTCAATAAATGACAAACATTACTACTGTCATAACTTATCAAATACTAAAATAAAATCATCAAATAAATCTAAGGAATGATCATTATGTCAATTGCTTTAAAAATCGAACATCTTTCCAAATCATATTGGAAGAGTTATGATGCAAGAGAATCTTAATTTGGAGCGAATCAATGTAAAAGAAATCATTAATTTAACTCAAGGTTACTATAAACTTTCCCTCCCTACTCAACTTTAATAAATCTTTCTGGTTTGGTTGATATTATTCATCAAGCTTTAGATGACATTATATCTCTTCAATTCTTAGTAAAACTGGAACTCATTCACGAATCGAGGCTTTGAACATAGCTAAGAAAAATAATTGGGTCTAATTATTTTTCAATAAATCAAAGTTACATAAAATTTGTTTAAATAAGTTGTGTACAACTGTTATTCATAAAAAATAAGTTGATAAATCTTCTACAGATTTATCAACTTATTTTACTTTATCTCATCACTTTGGGTATTTTCCTGCAATCTCTTTAACAAGACATCTGCAATACCTCTGACCTGCTTATCTCCATCACGCTGCGATAAACGATAACCCACAAAGTAAGGTGAAACAACATATCTAGCTTCAATTTTACAAATGATTTTCTTTCCAAATTTATAAAAGAAAATATTGTAGGAATCGAACTTACCACCATATAAATCATCTAAGACATATTTAACCGTTACTCTAGTAAACTCAGCCAAATCATCAATATATTGGGGGTTATTAATTGCAACATTGAATTCAACGAAACCCATGATGGGCTTTTGTGACACATTAACGTTGATATGTTTGGAATTAAAAACATCCATCCCTGTAAAATTCTCTTCCTCAATATGCTTGTATCCGTCAACTTTATCTAGTCCAATAATTTGAAAATGTGGATGACGTAAAGAACCACCAGACATTGGTCCAAAGTTCTTATACATTAAGACGCTTTCATATTTTTTACTTTGAATCATTTCATCCCAACAGTGATAAATAAACTCAAATACTTCCTTATTTTTAGCAACAGAATAGTTAGAAATATCTCCATAGTGATCACTAGATTCAATTACTAATGTCTGATTGGTATCCTTCAAGGTTTTAAACTTATTTTCCAACCAAATCATATCGTTCTTTTGTTCAATGATATTAGTCAGATTCTTAGTATCACAGAAAGGACAATAATCTTTTTTCTTTTTTATATCCCTTGGCTTTCCTTTTGCTTGTTCAATCTCAAAAACCAATACATCTTTATTCGACAAAATTTCACCTCAAAAGTTTTTAATAATATGATATTACCGCAAACACAAAAAAACTGAAAGAAACTCGTCAGTCTCTTTCAGTCTAATTATATTTAAATCATTTTTAATTTATTTTAATTAAAAATTAAAGTGAACGTGAAGCACCCTTGTATACAACACCACGTCTTGAATCAACAGTAACAGTGTCACCATCTTTAACAAGTGATGTAGCATTCTTAGCGCCAACAACAACAGGTAGACCCATAGCAATACCAACAACGGCTGCATGTGATGTCAAACCACCGTTTTCAACAACAACGGCACTAGCTTTTTCAAGAGCTGGTAGGTAATCCTTGTCTGTCATCTTTGTTACAAGAATGTCGCCTTCGTTAACTTTTTTGTTTGCTTCTTCAGCTGAGTTTGCAACTACAACGTTACCAACAACTGATTCTTCACCAACACCTTGGCCTTTAACCAATGTTGAGCCAATCAATTGAACCTTCATAACGTTTGTTGTACCACTTTCACCAACTGGAACACCGGCAACAACAAGAATCAAATCGCCTTCCTTAGCAAAGCCAAGTTCTTGAGCTTTCTTAGCAGCAAGGTCGAACATTTCATCAGTGTTTTCTGGCTTGTCAGTGATAATAGGATCAACACCCCAGTTAACTGTTAAACCACGTTGTGTCTTTTCATCAAATGTGATAGCCAAGATATCAGCGCTTGGACGGTACTTAGAAATCATACGTGCTGTGTAACCAGATTTAGTAGCTGTAACAATTGTGTTAATGTTCAATTCTTCAGCAGTTCTAACAACTGATTCACCGATTGATTCTGTAACGTTTGAGCCCTTGTAGTCTTCGAATCTTTGAATTGCAAGTGAGTTATTCTTGTCTAATTCTTTTTCAGTACGTTCGTCAATACGAGCCATAGTAGCAACAGCTTCTACAGGGTAGTCACCGTTAGCACTTTCACCTGAAAGCATTGTAGCATCTGTACCATCAAGAACAGAGTTAGCAACATCAGTAACTTCGGCACGTGTAGGACGTGGGTTTTCTTGCATTGAATCAAGCATTTGTGTAGCTGTGATAACTGGTTTGCCAAGAGCATTACACTTCTTGATCAAGCTCTTTTGTAAGAATGGTACATTTTCAAATGGAATTTCAACACCCATGTCACCACGAGCAACCATCAAACCATCTGATACTTGAAGGATAGAATCGATATTGTCGATACCTTCTTGTGATTCAATCTTAGGGAAGATTTGTACATATTCACAATGTTTTTCTTCAAGGATTGCACGAATATCTAAGACATCTTGAGCTTTACGAACGAATGAAGCTGAGATGAAGTTGATACCTTGTTCCAAACCAAAACGAATATCGTCAGAATCTTTTTCAGTGATACCTGGTAGACGAACTTCAACACCAGGAGCATTGATACTCTTTCTTGAACCAATGATACCGTCATTTTGAACAACAGTAACTAATTCACGGTTCTTGTCATCTTTTTCAGTGATCTTCAAGTCAACAAGACCATCATCGATCAATACGTGACCACCAACATGTGTATCATCGTATAGTCCAGGGTATGTTGAAGCAATCTTTTCAGGTGTACCAGTCAATGAGTCATCCATTGAAATACGGATTGTTTGACCAATCTTAGCTTCAAATTTGTTGCCTTCTTGAACAGTTGTACGGATTTCAGCACCCTTTGTATCTAGAACAATACCAACAGTCTTGCCAGTAATTTTTTCAGCTTCATGTACCATTTCCATACGAGCTTTATGTTCTGGATGATCACCATGTGAGAAGTTGAAGCGGAAGATATTTGCTCCAGCTTGAATTAATTTAACGATAGTATCAACATCGTTACTTGCAGGTCCAAGTGTACTTACAATTTTTGTTCTTTTCATCGAGAATCCCCTTTTCTTGTTTTCATCGTTTATTGTAACAAACAATGCGTTTATATGCTTAAATAAATTATCTATTGATTGATTTATTTAGGTCATATAGAGATAAATCAGGTTTGTGCTTGCTATCAAAGAGATCAAGAATATCATGAGAAGTAATCTTGTTATCTTCGATACCAACCGCTAGGCCACCTTTACCGTCGAGCAATAAGTCGACAGCATAAGCACCCATTTTACTTGCTAGAACACGATCTCTAACAGTTGGTGAACCACCACGTTGAACATGTCCTAAGACAGTTGCACGTGTTTGGAAGTCGCCGTACTTGTCCAATTCGTTCATGAAATCTTGAGCATGCATAACACCCTCAGCTAGAACAATAATCATATTCTTATTGCCCTTTTCACGACCTTCTTTAACACGTTCAGCAATTTCCTTGATGTCAAATTCACGTTCTGGAACGATAATCTCTTGAGCACCACCGGCAACACCAGCCCAAAGAGCGACGTCTCCAGCACCTCTACCCATTACTTCAACAACGAATGTTCTTTCATGAGAAGAAGCAGTATCTCTTAACTTATCAATGGCATCAACAGCAGTAGATACGGCTGTATCAAAACCAATGGTAAAGTCGGTGTAAGGAATATCATTATCAATTGTTCCTGGCAAACCAATTGCATTGTAACCATGTTCAGTCAAACGCAATGCACCATGGTAAGAACCATCTCCACCAATAACAACCAATGCATCAATTCCAAATTTCTTTAATTGCTCAATACCCTTCAATTGACCTTCTACGTTAGCAAATTCAGGATATCTTGCAGAATACAAGAATGTTCCACCACGTTGAATACGGTCGGATACGTCGTCGCTTGTTAGTGGGAAAATATCACCTGCAACAAGACCAGCATATCCATAATTGATACCAAACACTTCAAGCCCTTTATCAATGGCTCGACGTGTGACTGCTCTAATAGCAGCGTTCATACCAGGGGCGTCTCCACCACTGGTTAAAATACCAATACGCTTCATTTGTTCACACTCCAAAATTATTTGTTTCTAAAACAAAACCTAATCAAATATAACATTTTTAAAGGTTAGTTTGTAGAGCTGAAAACGTTTTTAAATGAAATTAGTGGTCTTTTTTTACGAAAACACTTTTTTTACCTAAAAAGTCTTCCAGTTGACTCTGTACGTTACTATTAAAACCTATCCATCGATTAGATTTCAACAGTAACGCTTGACGTTTTTTCTCTCGATAGACAATCACCGGCATAGGTCCCGGAAAATGTTCGATAATTTGATACAATTTCTCCAAATTGTCAGGAGTATCTAAATCTTTGGTAACTCTTAAATACAGTTTATCTTTGGGCAATTGGACTGTGAATTGTTTAGGATCTGACAGTCGATCAGCAATCAATTCTAAATCTCCTCTTTGACCAACATTACTGTGTCCAACAAAGAGAAATATTTTACCATCCAATTCCAGATTTTCAATTTTTTGAAAAACTTTTGGAAAAATAGTTACAGAAATACTGCCAGATTCATCTTCAATCGTCATAAAACACATTCTCTGACCCTTTTTAGTCCGAATCACACGTAAATTCTTGACCAATCCTAAAACGTTAGTCCTCATCCCTTGAAAATTACCAAGTTCAGCTATTTTTACCGTTTTAGTATTTAAGATTCGACTCCGATATTTTTCAACAGGATGACCTGAAACATAGACTCCTAAATATTCCTTCTCCTGATTGAGACGTTCAGTTAAAGTAAAATCATCCACTTCATGTTTCTTGGGATCCAAAATGTCAAACAAGGACAAATTACTACCAGCCAATTGAATACTTTCAATTAGATCACGAAAATCAAATAGTAATTCTTTTCGATTTTGATTAAATGAATCAAAGGCCCCTGCCAAGATTAAAGGCTCCAAATAGTCTTCCTTGATGAAACGGCGATCAATCCGTTGCAAGAAATTCAATGCACTTGTATATGAACCGTTTTTTTGACGCTGTTCAACAATCTCTCTAGCTAGATCACGTCGCATTCCTTTAATGCTTAAGATTCCAAAACGAATCGACTTCTTTTCAGCATTAAACTCTAAAGAGCTTTGATTGATGTCAACGTTTAGAATCTTAACCTGTCGATCCTTTGCATCCTGAACATATGTTGCAACTTTCGTCTCATTATTCAAATTAGAATTCAACAAACACGCAAAAAAGATATCCGTAAAATGAACTTTGATATAGGCCAACCAAAAGGCAATCATTGAATAAGCAACCGCGTGGGATTTATTGAAACCATAATTACCAAATTTCTCAATATATTGATAAACCTTTTGAGCGGATTCTTTATCATGTCCTTGGGCAACGGAACCATCAACAAACTTCTGACGATTTTCTTCAATTAATTTTTCATTCTTCTTACTAATAGCACGTCGTAAAATATCAGCTTCAGCCAAAGAAAAACCAGCCATTCTTGAAGAAGCCTGCATTACTTGCTCCTGATAAACTAAAATTCCATAAGTTGGTTGCAATATTTTTTCCAAAGAACTGTCTGGATAGGTTACCGGTTCTTGACCATGCTTTCTAGCGATAAAAGTAGCAATGTTTTGCATAGGACCGGGACGATACAAAGCATTAGTCGCAACAATATCATCAAAACTCGATGGTACTAATTGCCTTAAAACACTTTTGATTCCATCAGATTCAAATTGAAAGACCCCATCGGTCTCACCACGTTGAAACAATCGCAGTGTTTGCGGATCATTCAAGGGGATTCTTTCAGCAATAAACTTGCGTCCATACTTTTTTGAAATAGCTTGAATCGCTTGGTCTAAGATAGTTAAATTTTTTAATCCTAAAAAATCGATTTTCAACAAACCAAGACTTTCAACATTATACTTTGTTTGCTGAGTCAGATTGATACCATCATCTTCCAGTTGCACCGCAACAATATCAGTCATTTTCTTCTTACTCAAAATAATTCCTGCCGCATGAGTCGAATAGTGTCTAGGAATTCCTTCAAGCCTTGTAGCAACTTGATAAATCAGTTTATTCTCACGTGAATCATTAACTATATTTCGTAGAGTACTCGATTCGTCAAAAGACTCTTGCAAAGTAATATTGAGTTTACGGGGAATCGCATTCGACCACTGCGACATCTGAAATTGCGTTTGACTAAATGTCCGAGCAATATCCCTTAAGGCCATCTTTGCCGCTAAAGTTCCAAAAGTAATGATCTGAGCCATATGGTCTGAACCATACTTATCATGCATGTACATAACCATCTCATCTCGACGATTGTCAGGTAGATCTAAATCAATATCAGGCATATTGGCACGTTGTGGATTCAAGAAACGTTCAAACAAAAGATCATATTTGATTGGATCGACTTGCGTTATTCCTAAACAATATGATACTAGTGAACCTGCCGCAGAACCACGTCCAGGACCAGTTTTAATGCCAATTTCATGAGCATGCTTGATAACATCCCAAACAATTAAAAAATAGTCTGAGAAGCCCATTTTATCAATCACGCCTAATTCATAATTCAATCGTCCTTGATAATCAGTTGATATATGATTATTCAATCGTTTTTCTAAGCCCTTATTAGTCAAATCAGTTAAAAATTGAATTGAACTTTGACCCATCGGTGTATCAAACTGTGGCAATTCAGTTTCCTTAAATTCAATCTCAACGTTGCACTGATCGGCTATCTTTTGTGCATTTGCAATTGCAGATTCCATATCGACCTTAACAAAATCCTGCTCAAATTCTTCAGCTGTTCTTAAATAATGATCACCGGATTCAACGACTTGTTCTAAGTTTTCAAATCTTTGACCTGTTCGCAAAAAATTGACAACTTGATAAGCCATGTGATCATCTGGATTAATATATCTAACATCTCCTAAAGCCACTAAAGGTAAATAATCATTAGACATGTCTCTAATCGTTTTTACATTGTCAATCTGTTCTGAATAAAGTCCGACACCTAAATAAAGAGAATTATCATCCAACAAGCTGCTCAATTTCTTTAGGTAATCTTGCCGTTCAGACACACTGGTCAATTCAGAATCGCTACCTGGCGTGATCACAAATAGATTATTCAGATATGGCTGTAAATTAGTTAGTGAAATTGGCTCTTTATTAGACATAACCGCTGAAGAAAGTTTGATCAAATTCTGATAGCCCTGTTGATTTTTAGCCAATAAGATTAGTGGGTAACTATTTTCTTGATCAATTAAACCACTTGTCTCAATGGTCAAGCCAATGATCGGTTTAATACCAATTTTCTTGGCATATTTATAAAAATCAATTGAGCCATATAAATTATTTAGATCCGTCAAAGCAATCGCCTGATAACCACGCTGTTTTGCCTGATCTACTATTTCCGTTATTTTAGCGGGACTATGCAACAAACTGTAACTACTAACAACTTGTAATTGCGCTTGCAATTTACCGCCCCCTTTGTTTAAAATTATATCAAAATCAAGCAGAAGTTTATTGGGAAAAAAACTATTTTGTGCTAAACTACTTGAGAAAGCGAGATGGAAGAAATGAGATATATTGCTATAATTTTCTGGTCAATTATGTTAGGACAAGTTGCCGGCTTTATCGGTGGTGCCTTGAACCAACAAACCTACAATACAAATTATTCTATCATTGTTAGTATAGTATTTGCTGTCATTTTCAGTGCAATTCCATTGATTCTTGACAGTTCTGTTAACGATAAAAAAGATGAAAAGAGTGCTTAGCTAATTAAGCACTTTTTTTATGGGAAAATTTAGATTCAATTTATAATAAAAGCCCCTAACTTTTTCGAGAAGTTAGGGGTTTTTATTACCTAGACGCAGTAAACAATTACCACACCTTAGATATTATTAATATTTAGTAATGTAAAGATAGAATCCATTTGTCGTCAAATTAATATTATAATTTATGCCCTTTGAAGTAATCTGTTTCATCGTTGTTTTAGTTGTATTCTGATCAGCATTTTTAGTCTGCTTAGCAAAATCCTTCAAAACTTTTTGACCGTCAGCCCCTAAGAGCTTAGAAACAATCATCAGATCAGTCGCAAAACTCTTTTGTCCAGATTTAGATTTCAAATCTTTATATGAGAATTTAGTTGCAATTCCCATTAACTGATTATTCTGAACATTATAATACCATTTTGTTCCGTCATCCTTCTTATGCGTACTAATTTCATTCTTAGAAATTAATTGTAATTGATCATTAGGTTGACCCAATGACAACATCGTATAATTATACGATTGCGCAAAAGTCAAGTAATCTCCAAGTGCCTTGGCTTTTTTTACTTTAACTAATTTAGTTTCTGTATTTTTCCCATTAACAGCTTTAATCCTAACATTTTGGGAACTATTAGAAACGGGTACAGAAATAGCGAAATGTCCGCCATCAACAGCTACTTTCTTCGTTTCACCACCAACAGTATAAGTCAACTTCTGATAATTAGTTGCACGTCCCTTAATTACTGCAACTAAACCATCAGCACTATAAGCTCTCTTGGTAGTAGAAAGGCTCAATTTAGAACATCCTGATAGCATTAAAAAGAATAGCGGAATAACCAACAATAATAAGTATTTCAATTTTCTCATAGTTGTTTCCCCATCCGTTTAAATATTAAAAAAAAGCCAAGATCAATTGACTTGACTTTTAATTAAGCTTCTTTGTTATCGCTGATAACTTTTTCACCCTTGTACATACCTGATGGTGAAACGTGATGACTTAAACGATATTCACCAGTAGCAACGTCGAATTGCATGTTTGGTGTATTCAATTTAATATGTGCACGTCTTTGACGCTTTCTTTGTTTTGATGATTTTCTCTTTGGAACTGCCATATTTAAAAACTCCTTTATTTATATTACTTAATCAAATCTAACGTTTAATATAATACTATCATAAAAACGTTTGAGCAAGCAAAAATACTATTTTGTTTGCTTTTTTGTATTATTTTCCTTCAATGCATCTGCTATTTGGCTGTCATGAGAAACTTTAACATTAGATATTTGTTTCTTAGCATGACGATTTAACTTACTGTCATTTTTCTTACTTGTTCCTGCCAAAAGCAATGTAACCAAAGCCCCTAATAACAATGAAACAATGATCAAAATGATCAATGGTAATTTAACTCGCGTGAAACCGAAACTAACAGTTACCGGATTCACATTTAACACCGCAAATACTACCACGATCAAAACAATTACTAATCCTAAAACAAATTTTGATTGTTTCCCATTACCATTCATATTAATACCCTCTATTTACGATTTCCAAGTGTAGCAGCAAAATAATCCCCTAAGCTTGGAGCTAGTTTATAAAGTACGGCTGCCAATTCCATATATCTTGGACGATTGATTTCACGTTTATTTTTATTAAATGTATTTACAATCTCCCAAGCTAATTTATCAGGATCAAGGACAAATTTCTTTACTGAATCAAGATAAGTTCCATTGTGATCAGCTACATCGAAGAAATTAGTTGCCACAGGGCCAGGATTGATAGTTGTCACATAAACGCCCATCGGTTTCAATTCCAGTCTTAGACCGTCTGAAAATGCGATTACAGCTGCTTTAGTGGCTGCATAGGCAGCTGACTTTGGCGTTGTGATTTTTCCAGCCATTGAGCCAACATTGAAAATATGACCAAAGCCATTATCAATCATCTTACTAGCAACTAATCTAGTCATCAACATCAAGCCTAAAACATTGACCCGAAACATTTTTTCAATCTTATCAAAATCAGTCTCTAGATAATTGGAAAAGTCTCCGAAACCAGCAGCATTAACTAGAACGTCAACTTCGTCACTAATTTCATAGATCTTCTCGACGCCAGCAGTAATTTGCTCAGGGTCACTCATATCAACTGACAAATACTCGTGCTTGGAACTTTCAGCTCCGACACGAATACATTCGTTCTTTACCTGCAACAATTTATCTTCATTTCGAGCAATTAATATCAAATTAGCTCCAGATTTAGCAGCGTTGATAGCGACGTCTTTACCAATTCCTGATGATGCTCCCGTCACTACAATCGTCTGATTCAGTAAATTAACCATAATCATCCTCTTTTCTATTTGAATGGTACCTCGTATAGATCAAAATCTTTGGCCACTTTAGTATTCTTGAATATCTTTTGAGCTTCTTTTTGTAAAACTAAGGCTCCTCTACCAGTATATCTAGCAGATATGTGCGTCAAAATCAAACCTTTTGCATGACTTCTTTTGGCAACCTCTGCAGCTTGAGTAGCTGTGGAATGAAAATAATTATAAGCCAATTTCTTTTCATCATTAGAAAAGGTTGATTCATGAACGATTACATCCGCATTTTGCGACAATTTATCAATTTCTGGAGTATAGCGAGTATCAGAAATTATCGTTACAATCTTGCTTGGTTTGTCAGGACCTATGAAATCTTTTCCATTCAAAACAGTGCCGTCTTCTAATGTGACAGTTTTTCCAGCCTTTAATTGTCCAAAAATTGGACCATTTGGAATATTATATTTTTTCAGTTCATCGACTAATAATTCACCAGTCCGCGGTTTTTCAACTACACGATAGCCAAAACAAGTAATTCGGTGTTTCAATTCTCCAGCGACAACTGTAAAAGTTTTATCGTTGAAAATCTCTCCACCATTCTTCAATTCAATGAATTTGACGGGATAACTCAACTTGCTACCAGTAACTTTTAGTGAGGTCTCTACAAAGAGCTTGATTCCCACTGGACCATAAATCTCCAATGGCGAATTACCACCCTGATTAGAACGACTTGCTAGAAGTCCTGGTAGACCAAAAATGTGATCCCCATGCAAATGAGTAATGAAGATCTTAGTGATTTTTCGAGGCTTAATGGCTGTTCTTAAAATCTGATGTTGTGTTGCTTCCCCAACATCGAAGAGCCACACTTCATTTCTTTCGTCTAACATTTTTAATGCTGTACTCGACACATTGCGTCCCTTAGAGGGAACACCAGCGCCTGTTCCTAAAAATTCTAATTCCATAAAAAAATCCTATTCTATTTTTTGTCTAATGATTTCAAAATTTCCTTAGCAACAAAGGAAGTATAATACATCGAGCCATCCGGATTAGGATGAACATTATCATCGTAGAACCATTCTGTGTGTCCTGCTGAGTAGCCATTCCAATCAATAATAGTTAAATTCTTATATTTCTTTGTAGCTTGGTCTAAGACACCATTAACTGTCTTCTCCCATGGTCTAGTTGGTACATGAACATTAATCCAATATACATGACGTGTTGGTCCAACTAAGCCCATAATCTGACCTAATTGTTGCATATTAAATGGTCCATTAGTTCCTAAGCCTATCAAAACATTCTGTGCTAAAACACCCTGATCTTTGTACTTTTGTAAAATATCAACACTTGCATCCAATTGACGACTAACAGCAGCGTCAACGATAACCTTCTTGTCATCAAACAATTTCAAGAAATTATCTGAACCATCGGCCATAACTGAATCACCAACTGCGGTCATTGGAACATCCTTTAACCTTTGCAAGTCAATTTGAGTTAGGCCATATTTTTCAAAATCAGTATTGATTGGATGATCTTTTGCAGCCTTCTTATAACGTGCGTAATCAGCCGTTGACATCTTTCCAGTCGCATTCTTTTGATCTTTTTGATTCTTCTTAGCTTTCTTCAAATTCTCAATTGCTTGTTGTTTCTTCTTCTTGTTAGCTTTTTCATTCTTATTGATCTTATTAGCTAACTGACTGTGATTAACATTAGGATTTGGTGCACTGACAGCTTTAACGACACTATAACCACCTGTAATACCAATCAAAGCAATAACCAAGGCCAAAACACGTTGAATACCAGTAGATGATTTGAAGAAGTTCTTCACATCACTCCATTTAGCGTGTGCCAATGGTTGTTCAACAAATCTAAATGAGAATTCAGTCACTAACACAATTAATATAACTTCAATCACCGGATAAAGGACTGGATGATCAGCAATATTCTTAAATTTAGATTCAAAGAAAATCATAACTGGGAATTGGTATAGGTATAAGCCATAACTTCTTGTGCCAATATAATGAAATACTTTATTCGACAAAACATCGTTCCAGAAAGAATCCGGATGAGCAACAACTGCAATAAAGATACAAGTTGCAACAGAGAAAATAAACATTCCTCCACGATATAAGAATGGATCAGAATCCTTAATTGTGAAAATCATCAAAAGCATTAAAGCAAATGATAATAATCCAACTAGATTCAATTTCCACTTGTCACTCTTTTTTAATCCTTCTTTTAACTTTTCAGCTGGCCAAATCAATGCTAAGCCACATCCCAAAAGGATTGAGAAGAGTCTTGTATCAGTACCATAATAAATTCGACTAGGATCGACGCCTGGCTTGAATAACAATGCCATCCAAATCGCCGAAGCAATTGAAACAACCATCGAAAAGCCAAAGATACGACTCTTTTTAACATGAAATTTGCTGAACAGAATCAAAAGAATTGGCCAAATAATATAAAATTGACCTTCAATTGATAACGTCCATAAATGAGTAAATGGTGACTCATTGTTGGCAAATCTTTCAAAATAAGACTGACCATTAAATATTTGCCACCAATTGTAGACATTCAAAATATTCGTTGCAAAAATTTGATCAAAATGATAGAGCAAATTTTTTAAAAATAAAACAATATATGCACCGGATGCCAATAAAACAAACAGCATGCCTGGATACAATCTTTTAATTCTTTTTACATAAAAATTACTTAGTGAAAACGAACCACCATAATCGACAGTATTAAAAAAATGATCTGTGATTAAGTAACCTGAGATAAGGAAGAAAATTGGTACACCCAAATATCCGCCGGAAAAAACATTAGGATTCAAGTGATACATAATAACACCTATAACCCCTAAAGTACGTAGTCCATCAAACCCAGTAATAAATCTTCTTTTCGGTGATTTACCCATTTTTATAGCCCCTAAATAAATTCAAAAGTGAAATCGAGAATTGTTACTGAGTCACCAGATTCAGCTCCTGCATTAATCAATGCATCTTCAATTCCCATTGATTTTAATTGTCTTGCAAAACGCATGATTCCATCTTGGTGATCCAAGTTAGTTCTTTGGAGAAGCGTTTCAACTTTCTGACCCTTAACAACGAAACTATGTTCAGCGTCTTTTTCAATCGTAAATTGCTTAGCCTTTGGTTCAAAATTGTATTCTTGAGAATCATTAGACTGAACATCAAAGTGAATTGGTTCAGCTTTAGATAAGACTTCACTTGTATGATTCATCAAATCTTTAACCCCAGTATGTTGAATACTAGAAATAGGGAAAATATCAACATCAGTTGCAAGTTTTTCCTTAAATTCTGCTAAACGTTCTTCTGAGCCCGGTATATCTAATTTAGTTGGAACAATTATTTCTGGACGTTTCAAAACGTTCTTATCGTAATTGCCTAATTCTTTTCGAATAGCCAAATAATCTTCATATGGCTCTCTTCCATTATTAGGATCCATATCAACCAAGTGTAAAAGCACTCTAGTTCTTTCAACGTGTCGCAAGAATTGAATTCCTAAGCCCACACCGTTGGAAGCTCCTTCAATCAAACCAGGTAAATCAGCAATAACGAAATCTTGTCCATTATCTAATTTGACCATACCTAAGTTAGGCGACAATGTTGTAAAGTGATAAGCCGCAATCTTTGGCTTAGCCGAAGTTGCAACTGATAGCAATGTCGACTTACCAACTGATGGAAAGCCCACTAATCCAACATCTGCAATCAACTTCAATTCCAATTTAATATGTTTCTCTTGACCGGGTTCACCATTCTCCGCAATTTCTGGAGCCTGATTTTTGGAACTGGCAAAGTGAATATTACCACGTCCCCCATTACCACCTTTAGCTACCACTAATTCCTGATTATTTTCAGTCAGATCGCCAACTAACTTACCAGTATCAACATCATAAACCGATGTTCCTGTAGGAACTACGATATAAACTGGATCAGCTTTGTGACCATACATACTCTTAATTTGACCATTTTGACCAGGTTGAGCTTTGAAGATTCTCTTGTATCTAAAGTCCATCAAAGTATTCATACCTTCATTGGCCTTTAATATAATATCTCCACCGCGGCCTCCGTCACCACCTGAAGGTCCACCTAATGGCACATACTTTTCATGACGAAAAGCAACTGCACCGTCGCCACCTTTACCAGATCTTACGGTGATTTTAACGTTATCTACAAACATTAAAATCCCCCTTTCTAAACTTAATTATCATTTTTAAATTTTAGCACAAAAACAACCTTCATAATACTTTGAAGTACAATTGATTGTCCAATACTTTAATAATTGGTTAAGATCAATTGAAAGTTTTTGACCGTTTTTGATATTTTATGATTGATTTTGAATGAATTTGGTTGTATTCTATCATTTGCGAGGTGATGAAAGTGCTTACCGGGGAAAGGCAACAAATTATTTTAGAACAATTAAAAATACACAATATTGTCAAACTTCATGATTTAATTCCATTAACTGGTGCTTCCGAATCAACCTTGCGCCGTGATCTGCAGGATTTAGAAAATTGTCACAAATTATTGCGGATTCATGGTGGTGCTCAAAATGTTATTTCTTTGCATGAAGAACCTGCGCTCTCACAAAAAGCAGCAGTACATATTAATGAAAAGAAAATGATCGGCCAAGCCGCTGCAAATTTGGTTCGTAATCATGAAGTGATCTTCCTAGACTCAGGGACAACTATTCAATTCATGATTCCTTACTTAATAGAACATACAGACTTGTTAGTCATTACCAATAGTGTCGATAACGCTTCGATGTTGGCTGATTATAACGTGAACACTTTTATTCCTGGGGGAAGATTAAAATCATCTACTAAGGCTTTAGTTGGTGCAAATATTATTCAAACTCTTGAAAAATACCATTTTGACCGAGCTTTTCTAGGGACGAATGGTTTCTCGATCGAAGCTGGTTATACAACTCCCGATCCTGAAGAAGCTTCTATTAAGAGTCTGGCTATTAAGCAATCCAACGTGTCTTATGTATTATCTGATAGTTCTAAGTTTGCGCAAGTTAGTTTTAGTCGTTTTGCAACTTTAGATGAGGTTCCATTAGTAACAAGTAAATTATCAGAAAAAGAATTTAATTCTTTGAATAAATATACAAAGGTAACGGAGGCAATATAGTTGATTTATACAATTACAGTCAATCCTTCAATTGATTATGTTTTACAATTGAAAGATTTGAATACCGGACAAGTCAATCGTACACAGACTGACGTTAAACTTCCTGGTGGTAAAGGGATCAATGTTTCAAGAATTATGAAGGAACTGGATATTGATTCTACAGCTCTTGGTTTTGTCGGTGGTGCAACTGGATCTATGTTTGAAGAACTTCTTTCACAACACCAATTAAAGACTGCTTTTACTAGAGTTTCAGAGGATACCAGAATTAACGTTAAGATTAATGCAGTTGACCAGAATGAGGAAACTGAAATAAATGGTGCCGGTCCTGAGATTACTCAAACTGAAAGAGACAGTTTTATGAATAATCTTGATAGCGTTGGCGATGGCGACATCGTTGTGATGGCCGGAAGCCTTTGCAAAAATCTTGATGCAGGATTTTATTTAGATATTGCTAAAAAGATCCAAAAACAAGGTGCTGAATTTATCATTGATACTACTGGTCAGGCACTCTTAGATACATTGCCACTTCACCCATTGGTGGTTAAGCCTAACCATCATGAACTAGCAGATTTATTCAACGTAACTTTGAATAACGAACAGGAAATTATTACTTATGCTCGTAAGCTTTTAGAAAAAGGAGCAAAACATGCTTTAGTTTCTATGGCGGGTGACGGTGCTTTGTTAGTTACCAAGGATAAGGCTTATAAAGCTAATGCACCTAAAGGCACAGTAATCAATTCAGTTGGTGCTGGGGATTCAATGATTGCTGGTTTCGCTGGTACTTTTATGGAGACAAAAGATCCAATCGAAAGTCTTCATGTGGGTGCAGCCTGTGGATCAGCAACTGCGTTTAGTCAAGACATTGCTGTTAAGGCTAAAATTGACGAAGTTTATAAAGAAATTTCAATCACAGAAATATAATTGAGGGGGACTCTTAATAATGGACTTGAAACAATTATTATTAAAAGACGCCATGATTATGGACTTGAAAGCTACTACCAAAGAGGAAGCCATTGAAGAAATGGTCGACAAGTACTATCAAGTCGGTGTCATTGACGACAAAGAACTATACAAATCCGATATTTTAAAACGTGAGGCGCAAACTAGTACTGGTATCGGTGATGGAATTGCCATGCCACATGCCCGTGATAAGGCGGTTAAGCGTGCTACTGTCCTATTTGCTAAAAGTGCCAAGGGTATTGACTACAAATCATTAGATGGACAACCAGCCTACCTATTCTTTATGATTGCCGCTCCAGATGGTGCTGATAATCTTCACTTACAAGCTTTAGCCGCTTTATCATCACTTTTGATCAATCCTGAGTTGGTTAAAAACCTAAAAGCCGCTAAAACTGCTGATGAAGTTCAAGAGCTTTTTGACAAAGCAATGAAAGAAAAAGAAGCAAAAGATAAAGCTGATGAAGAAAAGCAAAAAGCTCAAGCACAAGCGGCCAAAACTGCTGATACTGGTGCTCAAAAGCCTTATGTCGTCGCTGTCACTGCTTGTCCAACTGGTATTGCCCATACTTACATGGCCGAAGCTGCTCTAAAAGAACAAGCTGAAAAAATGGGTGTCGATATCAAAGTCGAAACTAACGGTTCCGAAGGTGTTAAGCACAAGTTAACTGCCGACGAAATCAAACGTGCGAGTGGTATTATTATCGCCGCTGATAAGAAAGTTGACATGCCACGTTTTGATGGCAAACATTTGGTCAACCGCCCTGTCAGTGATGGTATTAACAAAGCTGAAGAATTGATCGACCTTGCTAAAGACCAAAAAGCTCCGATCTTCCATTCTGAAGGCGGTGCTGTTGAAGATAATGGCGACGATGAGGGTGAAAAGAAGTCACTTTGGTCAAGAATTTATGCCGATTTAATGAATGGTATTTCTAACATGCTTCCATTCGTTGTTGGTGGTGGTATTTTAATGGCTATCTCCTTCTTGCTTGAAAACTCTGTTGGTGCTAAGTCACAATGGTTCCTATTCTTCAACAACGTTGGTAACTATGCTTTTAGTTTTCTAATTCCAGTTCTAGCTGCTTATATTGCGGTTTCTATTGGTGATCGTCCAGCATTGCTTCCTGGTTTTGTTGGTGGTTATATGGCTTCACAAGCAACTGCTTCAGTTGTTAGTTCTAAGAGTCCTGCCGGTTTCATTGGTGGTCTTCTAGCTGGTTTCATTGCTGGTTGGGTTATCGTTTACTTGAAGAAATGGCTTAGCAAGTTACCTAAGTCATTAGCTGGTCTAAAGACAATCTTGATCTATCCTGTCTTAGGACTGCTAATAGTCGGTGCTATTATGTACTTCATCGTTGACCCTGTCTTTGCCGTTGTAAATGCTGCTATTACGCACTTCCTAGAATCAATGGGTACTGGTAATGCCGTTATCCTCGGTGCTTTATTAGGTGGTATGATGTCTATTGATATGGGTGGTCCTTTCAACAAAGCCGCTTATACATTCGCTATTGGTACTTTCACTGCTACACAAGATGGTGCTTTGATGGCCGCTGTTATGGTTGGTGGTATGGTTCCACCTCTAGCAATTGCTATCGCTACTACTTTCTGGAAAAATAAGTTTACTGAACAAGAAAGACAAGCTGGTCTCTCTAACTATATCTTAGGAATTTCTTTCATCACTGAAGGTGCTATTCCATTTGCTGCCGGAGATCCACTTCATGTTATCGGTTCAAGTGTTATTGGTTCAGCCATTGCTGGTGGACTAACACAACTTTGGAAAGTTAACGTTCCTGCACCCCATGGTGGTATCTTCGTTACACCACTTGCTAATAAGCCGCTACTTTACCTATTGGCCGTTGTTATTGGTGCTGTAATTTCTGGTGTTATCTATGGTGTTTGGAAACCTGCTAAAAAGAATAACTAAACAATAAAAAAATTAATCTAAAATTAACCCTTCTGTTGGATTGCTTCAACAGAAGGGTTTTTCTATATTCTCAAAAACATTAAATAGCTTGTATTAATGATATTAATAATGATTTATCTGTTAAAACTAGCTATGGAAAAATATAATATCTAAGGTCCTGCTACTATTTACCAATGGATCCATATATCAACACTTTGTCGCTAATGGATTAATTCAATTCAGAAATGAGAGGACAATTCATTCTGATCAAGAATTTCATTATCAAAATAAATTGGCCGGAAAGACACCCGTAGAATACTGGATGCTTTCCGACCAACTAGTTGCTTAAAACAAACTCCAATTATTGGGGGTCACTTCAGAGTTTGCTCCCCTTAGCCTCTTTTTCTAAATTTTGAACTCATAAATAGGCTTTAATTCAATATTTTCTAGATTCATTATTTCACCTGAATCAACTTCACTTCTAGCAGCCATAGGTGAATCACTTTTAATTTCTTGCTCTTTTCTAATTGGAGTAATGGAAATATAGACTTTTTCATCATTTCCGACATTTACGGTATGTCGTAAACCAATTTCCCAAGTTCTACCATTTGCATAATTATCATTAATCAACTTATCTTGATAAAAGGCGTAGCCAATATCACCTTGATAATCAATTTTTAGCCGTAAATCTTTGACGGAATCTTTCACAAGATCCGTAGTATTGACACTCAATAAGACTTTTCCATCAGTAATACGCTCTTTACTGAATGAAGGTATGATTTTATCAGTTATTAAATTATAATCTGTTGTTAATTCATTCTTTGATGCAACTGTTAATTTACTCAATAAATCATCTGAAATCAAATCATTGATAACCTTGATTTTTATTTCATTATTTGAACTCTCAAATCTCAAACCATTATCATCAACTAATAATTGAGCTGAAGTAAAGATCACATTCTCATGATCACCATAAGTAAATTTCCAAAAGTTTAAACTTTCCTCATTGGTCAAAGTATAAAGCTCTACTTGTTTACCATCTGAATTAGTTAAATCGATTTTAGTCATTTCTGAACTCTCAGGGTGAACGATGATCAAATCATTTTCTTGATTGATAGTTCCCTTAGTAATTTGAATATCCTTAACAGTCTGTTTGTCAAAAACATATTCAGGTTCCATCCCACGAGGTTGATAGAAGAAATAAATTTGTCTATCACCTTGGGCAATCTTAGTTATTAATTGAACTGTTGCTGTTTTTAAAAGTACATCCTTAATATTTAGATTAAATGGTAAGATACAACTCTCTTCTTTATCTAGATTAAAACCACCATCGTATGGAAATCTGAGTTTTTCATTATCTAGTTCCAAATCAATTGCTTCATTCTTTTTGTCTTCGTTTTTAACATGATCTTGATAATTATTAACAAAAACATAGCCAGAACCATCTTTTTGTCTAATTGAATATCTTAACTTCTTAACATCTTCTGGCTTGATATCTTCACTGCCATCAGGTAAAATAGTTTCCATCTGACAAAACTTGTCTTCAAAAGTCGTAAAGAAATAATGTTGACGTTTGAGACGGTAGTATGAAGGTCTGGTCTGACCGAACTCACCTAATGGTGCTTGATAATCATAGCTAACTTTCGGGGTAGCATTTTCATTCAAATATGGTGTCTTGATGCCTAGCGGATTTGAGCCACCATGAAATACATAATAGCCGACAAAATTACATCCACTGGCCACTTTAACATTAGTCATTGCATCAACACTTTGATATGGCAATTTGAAGCGATAACCATAAAATACTGTCATACCACCACCCATTTCGCAGGCAGCATAAGGGACTTTCTTAGGATCATATTGTGGATCAAAATTATAAGTTGGGTAATGATAATCACGATAAATATATTCTGGCGTAGCTGGATGTTTCTTGATGCTCTTGTCATAGAAAATCCAAGGCCAGAAAGCATAACCGCCCCATAAAGGTAAAACTGTATCAGTTTTTGCAACAGCTCCACCCCAGCCGGTTCCTGTATAGATTGGAGCAATCATCCCAGCATCTTTAGCTAATTTCTTCAAAGTTTTAATATGTTCGTTGCCATCTGAACCTGATGGAATCCATTCTCCACTAGTGCCGGTCGTTATTTCCCAAGCAGCACCAGCATGTTGAAATTCATTTTCCAATTGGATACCAATGATTGGCCCACCATCTTTATAAAATAAACCATGAACTTGTTTACCAATTTCATCATATAATTTTTTAACATAGCCTAAATATCTCTTATCATTGGAGCGAGTTACTAATGGCTCAGCATATAACCAATCTGGAAAGCCACCATTTCTAGCTTCACCGTGATCCCAAGGCCCAATCCTCAAGATAACGTCGATTGAATGTTTCTTACATAAGAGAATAAATCTACGTAAGTCCTTATTACCTGTCCAGTCGAAGTGCCCTTTGACCTCCTCATGATGATTCCAAATCACATACGTAGGAATAATGTTAATGCCTGCCATTTTCATTTTAATCAATTCATCTTCCCATTCATCACAATTGTAACGACTGAAATGAAATTCACCACAGATACCAAAGAATGGATGATTATTTCGGACCATATAGTGGTTGGTAAAACTAAATTCATTGCCATTTGGATCTTTACCATGTAATTGTGGTAAAGCAGGTTGAATATCACTTTCTTGATTCTTCAAATTAATTGAATGTTCAAAAACTTTCATTATTATACTCTCCCTTTTATGCTGTCACTTGTTCTCCCTCAGCAAATTTATTTCCATAATTAAGAGCTCTCTTATCACCTGTCAACAGTTTAGAAGATAGTAATGTGAAGACACATGCAAGTATTCCAATGATCACATAAGTCTTAGAGAATCCAATTGAGGCATAGAATTTACCAAACAAAGGTGAAAGGATAATCGACATAGCTGAACTAGTAAACAAACATCCTAGATAAATAGATGAAGATAGACGTAAGTCAAAATTCAGTGAAATGTACTTGAATTGAGCGACTAAAAATAATGGCTTTTCAAATGAATGAATAAACTTCATAGCTCCGATCCAAAGTGGCCCCCATTGAAAAGAAGAACCAACAATTCTGATTGACATAATGGTACCTGCTAAAAGCAAAGTTCGTTTTGCTCCAAGTTTCTTACAAATAACTGGTGCAACAGCCAAAAAAATTGCTTCAAAAAATGTTTGAATAGAACCTAAATCACCGAACCATTTATTACCAGCAGCAGCTGAAGAAAATTGTCTAACGAAATAAGTGCCAAATTGTTGATCATAAACGTCATAGATTGAACCAACTCCAATCATAAAAATCAGTAAAAAGATAAATTTTTTATTTTTAACAAGTCCAAAAGTATCTTTCAGTTTGACTGAATCAGCCTTTTCCTTTTCTTCCGTTGAAAGATTAATCTTAGTCGTTGCCAAAGCAATCATAGCTAACAGACTAGCAAAAGAAGCAAGCCAGAAAGTAATATTAGGATCAATATTAATAATTCTTCCGGCTAAAAATGTAGCTGCCGCCCAACCAAATGAACCAAACATTCTACATCTACCATACTCAAAACCATATTTTCTAGAGATTTTATCCATAAATGAATCGATTGCTCCGTAGCCTGCATTAAACACAAAGCCTAAATACAAACCACCGACGATAGCTCCTAACCAAAAAGCGCTCTTTAGCAAAGGTCCATATACATAAATGAAGAAAGGTCCGATTGGTAGTAAAATCAAAAGAATTCCTAATAACAAGTTTTTCTTCAAACCAATCTTATCTGATACAAATCCCAAAAGTGGTTGCATCACTAAGGCCATGAAAGAATTAGCAGAATACAGGATTCCTGTTTGTGTACTACCTATTCCCATTACTTGACCAAGCCAGATAACGAAAAAGGACATTGCGGCCGACCATGCAAATAGGTAAAAGAAGCTAACTGCACTAACGGCAATATAATTACGTTTACGCAAATCAATTTTAAGCAATTTCAAACAACTCCTTATTTTATTTTTTCGTAGACCTACATTTGAATTCAATAAAATAATATATCGAAATCGCTTACACAAAAATAGATATTCTCACTAAAAAGATGGACTATTTTACACATGGACATTATAACTAGTACCGGATTGATACCGATTGCGATAGTTTACTGGAGAAACTTTATAGATTTTTTTAAATGCTCTGGAAAAATAATATGGATCAGAATACCCTAAACCTTGAGCAATTTGTTGAACTGATAAATTAGTGTTTTGTAAATAATGACTAGCTTGCTTGATCTTAATCGACGTGATAAATTCATTCACCCCCATATCCAAATTATTCTTAAAAATTCGACTTAAATAGCTAATTGACACACCTAAATGGTCTGTCAATTTTTTTAATGTGATTCGCTGATCTAAGTTATCATAAATATATTGAATGGCTTTTGTTAAATGTTCATTCCCCATGTTCTTCTTCTCACCAGGTAATTTAGAATGCATATTCACATAAGCTAACAACGTACCTAATATTTGTGAATCATAAAAAACAGCTTCAAAAGAAAAGCCGGAAGTCAAAACTTGGATCATCTGCCAAAATAAGGACATTAAATAATTAATATCATCCTCTGAATCTTCCTTTGAGTAGATAAAACCATTTTGTGTCTGAGTTGGCAATGACAAATATTCATGAACTAATTTACCTGAAAAATGAACCCAAAAAATATCCCATGGATGCATTTCGGATGCAAAATAAGTATGTTCAATATTTGGAGGCATTATTATGATTGAACCTCTTGATATGGACCATTTTTTTGTTGAGGACTCTATGGTACCTTCTCCACCGGTACAAAAGATCATGACCCATTCATTAGCTCCCAAAGGACGATGGACATAATGATACTTAGCCTTAGGATAAAAGCCCAAGTCAGTCACATATAAATCTTTAATAATAGAAGAATAGTCAAATTGTTGCAATATTTCATCTGGTAAAACAAATAGATATTCATTAGCAAATCCTTCTAATTTACGCATAATATCTGCCCCCTTGTTGATACATTCACTTTTAATATACCATTAATAGCCTTTGCAGTAAGCGTTTACTAAATGTAGTGTAAGATTATCCATCTTTAGTGAGTAACTACACATTTTAAGTAATCGATTTCAGAATTAATATATCCTTAGAAAAGTAAAGGAGATACCTGTTTATGGATACCATTAAAAATAAAAACAATTTAAAAGTTACCGTAACTGAAAAAAAAATTACTATTCCAACATACAAAACTGGAAAACCTGAAAAAAATCCAATGTTTTTAGAGAATCGTGCTTATCAAGGCAGTAGTGGTAAAGTTTATCCTTATCCAGTGACTGAAAAAATCAAAGATATCAAAGAAGATAAAGTTTACACCGCTATTATTTTGGAAAATAAATATGTTCAAATTACCTTTTTACCTGAATTAGGTGGCAGAATTCAAAGAATGATAGATAAAACCAACAATTATGATTTTGTTTATTACAATCACGTTATAAAGCCGGCACTTGTCGGTTTAGCGGGTCCTTGGATCTCAGGCGGAATTGAACTCAATTGGCCCCAACATCATCGTCCAGATACTTATTTGCCAGTCAATTATTCAATTAAAAGTAATTCTGATGGATCAAAGACCGTTTGGATGAGCGACGTCGATCGAATGTATGGAACTAAGATTGTAATCGGCTTTACGCTTTTTAAAGATAGGTCATATTTAAAACTTGAAGAAACTTTCTCCAATCCGACCGAATTGCCACAAACTTTCCTTTGGTGGGCTAATCCAGCTGTTCCTGTTAATGAACATACGCAATCAATTTTTCCACCTGATGTTCATGCTGTGTTTGATCACGGCAAACGAGCCGTTTCGACTTTCCCAATTGCAACCGGTGAATATTATAAAATGGACTACTCTGCAGGGGTAGACATTTCGAGATACAAGAATATTCCCGTCCCAACCTCCTATATGGCAGCCCATTCTGATTACGATTTTCTGGGAAATTATGACTACCAGAAACAAGCTGGTTTACTACATGTTGCTGATCACCATACATCCCCTGGTAAAAAGCAATGGACTTGGGGCAATGGTGATTTTGGTAAAGCCTGGGATCACCAATTAACTGACAACGATGGTCCTTATATTGAATTGATGGTCGGAACTTTCACTGACAATCAGCCTGACTTCACTTGGTTAAAACCTCATGAACAAAAACGTTCAACTGAATATTTTATGCCTTATCGTGCTGTTGGTGCTGTTAAAAATGCCACTATCAAAGGTGCAATTAATCTATCTAAAGATGATGATCGAGTGACAATTGCCGCATATACGACCTCAGAATACCGAAATGCCCACCTTGAATTAAAATATGATCAACAGGTTATCAGAAATATCAAAGTGAATATTGCACCTGATAAGCCCTTTACGACTGAACTATCAGGAATTGACCATCCTCTTAAAGGTTTAAGTTTAAGTTTATTCGATTGTAATAATGAACTATTAGTAAAATATCTACCTAAAGACAAGAAAATTGAAAAAATCCCAGATCCTGCTGAAGCTATTCCAGTTCCTCAAGAGTTAAAAACTAATGATGAACTATTCTTTGCTGGACAACATTTGGAACAATATCGACATGCTAGCTTTCAACCAAAAGATTACTATTTAGAAGGTCTCAAGCGAGATCCTGACGACGAACGTATTAATGATGCTTATGGCCTAATCCTGTTTAGAAATGGTCTCTTTGCTAAAAGCGAAAAGTACTTCAAGAATGCTATCAAACGTTCTAATGAACACAACACTAATCCTGTCTCAGGAGCACCTATGTATCATCTTGGTTTGAGCTTGGTCAAACAGGGTCGAATTGAAGAAGCATATGATGATTTCTTTAAAGCAACTTGGTCTGACAATACCAAAGCTATCTCCTTCTTTGAAATGGCTAAATTAAAGCTACGTTCTAAAGATTATCAAAAGGCCTTAGATTTTATTCAACAGTCATCGAATTATAACTACTGTGATACGACAAATAAATTCTTAGAAATCCATGTTTTAAACTTATTAGCCCAATCTCAAGCCGCCAAAAATATTCTTGAGCACAGTTTAAAATTTGATCCCTTAAACTTAGGATTATTATACGAATTATCTCAAATCGATCCAGATAATCAGACGAATTCAAAACTGCTTATTAAAGCCAGCACTAAATTAAATGATATTTTGAACTTGGCTTCATTATTCATTGAAACTGGACAATATGCAGATGCAATCAATGTTTTGAATTTATCTGAATCACAAAATCCTCTTAAAGAATATTATTTAGCTTATGTCTTTGACCTGATTGGCCAAAATAAGGCTGCTTTAAAGCATGCGCAAACAGGCGCAAACCTATCTCCAGACTACGTTTTCCCTAACAACCTCTTTGATATTTTGGTTTTGCAAAAGATTATTCGCCTGAATCCTCAAGATGGCTTAGCTAATTATTACCTCGGCAATATTAATTACGATCGTAAAAACTATAACCTCGCTCAAGAATATTGGGAAAAGTGTACTCAGTTGAATCCTGATTACCCAATGGCTTATCGTAATTTATCAATCAAATACTTCAATAAGGACAATAATTCAAAAAGGGCACTAATTGCTTTGGAAACCTCTTTTAAATTAGATCCTAATAATGCTCGTTTAGTCTTCGAATTAGATACTTTGTATGAAAAATTGAATCATTCTTTGACTGACCGTCTCTCATTCTTAACTTCACATGAGAATTTAGTTAAGCAAAGAGATGACAGTTATATTCAACTAATAACCTTGTTAAACGATACCGGAAAGTACCAACAAGCCTATGACAAGATCATGGTTCATAATTTCCATCCTTGGGAAGGTGGAGAAGGTAAAGTAAGCACTCAGTACAAATATTCTCTAGTTGAATTGGCCAAAATTGATCTGCAAGAAAAAAATCCCTTGAAGGCTATTGAAAAATTAACTAAAGCACTAACCTATCCTGAAAATATTGGTGAAGGCAAATTAGTGACTTTGCATGAAAATATTGTGACCTACTATCTTGGCTTAGCCTATAAAATGGTCGACGATTCACAAAATTCCATCTTCTATCTAACTGAAGCCACAAAAGGTATTGTTGAGCCAACGAACATGATGTACTACAACGATGAACCTGCTGATGCTATCTTTTATCAAGGACTTGCTTGGGAACAATTAGGAGAACAAAAAAAGGCCGTGGCAAAATATCATAAATTGCTCACTTATGGTGAAAAACATCTTTTTGATAAAATTACTGCTGATTATTTTGCTGTTTCTTTGCCTGATTCACTATTATTTGATGAGAATCATCAAAATAAAAATAGCATTAACTGCTATTATCTGATGGGCTTAGGCTATTTGGGCTTACAGCAAACTAATAATGCAAAAAAGATGTTTACAAAAATCAATAATCTCACAAATCATTTTCAAGAGGTTAAGCGCCAGGATCTCTTCAAAGATGAAATAGAAAGTGACTTATCATAGAAAACTCTAAAATCCAATACGATAAAAACAAATATGAAATCACGCTACAAAATGACAATGGTATGATCGTTAAACTTTTGAATTACGGAGCAACACTTGAAAAAGTGATGGTTCCTGACCATGGTAAGTTGATCAATCTAATTTTGAGTTTAGATTGTCCAGAAGATTATGATAAAGAAAGAAATTTTCTTGGTGGCACTGTCGGAAGAGTCATCGGCAGAATCAAATCTGGTTTATGGCAAAAAAATGACACAAAAGCCTATCATTTTGAACTAAACGAGAATAACATTACCCATTCACATGGTGGGAAAAGAGGATTAGATACCAGAATCTTTGACTTTAAAGTAAATCAATCAGAATTTGATTGTAGTGCTAGCTTTCATTATTTAGATCTAGATGGTAATAATAATTATCCTGGAAACTTAGATATAACGGTCAAATACACTTTAAATAATCAAGATACCCTTTTCTATTCGGTATTAGCGGTCACTGATGCGACAACCCTTTGCAATATAGCCAATCATGTATATTTCTGCTTAGATGGTCCTAAAAGTAATATTAAAAACAATTTATTGATGATAAATGCGGACCAATATTTACCACTAGATAAAGACCACATCCCTCTAGCTAGCACTCAAAATGTCGCTGACAGTTGTTTTGATTTTCGAAATGAAAGAATTCTTAACCAAGCCTTAGGTTCATCTGATTCCCAAATCAAACATGAAAACGGACTTAATCATCCCTTCATCTTGAATAATAATTCAGCACCGGCTGTAAAACTTTATTCATCAGATAGACGTAGATCAATGATTTTAAGAACAACTGCTCCAGCCATTGTTGTTTACACTGGAAATCATTTTAATCACACTGGTCTAACTCATGATTTCAATCAGTATGGTGGAATTGCTCTAGAAGCACAGATACCTCCTAGTTCTAGTAACGATTTAAGAGACATGATCCTCAGACCCAACGAAAAATATCTAACTCAAACTTCTTGGAACTTTAAATATTGAATTCGGTCAAAAGTTTGATCTCAACACTTTGTTCATCAGCTCAGTATTTTGCTTTAGACTTCCTTCAGATTCCACCTCACGGTGGACACCCTTATCCTCGGCTAGTGATTCCGACTACTACGGCTCACAGTGGACTTTCACCACCAAGTTAGCACCCATGCAGGGTGCGCCTAAAAAATACAATCATCAGAATCATGATGATTGTATTTTTTTATTCTTAAAATCATTTAGAGTAATCCTTATTACGCAAATATATTCCAAAGATAATTGAGACTAAAACGGCCGCAAGCATTACGATTACAAAACCTATTTTAGATTTAGTTCCCGGCAATCCTCCAACGTTCATCCCCCATACCCCGGCAAATAATGATGGTATGGAAATAATCAAGGCTACTGAATCTAGATATTTCATTAAATTATTCAAACTACGATCCATCATACTGACAAATAAATTACTAATACTTTCCAAAAGATCACGATATATATTGACCATCTTCTCTGCATGTCGTTGTCGTACTCTGATATCATAGCTCAATTTTTCATCGGCTAATCCTGTCAAAAAATCTTCATCAGTTAAAAGTTTATCCAAAACTTCTTTTTGATCTAATAAAGTCTGATCAATATATACGACAACTCGCTGTGTATCTGTTAATTTGACCAATTCTTCCTTACCAGCAGCCTTTCGTGATGCTTGGTCTAACTTATCAATTTCTTCTTTAATCTCGCTTAATTCGGCAATAAAGTGCCTATAAGTTGTATAAGCCAAACGAGCAATTATTTTTTCAAAATTATTCAGATCAGTGGCATTGTTCTCTAGCAAATGATCGATCAACGACGATTCTCTGCAGACATGTGTTATTAATAAATCGTCAGCTTTTAAAATTGTTACCGGTTCTAATCGCTCCTCAATGGTCTCAGTTTTACTATCATATAGATCCATCAAAACTAAAACCATAGGATTCTTTAATTTAGTATCCTTCAACGATTCAAATCTAGTAACCTCCTCAGCTTCATTTCTTGCACTAAATAATTCATCTGGTAATGAATATTCATCATTGATTTTACTCAAAGTCTCCTTGGTTACTGCATCTTCTCGAAGTACTAACCAATTTCCGTTTTCTTGGTCGCTTTTTTCTACCCCGTCCTTACTTACACGATAATATGTCATATTCACTCCTCCATAAATTTGAAAGTAAAATAATTATATTAATAATAAGTTTTATCTGTAAAGAAATTACAAAAATACCGTCTATATTGCACAATTGTGCTTAAATATAGACGGTATTTTAATGAACTATTTAGTTTGTTTATGTTCCTTCAAATAATCACGAGCCCACTTTAGATACTTCTCATCTTCAGCAGCGTCTTGTGAAGTTAGAATCTTTGGCCCATCTTCAGTAATAGCCAAGGTATGTTCATATTGGGCAGACCAAGAACCATCGGCACTAGCATAATAAATCCAGTCATCATTAGGATCATCCAATTGACGATCAACAATTTCCCAAGTACCTTCATTGATCATTGGTTCAATAGTAATTGTCATCCCATTTTTAAGGCGCAATCCCTTACCAGGTTCTCCATAGTGCAAAACATCTGGTTGTTCATGCATAGTAGGTTGAATACCATGTCCACAGAGTTCTCTAACGTCTCCATAGCCGTGTTCATCCTCAGTATAATGTTGAATTGCATAACCGATATCTCCCAAACGATTGCCAGCAACACTTTGAGCAATTCCTAAATACAATGACTTCTTAGTAACTTCCATCAAATCTGAAGTTTCCTGAGTAACTGATCCTACCGCATAACTCCAACATGAATCACTTTGGTAACCCTTATAACTAACCGTCATATCAACTTTTACGAGATCGCCTTCGTGTAAAATCAAATTGCGACGTGGTGTTCCATGAGCTACTTCGTCATTAACATCAACGCAGGTAGCGTATTTATATCCTTCAAAACCCTTTTCTGAAGGAACAGCACCGTGACTAACGATGTAATCATTGGCAAACTCTTCAATCGAATAGGCTGAAATCCCTGGTTTGATCATATCACGCAAACCTAAATGGACTCCCGCTAGAATTTTACCAGACTCTCGCATTCCTTCTATTTCACGTTCTGACTTTAATGTAATCATATATTTTCCCCCAATTAACCTTTATGGTATTTTTTATGAAAATTAGTACTTGCTAAGGTAATTTTTATCGTCTGTGCAGTTGTCTTAGGAATCCCTAAATCAGTCAACTGTTCAACTGAAGCCTCTTTCATCTTTTTAACGGAACCAAATTTTTTCAATAGTTTAGTCCGGGTTTTAGGACCAACACCTTGAATATTATCCAATTGTGACGACAAAGCATTTTTACTCCTAGTCTTTCGATGGAATGTAATTGCAAAACGGTGGACCTCATCTTGTATTCGCTGCAACAGATAAAATCCTTGGCTCTTACGATCTAATGGTACCTCAATCCCATCTTCTCCGACAATTAAATGTGAAGTATTATGGTGATTATCTTTGACCATTCCGGCTACAGGTATATCAATTCCCAATTCATTGACTAAAACATCCATAACTGCACGTAATTCGATAATGCCACCGTCCATTAAAATTAAATCTGGTAAAGCAGCATCTTCCTTGATTAGACGTGAATAGCGCCGATAGATCACTTCCCGGGTATTAGCCGCCTCATCAGCTCCTGACTGGTGCTCGACTTCACCTTTTATCTTATATTTACGATAACCACTCTTTTCAGGTCGACCGTCCTTAAACATAACCATAGCCGACACGGGATTTGTTCCCTGGATGTGTGAATGGTCAAATGATTCAATAACGTGGCCATATGGTAAATCTAAGGCATCAAAAATCTGTTTTTGAGCACCATAAGTCTGACGATTATCTAATTCCATCAAACGGAATTTCTCCTGTAAAACTAATTTAGAATTCTCCGCTGCCATATCCATCAAATCTTTTTTCTGACCACGTTGTGGAGTTCGAAACGGTATATTCAATACTTGTGAAAGTGTTTTTTTATCCAAATTATCAGGTACCAAGATCTCTTTAGGCAATACTTGATTACGACGATTATAAAATTGCAAAATGAACGTCGATAATTCCTCTTCAGGAGTATTGATACAGGCAAAAACTTTCTTCTCACGCTTCATTAATCTAGCTTGGCGAATAAAGAAGATTTGAATTGAGATCCAGCCTTTTTCAACATAATAATTAAAAATATCTCGTGGCGTACTGTCATTAGAAATAATTTTCTGCTTTTCAACCGTGGTTTCAATGTACTTAATCTGATCTCGTAACTCTGCAGCCCGTTCAAATTCCATTTTTTCAGAAGCTGTTTCCATTCTTTCTTCTAGTTGATGTTTGATTTCACCCACGTTACCACCTAAAAAGCGTTTGATCTTCTCAATTTGATTATCGTATTTTTCCTTAGGAACGGTTTGAAAGCAAGCTCCCAGACATTGTCCCATGTGGTAGTAAAGGCAAGGACGACCTAGATTACCTTGGCACCTTCTCAAGGGATAGACTTTTTGTAGGAAATTCAAAGTATTTGAAGCAGCCCAAACATTAGGATAAGGCCCAAAATAATAGCCACCATCTTTTTTAATAGAACCAGTTATTTCCATCTTAGGATCACGTTCATTTGTAATCTTAATATAAGGATACCCTGTCCCTCGCTTCAATTTTATATTGTAATAAGGTTGGTGTTTTTGAATCAAAGTAATTTCTAATAAGAAGGCTTCCTTGTCATTAGAAGTGATAATTGTTTCAAAATCACGTATTTCGGATACTAACCGTGCTGTTTTTCCCTCATGGGAACTTTTAAAATATGAACGTACCCGATTCTTCAAATTTTTAGCTTTACCAACATAAATAATCTTCGAATTGATATCCTTCATTAAATAGCAACCCGGACGTGGTGGCAATAAGCTTAATTTGTGTTCAAGATATTCAGTTGCCAATAAATATCCCTCCTCATATTAGTCCGAACTTATTTAATCTTAAGTTAATCAAAATAATTGTCAACTTTAGTGCAACATTAATTTTTCACTTGTAAATAAATATAAACGGTATACAATTAGTTTTGTAAAATAGTTTTGCGTACAATTTATAAAAGGAGATTTTCTTATGACAAACAAATATATTGCAAATATTCAACCATTAAATGACGAATTTATTGGTACTAAAGCTCATGGTCAAGCTACTTTCACTGAATCAGACGACAAACTACACATCGAAATCGAAATGTTTGATACACCTAAGAATACTCAACATTGGGAACATTTCCATGGCTTTCCCGAAGGCAAGGATGCTCAAATAGCTACTATGGCTCAAGACAAGAATAAAGATGGTCTAGTTGATCTTCCCGAAACTGAAATAGTCTCTGGTACAACTATGGTTCCTTTCGACAATGCCCCTCAACATATGGATGTCCCTAATGACAATTATCCCGTTTCTGACGCTAACGGTCATTTCAAATATGAAATGGACGTTCCATTAAAAGAACTACAGAATAAATTTAAAGAAGTTTTTGGAACTGATGATTTGGAACTAGATAAACGTGTTATTTATGTCCATGGTGTTCCAGATAGTCTTGAATTGCCAAATAGCGTTGCTGGAGCTGTAGGCAATTACGATGCTCATACTACTTTACCTATCGCCACAGGCAAGATCGAAAAAGCTAATTAATTTTTATAATTTACAACGCTCAAGAATTTGTCATTTCTTTAAAAAGGTTTTATAATACAGTTAGATATAAAGAAACCTGAAAGGGGCTGGTACCGATGGGCTTAACAGTGAAACGTGAAAGTAATTTTGGAAGTTTGTTTGATAAATTTGCCTCTCTTCCCGATGATGTAAAAGAAAACGAAAAACGCGTAGATTCCGCAGCAAAGAAGTCTGGAAAAGACAAGAAGGAATCTAAAAAATAATAATTAAAACTTCTCTTATTAATGTCGCTCTAAAGAGTGATTGCCATTTGTTTAAAAAGTTTTATCAAAAAGAGTCTACTGAATTTAATTTCAGTAGGCTTTTTTGGTTGTCATTTTATTTTAGATTCTTTTATATTCCCAATAAAAAAAGCGACAATCAAAAATATGATCATCACCTATTACCCCATTATTTTTTAGAAATATCTGATTCTAATTCACGTAAATCAAGTAATTCTTGATACATTAAATATTCAAAATTATCGTCTAGAACACTATTAAATAATTGCATTATTTTCCCCTATTTTTTAATTTCATTTGAATGAAGTTGGCAGAAATCACTGGTCGGCTCATTTCCCGTCCTTTTTCATTCATATAATCGTCAATTGATAAAACTTTGCCATAAAACTCTATCGCATCATCTTCTTGTAAATCACTTATACCACGAGCAAAATCCGATGAGCCGTATCTGATCTTACAAGTTTTCGAAGGATCATTACCATCAAGCGTCACTAACATGGTCTGGTCCCTTGTATTTATTTTTTTAATATGTCCAAATTGATAAATTTTGGACCCAAAGTAGAGCGCTGTATTTTCATACAAATTATCGAATGAAACATACGAATAATTGCGACTCTTATTATCAAATTCCGTAATCCTTTTTTGATTTGATAAATTGATTACAGTTATTTTTGATTCCGTCACTTTACCCATAGTATTATTTTTTACAAATAGCAAGTACCCCATCAAAATAAATAGCGTGAATACAAAAATAATGAATAATCTTGAACGTAGAATTCTTAACATTAGTTCCCCCGATAGAAAAAGATAACAAAGGTCTAGACAAATTACAATGATTTATCCAGACTTAATTAATTAAATAAATTTACATAAAAATAAACATAAAAAAATGAGATTGAGACATAGCTTTTACGCCTATTTACATGCCTCGCACCCATTAAACGTTAATAGTTTCAACTTTTATAATATTTTCATTCATTGACAATCCTTCAACAATGTCAACGTAATCAATATTTTTCCCAAAGTCGATTGAATAAACATTAGTATAAATCTTCGTACTTTCTAATCTTGAAACGCTGAATCTGACACCCTCAACGGTTATATCGTGTCTTTGAAAATAATCATCGATAAATTTCTTTGTATCAATCTTGTGTTTATACTCAATTTTTAACTTTCGTACCGGACTGATTTTGATAATTTTCTTTAAGAAGCCCAAAACAGCATAGACGACTAAGAATCCTACTATGGCGATAATATAATCTCCCATACCAACAGCGATTCCCAGACATGCTACTACCCACAAACTAGCAGCTGTCGTCAATCCTCTGATTGAATGATGCTCCACAATAATTGTCCCTGCACCTAAAAAACCAATACCACTAACAACTTGAGCAATCAATCTAGCATCATCAGCTCTTAAAACGCCCTTATACTGTGGATATTGGCGAGCCATCTCTAAGGCGTCAAATCCAATATTTTTTTGGATCATAGCAATGATACATGCTCCCAGACAAACCAAGATATGTGTCCGCAAACCAGCTGGTCGATGTTTATACGCTCGATCCAATCCTATAATTCCAGAAAATAGTACCGCTAAAAGGAGTCGAATTATAACATTCAGAACACTCAATTGGCCCAAAATAATCCCTCCAGATCAATTAATTAACTACCTACAACAATATCATAATATATTTAATTTTTCATTGTCACAAAAGGATTCCTTCAGCTATTTACAAATAATTTTTCAACCTGTTTTGCTGTAGTCGTTTCTTTCAATGCATAGACAAATGTCGGTTTCAACAATAATCGAGCAATTCCCGCCATATATTTGACATGTGAGAAATCCTTTTCAGATTCAGGTATCAAGAGTGCTATCACCCAACTCACTTTTTGATCATCCCACATCAGTGGGTTCTCTAATTTCAAAATAATCATAGTTAATTTTTGTACCGAACTGTCGACAGCATGAGGCATTACTATACCACTACCTAAATTAGTCGCAGATTCTTTTTCTCGCAATAAAAATCTTCCGTAAAGTTTTTCAGAATCAGTTGCTAGATTCAATCTATGATAGAAATCAGTTAAATATTTTAGAACTTCTGCCTGCGAATGAAGATCAACTTCCATAACAATATTTTTAACATCTAAGATTTCAGAAAAATCACACTGTGCTTGTGCCTGACTGCGGGCTTTATTTTGTGGATCATGAATATCATTGGTTTCAATTCTTCCTTCATCAACTGAATCATCTGTCGAAAAAATATTTTTAATATGATTCCAAAGTGAATTAGACATATAAAAACCTCCAATAAGCATCTAAATATCAAAAAAAATTTTTGTCTAAAAAGGCTAGTATGGCAATCATCCCTGATGGTTACGACACTAGTCTTCTTTAATACTTAATAATTAAATGACTTTTTATCTGTATTTATTCTGATAAAGATTCAAGCCAGACAGGTAAAACTTCCATCAATTGGTGATAAGTTCTCTCGAAATTATGATCGTACCATGGATCTACAATTTCTTTATTTTTTCCAAGAACATCATAGGCTAAATGGATCTTTTCAACATCAAGTCTAGGAGCCATTTTGCGCAAATCAATAATATTTTGGTGATCCATTCCAATTATTAAGTCAGCTTCCTGAAAATCAGTAGCAGTGATTCTTCGTGCTCGATGTTTAAGTAAAGGAACATGTTGCTTCTTTAATTCTGCAATTGCCCCAACATGAGGTGGATTATCTATTTCATAATTTGAAGTTGCTCGTGAATCCACTTGGATTTGCTGACTAATGCCCTTTTTCTCAATTAAATCATGCATTATCATTTCTGCCATTGGCGAGCGACAAATATTTCCAAGACAAACGAAAATAACCTTTTTCATTTATTACTCCAAGCCTAATCTTTTCTTAACTTCATGTAATTGTTCTTCTAAGATTGGATCTTTTCGACTTAAAATATCTAAAGCATTAGCCTGTGGTGCTTTTTTAGTTGTAACTGATTTTTTCTGACTTTGATTGGTTTTTGTTACTTTCAAATATTTTCTAACCCAAGCAGCTACTTGTTGATATGAAATTCCGTATTTTTCACCCGTGGCTTTATAATCATTGTCATGCTCTACCGCGTATTGTGCAATTTCTTTTTGTTGTTCCTTATTGTAATTCATACTAAAACTCCTAAATAGCTTATTACAAGAAATTATACCATAGAAACGTATCTTATTATTGCTACAACACAGTTTTAAACGATTGTAGCCTTTAAAAAGCGCAAAAAAAATGGTAGCTCAGGGAGGAACCACCATTTATTGATAAATCATATATTTTTGTAATCATGAAATTATCTTGAAAGAAGAATCAACAGCTTGAACTTCTCTCGACTAAATTATGATACCATAAATAATTTAATTTTTGGACAGTTTACAAAAGTCGACAATTTATTATAAATTAAGCTTTTAAACGACAAAAGACCATCGAAATGGTCTTTTAACGAAAAATAAATTAAAAATAACAAACTATCCCCTAGTTTTTAATTCATTTTGAGTATAAAAAATGATAATAAAACAATATATACACAAATTAATAATTATACTGATGAGATACAATTTTTGTTAAATATACAAGAAATATTATTATTCATTTCTATCTACCGACTAAACACCAATACCCAATTGGTTAATCATATTTTACTTCATTGGGCTAGACCTGTATACCATAAATTTTTTATATTTAAAATAAATTATCTATATATTCCTAAAAATATGCATTAGTTTTGCAAGAGTTTCATCCCCAACCATATTGGGACGGTAAACAAATAGAATAAAAAATGATGGTAACTGTAAGTCATTAATTTTTATTTCTTGAATACCATCAACATCTTGAATTGCAGTTTCAGCTACAAAACTAACTCCTTTATCAGCCTTAACTAGATTCAACATCAAATGATAATCGGCAGTTCGAAACATTGTTTGTGGAGTCACATTATAGCGCTGAATGATATGTTGCAACACCTGACTATGAACTGATCCTTCGTCCAAAGAAATGAAATCTTCCTTAAATAATTGCTCAACCGTTTTAATTTTTGAAACATCCCGATCAGCCGAAGCGATGAATTTGAAACGATGTTCCTTAATCAACTGGTAATCCAAGTGATTTTCTTGTGGCAAAATGGTTGATCCTAAAAGTGATAAATCTATTTCGCCATTCTTTAATTTTGACAACAAAATCTTAGAACTCTCGGCTACAGGAATAATTGAATTAAGTAAATCAGCATCACGCAAGCGATCGAACACTTTTGGAATCACGTAATTTGTAATAATTGGTGGCCAACCCATAACAATTTTTTCTCGCTTGATCCGTTCCATATCATCGCTAATCAAATCATCTTCTAAAAGAATTCGATCAATATGCGTCAACAACTGTTGCCCTGCATAAGTTAATGATAACGAATTTGCATAGCTCTTTCGCTTAACCAATGACAACCCATAGGTCTGCTCTAATCGTTTCAATGAATAAGTAATCGTCGGCTGACTGACTCCAAAGAAATTGGCAGTATCTGAAAAGTTCTTTAATTCCGATAATTTTTTAAAATATTGATAATCTTTTAAATTCATCCTATCACCTATAAATTTTATTTATTAATGTTCAATTATTTGACTACATTTTTTATTATGTATTATTATACATTCGAAAGTTAATTAGCAACACAAATATTTAATATGCCAAGTAGGAATTTTCTTAAAATTCAATATATGTAAATTTAGTTTATAAATTATGATATGCATAAGTATATTAATTATTATAGTGTTGATAAGATGAAAAAATTATTTAGGAGGAATTTTTATGAGCTATGAGGGTTTAGACTTATTAAATAATCATTTCTTGAATAAAGGTACTGCCTTTACTAAGGAAGAAAGAAAAGAAAATCATATCGAAGGTTTGCTTCCACCATTCGTTCAAACATTGGACCAACAAGTAGAACAAGCTTACGAAAACTATTCTAAGAAAGCTACATTCTTAGATAAGAGAATGTACTTGATGGATATTTTCAATGAAAATGTTACATTGTTCTTCAAGTTATTCAGTGAACATGTTAATGAATTCATGCCAGTTGTATATGATCCAACTATTGCTGACACAATTGAAAATTACAGTCACTTCTTCTTAGATCCACAAAACGCTGCTTTCCTATCAATTGATGATCAAGATGATATTGAAGCTGCCTTAAAGAATGCTGCTAAGGGACGCGATATCAAACTTATCGTTGTTACTGATGGCGAAGGTATTCTTGGTATTGGCGACTGGGGTGTCCAAGGTGTTGATATCTCAGTTGGTAAATTGATGGTTTACACAGCTGCTGCCGGTGTTGATCCTGCATCTGTTCTTCCTGTTGTACTTGACGTTGGTACTAACAACAAAGAACTTCTTGCTGATGACTTATATATGGGTAACCATCATCAACGTGTTACAGGCGACAAGTACTATGACTTTGTTGACAAATTCGTTCAAACTGCTGAAAGCTTGTTCCCTGATATGTATCTTCACTTTGAAGACTTTGGTCGTAGCAATGCTGCCAATATCTTAAATAAGTACAAAGATGATATTTTAACATTCAACGATGATATTCAAGGTACAGGTATTATTACACTTGCAGGTATTCTTGGTGCTTTGAACATTTCTAAGCAAAAATTAACTGATCAAGTTTACTTGTCATTCGGTGCAGGTACTGCTGGTGCTGGTATTACTAAGAGAATCTTCGACGCTATGGTTGAAGAAGGACTTTCTGAAGAAGAAGCTAAGAAACACTTCTACTTAGTTGACAAGCAAGGTTTACTATTTGACGACACAGAAGACTTGACTCCTGAACAAAAGCCATTCACAAGACAACGTAGTGAATTTGACAACGCTGACGAGTTAACAAATCTTGAAGCTGTTATCAAAGCCGTTCACCCAACAATCTTAGTTGGTACATCAACACAACCTGGTTCTTTCACAGAAGCAGCTGTTAAAGAAATGGCCGCTCATACAGAACGTCCAATCATCTTCCCACTATCAAATCCTACAAAACTTGCTGAAGCTAAGGCTGAAGATCTTTTGAAATGGACTGACGGTAAAGCTCTTATTGCTACTGGTATTCCAGTTGATCCTATCGAATACAATGGTGTTACATACAACATTGGTCAAGCTAATAACGCTTTGGTTTACCCTGGTCTTGGACTTGGTTCACTATCTGTTAATGCTAAAGTTCTTTCAGATGGTATGATCAATAAAGCTGCCCATTCATTAGGTGGTATCGTTGATGCAACACAACCCGGTGCTGCTGTACTTCCTCCAGTTTCAAAACTAGATAAGTTCAGTATCACTGTTGCTGAGGGTGTTGCCCAACAAGCAATTGATGAAAAATTAACTACAGCAACTGACGCTAAAAAAGCTGTTGCTGATGCAAAATGGGAACCTAAATATTAATATATATTAAATTTGTCAAATAAAGGGGAATTATTTTTATGGCTGCATTTATCACTTCACTAGAAAGTGTTGCTGAAATCGTCCTTGTCATCGCTTTGGGGTACTGGCTAAGAGGCTCTGGCCGCTTGGGTGACGAGTTCAAGGGTAATATTTCATTTATTATCATGAAAATTGCCTTACCTGCTTCAATCTTTGTTTCTGTTCTTAAGTATTTAACTAGAGACAAGTTAGCAAGTTTATCTGGTGGTTTAGTTTTCACTTTCGCCAGTTTTACCTTAGGCTATATCGTAGCCTGGATTTTAACAAAGGTCTTCAAGATTAGAAAAGGCCGTCGTGGTACATTTATTAACATGTTCGTTAATGCTAATACGATCTTTATCGGTTTACCTTTAAACATGGCTTTGTTTGGTACTAAGAGTTTACCTTACTTCCTTGTTTACTATGTTATGAACACAATCTCTACTTGGGCTATTGGTATCTTCTTTATCTCAAGTGATGACCCAACCGTTGAAAAGGGTGCTAAAAAAGACTTCAACTGGAAGAAATTACTACCTGCTCCATTGGTTGGTTTCTTAGTTTCATTAGTCTTCTTGCTTCTAGCTATTCCCGTTCCAGATTGGATCAACAAGACCTTAGACATGGTTGGTGGTATCGTTACACCTATGTCACTTATCTACATTGGTATCATCTTAGCTGATGCCGGTTTGAAATCTATTAAATTTGATCGTGATACGATCTTAGCCCTAGTTGGTAGATTTATTATCGCTCCAGCACTTATGATCGCCATCATCCTTCTTGGTAAATCAATGATGGGTACAAACTTACCAGCACTAGAAAGCAGCTCATTCATCATCCAATCAGCCGCTCCTGGTTTAGCAGTTCTTCCTATCTTGGTTGATCAATCGCATGGTGACGTCGATTACGCAACAAACCTTGTTACAACTTCAACCGTCTTGTTCGTAATCGTTGTTCCTATCTTGATGCAAGTAGCAAACTTGATTTAATTATTGAAAACAATTCACATTCACATTCGAATCCTCCTTAACAAGTAAAGTTATAAAGAAATAGTCGTCAACATCTGCGGTTGACGGCTATTTTTGTGTCTAATTGATTCTTTTTTGAAAAATGTCTATTAAGTGCTTAACTAAATTGAATTCGGTATCAACCGACATCATCGTATCCTGAGCATGAGTAAATAAGACCGAATATGATAATTTTTGTCCTTGAGCCTCTTGTTGTATCTTTTCAGTTTGCAATCCATGGGCAACCAATAATTTTTGATGTGCAGTATTTAAAACTAATCTAGCTTCATCGTACTTAGCATCCCCAATCAAATCTAAAGCCTGTATCACTATTTTTCTAGCGTCACCCGCTTGGATAATGATCTGCATAGTCCGTTCCAAGTCTACACTGTTCTCTATATTATCCATTATCTTCTACTCCTCTTTTAATTAATTCCTTGTCATAAGCCTTGAAGAACGGATACCAAATCAATGCTGACGTTATAAAGATTATTAACAACAAAATAATCGAACCGATCGTTTGACCATTGATCCACGTATTAATTGGAAAAGGCACATACCACATTTGAAAAATTGCATGAGGAATCTGACCCAATCCAGACTTCAATCCAAACCAGACAATCATAGGTAAAATAAGTCCTTGGAGCCACATAGGAATCATGAAAAAAGGATTCCACACAACTGAGCCAAAAACTACTGGTTCGTTGATGTTAAAAATACTAGGAATTATGAAGGCTCGTCCCAATACTTTTAAACGTTTCGATTTAGCTAAGATCAACATCATTAATACCAATGGCAAAGTACAACCCACGCCACCGATCCAAAGATAGGTCGAAAACATTGTTTCCCCCGTTACAATATTGTGAGCCCCTTGAGTTTGATTTGCTTGAATAGCAGCTAAATACACTGGCGTGGTAATTGGCGTCAATATCCACGTTGAAATCCCCATAGAATAAATCAAGCAATTAATTAACATCACTAGGACAAATCCAGGTAATGTTTCCACGATTCCACTCAAGGGTGAAAATAACTGAATTATTAATTGATACACATTGACTTTTAAGATATCAACCAACAGCCAACCGGTAGTAATGACGATTCCAATTGGCAGCATTGAATCAAACCAGGCGATAACAAAATCTGGAATAGTCGTATTTTCACTAAAAAAACTAAATTTTCCAAAAAATCCCATTATTAACGCTGTGAAAACACCACAAATAATTGCAACAAACATCCCACCAGCACCAAGAAAACTAAATTTGAAGGTAATATTTCCATTCAAAAGAGTGGGATGTGTTAATAAAAGAAACAATCCTATTGCGGATAAGCCTGAAATAATTCGCTGCTTAGTCAATTTCTTCTTTTCCATCATATTGAACGGGATTAGAAACGCCACAAAGATTGAAACTATTCCAAAAGTAAAATTACCGATTCCCGAAAAATCTGGCCACCATTTCCAAATATTGCTGAATAAGCTCAAAAAGGTTATCAATGAACTAACCAAAATAAATGGTAAAGTCTGTAAAATTGAATCCTTCAAAACGCTGATCCAAGTACTTCGACTGATCCGTCCCATTACTGGAGCAATTCGATCTTTAAAAAGCATCGTAAATTTATTCATTTATTAGAATCCTCTTCTTTGTAGTCAAGTTCACTTTGCAAATGATCTAGCGCTTTTTTTCCATCCAGTACAGCATAGTAAGCGGGATTCATCAGTATCACCTTAATTTTTCTACCACCAATTGATTTTTTGATCTCCTCTTCCATAAATGACAAATGCGGACCAACCATTATTACATCGACTTCATCCAAATAATTTTCCAACTCAGATTCACTGCGAGCCTGTATCTTATAATCTAAACCTAATTGTTGAACAGCCTTTCTCATACTGACCGCCATAAAACTAGATGAAGCACCTGTTCCACAAACTAATAGCACTCTTAAACTCATCTTCTTCTCCCCTTTATCAAATCTTTCGCGCAACAAATAATTTAAAGAACATTGCAATATAAGTCAAATTTACTTTTACTTTTATATATTTTTCAAAATGCCTCTATAGCAACAAAAAAAGCCAATGACCACCAAAAATCATTGGTGATTATTGACTAAAATATCGGTAAAATAATCTATTCTTTAGGTGAAATCAAGTGAAGCAAACGACTGACCAAATCGACTACTCTCTTAGTGTCACTTGCGATAACAGCTTCATCCCTATTTTGTACCATAGTGTGTGTAACTAGTAAGAGGCTAACCGAATCGGTATCATCACTAAATTGACCAATTGGCAAGGTTAGATTGTGTTCATACATTGGCACCGTTCCTTCTTCAACTTTAACTATTTTTGAACCATCGGGCATACTCAAAATATATTTTTTGATTCTCTCTAAACTGAATTTATCTTGATAAAATCCATAAATTACTTCTAATTCACTGATTATAAACTTGATCTCATTATTCATGCCTATCACTCCCAATAAATCTATCTATTCTCATCTCTAGTATTACTCTAAATTATTTCAATTGCCAAAGTTATTTCATTTTTGAAGACTCAATGATAATGCATTCTCTAGACTTGGACCATAGGTTTCCCCAAATAAATTTAGGTGTGCCAACAAATAATACGTTTGATACCAAGGAATGCGCTTTTGCCAATGTTTTTCTAGTGGATAAACATCATTATACCCTTGATAAAACTCTTCATTAAAGCCACCAAATAACAATGTCATTGCTAAATCCATTTCACGATTGCCAAAGAAAACATCAGGATCAAACAGAACCGGCTGATGCTCAATATCAAAACCTACGTTGCCATTCCAAAGATCACCATGTAACAAGCTTGGCGTCACTGGATTGGTTTGATAATACTGGTAAATTTCACTTTCTAAATCATTCATTAAATTCGAGCGGTGCTCATTCCAGTAGCCCTTCTTTTTAACTTGATCGACCAAAACTTCGAGTCGTTGCTTAATATAAAAATCACCCCAGTTAGTTTGCCAAGTATTGATCTTAATATTTTTAGCATTCAAAACACTTTTATCTAAACCGAAGCGTGACGCATGTTTCTGATGCATCCTGGCTACCATTTTGCCCAAATCAAACTGTGAGCCTGTGCCAAATTCAAGGTAATTCAGAATCAAATAACCACAATCCTGAAAAGTTCCTGAACGAATGACTTGAGGGGCATGAACGACGGAATTAATCAGATTCAAGCCTTCGATTTCATGATCAAAGAAGTCTGCTTTATTATTTGGTTGGATTTTTAAGAAATAAGTTCCTTCATCACTAACGACTTTAAAAGCTAAATTAATATCGCCACCGGAAACTGGCTGCAAAGACTTTATTTGTCCTAACTTCAATTCAGAATACCACGATTCATCAATTTGCATGATACAACACTTCCCTTTTAATCAATGGTAACAAAAAAATGAGCGTTTACCTATTTTGGTAAATCACTCAATTGATAAATTTATACTTTTTTGATTAAGCGTGCAATATTTTCTGAAACCTGTTGTAAATTCTTATCTGTATCTTGAATTGCTTTGGATAATTCTTCAATTCCGGGCACACAGGTGAAAATAGCATCGATTCCTAAAGGATACAATTCTGAGATTTTCTCGCCAACTGAACCTGCGATTGCAATTACTGTTGTATCTGGATCAACTGCCTTAGCCGCTTTAGCAACTCCGATAGGTGTTTTCCCAAACTTGGTTTGAAAGTCAATCTGGCCTTCGCCAGTAATGACCACGTCAGCGCCTTTAACCTTTTCTTTCAGACCGGTGTAATTAACTACTATATCGACGCCTGAGCGCATTTGTGAGTTGGTAAAGGCCAACAGTCCAGCACCTAATCCACCAGCTGCACCAGCTCCAGGAACATTTTCTAAGTCTTTTCCTAAATCTCTTTTTAATACATCAGCATAATGCGAAAGTGCTTCATCTAAGAATTCGACCATTTCTTCATTAGCACCCTTTTGTGGACCAAAAACATGACTTGCTCCATTGGGTCCAGTTAATGGATTAGTAACGTCAGAAGCAATAATTATTTCAGTGTCGCTTAATTCTGGCAACATCTCTGAAATATCGACTTTATCAAGTTTCTTGAGCATTGCTCCGCCATATTGTAATTCGTCACCTTTTTCATCCAATAGATGAGCGCCTAAAGCCTGAGCCATACCGGCTCCACCATCATTTGTTGCTGACCCGCCAATACCAATAATAACGGTTTTAGCACCGTGTTTGATTGCCGATTTGATTAACTCTCCAGTTCCAAAAGTAGTCGTAATATAAGGATTTTGTGTGAATTGATTGATATATTGAATGCCACTTGCTTGAGCCATTTCAATTACAGCGACACTACCGTCGTCAATCAAACCATACTGCGCCTCAGTGGGATTGCCTAGCGGATTCACAACCTTTTCGGTAATTATTTGACCATTCTTAGCATCCACAAGCGACTGAACTGTACCCTCACCACCGTCAGCCATGGGAAAACTGACGTATTCAGCATTAGGATAAACTTTTTGAAATCCCTTTTTTATTGAAGCGGCCACCTGTTTTGCCGTTAATGAATTTTTATATGAGTCTGGAGCTAAAACTATTTTCATTTATAATCCACCTCTAGAACAAATTTCCATACATTAATGTTGCAACAATCGTCATTGAGAGACCGACTAGCATTTCCCAAAAAACGACAGTCATTCTTTCTTTAAATTGCATATCAACTGCTTTAGCTGTCACATGGAAATAATTACCATGTGGCAACTGATCAATCACAGTTGCTCCAGTATGTACCATAGCGGCGGCACCGGTCCCAGAGATACCAAATTCCATGATTGATTTACTGAATGAATTAGAAGCTAGGATAACACCAGTTGAAGTTGATGCCGTAGCAGCAGCCATCAAGATTCCGGCAATCGGTGCTAAAAATGTCCCGGATATTCCAGATACTTGAACTATTTCAACAACTTTTTGTGGCAAATTAGAAGCTGAAACCAATCCGGCAATTGCACCAGCACCAATTAAAATCATAACAACATCAGTCATTCGCGCTAATCCATTAGTCATATAACTTAAAAACTTTTTCCCTTGTCCCATTGCTAAAGTACCGATTAAACCAGCAATTGGTAAGATATACATCGCATCTAAGTTAAACGATGATAATGCTTTGATATTTAAAACTTCTCCAATAGGAGTAATCAACAATAAAACGACTGCAACCAACGGTGTTATGATTGCTGTCTTAAGACTTGGCAAATCTTTTTCTTCTTTAGATTCAAATTTCTTAGTTGGCGAAACGAAACTGCCTTTATTCTTAATCAAAGTTGCTAATAGAACTGTCACGATCAAACCGACTACCGCAGGAATGAAGTCTGCAATCATAACTTTGGATAGTTCGACATTAAATCCTTTCGCAGCAGCAATGGTATTAGGGTTTGGCGAAATAATATTTCCAGCCTTACCGCCACCAGATAATGCCACTAAAAGTGATAGTTTACTGTAATGCATCTTTTGACCAACTTCAAGAGCAATCGGAGCTACGATTAGAACTGCTACCGGAATAAAAATCCCTACAGCAGTTAAAATCATCGTCGACAAAGCTAGAGCCAAAATCGCTAAACGATCACTAAAGTGATTAACAATATTAGAAGCAATCACATTAGCTGCTCCCGATTCCATCATGACACCTGCTAAAACCCCTGCGGCAATGACACGAATAATAGTTCCCATGACTCCGGAACTACCTTTGACTATGACATCGGTCGTTTGAACTAAACTCATCCCTCCGACTAAACAGCCAATAATGGCACCAAAAATTAATGCATAAACCGGATTAACTTTGAACAGAATCAATCCGATTGCTAAAAGCAAGCCTAACAAAGCTGCCCACCAAGCAATAACCATTTTTAAAACATCCTTCCTCAAAAAAACACTGCAATTGTTAAAGTTTGAACAATTATTAACGTTTGTATAATACCGTGTAAAACCGTTCAAATCAATGTACATCTGCCCAAATTTTATTGTCTTATGTATGAAAAAGTGAATCTGTTTGTGATTATATCAACATTTTTCAAAACAAATTTTTCAGAAAATATTTACTTATAAGACTAACTAATTTTATAAAACACTTTGCCTTTGAGCAAAACTTAACAAAGATACCTAAATCTTTTACATTAACGCATTCAGAAAAAAATTGTAAAATAGAACTATCAAAAAATTACTTCTTATATTAAAGGAAAAAATAATGAAATTAGATCCCAATTTAGCTCAATCAATTGTCAACAAAATGATGGAAAATATCCCTTATAATATCAACATGATGAACGAACATGGTTACATCATTGCTAGTGGCGATAAAAAGCGTATCAATACTTTACATCTTGGAGCTATTGACATTATCAAAAGTGGTAAAACCAAACCACTGATTGAATCTCTTGGTAAATTTGGTCAGCCCGGAGTTAACATTCCGATTGAGTTTGATCATAAAACTATCGGTGTAATTGGTATCACTGGCGATCCTAAAAAAGTAACCCCACTAGCTTCACTTCTGAAAGTTTCCACAGAGTTATTGATCTCCCAACTAAATAGTACTAAAATCAAGAATCAGCATAAAGAAACTTTGAATCATTTTCTCTATCAATGGATTGAAACGGACGATGTAGCGGAAAATGAAGAATTAAAGATTCGTGCCCGTGATTTGAATATTGATTTATCTATTCCAAGAGTGGCCATCATCGTTGAGACTAAAGATTTCAATAATTTCAAAATTATTGACGGCGATTTCAGTTTTCGTAAAACTGCACAGCAACTACTGATTATCACTAAGAATAATGCCAATGTCTCTACCTACCTTGCCGCTTGTCAAAAGAGTTCTTTGCCTATCGGTATCAGTGACAAAAGTACTGAGTTAAAAATGGCTGTCTTGCAAGCTATCAATTGTCTTGAAATTTGTAGGATTCTCAATTTAAATGATGTTTTCTACTATCAGCAGATTAGTTTTACTGATCAACTCATGCGAAGCTCTTTGTCTTCTAAAAAGTATTTGGGTGCTTTCAAGAGCCTTTTGAAAACTAATTCTGGTTTAGAATTGCTAGAAACACTTGATTATTATTTCAAATCTAATGGCAATGTCACAAAGACCTCTACTGAATTAAAAGTCCATCGCAATACCACTAACTATCGTTTAAATAATATTTCAGAATATTTTAATTTAGATCTGCATAATTTAACTGACATGATTCAACTCTATACTAATTATTTACATTTCAAAAAAGAGCTTTATGATCATCAATCAGCTTCAAACTAGACTTTTTGCAAAGAATTGATTAATCTTTTCACGAATAATATTAAAACTTGAGGAGCTTAATAATAATGGTATTAATGAATCTAAGTTATCGTACTAATTATCTACATACGTATTTCAAAACGACTGTCGTTATTCCTGACACTAATAAATCCGACTATCCGGTAGTTTGGCTTTTGCACGGCTACACTGGCGACAATACCGCTTGGAGTAAGCATGTTTACATAGAGGAATTAGCCCGTAAGTACGATTGGACCATCATTATGCCGGATGGATTGAATTCATTTTATTCCGACTCGAAGTTCATTCCTTATGAATCCTTCTTTATGGAAGAATTTATTCCGAAAATGCAAAATCTATTGCCCATTTCTCGAGACCCACAAAAAAACTATCTCGTCGGCTCTAGTATGGGCGGATATGGGGCTTTAAAATTTGCCTTCAAAAATACTGACAAGTTCGGTAAGGTTGCGGCCTTATCTCCTATTACTGATATTGAACACTTCCGAGACAATCCGCAATGTCCAATGTCTCAAGAGGTTTTTAACGTTATTTTTGATAGTCCTGAGAAAATAGCCAAAAATCAATTGATCAACCTTTATAATAATCGACAACCCAAGCTTCCTATTCTGACGCTTTGTGGTGATTCCGACTTTATGCATGAAGATAATGTCATGTTTAAAAACTTTCTCTCAATCCACGCTAAGGGACACTACACTTGGATGCCAGTTAGCGGAAATCATTCTTGGAAGGTATGGAGTGAAAATATCGATCCTGTCTTCAATTGGCTCACTAAAAATTAAATAATTATTCGATAACAACAATGGCATCTAATAATCTAATTGATTATTAGGTGTCTTTTTATCTATCTACCTCAAAATTAACCTATCAGAGTAAGGTCGTAACCGTTTACGATTGTGCTATACTCGAACTGTTCGATAAATTAATTTATAGGGGGATTATTATTATGATGCATTTTTTTGACTTAAAACGACCAGCAAAACTTGGTCTGTCACTCGATGAACAAAAGCATCGTTGGCTTCGTGAATTTCTTAAGTCATTCTTGGTTGTTTTCTTCGTTTACTTTTGTATGTATTTAATTCGAAACAACCTTTCTGCTGCCCAACCTCTACTGGTTAAAAAAGGATTTTCAACTACCGCTTTAGGTTGGATCGGTTATGGATTTTCACTAGCCTATGGGATTGGTAAAACCGTCTTAGGCTATGTAGTTGATGGCAAAAACACTAAACGTTTTATGTCATTTCTTTTGATCTTAGCCGCTATTATGACTTTGATCATTGGTGTTGCCTTATTGATGAATAACGCACCAGTCGGTTTGATTCTAGTTCTCTGGTCATTGAACGGAATTTTTCAATCACCTGGTGGTTCAGCTTCATTGTCGACAATTTCACGTTGGACAACTACTACGACGAGAGGTCGCTACATTGGAATCTGGAATATTTCTCATGAATTCGGTGGCGCTGTAGCTGGCGTTATTGCTCTTTGGGGTGCTAATCATCTCTTTAGCGGCAATGTTGGCGGTATGTTTATTTTTCCTGCCATTATTGGTTTATTAGTCGGATTCTGGGGCTTGTTCTTTGGAGCCGATGATCCTCAAGAACTCGGTTGGGATCCGAGTGAAGTAATTTTTGGTGAAAACATTTCTAAAGCTGATCAATCAGCTGCCAAAATGAACAAATGGGATATCTTCAAAACTTTCGTTATGAAGAGTCCTTGGGTCTGGCTACTTTGTATCGCTAATGTATTTGTCTATGTCGTCAGAATTGGAATTGTCAATTGGGCTCCATTATATACAGTTCAACAACTTCATTTCACCGTTGCCCAAGGTGCCAATACACTCCTACTCTTCCAATTGGGAGGTATTATCGGTAGCGTTGTTTGGGGCTGGTTCTCCGATCTTTTGAAGGGACGTCGAGCGGTGGTTTCTATCATCTGTTTAGCTTTAACTGCCTTTGTCGTTTTAGGTTATCGTTATGGAACTACACCTATGATGATCAATACTTCTCTCTTCTTTTTGGGAATGTTGATCTACGGACCACAATTATTAATTGGTGTTTCAGTTATTAGTTTTGTTCCCAAGAATGCTTTAAATGTCTCTGATGGTTTAACTGGAACCTTTGCCTATATCTTTGGCGATCTAATGGCTCAAGTTGGCTTTGCGGCCATTGCCGATCCTAAGCAAAACGGTCTTTCTATTTTAGGTATGAATCTCCACGGTTGGAACGATACGTTTATCGTCTTCTATATTGCCGTAGTTTTGAGTATTATTATTCTAGCAATTATTGCCATTGGTGAGGAAAAACGGATTCGTCAACAATTGGCTACTAAATAATTATTCGACCACTAAAAAAGTCTCCATACAATAAATTTTATTGCGTGAAGACTTTTTATATACTTTACTATTCTGTTTTACTCATCTTACCAAATAAATAATCCTACGAAAGCTGCGGATAAGAGCGATACTAAAATACCTGAAAGCAACATGTAGCCGACATTTTTAGAAATAATGTCATTCTTTTCTTTGCTAACGATTCCTTTGAAACAACCAATGATCATTCCTAAGGTCGAAAAGTTTGCAAATGAAGTAATGAAGACTGTCAAGACAGCTTTAAAATGTGGGTCAAAATCCTTGATGATTCCGGTAACTTTTCCCATAACTACAAATTCATTGGTAACTAATTTAGTTCCCATGTACTGAGCCATTTGGAACGAATCGTGGGTACCTAAGCCTAATAGCCAAGCAAATGGATACATAATAATCCCCAAGATATGTTCCAAAGTTAACCAAGGATTAACCAATTGTAAAATTTTATCCAACAATGCTGCTAAGGCTACAAAGGCAATAACGTTAGCGGCGATAATCAAAACTAACTTTCCAGCTCCCAAAATGGAATCGCCTAAAAATGAGAAGAATGGTTCTTTCTTGCCGCCATCCTCTTGCCCATTCAATTTAGCAATTGTATCCTCTTCAGGAGTGACTGTGACTGGATTCAAGAGACTTGTCACAATAATAGCATTGATGATATTGATAGGAATAGCCGTCAGAACGTACTGCCCTGGCATCATTTGAATATATGAACCAATAATTGAGGCCGTTACACAACTCATTGACATCATCGCTAAGGTCACATTACGATTAGCCTTGATCTGTTTCAATTGTAAACTAGAAACTGCTAGAGCCTCAGTATTTCCCAAAAACATCATCTCAACTGCAAAGAATGACTCAAATTTTGGTTGACCTGTTATTAAAGACAAGCCTTTACCAATCCACTTAATAATGAATGGTAAAACTCCAATGTAAGTCAAAATATCAAACAAGGGAACAATCAACAGAATTGGTAGCAGCGCACTAGTAAAGAAGTCCATGCTCTTGACATGTACGAAACTAGGCAATGCAAACTCGATTCCTACATAAGCAACTTGTACTAACCAATTAAAGCCACTGGCAGCCCCCGAAACAATTGCTCGTCCAACTTCAAAACTGGTCAAAAACCATGCTAAAGCAAGATTCAAAACTACCATCACCGCAATGGATCTCCAACGTATTTCTGATTTGTTTTTCGAAAACAAAAAACCAATACCGAGAAATACGACTAAGCCTATTATATTGACTAATAGATACATAGGTTTAACTCCTTTTTGTATTTGGAAGTATTTTACTCCGTGTTTAATATTACATGGTGTGTAAAAAATAGTAAATATTTTTTTACTTTCTGTTTAGCAATATCTAAACTTTTCAAAACAATTAGGTTAGCTTTATAATAAAAGTTAGTAGCATCTACAAAATTTCTTTTGAAAGCGAGGTTTCTCTTTGAAATATATTACTTTTAATCACCAAAATACTTCCGCCATCGGTATCGGAACTTGGCATCTTGGTGAAGGTAACCAAACCAAAACTGAATCAGAAATGCAAGCTATCAAATATGGTCTTGATCGCGGAATTAATTTGATCGACACTGCCGAAATGTACGGTGATGGACTCTCTGAAACTTTGATCGGCAAGGTTATTAAAAATTACCAGCGTGACAATTTTCAGCTGGTTTCAAAATTCTATCCTTTCCACGCTACACCAAAATTAATTGAGCAGAGTCTTAAAAATAGTCTCAAGAGACTACAGACTGATTATTTGGACCTATACTTACTCCACTGGCGTGGCAATACTCCACTAACAGAAACTGTTTCAGGTCTAGAAAAAATGGTCCAAGCTGGTTTGATTAAGAACTGGGGCGTCTCTAACTTCGACTTAGATGACCTAAAGGAATTATCAGCTACTAAAGATGGTTCCCACTGTCGTATCAACGAAGACCTTTATAACATTGCCAGTCGCGGAATTGAATACTCGATTCTTCCATGGCAAAAAGAACACGGGATGTCTTTTGTAGGGTATTCACCTTTTGGATCTGATGGTGGTCAATTTTTAAAGATTAAACCAATCATTCAACAAATGGCTAAAGATAAGGGCATTACTCCTTACCAGTTATTACTAGCTTGGGTAATTCGCAATCATGATTTGTTGAGCATCCCTAAAACAGCCTCAGTTGAGCATATGCAGAGTAATATCAAAGCTGTTGACGTTCAATTTACCACTGATGAATTACAGCTGTTAGATCAAAGTTATCCTAAGCCGACATCTGAAACGACTTTGGAAACTATTTAATGTATACCAATAAAGCTAATATAGTAATCACTCTTTATGATTGCCATATTAGCTTTATTTTTTATGTATTAGTAAAATTCTTTTTGCAAAGCTCTTTCGGTATTCACCATTTCCACGACGTCAACACTGCATTCACTACCTTTATTGCCGGCCTTTCCACCTGCTCGATTCAAAGCTTGTGACATATTTTCAGTTGTCAAGATACCGTACATTACCGGAACATCCCCTTGCAATGATACCTGACTGACTCCGGCTGCCGATTCAGCGCAGACATAATCAAAATGTGCTGTCTCACCTTTAATGACTGCTCCTAAAGCGATGATACCGTCAAAAGAGTTACTTTTAGACAACATCTTCACGATTCGTGGAACTTCCATTGCACCAGGAACTTTTACCACCGTTATGTCGGACACATTTAACTGCTTTAATTTGGATGTGGCGCCATCCAATAATTTATTGGTGACAAGTTCATTGAACTTAGCTACAACGATTGCTATTTTCAAACCTTTACCATCTAATTTACCGTTAATTTCTCGCATTCTAATCTACCTCGTTTAATAAATGATGAAATTTATGTTTTTTAGTTTCTAAATATTTTTGATCACTCGAATTAGGCTTCATTTCTAAGGCAACTCGCTTAACTTTTATTCCTAGATTCTCCAGTTGCTTTACTTTATCCGGATTATTAGTCAATAACTCTATTGAACCAACCTTTAATCTCTTTAAAATTGCCACTACCATTCGATAATCTCGTTTATCGGCTGGTAAATCTAACTTCAAATTAGCTTCAACTGTATCTAGCCCTTGATCTTGTAATTGATAGGCTTTTAATTTATTGATCAAACCGATTCCACGACCTTCTTGATGTAAATAAATCAACATACCACTACCGTTTTTTTCAATTTTTATCAAAGACTGTTCCAATTGTTGCCCACAATCACATCTTTTAGATCCTAAAATATCACCTGTAAAACATTCCGAATGAATTCGTACTAAAAGATCCTCTTGATTCTCAATTTTGCCTTTATAAATCACTAAAATTGGTTCATCTTTAAAAGTCAGAGTCTTTAAGCGAAAGTGTCCAAATTTAGTAGGTAAATCGACATCTGATACTGACTTCAAAACAGTAGAATCTTTTTCAAAACGATAGTTGATGATGTCTTCAATCGTTATTAAAGTTAAGTTCTCTTTTTGAGCGAAAGCTTTCAAATCAGCTCTCCTGGCCATTTTGCCGTTATCCTTAACTACTTCACAAATGTAAGCAACCGGAGTTGCATGAGTTAATCTTGCCAAATCAACCGCTGCTTCTGTATGACCGTCTCGCTCTAAAACTCCATCATCAGCAGCAATTAAAGGGAATATATGACCGGGATGATAAAAGTCCTTGGGATTGTTTGAATCTGCCAAAGCTTTAATCGTTTTAGCACGATCAAAAGCCGAGATTCCTGTGGTAGTCATCTTACTGTCAGTACTAATTGTGAATGCAGTGTGAAAAGCGTCGTGTGATTGGGACATTAAATTCAAATCTAACTTCCTTGCCACTGCAGAACTCATCGGAACACAGAGTAAGCCACGAGCATTTTGAATCATATAGTTAACATTTTCTGGTGAAACAAAATCAGCTAAGCCAATCATATCGCCCTCAGCCTCACGTTCAGTCGAATCGGCAACAATAATTAGTTTCCCTTGTTGTAAATCTTTTAAAGCTTGCTCAACTTTTAAAATTGATTGATTATTTGACATTTTCGTAACCCCGTTCCAAGTCTTGATAGATGTACTTTCCCAAAATATCTGTCTCCAAGTTGACAGTCTGTCCAACTTCTAATTTGCCTAAAATTGTTTCATTACTGGTATAAGGAATTATCCCTACTTGAAAAGAGTCCTTTTTAACTGAAATAACAGTTAAACTCACACCATCAATAGCAATTGACCCTTTTTCAACTATATATTTTTGATACTGTGCTGTGATTGAAAACTCCAATAATTGAGCATTTTGATCAGTCGTTTTGTTCAGCAATTTACCAGTCGTATCAATATGCCCTTGTACAAAATGTCCTCCCAATTCCGTTGTCGGTTTTAAAGCTGGCTCTAAATTGACCAAATCCTCAGTTGCCAATTCGCCGATATTAGTCCGTTTAATCGTCTCAGGCATAACCTCAACTTGAAATATTCTCGGTGAAAAACTTGTCACAGTCAGGCAAACTCCGTTGATAGCAACGCTACTACCCAACTCAATTGATTCTAAATGATGGGCAATTTCTAAAGTAAAGTCGTCCTTTTCCTGCCTAATCGAAATCACTCGTCCAATATCCTTAACAATTCCTGTAAACATTTACCGTTTCCTCCAGACAGTTATTTTTAAATCCGAATCTAGCGATTTCACTATTGGTTTAGAAAACTCCAAACCCTTAATTGTTTGACCAGAAACTGCCGATAAGCCTGTTCCAAAAACCCGATTAGCCAAATAAATAATCAGCTTGTCAACTAATTTAGCCTGCATGAAATCGGCTTGGATGTGACTGCCACCTTCGATGAGAATTGATTGGAGTTTTTGCTCTGCCAAATACGTGATTATGCTTTCTGGAGTCCAATTGCCGACTAATACTTTGACGTTATTAGGAAAAATTTGGTCTGTCTGTTTCTCTGTGAAAAACCAGATAGGTGCCTCATTTTGAAATATCTTTAAATCTTTATTAATCGTTTTAAGATCTCGCACTAAAATTGCTCGAATCGGTGGAAATAACTTAGCTTCCTCTCGGACAGTTAATCGTGGGTTATCCAATTTCAACGTATTCTCGCCAATCAAAATCACTTGATTATTTGCTCGTAATTTCTGTGAATCTAAATACGATTCGTGATTTGATATTAGGGAACGTTTTACGCTATCACGATTGATTTTCCCATCTAGGGTCATTGCATACTTTATCGTAATCAACGGACGCTGCTCACGATAAAAGAATTCATAAGCGGTATTTAAATCTGTTTTAATATTCAAATTCTCAACTTGAATATTATGATTCTCTAGGTATTTTATCCCCCGTCCACTAACGATTGGATTGGGATCAACTTGACCAATTACCACCTTGGTGATGCCTACATCAAATATTTTTTGAACACATGGTGGCGTCTTCCCAACATGTGAACATGGCTCTAAAGTGACAAACAAAGTTGCCCCTTTGGCGTCTGAAATACTTGTCAAGCTCTTTAACGCATTGATTTCCGCATGTTCATGACCAAAGGTTTCATGATGACCTAAACCAATGACCTTTTGATTTTTCACGATGACGGCCCCAACTAAAGGATTCAACCAAGTGCTTTTCCCTTTCCTAGCTTCTTGAAAAGCTAATTCCATAAATTTATTCAATACCTTATTCACCCCACAAAAAGAGCCCCGCAAAATAATTGCGGGGCTCTTAAGATAAGCTAAATAAGACCTCATACGAGACCAAGCCAAAATAGGCTTATCAATAGCATGAAATATTATTTTCTTCTACCATCCAGACTTTACTGTCGGTCCCGGATTCACACCAGGTCCACCGCTTACGCGGGTCACGGACTTTAATTGAAATTCAATTATCACCGTCGGTCGGGAATTTCACCCTGCCCCGAAGAAATCTATTCAGTTTTCAAAACAAATACTACAATAAAAATAATATTTTGACAAATTAATTTTTCTAAGCGATTCTTTTTAATCTTACTCTAATAAATTAAATTACTTTAATATCTGTCCGTTCTACAAAATTTCTCAACATCGTTAACTGTTGGGAATCTTTTTTCCATAAATTCTCGGGGTGCCATTGAACGGCTTGGATACTAGCATCGTCATTTTCAATTGCTTCAATTACGCCATCTGATGCTGTGGCAACAACCTTTAAGCCATTAGCTACTGACTTAATAGCTTGGTGGTGTCTGGAGTTAACAAAGACATTGTCGCCGATTGACTTATAAAGCCGCGAGTTAAAATCCACACGGACAAAGTGTGTTGGTTGATCCCCTGGTGCTTGTTGTTTATGCTGAATCAATTTCCCTGAATACTGACTACCTAGGTCTTGATAAAGCGTACCACCCAGAGCCACATCTATCATTTCCGCTCCTCGACAAATGCCAAAAATGGGAATCTTTTTAGCCACAGCCGTCCGAATCAATGCAATTTCAAACAAATCTCGATTACGATTGGTTACTCCTAATTCTGGTATGGGTTCTTGTCCCATAAAGCTTGGATCAATATCTGGACCCCCTGGGAAAATTATTCCATCTAGATTTTCAATCAATTGATTAACCTTATCAACTGGTAAATTTGGTAATCCCACTGGGATTCCGCCTGCAGCTATTACCCCGTCAACAAGCGGACGTGGTACAAAATCCATTAATTTTTGATTGATCACATCTGTTGCCCCTAAATAAACATCTGCCGTAATACCAATCAGTCTGCCCATAGAGATAGAACCCCCTTTTATAATTTCTACTGCCTAGATTAGCACTTCATTCTAATCTATCCAATATATTATTAATATTATTAAATAAAAACTAATAAAAGTCTAACGTTTTTACACATTTTCTGAATATTTAATCTAATTGTTTTATTTAAAATTAAAGTGGTTCTAATAATAATGTGAATTCCATCGAGTAGGGAGTGACGATTAGTCAATGACCGTTGGTGCCTCATTAGGGTTAAGAGCTTTTTTTATTCGCATTAAGATAAAATTATAACTAGTATTTTTACAATAAAGTTAGAGATTTTTCAAAAATTTTTCACGTTGTTTTTTTGTACTTTTTTTTATTGAACCAAAATTCTTCCATGAGGCATTTTTTATACCTGCTTGTTTCAAGGTTGATTTAATAAAAACCTTCTGAATTGCATTTCCTGAAAAAAATTTTAAATACCATGTTGGGGACTTTGAAGAAGTCACAATATCGACTGAATCTATATTTGTTAATAGTCCTTCAACACCTCTTGGTGAGTCAACATATGCAAAATTCATTTTAAATACCTTATCAATAAATCCTTTTAAGATTGCCGGCATGCCATTCCACCAAATCGGAAAAATGAATACTAATTTTGAAGATTCTTTCAATATTTTCTGATATTCTTCAACTTTGTCATCTTCAGTTTCTCCATATTTGAATAAAGAAAGTTCGTTTGAAGAATAAACAGGATTAAATTCCTCTTTATACAGATCAATTACTCTGTAGTCGGATTTATATTTTTCACTTACCTTTTTCAATATTGCATTATTAAAACTTTTACTATATGGATGAGCATAAATAATAGTCGTTGTCATAAAGTTCCCCTATATTAATATTTTCTTGTCTTTCCAATTTTAATTGACCAGGTGTAAATCGAGATAATTCAGACTTCATACTAAAAAATGACAAATTTGATTCTTCGAATATTTCAATGATTCCCTTCATTTCTTCCTTCTCCTAATGTTTTATCACCATTAATATAAATACTAATCATTTCATCTATTACTTTGGATATCCATTTTGAATCAACCTCAACCACATTTTTTTTACCAACTATCAGTGCAAAACCGATAATAAAACTCCACAATTGGATTTCTTGTAAATCATTATCCACATCCAAATTATTTTCTTTTGATAATTTTGCGACGGCATATTTAAACTCTTCAAATCCAGGCAGAGTCTTATCAGATATTATTTCATGTCCCGTAACTTTTGTTTGCACCACGTAGTCTCCTAAAAACAAAACGTCAAAAAATTTGGGAAAATCTTGCGCAAAATTCACAAAATTGATTCCCATCTGTAATAACATCGCATTACCAGACATATTATCCGTTACCTTTTGAGCCATAGTTGTACCAAAGATGATCGAAATCTGTTCTACTAAGGCTGCAAGATAAGTATTTTTATCTTTAAAATGTCGATAAGGAGTAGAATGAGTCACTCCACATTTTTCTGCAATTTGTCGTAATGAAATGTTTTTCATACCTTTATCCTGAACGATTTTTAAACCCTCAGAAATTAATCTTTTTTTTAAATCAATTTGATTTTTCACCATTTTGTATTTCTCCTGTCCATTCATTAATATCCAGCACAGAATCATTAGCGGATATAAATCCCTAACCCATAATTGCAATTGGTTCATATTTTCCCATTCGTTGCCCTCACGTTTTAGTATCCAGTGTCTACTCCAAAGAAAAGCGATTATTCATTGATAATAGCGCATTAAATGATATAATCTTGTATATTTTAAGTAGACACTGTCTACAAAAGAATATAGAATTATTAATTGGTTAAGTCAACTTTTTTATTTATGATGCATCTAACGGGTCGATTCTTAATGAATACGTTTAAGTGAAAAACAGAAATAATGAAAACAAAAAAGTAGTGCCTATCCAAATAAAATTCTAGATAGACACTACTTCACATTATTCTATTTAATTTTTAGTGGTTTTAAATTTTCTTCAATCGTTGAAAGTGGTGCCTCAACTTGAGCCAAAGTGGCAGCAGTATAGGCTCCTTCAACCAAAGCGACATCATACTTATGAATCTTACGTTCAGTCATTTCTAAGAGCATTTCTAAATTCATCTTCGAACTGCCTAGATCATAAAAGGCTAAAACTTCGTCACCTTTATTTTCATCGACCGCTGTTTGAATTTTTTCTAAAGACGAACCAATCTTGTTGTCATCAGTTCCACCAGCTACTGTAATCGACAAGTCAGGAGCCGCCTGTTCAATTAAATTCTTTACTCCTTGAGCAATATCAGCTGAATGTGAAACAATCAATATCCCATATTTCATAAGCTAAACTCCTATCACTTTAATTAAAGCTCCAAACAAGTAAGCACTTGATTGAGAGCCTGGATCAAGATGACCCCTTGACTTTTCTTCTAAATAACTAGCACGACCCTTAGTTGCTACCATATCTTTAGTTGATTCCAAAGCTTCATCGACTGCTTGTTGGTTGAACTTATTATCCTTTAGAGCTGTCGCTACTGGTTGCCAGACATCAATCATAGTTTTCATTCCTACATCTGATTGTCCACGACGTTTTAAACCATCAGTACCAACCTGAATTAATTCAGTTAAATCGGCTGTTTCCTTAGCTTTCTTAGACATATCTAGAAAAGCTGTCCCGTACAATGGACCAGAAGCTCCACCAATTTTTTGAATCATAGCAAAAGCAACTGTTTTGTATAACTCAGCCAAATCACTGGGTTCCTTTTTTTCAAGTGCAGCTGTAATGGCCTGCATCCCACGATCCATATTAGTTCCATGGTCACCATCACCAATTGCCGTATCAAGTTCGTTTAAATTAGACTTATTCTTTTCAACCTCTTCAACAAATAAGTTCATCCATTTTTTAGTATCTGCTAAGTTTAATTCCATTAATAAATTCTTCCCTTCTACCAGCCAATTGTTGTAACGGGTTCCTTTAACATTTTGATCCAACTATCGTCAGCCTTCATAATTGTCAAAGAAACGCCCTGCATATCAAGCGATGTTACCTGATTACCGACCTTGCTAAATTTCACATCGATTTTTTTATCATTTAATTCATTTAAAACATCATTGGCAAAAATATATTGTTCCATCAAGAGAGTACCACCCATACCATTGACCAACACTGCAAATGAACCGGATTTATCAGTGAACTCATTCATAATTTTTTCAATCAATTCATTAGCCAATTGATTCGATGGCTTAATTTTTTCAACCGCATAGCCACGTTCATTGTGAATCCCAATACCATACTCAATTTCATCCTTAGCTAATTCGAATCCCGGATGTCCAACAGCCGGTACTGTCGCTGCATGTAAGGCAATTCCAATCGTCTTAGTTTGGTCAATCACGTTTTGACCCAATTTTGCTAAATCGGTTAAATTCATACCCGAACGTGCTGCCGCACCAACAATTTTTTCTACTAAAACTGTTCCGGCAACCCCACGCTTACCTTGTGTAAATTCACTATTTTCGACTGAAATATCATCGTCAACCACAATTGTCTTTATTTCAATATCGTCTGCTTCTGCCATCTCTTTAGCCATATCAAAATTCATAACATCGCCAGAATAATTTTTGACAATCAACAATACGCCTTGACCTTGATCAACCGCTTTAATAGCTTCATAAATTTGATCCGGAGTAGGTGAAGTAAAGACCTCGCCTGCTACTGCAGCACTCAACATGCCATCACCAACATAGCCTGCATGTAGAGGTTCATGTCCCGAGCCACCACCGGAAACGACACCAACTTGTTTTTGCTCTGCAAATTTTTCATCATTTCTTACGACTGCCGTAGTACCTTCTATTTCTTTGACTAAATCAGGATTAGTTTTAACTAATCCTGAAATCATCTCTGGAACAATATCCTCAGTTTTATTAATGATTTTTTTCATATGTACCTCCCAGTTAGCGTTTTCATTACTTATCAAGTATATTCCTTTTCCTGTTATCTTGACAAAACAAAAAGCAGAACAAAACATTTAACCCTTGTTTCGTTCTACTTTCTAAGAAACTTTTAGAGAGCAAACTTCTCAATCGCTAAGCCAACACCGTCATGGTTGTTATCAGCCGTAACATAATCGCTGACCTTTTTGGCACCACTGGTTGCATTATCCATTGCTACACCTTTACCAGCAATCTTTATCATGGGAATATCATTATCACGATCACCCATTGCCATGACTTCTTTCAAATCAATCCCTAGTTGACCAGCCAAATGTTTTACAGCTTCACCTTTATTGACATTCTTCGGGAATATCTCTAAGAAACCGACACCGGTTCTAACTACAAAGTAATTTTGATCAAAATGTTCATGAACCATATCTGATATTTCATCCAATTGCTTAGCTTCACCGTTGATAATAGCTTTGACAATTTCAAAATCATCAGGCAATTCTTCCGGCTCACGAATATACAAGCCATTCTCGTTTTCAAAAGCCTGCGTAATCGTATACTTATCAATCCATTCGACATGACTAGTATAAGTGTTGCCCTGACTATCAACGACATTGTAATGCAGCTGATTTTTCTTAATAAAGTCAACAAATTCACGATAAAACGCATTACTCAAAGTGTCGTGATAAATGATTTTACCTTCCATATTTTCAATAATGCCACCACCGTTAGTGATCATATACTGGTCAGGCCCAGAAATGCCTAGAATCTTAATATAATTAGTAATAGCGTTATGCGTTCTACCAGAACAAAGAACTACTTTAATACCTTGCTTCAAGGCTTGCTTAATCATCGTTTGATTTTTTTTAGAAATAGTTTTCTCACTCGTCAACAATGTGTCGTCCATATCTAATGCAATCAATTTATAACTCATAAGTTTCTCCTAATTTAAAATATATTTTTTAATCGCTTGCGCCACGCCACTATGATTATTGTCTATCGTAGTATCGTCACTAACGTCTTTGATTTTTTGAGGTGAATTGTCCATCGCTACACCCATGCCAGCAATTTTAAGCATAGGAATATCATTATCCAAATCACCAATTGCTAAAGTCTGCTTAAGATTGATTTTCAAGTGTTTGGCCAATCTCTCCAAAGCGTAACCTTTATTGACATCTTTAGGGAATAATTCCACATCTTGAGGACTAGTTATCACAATAAAGAACTCATCATCATACATTTTATGCAACTCTGTTGCGAGATTTTGAAGTTTGTGCTTATGTGTATGCATGAGAAATTTCACGATTCCCAATTTCGGATTAAGCATCCGCTTTTCCATCCAATCCTGATAAGAATTATAAATAGCCCCATTAGTATCAATCAGAACATGCTTGATTTTTTTAGTTTCCAAATTATACGATATTTTCTCACAAGTAGAATTATCTAAAACCTTTCTGTAAATAACCTTTTTATCCAAACTTTCGATAATATTTCCACCAAACTCAATAATATACTGATCAGGTCCAGAAATACCTAATTCCTTACAACTATCAATAATACCGTCATATGAACGACCAGAGTTTAACACCACTTTAATACCCTTTTTTAAAGCCTGAGAGATTGCAGTCTTGTTTTCAGCAGTTATTTTCTTTTTATCAGTTAGAAGAGTTCCATCCATATCGATGGCAATTAATTTATAATCCATAGATTTTACCCCTTTTATATAATAGTTCTCAAGATTATTGTAATCCTTTACACAAAAGTGGTCTAAAAAATATACTTTGTAAATATTAAGTTAATAAAATAGAGACTATTTCTACAAATAACCTATTATTGCTAACCCTTGAATACAAAAATCCCGTAATTAGGGAAAATATCCGATGAATTTTAAGAAAATAGATCGGGACTCAAAATTGAGTTCCCGACCCATTTAGTTTACGCATAGTACTACGTGTTATTTAAAAACAATTAACAGAGTTCAGACAAAAAACAATCATAATAAATCTGCATCATCATCTGCCAATCGCTATATTTTAACCATTCATCACCTTTATGAGCGATTCCTTTTTGTCCTGGAAAAGATGGACCAAACGCAACAATATTTGGCATGGCACGTGCATAGGTTGCTCCAGTAGTCGTGACTGGTGTACCATCCAATCCGGTGTCCTGCTCATAAATTTTAGAAAAATCTTGCATGTATGGTAGATTCTTATCTTTGACAACCGATGGAAAACGCCTATTAATTTTAATTAAGGATTCATTTAATAACTGAGTCTTTAATTGCGATAAAACTTTATCCTCAGAAATGGTAACCGGGTAACGCATAGATATATTGATACTAAGTTTATCAAGGTTTTTCTCCATAGAATAAAATGACAATTGCAATTTACCTGATTCCTTATCTGTAAAATCCAATCCTAGATTTTTTCCATCTACCTGATTTCCAATTTTTGAATCAATCCATTTAAATAATTCACCAGTCTGACCGCTTAATGTGGTTCCCTGTCTAATCATCATTGGCAAAACATTTTCAGCCATATCTGGGGCATTGCTAGGAGCTTTTTTACCATGAAATTCTGTTTTCTTCCCTGAAATTGAAATGAATCCATATTCAGGTATAAAACTTTTATCAAACTCACCACCAAGAGAGTCAATTTGTTCCAATGAATCATCCGTAACAGTTGTAGTTATAGTTAAATCTATTAATCCACGTTCACCATACACAATCGGAAATTTGCAATCCGGCGTAAAACCACCATATGGTGGTTTCTCTGACTCAAGATAAAATGGTATATCTTTACTTCCAGATTCTTCATCTGTACCAAACATGACTCTAATCCTTTTTTTCAAATCAATACCCTGCTTTTTGATCAAGTAAAGTGCAAAAAGGCTTGCCAGAAATGGGCCCTTATTATCTAAAACCCCTCTTCCATAAAAGAAACCATCTTTAAATGTCAAATCAAATGGTGGATATGTCCAATCATTAGTCACATCGACGACATCTAAATGTCCCAAAACTCCAAAATATTCTTTCGTCTCAGGACCGTATTCAGCCCAACCAACACTATTAGACACTTTCCCAGTTTTAAATCCTAATTTTTTAGATAATTGAATTAAGTACTCCAAAGCTCTTTTAGGTCCAACTCCAAAAGGAGCTTGATAAGTCTTATTTCCCTTCACGCTAGGAATTTGAATTAATTCGTTAAAATATTCAAGAAACTCATCTCTTGATTGGTTGAATAGTTCTTCAAAATCAGATCTTACTTTTTTCAATTTAGTCATCCCTTTAAATATTACTAAAATCAATATCCACATCATCCATTTGTGATGCAGCCGCTTCTTCATTAAGATACTGTTTGTCCAACATCTTAACAAATGGATAATAGATTAAGACCCCTAAAATTAATTCAAATAATTGCAATACTGAAGCCAACCAACTCCCCGTCGATAACCAACCAGAAATCAATGGTGGTGTTGTCCATGGCAACATTACTCCATTAGTATATGGTATCCAATGTAATGTAAAGACTATACCAGAGATTAATGTGTTCAAAACTGGCACAATGATAAACGGTATAGCAATAATTGGATTCAAAACCACTGGTAATCCAAAAATGATTGGCTCATTAATTCCAAAAATTCCCGGGACAATGGCTAACTTTCCTAATTCTCTAATACGTTTTGATTTACATACAAATAGCATAACGATCAATAAGGACAGCGTACTTCCTCCGCCACCATAAGTTGTAAAAATATCAATAAATTGTTGTGTATAGATATGTGGTAATTCGTGTCCTGTTTGAAAAGCCTTCAAATTATCCTGTGTCAACACAAAGAAAATAGGTGACCAAACACTATTAGTAATGGTTGGTCCATTGATACCAAAGCACCAAAGAAGTGAAGCCAAGAAATTATAAAGTAGTACTGATGGCAAGGAATTACCAACATTTTTCAACGGAGCTTGAAGCATTGTATAAATAAAGTTATATGCTGTACCAAAATCAGTCAAACTAAAAATAACTCTGACTAAGAAAAATATCAAAATAACAAAACCACTTGGTAATAATGCATCAAAAGACTCGCTAACTGCTGGTGGAACCCCCTCTGGCATTTTAATAGTCCAATTACGTTTAATTGCAAATCTAAATAATTCGACACTTATAAGAGCTGTAAACAAACCTAAGAAAATACCATTTGGTCCTAAATAAATTGTCTGAACAGCACCAATAGTTTTTTTACCAACTTCTACCGTTGTTGGCGTCATGATCAAAAATGAAACAATTGCTACAGCACTAGCATGAACGGCTCTTAAGCCTCTATTTTTACCATAAGAATATGAAATTCCAAAACATGCTAATAGTCCCGTAAAACTAAAGACTGAATCAGAAACAGCGCTAAACCACTCTGTCCATTTTGGACCTAGAATACCTGTCCAAAAATCACTCCAACCGGGAATTGGAAAATTACCAATTAGTAAAAAAATTGAGGTAACAATAATTAAAGGTGTAATAATTAAAAATCCATCCCGTAGAGAACGTAGAACAACATTATTTGCTAGCTTTGTTGCCACAGGCATTAGAACTTGCTCAAATTTCTTTTGCATTGAATTCATCCCCTAACTAATAACAATATTCACTAATAAAATCCGATGTATCTTCTTTATTAACTTTCCTATTGCACAATTCAATTCCATGATCAATTGAATCCTGCAGTCCAGTACCACCTTTTTTAGGCATTTTGATAATATCCAATTGATCCTTAAATTTAGCAAGCGTATTTACATTCTTTTCTTCAGCAACCATTGCTACAACCGGAATATCTGAATTGTTCTGAACTGCTGATCCTACTTCACAAGCCATTTTTGCAAAATCAGCATAATCATATGTCGGCCCAACCAATAAAATGTCTGGCTTCATTTTTTGACACATCCTAGTAATTTTACCTTGTACAATTTTGCTATTCTCTTCATAATATTTAGTTCCACAAAAAAAGGTGGCCATAACTGATGAGTCTTGCTTCTTTAAATCCTTATCTATTGTATCTGCAGCACCCATTGCCAATTTTTTACCACCTAATTCAGTATCAGACTTTTCTTTTCCACCTAGGCCTGACTGAATCTGATCCAATAAAACAATTACCTTCATGTTAATTGCCTCCAGTTTAATGTTTACGGTATAAAACATTGTGAAATGTATACTTATCAGCACGATAATATGATTCATCAAATAAAATTGGATAACCATCCGCCGAATAAGAAACCGTATGTGCCAAAAAAGCAGGTGCATTCTCTTTAATTTTTAACATCTGTGCCATTTCTTTTTCTATAGATACTGCCTCTAAATCTTGATCAGCGTATGCAATCGGGACACTCTTTTCAATGATTTCAAATAAAGATTCCTTGGCGTCATCTATTTTCATTTTAGGTACAAATTTTTTTCTTAAAAAGATTAATTCATGAGTCATTGGTGTTTTATTTATTAATCGTAATCGCTCTATTCTCCAAAAGGGCTCCTCATAATTTAAATTCAATTTCTCAATAACTTTTTTAGGCGCTCGTTTAATAGAATGAAAATCTAAAACAATAGTCCTTGAATCTAAATTTCTGCTTTTAGCAGCCTCAGTAAAACCAACCAATCCATTAATACCACTAGATATTTTAGTATGTGGTGACAAGACAAAAGTTCCTCGATTACGATCTTTTACTACCACCTCACGTCTTATTAGCTCATCAATCGACTTACGAATAGTCAAACGGGTCGTATTAAACTGTGCCGATAGATCTTGCTCCGACGGTAACTTTTGATGAATTCCATATTCACCTTCTTTTATCCTTTTTTCTAATTGGTCAGCTATCTTGCTGTAAAGATATTTTGTCATAAGAAATTCCTCTTAATTTATTGGTGCTTTAATTCTTTTTTCATATGCATCCATCCAATCTTGAGTAATCGGATTAATTCTGGTTTTATCATTTTCATCTGGGTAAGCAATATATACAGCTGCAGTCTCATGGTCGTTACCCATCGCAAAAGTGAATTCTACATTGGTTGCTACACCCCATTGACCTGATTTATTTAATGCTACCAATGAAAATTCGCCTATTTTGCCAAAATGTTTCTTCAATTTCCTTAAAAATGGATACAAGGCTTGATCACAAGCATCTTGAGGACTAATACCATTCCCCATCAAGCGAACTATTTCATAGCAAAGACATCCCTTCATAATATCTTCACCTAATCCAGTTGCAGCCGCACCACCAATGTCACTATCAACATAAAAGCCATCACCAACTAAAGCCGAATCTCCAGTTCTACCGGCCTTTTTCATAAACAATCCCGAAGTCGAGGTTCCTACTGACATTGACCCTTCTTGATCCAAACTGATCATTCCGACAGTGTCATGACCATCATATGGTGAAAGATTTTTTTCGGCAATTTCTCTTTTTCTCTTCTCCCAAATCTTTTTAGCACGCGATGTCAACATATTTTTAAGTTCAAAACCATTTTTTACCGCATATTGGGTCGCTCCATCACCAACTAAAACACTATTAAAATGCTCTTTACTTAAACTTCTGGAAACTGAAATAGGATTTTTAACATCTCTAATCCCCATTACTGCTCCAACTCCAAAAGTATCCCCATTCATAAAAGCAGAATCTAATTCAACCAAACCATCTTCATTTGGCAAGCCACCATAACCAACTGATTTAAAAAACGGATAATCCTCCACTACTTTAATGGCTGATTCAACAGTATCGCCACTTGAACCTCCGCTTTTAAGTAAATTTAATCCTTGAGAAAGGCCTTCGTAAGCCATTCTCCAAGTTCCAATCATTGCATAAGTCATTTTATCACTCCTTTGTAAGCACTTTTATAAATAGTATAGTCATGATTGTATATACAATCAAGCATAATTTTGAAATTCTTTGTAAAGAAATCTTTACAAAATGTCCTTTTTTTACGTTCCATTTAGCATTTTTAATAAAAATTTTCCAGAATATTTTTCATTTGATAAATCTAACGATTAGAAATCATCTATGACAGAAGCTCTAATTAACAGTATTTGAAAAAGAATTCAAAAATATTTTTATACCAAAAAAGTGGCCTATTCCAAAGTTTTTGGAATAAGTCATTTCAATTCTTAGCAAAATGCGAACATTTTACTATTTATTTACATTATTATTCATGTTACCCTTATAATAATAAATTTAAGGAAGTGTTAGATTATCACCTATCAAATCGTTCTTGAAGGATCAATGATTACTTCAGCGACGTTTGACAAGGCGGATTTTACACCAGATGTTCTTATATGTGTAGACCAGTCAGGTATCATTGACCGCGTAATTTCCGCTACTGATTCTGATTATCAGTCCGTCAAGCAAACCGCTAAGAATCAAGATATTCTTCATTCTGTCAAAAAGGGTAGCTATATTTTGCCCGGATTTACTGATTTACATATTCATGCTCCACAGTGGCCCCAAGCTGGATTAGCCTTAGACAAGCCGCTTTATGAATGGCTCAACACTTATACTTTCCCACTCGAAAGTAAATTTAAGGATTTGACTTTTGCTAAAAAAGTCTATCACAGTCTAATTACAGAACTACTTGCTAATGGGACTACTACAGGGTTGTTCTTCGGCACAGTCGACACAGAATCTAATCTTGTCCTAGCTAAAATTTGTGCTCAATTAGGACAACGCGCTTTTATCGGTAAAGTGGCCATGGATAATCCCAAGCAGACTCCAACTTACTATCGTGACGACTCATCTGCTACAGCCATAAATGAAACTGAAAATTTCATTAAAGCAATATTCTCTTTACAAAAAGAGACTGGCGCTGAATTGACACCAGTCGTCACGCCACGTTTTGTTCCTAGTTGTACCGCAGAAACGTTGACTGGCTTAGGTCAATTGGCTAAAAAATATAATCTCCCAATTCAATCGCATTGTAGTGAAAGTAACTGGGAAGATCAATACGCCCTTGATAATTTCCAGAAACGAGATTCCCAAGTACTTGATCAATTTGGATTATTGACCGACAAAGCCGTTATGGCACATGGAACCAAATTAACTGACGATGATCTAAACTTATTTAATCATCGACAAACTGCTCTTGCCCACTGCCCTATCTCGAATGTTTATTTCGGCAATGGTATCGCAAGAATCAAAAAAGCTCATCATTCTCAAGTAAAAGTCGGTCTCGGTACCGATATTTCCGGAGGATTCTCTCCAAGTATTTATCGCAATATGCAACAAGCCATTATGTCATCACAGATGTTAGTTGATTTAAAAGACCAATCAGCTCGCTTAACGACAGACAACGTCTTTTATCTAGCAACTATCGGTGGTGCTAAAGCTTTGCATCTCAACTCAGGACAAATTAGATCAGGCTACAAAGCTGATCTACAAATTGTTTCAGACAAATACTTTAATATCTCAATAAAACAGCCGCATGCAATCTTTGAAAGATTGATTTACCACACGACTAAAGAAGATATTCAACAAGTTTATGTATCAGGAAAACTGGTTCACAACAAGTTAGGAGAAAATAATGGATAATAATAAAAGTAATTTACTAGTTGGACCCGACGATAAAGTTGGTTTAGGCGAAGCCGGATTCTTAGGTTTACAACATGTTTTGGCGATGGACATTTACGTACCACCTATTATTTTAGCTGGTATGATGTCTATGGGTCTAGGAGACCAAATGAGTCTGTTGCAGTCAACATTCTTAGCTGCTGGTATCGGAACCATTCTTCAAACCTTTGTCTTCATGAAAATGCCTGTTTCTCAAGGACCTTCATTCGTTCCTCTAGGGGCTGCGGCTGGTGTGGTCTTAGCCTCTGGCGGTTTAAAGGGTAATGGAATGGGAACTTTAATTGGTTCCTTATTGATAGGATCGATTATCTTGATTATTTTAGGTGCCACCGGTATTTTCCAAAAAATAATCAATAAGCTGGTACCTGCTTTAGTTGGTGGAACAATTATCACCTGTGTGGGATTGTCATTGATTCCTACAGCTCTAAATAGTAATATTTTCAACGCTCCTGGTAACATTGATAAAAACATGATTTTAGCTTCTATTACCGCTTTAACACTGTTAGTTTCTGTTGGGATTAGTTTGAAATTTACTAAGGTCAAACGTTTCTTTAGAACTAGCTCCATTATTTTAGCTTTAGGTGTCGGAACAATTGTTTCAAGTATGATGGGAATGTTCGACTGGAAAACAGTTTTCAATGCTCCTTGGGTCGGCTTTCCTAAAGGCACTGTTCTCCACTGGGGTATCAATTTCTCCCCTTCAGCCATCATCACTTTTATTATCATCTATGCCGTTATCACAACTGAAACCACTGGTACTTGGTTCGCTATGGGTGCCGTTACTAATCACAAGATTACTGATAAACAATGGAACCATGGAATCATTGGTGAAGGTCTCAGCTGTATGATTGCTGCTTTACTAGGAACAACTCCAGTTACCGGATATTCAACTAACGCTGGTGTTATCTCCATCACTGGTGTCGCTAGTAAACGTGTCTTCTTATTTGCTGGAATTTGGTTCTCAGTCCTTGGATTCTTCAGTAAGTTGTCAGCTTTTCTAGCTGCAATTCCAGCTCCAGTTATCGGTGGAGTCTTCGCCATTATCACCGTAACAATTATGCTTAATGGTCTAAATGTTATTAGAGGCTTAGAAACAACCGATCGTGATCTTTATATCATCGGTATTCCTATCGTTCTAACATTAGCCTTGGTACTTTTACCAGCCAACGTTACTAAGAATGCTCCACAGATCATTCAATACTTACTAGGTTCACCTATCGCGGTAGCGGCCATTGCTGCTATCATTCTTAATCTAGTAATGCCAAAGGTCAAAGAACCTGTAAAAGAAATTAAAACAGTTTAATCAAAAAATACCAGTGACTCAAAGATTTCTGAGTTACTGGTATTTTTTGTTCTCTTTTATTATATAGCTGTAATTCTCATACGACCATTTCTCTTAGAATAATAAAGATTCCCATCTACACGCGTATAAAAATCATTCGGTTTCATATCCGCTTGAGAAATAGTTGAGACGCCAACAGATATCGAAATTGAAATATCCTGACCATTAATATTTACATCTAAATGATTCAAAGCAGCAAAGATTTCCTTAACGATCGACTTAGTGGAATCTAAATCGTATCCCGGAAAAATAACATTGAACTCTTCGCCACCAGTTCGATACAACTTCACTTTGGTATCGTTGGCATTGATTACCGTCTGTACCACATCAGCCACGTGCTTCAAGACTTTATCACCAGCCAAATGTCCATAGGTATCGTTAACTTTTTTAAAATGATCAATATCAAACATCATCATAGATAAATCCAATTTATTCTTCGCACTGCTGTCAAATAAATCGTTGATTTTAGCCTCGTAAGCAGCATAATTTTCCGTCTTAGTCAATGCATCATGATTGGCAAACTCTAATAAGCGTAACTTTAATTTACTGTCACGTAGGATCATCCCTACATAACTATAAAGTAGTGCCTCAAATATAACCAAATAGATCCATTCTTCAATAAAAGTTGCCATAGGAAAATCAAACTTAATTTTCATAAAGAACCACAACAATAAACCAAAAGAAGATCCTAAGACCATATAGTGAACAAATGAATGCTCAAGATTATGTTGTCGTCTTAATTTATTCATTAGAATATAAAAGATCATCAAAGTTATACCATGACATCACGATTCCCAATAGCCCAAGGAACCATTAAAAAACATATAAACGAGCATAATAGGGAAAATATAATAATAAGGTACTCTTATATTCAAAAAATAAGCACAAAAAATTAATCCTATTAATTGAAAATTCATAAACTGCCACGAAATCGGCGTTCCCACAAGGGTCGCTTGCATACTAAAGATGAAAATCAACATATACAAAACGCCGAAAATCGAGTTCAACAAATCATCATCTATTTTTATATTTTTGGAGTGTAACAACGTTTTGAGTCCGTCATACAAGACTTGATAAAGCGTAAAGATTCCTAACACAAAGAAAACACCTGTAACAAATGGCGAGACGTGCCATACAGCCCATGTCAAAAACGCATATACCTCCTCAAGGTAATATTCTAATTATATATATATCATTAATTTATTCTAGCACAAAAAATTTTGCTATTTCATTAATTCAGGAAATAACAAAATTTAGTCAGCCGTAATTTGCATACGACCATTATTCTTAGAATGATATAAATTGTCATCAACGCGACTATATAAATCATTCGGACGCATATCAGCCTCAGAAATAGCTGAGACCCCCATCGAAATGGAGATATTAATATCCGTTCCATTATAATTAACTTTAGTATTATTTATCGCCGCAAATATCTGTTGAACAATCACTTTAGTTGCATCCAAGTCATATCCTGGAAAGACAACATTAAATTCCTCGCCACCGGTTCGGTAGAACTTGATATGAGGATCGTTAGCGTTGATAACTGTCTGTGTAATATCTGCTACATGTTGTAGCACTTGATCGCCGGCCAAATGTCCATATGTATCATTTACATGCTTAAAGTGGTCAATATCAAACATCATCATTGAAAGATGTAAATTGTTGCGTCGACTGGTATCAAATAGATACTTCATCTTTGAATTGTAAACGGCATAATTTTCAATTTTAGTCAAAGCATCATGATTAGCAAACTCCACCGAATGGAGTTTCAATTTACTGTCACGTAAAATCATATTGACATAACTATACAATAAAATTTCAAAGATTATTAGGTAAAACCATTCCTCATAGAATGTCGCCCAAGTCAAATTAAATTTAATTTTAACAAAGAACCACATTAATCCTCCAAAACAGATACCTACTAATATATAGTTGATAAATTGAAATTTATCATTTTGAAATCTGCGAATATGGTTAAATGATTCATAACACATGATTAAGGTCCACGCGTGACACCATGACTCCCAATAACCAATTGAGGCATTAAAAATCATATAGATTAAAACAATTGGAATAAAGATTCGATAAGGCATATGAATATTCAAAAAATAAGCACAAAAGACTAAGGCTATTATTTGAAAATTCATAAATTCCCATGAAATTGTTTTTCCAACCAATGTCGATTGCATACTAAAGATAAAGATCAACATGTAGAGGACACCGAAAACAGCATTCAACCGATCGTCATCAACATTGATCTTTTTCAGATGCATTACTGACTTTAACCAATCATATAAAACTTGATAAAGCGTAAAAACACCTAAAATAAAGAAAATGCTGGTAATAAACGGCGACACCTGCCATACATGCCATGTCAAAAGATGTCAAACCTCCCATTAGTATTTCCCTCTAATAACTTTCACCCATGACAAGAATACTATAATTTTTTTATTTTTTCATTAATTATTAAAATAAAATGTATTCATTTTTTATATATCGTAATAATTAGTTAAAAATAATCAATTAATTGCGGTTTCTCGTGCCAGAACAGTTTATCTAGACTTTCAATCTTATTCAAATCACCCTTAACTTGTCCCAATTCAGCTAAAGAATTAAGTGAATGATACCCAAACATTGCTTTAGTAAGGGTCTGAATGGATAATTCCAAATCGACTCCCTCTCCGTCAGCGTTTTCTACGTTTATCTTGCCATCTTTAACTTCGACTGACCACGTATGATCATTCCATTCTAAAGTATCATTAACTTTAAAAAAGACCTTATCTAAATCTTGTTGTTGAAGTGGATAACGTTTTAGAAAATCTTCCAAATTAACGATTCTTGCCATCATGTATGGCGTTACTTGTACTGTAGCAGAATATGGATCAGATAATAAATCAGCTTTAAAATCGGGATTGGGCGATTCATAGACGAATTTCTTAAAAATGGATTGGTGTTTTGTTACAAACTTTGCTAATAGATTTTGACTAGTGGGATTAAGATTGAACCATTCATGAATATAAAATGTCTCTTCCTGATGATAATAAATTAAATAACCTATCAAATTATCTTCATTATCATAGGCCAATGCTGCTAAATAATCTGAGTGCTTATCTAACATATGCTCCCACCACCATTGAGAACGGTTAACGCCACCAAGATCCACCTGACTCGAATAAAGCTGCTTCAACTCGTCTGGAATATCACTAATTTTAACTCGCTTAACATAACCTTGATCTTGATTTTTAATTTTAGGCAAACGATCGTTTAAAATCGTTACCTGTGTGTGATCAAAAACCTGCTCATATCCAAATTGACGATAATAACCAAAAGAAAATGGTGCCAAATAAGATAACGTAACCTTATTATTGTACATGTCACTCAATGCTTGATTCAGCAATTTGCTAGCACCACCGCGACCACCAAATTCAGGAGCGCTCATAACATCCCCGATTCCATTCATTTTATAGTCAGTACCGTGAAAATTGACTTCAAAAGGAATACTGAATAAGCCACTGCCAAGCTTTTTACCATTCATTAAGCCATAGACTAAAGAATGCTCGTAGCGCTCATGAAAGACTCTCTTACGTTGAGGGGAATCTTCACGATTAAAAGAATATAGATATAAATCATAAAATTTATTAAATTCGTTTTTATCAAGCAAATATTTATTCATAATTTCCACCCCACAAAAAAAGAGCGGGCAAAACATAGTAATCCCCAACTCTTTTTTCTTTTTATTCCGTTAGCTTAAAACTACTCCAAGGTTTTATATAGTTCAATAGAAAAGCCTCATCGAAATTCAAGTGTCCAACTACGTTACGACGTCCATCGTTTTTAATATCACGCAAGGCAATTTGCGTCTCGCCTTTATATTGTCCATACTTTTCATTAACAATAATAATATCGCCACGTTTTATATCTTGAGTATCATGAGCCGGAAAGTTCCCGTCACGATACTTTACACGTGTCATTGTACTGCGCAACAAGTAGTCAGAAGCGTCACCACGATATACGTGGGTAGACTTAAGAATAACTTCTTTTTCTAAATCAGTAACATTTTGAGAAAAATCCACTTTCAGTGCCGGATATGAAGCAAAGAATGCTTCAGCAGCCTCTTGCAATTCAGAATCAGACGCATAAGTATTACCGATGATTACATCATCAACCACGCCACTTAAAAGTAAATGCTTAACTTGAGTTGAAATTGGTAAGTCACGGTCATCTTCTAAAGTTGGCAATCCATCTTGTACGGGCCATGGTCCAAAAGTTGCTTCATGTGAACTGACAAAAGCAGCTGAATGAATATTACGATCCTTAAAGAAATTCGACCACTTGATGAAGAAGTCCTCTCCTAATCCAGTATATCTTTGTGGATAGAAATTATGACAACCTAAAAGATTATTAGTATCTGGATGATATGAAAGGATATTATCTAAATAATGAGTTCCAGAGCTCATATTGATTTCAATCTTTAACCCATATGGATTACGAGTCATCTTAGCTTCTTCCATACCAGAAAAGCCTTCATCTAACCTGACGCCATATGCTCCAAGCTCTTTAAAGAATGACAGATCCTCATAACTAATATTCAATGATTTGAATAATCTAGGATTCATATCAACAATCGTTACAAAACCTAACTTATTTCCATAGGCAATTGTCTCTTTAAAACGATCAATAGTCTTATCCTTATCAACACCCAATTCCAATAAAGATGCAAATATCCGCGTATAGCCTAATTTACTAGCCGTATCAAGATACTTTTTATCTTCGGCTAAAGTTGAGTGTTCTGGATATAATGACAATCCAAGTCTTCTCAAAACGTATCCTCCAAAAATTATCTAAATTATTTTGCTTCGTTAGTTGCCTTACCTAATTCTTCAGCTAATTTATCTCTATCCATTGACTTGAAGAAGTAAACGTACATTAAAGTATCAAGCACAATGTTGATGATTTGCATTACAGAACCGGAAATATGACCAGTAGCAATAAAACCAGATAGAATTGGTGGAGTTGTCCAAGGAATGTAAACACCCATTGGTCTTGCAACCAAATTCGTAGCCATACCAACATATGTTGTTACTACGTTAATCAATGGTGTCACAATAAATGGTACCAACATCTTATAGTTCATAACAATTGGCAAACCGAAAAGAATAGGTTCATTGATATTGAAGATCGCAGGCCCAGCGACAAGTTTACCAAGTGTCTTAAGTTCTTTACTCTTAGCGGCAAAGGCTAATAACATAGCTAAACCGATTGTAGCACCAGAGCCTCCCATATGAACAAAGTTATCAAAGAATGATGTTGTAACAATGTTTGGAAGTGCTTTACCAGCACTAAAGGCTGCATGGTTAGCATTCAAAGCTGTCAACCAGATAGGCATCATAACACCGGAAACAACATTAGCACCATGGATACCAAAGATCCATAGGAATGAAACTAAGAACTCAGCAACCAAAGCACCAGGTAATGTGTTGCTTAAGTGACTCAATGGTGTTGCCAAGAAGAATGAAATGATGTTTGGAATACTTTGCATTGGTGTAGCTTCAACACCAATACGAATTACCCAAACAAGAGCTAAGACGATGAAACCTGGGAACAAAGCAGCAAATGAATTACTTACTGCAGGTGGAACTGTATCAGGCATCTTAATTGTCCAGTTCTTATGAACCATCCAGACATAGAAATCTGTAATAAATAGTCCAACAATAATAGCTGTAAATAAGCCAGCTGAATCAAATTGTGTTAATGGAATCCACAAAGCACCAGCTTTATCTGTTTTCAATGGAATGGTTAATACAAATGCACCCAATGAAACAACTGATGCGGAGATAGGATCGACTTTATAACTTTTAGCCAAGTTATAAGAAATTCCGATAACGGCAATCAGTCCCATAATATGGAACGATGCGTTAGTTGGATATTGTAAAACAGTTGCCCAATTCTTACCGAAGATACCAGCCATGAAATCTAGATAGGCTTGAATTGGAAATTGTGCGATAATCATGAAGATTGAACCAATAATGATCATTGGAACAGCCAATGTCATACCATCACGCAATGCAATCAAATGACGAGAAGAAGCAAGTTTACCAGCGAGTGGAATGACTTTTTCGTTGATAAAACTGTTGGATTTCTTTCCAGCCATGAGCAAAACCCCCTCAAAAAAATAAAATATGTTACTAAGCAGTAACACTGCTATTTGCTTACAAATATCATTGTAAACCTTTTCATTAGAATGTATATACTTTATCAAGTTAAATAATATGTTTACAAACAAAAAACATGTCACTAATCAGTGACATGTTCCGTAAATCTATTATCCACTTGGTCTACCATCTTATGATAAGCGCAATTTGAAATCTGTTCCAAAGTATAAACAATTGGTACCTGCGTTGTTACATTGATATGACCTTTTCTATTCTGAGGGGTGTCATAGGAAATAGCAAAATCAGTAATCTGATTCAAAACCGAATAAGAATTGGCAGTCAACGCTATTGTCTCTGCCCCATTCTTTTTATAGTATCTAGCCTGCTCTAAAACCTGATCAGTCTCACCAGAAATTGAAACCAAAATAAGTAACGTCTTACTGAAATCTCGATCGGAAAAGGGTTCTGGTTGAAATGGATCAATAATTGGCAACGAATAAATACCATAGCTAGAAAGAATGCTAGCTCCATACTGTGCGACGCGACCGCTGTTTCCTACTCCGAAAAATAAAACAAGATCAGCTGCATTGATCATATCTGCCGCTTGTTCAATCTTATTATCAAATGGTTCCTCGTCAGCAACCAATTGGAAAAAATTCTTAATTGGCTCCATACTTGGATCTTGTTGAGCCTTGGAGGGTTGTTTGAGACTTTGTTTCAAAGCAAATTTAAATTCAGAAAAGCCACTATAATCCATCTTTTTTAAAAATCTAAGAATAGTAGTCGTTGAGACGTGTGCCTCATTTGCCATCTCTCGAATAGTCATATTTTGAACTTCTTTAGTATGTCCAATAATATATTTATAGACGATCAATTCTAAACGATTCAGTTCATGAACTTTTTGATAAGGAAACATTTTTTTCACCGCCCTTTGCATTGGTATATATCATTTTTACTAAACTGTCTTTAGTATACATGTGACAAGTTACTTTTTCTAGAAAGAAATAAGCTGAGACAACTCTGATTTAGTTTTGTCTCAGCTTATTTTATTCGATTCAGTCTAAATCCGCTCCGTTTGAACGGATAACCTTTTGATACCAGTAGAATGAATCCTTCTTTGAACGTGCAAGTGTTCCGTTACCTTCATCATCTTTATCAACATAGATAAATCCGTAGCGCTTGGACATTTGTCCCGTTCCAGCAGAAACTAAATCAATGCAGCCCCATGGTGTGTAACCCATGAGATCTACGCCATCTTCATTAACCGCTGTAATCATTTGTTTAATGTGGGCACGTAAATAATCAACTCGGTAATCGTCATGGATACTGCCATCTGATTCAACTTTATCATATGCACCAAAACCATTTTCAACAATCATGACTGGTTTATGATAGTGTTCTGTCAACCAATTCATAGAATATCTCAAACCGATAGGATCAACTGGCCAGCCCCAATCGTTATATTTCATATTAGGATTCTTAACTGTTTCACGATCACCAACAAACTTGAATTCTGGATTATCATCGCTGTATTTAACAGTCATTGAATTGTAATAACTGAAACCAATATAATCAACAGTTCCTTCACGTAGAACTACGCGATCTTCAGCGGTAATATCTGGTCTCAAATCATGATTCTTGAAGTAAGCCTCCATACCAACTGGGTACTCCCCAAGTGCTTGAACATCAGCCCACCAGTAACGTCTTTGCATAGCTTTTTCTGCTAGCAAAATATCTTTAGGATCGGATGAAGCTGGATAAACCGGTGTGAAGTTAACCATGTTACCAATTTCAAAGTCAGGATTGATCTTGTGACCAATTTTAACTGCTAAAGCACTAGCTACGACTTCATAATGTGATGCTTGATACATCAAAGCTTCACGTTCTGCTTCTGATTCATTATCACGGAAAATCAAACCAGAGTCAGTTGCGATTGAAAAGTCATTTGTATAAGTAGTTTGATTATTGATTTCGTTGAAAGTCATCCAATACTTAACTTTATTCTTATAACGTTTGAAACAAACCTTAGCAAATTTAACAAAAAAGTCAATGACCTTACGATTTCTCCAACCACCATATTCAGTAACTAAATGATATGGCATTTCAAAATGTGACAATGTGATAACAGGTTCAATTCCATATTTCAAACATTCATCGAACATGTCATCATAGAACTTCAAACCAGCTTCGTTAGGTTCATCTTCGTCACCATTAGGAAAAATTCTTGTCCAAGCAATTGATGTTCTAAAACACTTGAAGCCCATTTCAGCAAACAATTTAATATCGCCCTTATAACGATGATAAAAATCAATTGCTTCATGATTAGGATAATTTTTCCCAGCAACTATGCCATCTGTAATTTCTCTTGGCTTTTGGTAAGCACCGGCTGTCATAATATCAGAAACACTGACACCTTTACCGTCGGCATCAAAAGCTCCCTCAAGCTGATTGGCAGCAACGGCACCTCCCCATAGAAAGTCTTTTCTTAATCCACTCTTTGTTGTTTCAGTCATACAAAAACCTCACTTATTATATGTCTAAATCTTTACCATTTGATTCAATTACTTTCTTATACCAGTAGAAAGAATCTTTCTTAGAACGCTTGAGACTACCGTGACCATCATCATCTTCATCAACATAGATCATTCCGTAACGTTTCTTCATTTCACCAGTACTTGCTGACACAAGATCAATATGACCCCATGGAGTATAGCCGAGTAGTTGAACACCATCTTCTTTGACAGCCTTTTCCATTTGCAAAATATGATCATGGAAATATTGAATCCGATATGGATCGTGAATACTGCCATCTTTTTCAACTTTATCGTAAGCGCCAAAACCATTTTCAACAATGAACAAAGGTTTATGCCAACGAGTCGTCATCCAGTTCATAGCGTAACGAAGTCCGACTGGATCAATTTGCCAACCCCAATCAGATTTTTCTACGTGAGGATTTGAAACTAAATCGTTATGTTCGTCGTAATCAAAATGAGTTTCACCAGCACGTGCTTCAGTTGTAAAGGACATGTAGTAACTAAAACCGACATAATCGACTGTTCCTGCCTTGATAGTTGCCAAATCACTGGCAGTAATATCAAGATTATAACCTTTACGTTCCCAATATTTTTGAATCCATTCGGGATAAAAGCCTAAAGCTTGAACATCACCAAAATAATAGCGATATTGCATTGCACGCTCGGCCTTCATGATATCAGCTGGCTTGGAAGTCAAAGGATAAACTGGACACATAGCAATCATTGATCCTACTTTTAGACTTGGGTCAATTTTATGTGCAATCTGAACCGCTCTAGCACTAGCAACAAATTCATAATGAGCAGCTTGGAACATTTCTTCTTCCCAGTTGTCATCTTTATTTAATTGCAAACCAGAATCTTGTAGCAATGGATGTGGATCTTTCCAATCAGTTTGATTATTGATTTCATTGAAAGTCATCCAATATTTAACCTTATCCTTATAACGTTTGAAACAAACCTCAGCAAAATGATCAAAGAATCCAATTACTTTACGGTTGCTAAAGCCACCATATTCTTTAACCAAATGATATGGCATTTCAAAATGTGACAAAGTAATTACCGGCTGAATGCCATATTTGAGACACTCATCAAACATATCGTCGTAAAATTTCAATCCCGCTTCATTAGGTTCAGCTTCATCGCCATTCGGAAAAATTCTTGTCCAGGCAATTGACGTTCTGAAACACTTCAACCCTAATTCAGCAAATAACTTAATATCCTCAGGATATTTGTGATAGAAATCATTACCCCAATGATTAGGATAAATTTCTCCATCCTTGACGCCGTCGGTTACTTTTCTAGCAACGCCCTTGCTTCCTGCGGTCATAACATCAGCGATGCTGACGCCTTTGCCGCCTTCGTTCCAGCCACCCTCTAATTGATGAGCTGCAACAGCGCCTCCCCAAAGGAAACCTTTGGGCATTTGAATTCCCTCACTCATTAATATCTAGTCTCCTTCTTTATCTAGTCTCTTGTACAAGTCAACGATTTCGCCGGCTAGGTCTCTAAAGGTAATAGCATTCATAATATGATCTTGTGAATGGACCATTAATAAAGTAACTTTTGCATGTTCACCATTTGCTTCCTTAGTTAACATATCTGTTTGTGAATTATGAGCATCAACTAAAAACTTATCTGATTCTTTTAATTTTTGATCAGCAACAGTAAAATGACCCTTCTTAGCAGCATTGATAGCTTCAAAAGCCGAACTCTTAGCGTTACCCCCATTAATAATCAATCCCATTACTGTTTGTAGTTGTTCATCATGTTCTTCAGCCATTTTAAAAATTTCCTCCTCAATTTAAGCGCTTACTTCTTCTGTAAAAAACGAAAAGGGTGCTAATATGCGCCCTTTTTTGTTCATTCATAATTGAAAAAATTACTTAATCAAACTCAATGCTTCCTTAAGAACTTTTTCACCGTTCATCATTCCGTAGTCTTGCATATTGATAACTTCAACAGGAATACTTAACTTTTCTTTAAATTGTCCTTCAAGATATCTTACTTGAGGTCCAAGCATCAATACATCGGGATGTTTCTCTTCGATCTTTGCATCAGCATCGGCAGCAGCAGCAGCGAAGATTTCAGCATCAACGCCATCACTTTCAGCAGCTTTTTGCATCTTTGAAACTAATAGACTTGTTGACATACCAGCAGCACAGCATAGCATAATTGTTTTTTCAGCCATAATTAAAACCCCTCTTGAATTAAAATATTTATTTGTTTTTTATTAAAAACGCTTGCTTAAAACGCTTTCATAGAACACCTAAATTGTATAACTTGTTTCCCAATTTATCAAGATGTTTTTATTAAAAAACATGTAAATTTTATATGATCTAATAAAATAATGGGTCCAATAACTTATTCTAAAGTCATTGAACCCATCATTTTAATATTCAAAAATTAATTCCCAGTCTTAATTTCAATCAAATTCCTTTGCTAAAACTCTTTTGATCATTTTAGCAACGCCATCTTCATTATTCGTCAAAGTAGTTTTCCAAGCGACATCTTTTACATTTTTGATAGCATTTTCCATTGCCACTCCATAACCTGCTTCTTTAACCATTTCTAAATCATTTCCATAATCACCAAAACACATAAAATCAGTCATCGGTATTTTTTCTAATTCTGAGATATGTTGCAAAGCGGACAGCTTAGTAATGTCTTGTCCATTAATCTCAAAATAATTGCTACCTGAGCGACTGATGGTTATTGGCAAAGCTGTAAAAGATTCCAATTTTTTTTGTAACTCTGCCAATCGTTTTGGTGGGCAACTGAAACAAACCTTATAAATATTAAGATCTTCTTGATTATTTAACTTCATCAAATCCTGCACTGAATGAGCTTTGTAGTGATGCCGGCTCATCCCTTCAAAATAAGTATTCCAGTTGTGATTAGGATCATAAATGTAAGTATCATTTAAACCATCCAAAACAATTTTGAATTTACTAAACTCTGCTCGCTTTAAAATCTCAGCTACGATATCACGATCGAGCGGCCGATCTATGACCATCTTTCCATTAGCATTCACTACAACCGCCCCATTTAAAACAACGCGGTATCCCGACACTTTTAAATCTTTGACAAAATATTTATTAACCGAATGCAACGTTCTCCCCGAACAAATTGCAAATACAATTCCGGAATTGACAGCATCACGAATAGCCTGCACATTTTTAGCAGAGACCTTACTGTAACTATTCAATAATGTCCCATCTAGATCAGTCCCAATAAATTTAATCATTAATTTAGTAACCCCTTACATAATTCAATTACATTAATGATACGACACTACTCCTAAAAAAAGAAGTACCTTTCTGAATTACCTAGCTACTAAAACCTTCTTCATATCAGAGAGGAAACTAGGATACGAGATATCAATTGATTCAATATTTTTAATCTTAAACGGGGTTTCTGTCAAAATTGAGGCGATACAAAGCATCATTGCGATTCGATGATCATTGTGACTATCGACATTATCCTTGACTTTGATTTTCTGTTCTCCCTCAATTACGATTGAATCGTCATTCACTTGCATAATGATCCCTAATTTAGCTAATTCAACACGCATATTTCTAATACGATCACTTAATTGTAAATGTACATCATGTATGCCTTCTATAACAGTCTGTCCTTCAGCTTGTGAAGCCATCAGAGCAACCAAGGGTATTTCATCAATAATAAATGGGACTTGCTGTGCGGTTATTTTTGTACCGTGTAACTGCTGCGACTTAATTACCAAGTCTCCGAATGGTTCTACACTGTTAATTGAATGACTTTCCAATATTATGTTTGCACCCATTTGCTTAGCCACTTTTAATAAACCAATACGGGTAGAATTAAGTCCGACTTTAGGTAAACGTATCTGACTACCCTTTGACAAAAGTGCTCCAGCAATATAAAGCGCTGCCGATGAGAAATCTCCTGGAATTGTTAAACTTTGACCCGTCAACTCAGTTTTTTCAGGGTTTACTGTTATTGTTTCCGGTGTCGTAACAATATTGGCTCCAAAATAATTGGCTAGTATCTCGGTATGGTCTCTAGTTGGCAACTTTCGAATAATAACAGTCGGTGACTTGGCATAGATACCTGCTAAAACCAGACCACTTTTAATCTGAGCACTAGAAATATCTTGTTGATAAGTGATCCCCTTTAAATTGTCACTGCCTTGAATTTTTACTGGTAAAACATTATCCGTTAATTGTTGAATTTTGACACCCATTTCCTTAAGCAATTTAACTAATCGTTGAATGGATCTCTTACTGAGATATTTTCCACCCTGAATCACGTACTCATTTGTATTAGTTGCTAAGATTCCTAATAAAAGACTCTCTAAAGCTCCTACGTTATCAACGTTTAAAGGTTCATCTAATGATTTAAGCTGATGATTGACCCCTTTAATTATCATGTCATCAGTACTCATCTCAGTATGAATTTTAGCTCCTAATTTTTCGAAGACTTTAGCGGTAACAGTCAAATCATCTGAATAGGAAAAATTACTGATTTGTGTAACTCCGTTTGCTAATGCACCCAGTGCTATCGCCGTGTGACCAATACTTTTATCACCTGGAACAACGATCTCGCCTTGAAACTTAAATTTTGATGCTTGTGTATTATAATCAAACATTTCTATTACACCTCAATATATAAAAACTAAAACTTTCTTACTGTTACGCTACCTAATTTCAAGATATAAAACAAATTATTTGTCCTGAAATCAAAAAACGTACCAATTCAAAATGAATTGATACGATTAAATTGCTTATTTCATATTACTTCACGCAAAGACGATAAATTGCCTCAGCAAATATCTCCATTGCTTTTCTCATGTCAGCTTTACTCCAATTTTCATTGGCTTGGTGCATGAAATCTGGTGTCGTTGGCAACATTCCCCCAAAGGCAACACAATTATGCATCGTCCGGGCAAATGTCGCACCCCCAGAAATCGCAGGCTGCGACTTCATATCGCCTGTTAAATCTTGATACGTAGACATTAAAGTCTTAACTAATTCACTATCTGTTGGAACATAAAGTGGTGCCACGTAATCAAAGTTTTCATATTTCAAACCAAACTTAGCTACAGCATCGCTAATTTGTTGAACTAATTGGTCATGATCGATTTTAACAGGAATTCTTAGATCTATTTGCATTCTTGATTCATCATCTGTGATCTTAAGACTAGAAATATTGAAGGTTAATTTACCAGATACGTCATCCGAAACATCCCCAAGTAAGTTTGTCCCGTTAGCATCTTCACCAAAAGCCTTCAAAAATTGCAATACTTTGATTTGTGGGTAAACCTCGGCTAGCGCTATACCCAATCTAACAACTGCATTTACACCTTCAGGAGCATTCATTGCATGAACAGATTTACCGTGTACTTCAATGGAATTATCCTTTTTATCAGCTTCAAAACCATGCTTTTTCAAAGCTTCGAAAACTTCTGTCTGTTTTGGACCGTCATAGACGGCCTTGCCTGGAACTGCGTTGAAAGCATTCTCTAAGTCTAGATGTAATTCTTTTGAACCTGGTCCAACTAAATATGATTGTTGTAATCCTTTTTCGGCATAAATCAGAGGAAATTCAGCATCGGGAGCTATTCCTAAATCAATTGGATCTTCTTTTTTATTATATTCTGCCAGACATCTCCAGAGAATCTCTTCATCAGTACCAAAGATAACTCTAATCTTTTTATTTAATTTGTATCCTTTGTCTAGAATTGCCTTAATAGCGTAGATTGCAGACATTGTTGGTCCCTTGTCATCTTGGGTTCCACGACCATACAATTTACCATCTTTTTCTGTTAATTTATAAGGTTCAACATCCCAAGCTTCCAAATTACCGGCTGGGACCTCATCCATATGTCCAACGATCCCAAAGGTTTGATCACCTGTTCCAATATCAGCATAACCATAGTAACCATCTGGATCTTCGTAAGTTTTAAAGCCTAATTTCTCGGTAATAGCTAAAACCTGTTCCAAAGCTTTTTTAGGACCCTTACCAAATGGTGCCTTTGATTCTGCCTTCTCATTATAAGAGGCAATACCAACTATTTTTGAAAGATCCTCAATAGCTTCATTTTGAATTTCATCAGTGATAAACTTTTCCATCTTGAATTCCTCCTTATTTAAATAACAGCACAAACAACCAAAAAGATAGCCACGACAACGAAAAGAATTGCCATTAATTTCCACATGTACTTGAACCATTTAATGATATTAACGTGTCCAATAGCTAAGGCACCCATAACAACACCAGAAGTTGGTGTAATCAAATTGACCCAACCAGAAGCTGCTTGATAGGCAGTAATAACTAAGGAACCGTCAACGCCTGAGAACTTGCCTAATGGTCCCATGATACCCATCGTCGCAGCAGCCAATCCTGAAGTTGATGGAATCAAGAATGACATTGGAATATAGAAAATATAAGTCAATACGATAAAGACCCCAGCAGATAGACTTTGAAGTCCTGTTTCACCAGCATGTAATACAGTTGCTGTAATATACCCATTATTCATTACGACCTGAATACCACGAGCAACAGCAACGATAATGGCAACACTTAAGAACTCATTCATTCCGCCAAGAAAGGCATCAATAAATTCTGATTCTTTCATTCTGAAAACAAACATGATCACAACTGACATCATGAAGAAAAGCGTCGTGATCTCCGTGAAGTACCAAGAACCTAATGGTACTAGGTCCTTACCGATCAAAGCACCTAAAAATGGAATATCTGTCAACCATTTTGTAAAACTATCAAAGAAAGTCCAATTATCATTTAAACTTGACCAAGGGATCAAGCCAACAATCATAATCAAAAATGTTAAGCCAAATAACCAAAGTACAATTTTTTGACGCTTAGACAATTTATCATCAATACTTCTTTCAGGCATTGAAAATTCTTTAAGATCCTCTTGGCGACGATCAAAAACATAAGATTGTGATGGATCTTTCTTAATTTTTTCAGCATAATGCATTACGTAAACAATACTGATCACCGTAACAATTACCAAAAGAATCATTCGTGGTATTAATCCATCACCTGGTGAAATATTCAACGTTTGTGAAGCAACTCCAGTGGCAAAAGGATTGACCGTTGAGGCCAAACATCCTACCTGTGTACCAATTAAAGCAATGGAAATAGCTGTAATCGAATCATAACCGACTCCAATCATAACTGGTATCAGAATAGGGTAAAAGGCAATTGTTTCCTCACCCATTCCATAAGCAGAACCACCAATTGCAAACAAGACCATTAAAACTGGTATCAAAGCTTTTTCCTTGCCGCTGTATTTTTTTACAGTAGCACTGATTCCGTCATCTAATGCTTTTGTCTTATTAACGACTCCTAAGAAACCACCAATAACTAAGATAAACAGTGAAACAGAAATTGATCCTTCAGTTTCTGAAGTCCCTACCATTCCGTTGATTGGTGCCATGAAAACATCCCAAACTCCTTGGGGACTACTTGCTCGGGCTTTATAGGTACCTGCAATAATATTTCCGGCTTTAGTTGTCGCATATTCACCGGCAGGTATAATCCAAGTTAAAATTGCCACCAGGATTATCAGAAAAAATAAGATGGTATATGCGGACGGCATTTGCCATTTTTTTACTTTTTTCCCCATAAATGTATCCTCCTCTATCACTATATGATATATGTAGAATATACGATAAATTTAGCTTTTACAATGCTTTCCAAAAAAATACTTGAAAATAATTTCTTACAACCGCACTTGTGATAGCGCTTACTAGATACTACAATATTATTAGATTTAAAGAAAGGATAACGCAAATGACCAACTCAATTGAATTCGGTAAAAAGATTAATCGTCGTCCTATAATGATCAGTCTTATTCTCAGTTTAATCGCAGGTGGGATTGGTGCTTATTTTGATTTTAAACTTGCCATTTCCTTATTTCTGCTTGTTCTAATTTTCATGTTGTTCATCTACTATCCAAATAATCTCTCAGTACTTTTTGGTCACTGGCAAGTCGAAAAACATGGAATTTCTTATTATAAAATGGACTCCTATTTTGATAGATTAAAAATGACTCTATTGCCGGATATAACGGAATTTCAATTCATTAGTTTTTCCCAAGTGAAGAGTTATTATGTCATCGAACAAAAGGAAAAATTCGATCTAACTAATATTCTCACAATCAATCCCACTAGACAGTCAATTTTTCCCTGGCTACGAAAACCATTTTATTTAGTCTTAGTCGTCAATGGTGGCCAAATCAAACTTGACTTATCATGGACCCAATTACACGATCGGAAAAATTCACTTTATCGACTTTCCAACGCTTTAAAAGTAATTGATCAAAAAATAAATTGACCTAAAAATGACATCTACTGAAATTACTCAGTAGGTGTCATTTTGATTTGAACAATACTATCAAGAAACTATTCAACTTTGATCGTACCTGATTTGGCTCTTGCTTTTAAATTATATTGGGGATTATTTCCAACCTGACCTTCTTTTAAATTAAAAATATCGTGTTTTAATTGAGCATTCCGTTTCATTTTAACAACTCCAGAAGTTGCTTCTAAGTCGAATGTATAAGAATCTTCTTTTGGCATTTCCAATTTAATTGTCCCGCTACCACTATCGACTGTGATATCTCCGGTAACTTTTTTATAAATAATCTTAATTGTACCGGATTTGGCTCCAATTACTCCAGCACCACTTAAATCAAGCGCCTTGATTGTGCCACTCTTGGCCTCAATTTGATATTTAACACTATTAATAGAATCCAAATTAACGACGCCACTATTTGTTTTAATTACCAATTGATCATTAGAACAAATATTTTCCAAAGTCACATTGCCTGACCCAGCACTGGCTGTTATTTCATTACCCTTTAAATTATTTCCATAAATTATTCCACTTTGAGTTTTAACAATACCTTGTTGCAAATTATTTAAATCTCGAACTTGAATCTTTCCGCTATGATTATAAACATCTAGTAGCCCTGAAAACTGCTTTGGAATAAGTATTTGAACTTTTAACTTTAAGGATAAGAAGCGTGGAACATCGCCTTGTGTAATCTTTAGAGTATCGCCATTCAAATCTGTTTTCACCTGATAATTAGGATTAGAACGTGACATGTATTCACGGATTTTAATTTTATCGCCATCAGTTGCCAAAACTTTCAAACTAGCACTTTTATAGGAAATAATTATGTTTTGCAATCCTGCAAATTCAAATTCACTCTCATCAATTAATGGCAACGATTCTACATTAACCTCGGTGTCATAGTTATCTTTGTTGAATTGGGCATGAAACTTATGCGTTGAATGCTTAGATTTTTTACCAAAACTAACGCCATTCTCATCAATCGTCATGTTTCCCACTTTAATACCTTCATCATTAATCCGAATCGTTTTACCACCGTTGACCGTAATGCCATCCTCATCAATGTTTAAAAGTTTACCATCGTCGAGACGGACCCCATTAGTATCTACGTCAAAATTATGTTCGTGAAGAGTTTTATGATAGTGATCACTCTCTTTAGAATTATTTTCATTGAGAACTGAGTCAATTACTTCATCAATATCACCAAAATCTTCAAAAGCCTGATCAACCGCTTCTTTTGGCGTTACATCTTCTATCAGGTTATCTTTTGCAGCTGCTAATAGATCCGCCGCCAATTCTTCATGTAAGTCATTCAAATCCTTAGTCTGTGAGTAATCCGCAAAAATCTTATCTAATTTTTTATCAACCAATTCATTTAATTCTTCATTCATGATCATCTATCCTTCCTAGTATCAAATCATCAATAACGACTTTGGCAAAATTCCAAGCCTTAATATTCTCTATTAGAGTTGTCTTGCCTTGAGCAGTTATCTGGTAATACTTGCGACGTCCGCCTTGGCTTTCATCGCCCCAGTAGCTACTGATATCGCCATTTTTCTCTAATCGTCTAAAAACTGTATATAGTGTTGCTTCATTTATTTCGTATTTACTGTGACTCAATTCTTTTACTTTCTTAGCTATTTCATAACCATAACTGTCAGTTTGATTTAAAATATTTAAAACAATCGTCGTCGTGTGACCACGAATAATATCCTTGGAAATTAATGGTTTCATTATTAATGCCTCACCTTGTTTCTATGATTATAATGTATCACCAATTACTATGTGTGTCAAAGTAATATTCATAAAACAGTAATTAAGTTTGAAATAAAGAAATGTTATGTTTGTGTTCTAATTAGCTATGCGTAGTGAAAAATTATATAATGGATTAAATTGCTTTAAGGGAGTTATTTATGATTTTAATTGCACTTTCGGCAGTCATTTTGCCATTAATTTTATTGGGGATTATCAATATGCCAGCCACTAAGGGAATGTCAATTAGTGCGGCAATTGTATTTTTAGAAGGACTTTTTATTTGGAAGATGCCTTCAAAGGCTTTACTGGCTTCAATTCTTCAATCTATTCATAAATCCTTACCGATTTTGTGGATTCTTTTTGGAGCTTTAATGATGCTCAATATGCTTCAACATACTGGAGCTATTGATCGTATCAATTCAGGGTTTCACACGTTGTCAGCGGACATGCGGATTCAACTGATTCTAGTAGCTTTCTTATTTGGAGGCTTAATTGAAGGTGTTTCAGGATTTGGAACTCCTGCCATGGTTACAGCTCCATTAATGATTGCTCTGGGATTCTCACCAATGGCTGCCGTTACACTAGCTTTAATCGCTGACTCCACTCCTGCTTCTTTTGGAGCTGTCGGAACACCGCTAACAGTTGGTTTAAGTAATGTCAGCGAAAAAAGTGAATTTCTCAATGGTATTGGTCAACGTATCACTCAATTAGATTTTTTTGCTGGGACCTTTATGCCATTGATGTTGATTTTTATTCTTGTCTTTATATTTGGCAAGAATGATGGTCATCAAAAAAAAGACTTTTTAAAATTAGTTCCTTGGTCATTATTTATTGGACTAGTCTATAGTATCTTTGCTATTTTAGTTTCATTCGTACTCAGCTACGAATTTGTCTCCATCCTGGCTCCATTCGCAACTATTATCATTGCTATTTTAACTATCAAATTGAAATTCTTACTACCCAAGGACAGTTTCACAAGTCCTTGGACTACTTCCACTAAAACAATTGCCTCCGAGAAAAAAATGTCCTTGTTAACTGCTTGGTCACCATATATCATTGTCATCTTAATGCTTTTAGCAACACGGACAATTGCCCCGTTAAAAGAATTTTTGGTAAATAATGTCAACTTATCATGGAAAAACATTTTAGGGTTTTCACAAGTTAATTCTGATTGGGAATTCTTGTATTCTCCCGGAACACTCCTAACAATTGCAGTTATCTTAGGTTTACTAATTCAAGTTAAATCTTTAAAAAACTTCTTTCCAATTGCTAAAAAAGTTGTCTTCTCAATGAAATCAACCGCTATAGCCCTAGTTGTAACACTGATCATGGTTCAGATCTTTACTAATTCTGAACTCAATGTAGCTAAATTACCTAGCATGCCTATGTATATTGCCGAAGTTATTTCTAAATATCTCTCTGGTATTTGGATTATCATTGCCCCATTCCTCGGCCAACTAGGTTCTTTCGTTACTGGTAGTACTACCGTTTCAACTTTGACCTTTGGACAAATTCAGGCAGATATTGCTACAAATGCTAATGTCAGCAAAGAATTAGTCTTAGCCGCTCAATTAATCGGTGCCGCAGCAGGTAATATGATCTGTGTTCACAATATTGTCTCAGTTAGTTCCGTCGTTGGGCTCAGTGGTCAAGAGGGCAATGTCTTACGTAAAACTGTTTTACCAGCTTTGTTATACGGACTTTTAGTTGGTATCGTTGGCTTTGCCTTTACTTTATTCATTTAAATAATCAAAAAAGTTCTAAATTAAAAGGATAATTCCTCTTAATTTAGAACTTTTTTGTATTTCCAGCTTTCTAATTCAACTCTATTCTTCATGAAAAGAAGCACCAGAATTAGCATCTAATTCAATCTTTTTATCTTCGTTAATATCAATAACTTCAACATCTTGTTGACTATGATCTGGTGATTTTGCAACGGAAGTATAATCCAATTTACGTAACACTTCATTAACAGACAAGTAACGATTAATCTTTTCTAGAAGCGTTGGTCCATTGTAAATGAAGCCTGTATAAACTTGAACCAAACTAGCACCCGCTTCTAGAGCTGTTTGTGCATCTTCTGGCGTGAAGATACCGCCAGAAAACATAATTGGAAGCTCTGGAAAAGCTTGATGAATTGCTTTAGTCAAACTCAATGATTTAAGAAAGATTGGCTTACCACTCAATCCGCCACCTTCATTACGATTAATTGATTTCAAATTATTATAAACTTTACTAGGGTTGGAAGCTGTATTAGTTAAAATGACCCCATCCATTAAGCCCTTGGTTTCATTGATCAATTCAATCAATTGTTCTGCAGTGATATCATTTCCAAACTTACAAAAAACTGGTTCTTTAATATGTAAATTATGAATTTTTTGCAATAAGCGTTTAGCTACTGGAATCTCCTGTAGAGTTGTCACACCTTTTTGATTGGGACAACTTTGATTCAAAGCAATATAGTCAGCAAAGGAATGAATTTCCTTAATATCGTTGACCATTTCATCAACCATTTCTTCACTACTCAATCCATGTCCTGGGGCCACACTAATTCCTAAGGCAACATGTTTAGGCGTATTAGCCAAATGCTTTCTAGTTTCTTCAATGCCTAGATTATTTAAACCCATTCGATTAATGATAGCTTGGTCTTGCGTTAAACGAAAAATCCTCTTCTTAGGATTTCCCGGTTGATTTTCCCTAGTCACACTACCAATTTCAACGAATCCTGCACCCAAAGCACCTAAACTATTGTAAAATTCAGCCTTTTTGTCAAAACCAGCAGCTATCCCAATTGGTGAATCGAAATCTACGCCTTTGACTGTAACTTTTAAATTAGCATATTTTTTTGTTTGAAACATCATCTGTAAAACTTGTGGAGTCCGATTAAACATTTTTAAACCATTGGCCACTAAATGATGATCAACTTCAGGGTCAACTTTGAAGATCAATGGACGTACTGCTTTATATAAATCCATTATTTGCACCATCCTTCTGGGTTTTGATACCACTGTTCTAATAGTTCTGTGTCATTTTCTTCAACATAATTTTGTTCTTTGGCCACCTGAACTAATGTTGGAAAATCTGTCAATGTATACAATTTTGTTTTTGCTATGGCAAAATTAGTCGTACTTTCTGGCAAATCATACGAGAAGATAGCTACTGTGCCAATAACTTCTGCTCCAGTTTCACGAACTGCATCAACCGCTTTTAAAATGCTGCCACCGGTTGAAATTAAGTCATCAATCAAAACAACTTTATCCCCAGTTTGACAGCGACCTTCGATTTGACCTTTTTTACCATGATCTTTTTTCTTAGGTCGAACATAATTTAAAGGCAAATCAAGAATATTAGAAACTCCTGTAGCGTGAGGAATCCCAGCTGTAGCGACTCCACCAATGACCTCTACTTCAGGATATTTTTCTTTAATTAAGACTGCTAGATCTTCAGCAATCGTTTGACGGAACTTAGGATAGGCAATAGTTAAACGATTATCCGTATAAATTGGCGATTTAATACCACTAGCCCAAGTAAAGGGTTCTTTAGGACTTAATGTTACAGCCTTAATTCTTAATAATTGACTGGCAATATCGGTTGCTATTTTTTTATCCATTATTTATTCCATTCCTTTTCAATTTTCACATAGGCATTGTATTTGTCTTTAGCTTGAGTGATTGGTCTCCCTACCACGATTAGGTCGCTTCCAAGTTTTTTAGCTTGATTCGGTGTGGCAACTCGTTTTTGGTCACCGATTTTACTAGATTTAGGACGAATGCCTGGCGTGACACAGAGAAAACTCTCACTGGTAACTTCTTTGATCATGGGAACTTCTAAGGCAGATGAGATAACGCCATCGGCTCCGTTTGTAAAAGCTAGTTTAGCTAATCTCGTAACATAATCTTGTGATCGTAACGTGACTTGTAGTTCATTAGTTAATTCCACTTGTCCTAATGAGGTCAATTGCGTCACGGCTAGCAGCTTCGTATTGGAGCCCGCTAATCCTTCTTTAGCGCTCTTGATCATTTTGGAGCCGCCACTGGCATGAATTGTTAGCATTTGGACATCCCACTTGGCAATCATCTGACAAGTTCTTTTAACAGTATTAGGAATATCATGTAATTTCAAATCGAGAAAAATATTATAACCACGTTCCCGTAATTTTTTGACGAACGGATAGCCATATTGACAAAACATTTCTAAGCCAATTTTTAAAAACAATGATTGCTTCTTAGGAAATTGATCCAAGAAATCAATACATTCAACCTCGTTTGCAAAATCTAATGCTACTATAACTGGTTTATCCATTTTTACTCCTCGCATTCGTTTGTATAGACTGGCTTGCCATTAACATAAGTGGCTTCTACTTTTCCAAAAACGGACTGTCCAATAAAGGGGCTATTCTTTCCTTTAGATAAAAAGTCAGCTTTTGCAATGGTAAAATCCTGGTCTAAATCAATAATGGTAAAATCAGCCTTTTGATTTAACGTGATTGTTCCGGCATTGTTAAGTCCAAATATTTGGGCAGGCTTAGTGGACATTAAGTCAATTAATTTTTCTAAACTGATCAAACCCGTTTTAACCAGACGTGTATACATCAATGGAAATGAAGTTTCAATTCCCGTAATGCCAAAGGCACTCTTTTCAAAGCCTTGATTTTTTTCTTCTTGAGCATGTGGAGCGTGATCAGTTGCTATCATGTCAATCGTGCCATCTGCTAAACCATCTAATAACGCTCTTTGATCCATTTGACTCCGCAGTGGTGGATTCATTTTAAAATTAGCGTCGTCAGTTAATATATCTTCGTCATTGAACAATAAATGATGCGGTGTAACTTCACAAGTAACATTGATTCCTGCATCTTTAGCCATCCTAACCAGCTGTACGCCATCTTTCGTCGAGATATGGCAGACATGGTAATGTACACCAGTTTCCTTAGCTAAAACTAGATCACGTGCCAATTGAGAGGTTTCTGCAACTTGCTTGATACCTGGTAATCCTAGTCTTTGCGAAGCCGAACCAAAGTTGATCACTCCATGATTGAAAAGATTCTTATCTTCAACATGTGCAGCCAGATGACTATTGATTGCTGAAATTCTTTCCATAGCTGAAAACATTGACTGTGCGTTCATAATACCGTGCCCATCATTAGAGAAGGCAAAGGCTCCCAATTTAAATAGAGCTTCAATGTCGACTAATTCGTCGCTAGTTTCACCTTTAGTTACGGGCGCATACTGTAGAGTATTGATTAAAGAATTCTTCTGATTCAAATTCAATTGTTTTTGAAATTTTTCTGCATTATCGGGTACTGGGGTAACGTTTGGCATGGCTCCTACAGTCGTAAACCCACCGTGTGCCGAAGCTTGCGTTCCTGTCTTGATAGTTTCCTTATGAACTTGACCAGGCTCTCTGAAATGGACATGAACGTCGACTAAACCAGGAGTTACTAATTGTTTCTTGGCGTCTAATACTTGAACACCCACGGTTGAAATTTCTTCAGCAATCTGCGTAAATCTCCCATTTTCTATTAAAAGATCTGCTGGGGTCAATTGACCTTGATAATATAATCGAGCATTCTTTATTAATGTTTTCATTATTTGCTCCCTCTCAAAACGGATTCGATCATTGCCATTCGAATAAAAGTGCCATTGACCATCTGTTTGAAAATATACGATTTATCGCATTCTACAACGTCGCCAGCAATTTCAACTCCGCGATTAACTGGGGCCGGATGCATTAACATTGCTTTAGGTTTCATTAAATTGACTCGTCGCATATCAAGTCCATATTTTTCAAAGTAATCAGCTTTAGAAAATTTTTGATTTTCTTGAGCTGATAGACGTTCATGTTGAACTCGAAGTAACATCACGACGTCCATTTCTTTACAGAGGTCGTCGACTGATTTGTGAGGTCCCATGGCTTTAAATTCAGCTGTATACCATGAATCAAGTCCTCCAAAGTAAACCCCTGAGCCTAACTGGGTCAAAATTTCAGCATCAGAGTGAGCCACACGTGAATGGCTGAGATCTCCGATAATTCCAACTTTGAGATTATCTAATCGATTGAAATGCTCATAAATTGTCATTAAATCGAGTAAAGATTGTGAGGGATGTTGTCCGGCACCATCACCTGCATTGATAATGGGAATATTGAAATTACGATTTAAAAGTTCGTTATAATACTCATCTTGGCTGTGACGGATGACAGCTAGATTTGCACCGACACTTTCCAAGGTCCGACAAGTATCATAGAGACTCTCACCTTTCTTAGTTGATGATCTCTGTGCATCGAAAACAATTTGTTGCATTCCCAACTTCATTTCTGCTACTTGAAAACTAGATTTGGTCCTAGTACTGTTTTCAAAAAACATGTTAACAGCAAACTTACCTTGACCGATATTAGATTGTCGACCGTTTTTGAATTCCAAAGCCGCATTAAGATAATCTTCTACTTCTTGATTTGATAACTGTGACATAGAAAGTATATTTTTCATTGTTTTCTCCAAATTAAAAGGGGTAGCTCTTATTCCAGCTACCCCTAAAAAGTTTGTTTGATGCTAGACTTTTTAGACCTCACTGGATCTGATTAAAAGTTCCCTAGTTTTTTAAGTAAACAAAAAACTTCCTATCCCACAAGGAAAGGAAGCTTACACTTTTTCTGCCAAATGTAATTAACCTTCCAAGCCTCACAGGACTCGATTAAAAGTTTTCGTTGCAAATAATATAAACGATTTCACATTTTCAGTCAATAGTTTTATTTAATTTTTGCCAAGAAGTATTTCTTTTTACCACGACGAATAACAACATATTTTCCATCAAATGAATCCTTTGGATCAATTTCTAATGTTGTATCAGTTAACTTCTCGCCGTTAATTCTGATAGCACCGTTTTGAATATCTTCACGAGCTTGGCGCTTAGATTTATCAACATTTGTTGCAATCAATAAATCAACTAAATTAATTTTTTCATTACTGATTTCAGCACTTGGTACACCATGGAAGGCTTCAGCTACTTCAGAAGTAGTCAAAGCTTGGATTTCACCTGAAAATAGTACATCTGTAATTTTTTCAGCTGTCTTCAAGGCTTTTTCACCATGGACAAATTTTGTTACTTCTTGAGCCAATGTCTTTTGGGCTAAACGTTTTTCTGGAGCAGTTTTAACTGACTCTGCCAATTCATCAATTTCGTCTTTAGTTAAGAAAGTAAATTTCTTCAATAGATTAACAACATCTTTGTCATCTTGATTGAACCAGAATTGATAGAATTCGTATGGTGAAGTCTTTTCGGCATCCAACCAAACAGCACCACCAGCAGTCTTACCGAACTTAGTTCCATCGGCCTTCAAAAGCAAAGGAATCGTCAAAGCATATACCTTGGCATCTTGTCCTTCAGCCTTATGAATTAAATCCAATCCAGCAGTTAAGTTACCCCATTGATCGCCACCACCGATTTGTAATTGCACATCATGTTGACGGTACAATGTTAAGAAATCAAGTGATTGTAAAATTTGGTAAGTGAATTCAGTGAAAGAAATTCCTGCTTCTAATCGACTAGAAATGATTTCCTTGTTAAGCATGGTGTTGACGTTAAATAATTTACCGTAATCACGTAGAAAATCAAGAATACCAATTTGATTAGTCCAGTCATAGTTGTTCACCATCGTAAAATCACTAAAAATTCTTTTAGCTTGATTACTCAAAGCTTCTACGTTGTGATTAACTTGGTCCATTGTTTGCATTGGACGCTCAGCTTTTTTACCACTAGGGTCACCAATTGATCCAGTTGCCCCACCAATAACAATATATGGGTGATTTCCAGCATTAGCAAATCTTTCCATCGTCATAAATGGCAACAAATGTCCGATATGCATAGAGTCACCAGTTGGATCCATTCCACAGTAAAGTGAGATGGCCTTTTGGTCAACCAATTTACGTAAACCTTCCTCATCAGACTGTTGATTGATCAATCCACGCCATGATAATTCATCAATAATATTCATTGTACTTCCTCCTATTTTCCATCCCCGTTATAGAAAAAAAGCGCCCCTGCAAAATATGCAGGGACGCTCATGCGCGGTACCACCCAAATTCAAGTATTGCTACTTGCTCTTTACTCCTATAACGTAGGACACGAATTCTAGTCTCGTATTTGATAATTTACCCTGCTTGACTCACACCAAACGTCAATTCTCTGATCACCGAAGTAAATTACTACTTAAATTAAAACTAAAATCTATTATAATTACGATGATACACAGAACTACTATTTTTTTCAAGAGTTTTTGGCAAGTATAAATATTATTGTATAATGTAAGTGCTTTTATGGAGGGATAACAATGGTAAAAACACTTTATTTAATGAGGCATGGTCAAACGCTTTTCAACATTCTAAAGAAAATTCAAGGTTGGTGTGATTCTCCTTTAACAGAGGAAGGAATCAAACAATCTCAATTAGCTGGTCAATATTTTAAAGAACACCAGATTAAATTCGATGCAGCCTATTGTTCCACTGCCGAAAGATCAAGCGATACTTTGGAATTAGTCACAGATATGCCCTATAAGCGTCTCAAAGGCTTAAGAGAGATGTCTTTTGGTAAATTTGAAGGTGAACATGAATACTTGAATCCTAAGATTACCGATTTTAACAAACAATATGACGATTTCTTCATGCAATATGGTGGCGAAAGTGCTCAAGAAAATAAAACTCGCATCAAGAAAACTTTGACTGATCTTATGAATCAGAATAATCAAACTGTCTTAGTCGTCAGTCATGCTGGTTCAATTATGAACTTCACTGGTTTATGGACTGACCTTGATAAAATTATAACTTCCGGTTTTAGTAACGGCAGTATTTTGAAATTCACTTTTGAAAATAATGAATTTATTTTTAAAGAAATAATTAATTTAAACAATCTTTAATTTGAAATTGTAATATTAAAAGAGAGTAGAAAAATCCTAATAAGAATTTTTCTACTCTCTTTGTTTATTTCACAAACTTAGGCTTTCATGTGGTCTTCAATCCAATCCCAGACTTCATCTTTGCCATGTTTAGTCTCAGCACTAAACAGTTGAAGATTGTCAGTTTGATTGATCTGCATTGATTTTTTCACTTGGCTAATAGTCTTATTCCACTGGTTGCCTTTAACCTTATCCATTTTCGTAGCCACGATCAGTGTAGGAATATGATAATAACTAACATATTGATACATCGAAATATCGTCTTCACTAGGTTGATGACGTCCATCGACTAAAATAACAACGCCCTTTAAAACATCACGAGTCGTTAAATATTCTTCGATCATCACACCGAATTCTTCTCGCTGCTTTTTAGAAACCTTAGCGAATCCATATCCAGGGACATCAACTAAATACAATTGATCTTCAATATTATAGAAGTTCAATGTTTGCGTTTTTCCTGGTGTGCTTGACGTTCTCGCAAAGCTTTTACGATTTATGAGTGTATTTATCAAAGATGATTTCCCTACGTTAGAACGTCCTAATAAGGCTATCTCTGGATAACCTTCATTAGGATATTGTTTAGAGCTAACTGCGCTTAAATTCATTGATACATTATTTACCTGCATAATTCACCTCAATGAAGTAATTTTACCATAAACAAAAAAAGCTGCCCACTAGGCAACTTCTCCATTTTTTAGAATCAATTCTGGTTCTTTGATCTTTCTAACAGCATCTTTAGTCACTTTGACGCTTTCAACATCATCGCGACCAGGAATATCAAACATCGTATCAAGCATTGTCTCTTCAACGATTGATCTCAATCCACGGGCACCAGTATCTCTCTCAATGGACATTCTGGCAATTTCCTTCAAAGCTCCATCAGTAAAGATCAAGTTTACGCCATCAAGGCTCAATAATTCCTTGTATTGCTTAATCAAGGCATTCTTAGGCTTTGTAAGAATAGCAACCAAATCACTCTCTGTTAGCTTCTCAAGCGCTGTAACGATTGGAATACGACCAATGAATTCAGGAATAATCCCAAACTTCATTAAATCTTCAGGAATAATTTGTTGCATCAAACTCTTCTCTTCGGCAACGGTTGCTTTTTGTTCGGCACCAAAACCAATCGTCTTATCGCCTAAACGATTCTTAACAATTTGTTCAATTCCGTCAAAAGCTCCACCAACAATAAAGAGGATATTAGTTGTGTCGATTTGAATCAATTCTTGTTGAGGATGCTTTCTTCCACCCTGTGGTGGCACACTAGCAGTTGTTCCTTCAAGAATCTTCAATAGAGCTTGTTGGACACCTTCACCAGAAACGTCACGAGTGATAGAAACATTCTCACTTTTCTTAGCGATCTTATCAATTTCATCAATGTAGACAATTCCATGCTCAGCTTTATCAACATCAAAATCAGCGTTTTGCAAAAGCTTCAAAAGAATATTCTCAACATCTTCACCAACATAACCTGCTTCGGTCAACGTCGTTGCATCAGCAATAGCAAATGGTACTTTTAGAATACGAGCTAAAGTTTGGGCTAAAAATGTCTTACCTGAACCAGTAGGTCCAATCAATGCAATATTACTCTTTTGTAATTCTGTTTCACCATCTTTTAGATGTTCCATCTTATTGATTCGCTTATAGTGATTATAAACAGCAACTGACAAAGCTCTTTTGGCATCAGTTTGACCAATCACATAATCATCAAGAATTTTCTTGATTTCAACAGGTGTTGGAATATTTTCAAGATCCATTGGTGTTGAATCATCTAATTCTTCATCAATAATTTCCTTGCATAAATCAATACATTCATTACAAATGTACACACCTGGTCCAGCAACAATCTTTTTTACTTGATCTTGTGTTTTACCACAAAACGAACAGCTAATCGTGCCAGTATTTTCTGTACTATCAAACATAGTTATTCTCCTTCAATAGTTCCAATTACTTTGAAAGTCTAGCATTGTAACAACTGCGAGTAAAGTAATTAGTTTGAAGCTATCCTTTTACAAAAAAAGGAAGCCTCATTGGCTTCCTTTATTCTAATTCAAAAGATAACTATTTCTCAACAGCTGAATCAACAATCAATTCAATTGCTTTCTTAGCGCCAATATCATGGGCAAGCATATCATCACTAAGAGCATTTCTAACGGCTGATTCTTCCATCTTATACTCATCAGCAAGTGACTTAACTTCGTCCTTGATTTCGTCTTCTGTAGGTTTAATATCTTCTTTAGCAACAATTGCTTCAATAACTAAGTCTGTCTTAACACGTTCTTCAGCATCTTTAGCAAATTGTTTCTTCAAAGTATCTTCATCTGTACCTGTCATTTGATAGTACAACTTAGGATCGATACCTTGACGACGTAAGTTAGCCAAATATTGATTCAATTGGTTATCAACTTCTGTGTCGATCATTGCTTGTGGAATGTCATCAATCTTAGCATTCTTAACAGCACCAGAAATTGCTTCTTCTTGAATATTTTCTTCAGCAGTTTCCTTCTTTTGATCCTTAATTTCATCATGAAGCTTTGTCTTTAGTTCTTCAAGAGTATCAACATCTTCGTCAACATCCTTAGCAAAGTCATCATCTAATTCAGGCAATTCTTTTGACTTAACTTCATGAAGCTTTGTCTTGAAGATAGCCTTCTTACCAGCTAATTCCTTAGCTTGATAGTCTTCTGGGAATGTAACGTTAACGTCAACATCTTCTCCAGCAGAATGACCGATCAATTCGTCTTCGAATCCAGGAATAAATGAACCTGAACCAAGTTCTAGTGAGTAGTTTTGAGCACTACCGCCATCGAATTCCTTACCATCAACAGAACCAACATAGTCAATAATAACTGTGTCGCCCTTTTCAGCTTTGCCATCCTTAAGAACAAGTTCAGCTTGTTGTTTTTGAAGGTCTTTAAGACGATCTTCAACATCAGCCTTCATGACATTACGTTTTTGCTTCTTAACTTCGATACCTTTGTAATCACCGAGTTTTACTTCTGGTTTAACAGTGATTGTAGCTGTAATAGCCCATGGCTTGTCTTTTTCCATTGATTCAACACTGATTTGTGGTTGATCAACTGGTTCAACTTTAGTTTCATCGACAGCACCTTGGTATGCATCTGGTAGAACAGCGTTCAAAGCATCTTCGTACAATGCTTCTTCACCGTACATACGGTTGAAGATTTGACGAGGTACTCTTCCCTTTCTGAATCCAGGAACATTTAAGCTCTTCTTAACACGGTTAAAGGCAGTATCTAAACCTTTTTTAATCGTATCTTGGTCAATTTCAAATTTCAATTCACCAGTATTTTTTTCTTTTTTTGTAAATTTAGCCTTAGCAGACATTTATATTATCCCTCCGGTATTTCAACGATCTCATACTTTGTAATATTACCCTAAAATGGTGATATTGTAAACATTTGACGTTATTAAATAGGTTTTTTAAGACATCATTCGTATATTATATGACACTTTTTATTATTTTTAAACATTCTAACCATAAAAAAAAGAGCTGGACTAATCCAACTCTTTTTTAATACCATTCATTACTACTTAGAATTAGTCTAAGATTTCTGTAACAACTCCGGCACCAACAGTACGGCCACCTTCACGAACAGTAAATCTTGTACCATTTTCAATAGCAACTGGAGCAATCAAGTCAACTTCGAAAGTAACTTGGTCGCCAGGCATAACCATTTCTACACCATCTGGTAGTTCAATAACACCAGTAACATCAGTTGTATGGAAGTAGAATTGTGGACGGTAGTTTGAGAAGAATGGAGTATGACGTCCACCTTCTTCTTTACTCATGATATAAACTTCACCCTTGAACTTGTTGTGAGTTTGGATTGAACCTGGCTTAGCAAGAACTTGTCCACGTTCGATTTGATCACGGTTAATACCACGTAGTAAAATACCAACGTTATCTCCGGCTTCACCTAAATCAAGTGTCTTACGGAACATTTCTAGACCAGTAACAGTTGACTTCAAAATTTCTGGCTTCAAACCAACAATTTCAACTTCATCACCAATCTTAACTTCACCACGGTCGATACGACCAGATGCAACAGTACCACGACCAGTGATAGTGAAGACATCTTCAACAGGCATCATAAATGGCTTTGTGTTATCACGTTCTGGTGTTGGGATATATTCATCAACAACATCAAGAAGTTCTTGGACGTGTTTAACTTCTTCAGGGTCTCCTTCAAGAGCCTTCAAAGCTGAACCACGGATAACAGGAATGTCATCCCCTGGGAAATCGTATTCTGATAGAAGTTCACGAACTTCCATCTCAACTAGATCAACTAGTTCTGGATCGTCAACAAGGTCAGTCTTGTTCAAGAAGACAACGATGTATTCAACACCAACTTGTCTTGCAAGCAAGATATGTTCACGAGTTTGTGGCATAGGACCATCAGTTGCAGCAACAACAAGGATGGCACCATCCATTTGTGCAGCACCAGTGATCATATTCTTAACGTAATCAGCGTGTCCTGGGGCATCGATATGTGCGTAGTGACGCTTCTTAGTTTCGTATTCAACGTGAGCTGTGTTAATAGTAATCCCACGTTCCTTTTCTTCTGGGGCTTTATCAATATCAGCGTAATCTTCAGCTTTAGCTAAACCTTGGTCAGCCAAAATCTTAGTGATTGCTGCTGTTAAAGTAGTCTTACCGTGGTCAACGTGACCAATTGTCCCAATATTTACATGGGGCTTTGTTCTCTCATAATGTTCTTTTTCTGCCATTACAAAGAATCCTCCTAAAATTTCATTTCATAAGATTGATCCAAAGAAAATGTTCTTTAGACGACTCTTTACTGAAAAATTATACTACTTTCAGAGGTGAAAGCAAATCAATTCAACGCAAATCACCGACTAAAAATATACTCTTTGGATTATACGGGGAGTAAACGAAATTGTAAATACTCAAAGCGAAAAAAGTTCAAATAATTCACTCTTGAAAGGCATTTATGAGTTCATCAAACTTTTTTAACCATTTTTTTACATCTTTTAACCCCTGACTATCACTTATTTGTGATTCATCCACTAAACCATACCTTAAAAGCATAGCTTTTGTCCAGAGTCTCGGCTCTTTTATTATTTCTTGACCGAACGGATAAACGAATGCTGCATACAATGACAATTCACCTTTGAAATTTTCAAGTTGTGATTCATTCCCATCCGTTAATAATTTTTCTAATTCATCGCACATTTTCAAATAGACATCAGTTGACATAATAGGCATTAACTTGCTTGGATTGCAAGTTTTATTTTTGCCATAAAATATAATATCAACTTTTTCATCAATACCAAGCTTCAATAAGTTTTCCAACGCTTCACTCTTCAAAAGCGGATGCAGCAAGGGATTTTCCAATAATACCTTGGCACTTTTTACATAATCATCTTTTTTAAATTGACGCAAACTACGTAGTAATTGAATTTGTTCTGGTGTTGACTCAGTCACAATCGAAAAAACACGTCTGGAAAGTTTTTCCTTCTCTGGTTTGAAGGATCTTTCATGACGATCCTCGGCTATCTGAATCCGTTTGGTTATATCATCAACAAAATCTTGTTTGATATGTGGCAAAGTTTCCAAATCATAAAAATTCAGCATCTGATTAGCCAATAAAAAATCATTATTCTCTAGTATGATGTCTAGTGCTAACTTAGCCGTATCTGGTTCACTGAGGTAGTAGTTAAAATAATCTAAAATTACAGCCTCAGCATCTCCAGGTCTTTGTTGGTTCAACAAAGAAGCAGCCAACCCCTTGTTAACCGAGTATGACTGCTGCATTGCATAAACTTGTGTATATAAATCTATTGCTTCAGACCAATTGCCCTGTTCAAAGGCTTCATCGGCTTGATCAATCAGTCTTTTTAGATTATCTGAATCATCCATAAAATACCTCAACCATATCTGAACTATTTAAATTGCTTATTTTCTAGCTTTTCTATGTCTATTTTGATTGACTTCCATAATAACTGGAAGGATAACTGGATGACGATTAGTTTGTTCATATAAGAAATGATTTAATTTATCACGAACATCCTGTTTCAAATCAGACCAATCAAAGTCTTTACTATTTTGCATATAGTCAACGATCGTTTTAACAATAATATCTGAACTCTCAGACAAAAGATCACGACTAGCACGCATATAAACGAAGCCACGGGCCGTTATTTTAGGCTTAGCGACGACTTTTTTCTTTTTACGGTCAATTGTAGCTACGGCAATGAAAACACCGTCCTCGGCTAATAATTCACGATCACGTAAAACAATACTACCGATATCGCCGACACCTTTACCATCAATCATAGTATCTCCGGCATCGACACCTTTTCCTTGATAGAATTGGCCATTTTCGTAATTTAAAACATCACCCTTTTTAGTTAGGAAAATATTTTGATAAGGAATACCGGTTTCATGCGCAATTCTTGCATGTGCATCAAGAAGACGATACTCCCCTTGAACTGGCACAACATTTTCTGGATTCAAAAGGTTAATCATTAACTGCAAATCAGATTTATTAGCGTGTCCTGAAGAATGCTTATCATCACTCAAAGCCTTTACCTCAGCACCAGTACGGTAAATAGCGTCTCGAGCTTTGGCAACTGTTGTATCCATTGCATGTGAAGGAGTCGTGGCAATAAACACAAGATCTCCTTCTTCAATTTGAAACTTAGTTTTGGCAGCTGGATTAGCCATTTTACGTAATACTTGGACTGGTTCGCCCATTTTTCCTGTTTCAATAATGACTAATTTATTTTTATCAAAGCCCTTTAAATCCTTAGGCTTTAAAATTAGTCCCTTATCCGCAACTTTAAGGTAGCCTAAATCCATCGCTGTCTTAACAATTTTTTCAGCATCTGTTCCAGATAAAAATACTTTTCTACCAGTTTTAACGGCTGCATCCAAAACTTGCTGCATTCTTTGAATATTTGAAGCTACTTGAGCCACGATGATACGACCATTGTGGTAACTAAACGTATCTAAAATATATTCATAAATATCTCGTTCACTAGAATTCTCATAAGGGGATTCCGCATTAGCAGAGTCACTTAATAAAGCTAAGACTTTCTCGCTACCAATTTTGGCAATCCGACCATAGTCAGTCTTATACACTGGCACAGCTGCCTGATCAAATTTGAAATCACCTGTATAGACGATTTGACCCTCTTCAGTTTTGATTACTGTTCCTAAAGAACCAGGAATTGAATGTGTCGTCTTAAAAAACGATACTGAAGCTTGTTCAAAATCAATTGCTGTATTCTCATCAATAACGTGGAAGTCCGAGAACTTCTTACTACGTGTATCATTTGAGCAGACAATCTTAGCTAATTCAATTGTCATCTTTGAACCAAAGACTGGAATATCATAGTCACTGATCAAATAAGGCAAAGCTCCGATTGCATCTGCATGACCGTGGGATAAGAAAATACCAACTACTTTGTCGATATTTTGCTTAATATATGTCATATCGGGAACGACCACGTCAATTCCGTAAAGATCATTATCTGGATATTGAAGACCAATATCCAAAATATAAATCTCATCATTTACTTCTACCGCGTACATATTTTTTCCATTTTCACGTACGCCACTTAACAAAATTATTTTAATTTTTTTGCTCATTTTCATCTCTCATTTCATTAAAATAGCATAGATCATAATATTCTATTGTGATTTTTAAGTCTTGTAAGACTATTTAAGCTATACCTGTCTGCTATTCTACCATACGAACAAAGATATATAAAAATTAAGCGAAAAAAAAGAAGCTTCCTTTCGGAAACTCCCTAAATTTATTAACGACGTAGTCCTAATGACTTGATCAATTCATGGTAACGTTGTACATCTTTGTTACGTAAGTAAGCTAAAAGATTACGACGGTGACCAATCTTCTTCAATAGACCAACATATGAGTGGTGGTCTTTCTTGTTAACTTTCAAGTGATCGTTTAGAGAATTGATATCATATGTTAAAACAGCAATTTGTACTTCTGGAGAACCTGTGTCTCCATCTTTACGAGCATATTGCTTGATAACTTCATTTTTCTTTTCTTTTGAAATAGCCATTTCATTCACCTTTTCCTTATATATTTAGCCAAACTATGCTTGCGTTGGTGATTCGTCAAACAGAGCATGGTTAACACATCTAAATAATTTACTACAAATCGACAAATATTGCAATACCATAAAAAAAAGCGACATTTCATTGCATTGATAAAGCGAATTATGTATAATTCTATATATTGAGTTTTAAGCTTACTAGGTAATCGGAGGTGAAATTGATGCCACAAATTAAATCAGCTATGAAGCGTGTAAAGACTGCAGAAAGTGCAAGTCTTCGCAACAATTCACAAAAGAATGCTATGCGTTCAGCTATTAAAAACTTTGAAGCTTCAGCAGCTAAGAACGCTGACAACAAAGATGATATGTTTAGAACGGCAGTTCGTGCTATTGATATGGCTAAGTCAAAAGGTCTAATCAAGGCTAACAAGGCTGCTCGTGATAAGTCAAGACTTGCTAAATTGAATTAATATAGGCAACCACAAGGTTGCTTTTTTATTTGCATAAAAAAGGAGTTCAGAAATTCTGGACTCCCTTTTTTTATGCAAATTTAGCGATAAATAGATCAAACAATAACTCCTTATCGCCTTGTCCTGATTTAATTTGAAAATCTAAGTTGACCAAGTCCTGATACATTACCTGCAATGGTTTCATTTGCAAGGTACGAGCTTGACGATGTGACAATTTAACTCGATAAGGATGTAATTTAAGATTCTTAGAGATTGTTGCTTCGGTCAATCCTCGTTCAGTTAATATTTTGACTTGAATCAATAATCGTAATTGCGAAATCAAAATAGCGATTAACAAAATAGGATCAATTTTTTGAAGCAAAAATTGACGATACAATTCTTCAGCTTGATAAACGTTCTTTTGTAGAATTTGATTCATTAAGTCAAAAACATTATCCTCTAAAGATTGTGGAACAAGTTTTGAAACCGCCGCTTGATCTATTTGTTTAGTTTTCAAAGCATATAATTTCAATTTGGCTAACTGATTTATGATCAAAGAATAATTACCTTTAGTCTTATTAACTAATAAATCTAAAGCCCCAGGTTCAATTTGGTACCCATCTTTTTTTAAATCCGACTGAATCGTCCGTGTCAACATTGGTCCTTCCATTTGACCGGCATCCACCACTACAGCTAGTTTCTTCAATTGTTTGACTATTTTCTTTCTAGCATCCAATTTATCGTAAGTTGCAAATATTACCATGATTGTCGATGGGATCGGATTCTGGATATATCTCAAAAGTAAATCTGTATTCTGTTCCACGGCATTCTTGGTACGTTCAGCTGTCAAAAAGTAAGGATTATTGGCAAAAACTACTCGACGCTCACCAAAAAATGGTGCAGAAATAGCTTCATTAATAACATCAGCCAATGGAACTTCTTCTAAATCAAAATTAGAAAAATTCATGTCTCTTTCCTCAGGAGTCATAATTTCTTTAAAGGACTTTTGGATATCCTTGATAAAAACTTGTTCTTTACCAGTAACCAGATACAAATTACTTAAGTTACCCTGGTTTAAATTATTTTTTAACTCTGCTATCTTCAATCAAGTCACCCTTTAAAAAAGTTGTTATTTCTTCTTTATCATCAAAGAAATTATAATACCAAGATATCATACCATATTCAGCTGTATTTAAATATTTGACTCGATGCTTTTTTAAACGTATTAATGTCTCTTGATTTGGGTGTCCATAGCGATTATCCACCCCCGCCGAAATGAATCCTAATTTGGGTTGAATCGTTGACAATAACTGTTCACCCATGGAAGTCTTAGATCCATGGTGTCCTAATTTTAAATAATCCACCTTAAAATGATAATCTTGTAAGATCTTTTTTTCAGAGGCAATATCCAAATCTCCTGTAAAAAGCCAACGCCGATGTTTAATTGAAGCCAATAGAGTTAATGAATCACTATTCTCTCCAATTCCCCTATGCTTTGGCCACAATACTTGCCACTTAATTGAGCCAGTATTTAAAACATCTCCTTGTTTATGACCGATAAATTTTATCTGCGGATATTTTCGAATCAGCTTCTTAATACGTTTATTTTGCTCCAGACCAATTCCAAAGTTTATCTGCCGTACAGAAAAGTTTTTCAAAAGCGTCTCCACATTACCAATATGATCCACATCTTTGTGTGTCAAAAATAATCTATCAATATGGCTGATACCCTTAGATTTTAAAAATGGCAAGGTAGTAGTCTCGACCTGATCATGGCTTAACCGTTTTGCCCATGATTTAGTAGAAAAATTCAACTTGCCACCAACGTCAATTAGAAAAGTCCGTCGAACTAAAGGTGTAGTAATTAAAATGCTATCTCCCTGCCCAACATCAATTATATTAACGGAACCAAAGATAGGAAATTTATTAAGAGCGATACAGAAAAGAATGAGCGCTAAGTAATGAAATAAATATTTATTCAAAATCATTTTACTTTCAACATAAAACAAACTAATAATCAATAAAACAATTACTAACCAACTAGGAAACTTACCAGTTATTAAAACGAAAAATGAATTATTAGCAAAAAAATCTAGTGTGACATACATTTTCTCAAAGGTTGAATTAATTATTGACCAAAAATGCCAATTAACCGTTAAAGAAGATATCAAAGTAATCGGTAAGATAACATATGAGAAAAAGGGAATAAAGATTAAATTCACTAATAATGTCAACCAATTAATTTGATAGGTGTAAAAACAGATAATTGGTAAACTAACTAAGTTCATCTTGAAAGTCATTTGAAAAAAATTACTCCCTTTATACAAATAGAGAATAGCAAATGCCAACAAAAAACTTAGCTGTCCACCCATTTCAATTATTCCAAAAGGATAAATAAAAAGACAAATAATCATGGTAATACTAAAAATGTCTAAGCGGCTCAAAGAAATCCTTAATTTCTTTAAAATAATGCTCACTAAAGTCAATACAATTGCACGCCAAATACCACTCTTTGAACCTACCAATATTCCGTACATCGGTAAGATAAATAGCATTAAGAAATCGACCCACTCTACAGGTATTCTAAAAAATGAGGTCAATTTTCGTAAGATAGTTAGAATAATCAAAACGTGTAATCCCGATAAACTAAACAAGTGAATGATTCCTAAGGCACTCAATATTTTCAAAAAGTCTTTATTATCCGAACCTGTATATCCGACAATCAAACTTTGGGCATGGATTCTTAACCATTTTGGAAGTTTTGCTAAATATTTAATTATGTGTATCCGTAAAACATTTATTCTATCTTCAATTTTTTGTGGCTCAAACTCTTTTATAGATTTGAATCTGTCTATTTGAACATTATAATTAATATTTTTATTAGCCAGATATTTGGCGTAATTAAATTCACCAATATTCCTAGGTTTGGTTACCGGTTTTATCTCCTTAATTACTGGCTGAACTGAGACCATTCTTTCTAGATTCTGCCATCTTTTTTGTTCTGTTTGAGTTTTAATCCGATAAATAAATTTCACGGATTGACTTGTAGTCTCCATTTCACCACTCAAAATATCGCCATTTATATTGACTTTATCCGGCGAAATCAAACCAGTAGTTATCTGGGGCATATCAGGCACTACTTTTAGCGTCTGACATCTAATTGCAAATATCAATATTAATGAAATCACTAATAAATCTAATTGCCAATTTTTTAAAAGACTAATTCTAATCATCAAGATTATTAAAAAAATAGTAAACCATTTTGTCTGAAAATAAATTGTAATTAGTAGAATTATTGCTAAAGCTGGAAAAATCAACTTACCTCTCATAGATCAAACAGTCAATTGTTCTTTCAATTTATCAAGACTCTTCTCACCAATGCCAGAAACTCCAGTTAAATCATGCAAATTCTTAAAATCCCCATGCTCTTGACGATAGGCAATGATTTTTTCTGCTTTCTTAGGTCCAATTCCAGTAACATCTTTAAAATCATCCGGATTATCGGTATTGATATTGACGATCTTCTTTTGATCATTTGTAGCTGTGGAATTATTAATACTCTTTTCACCTTTAGTTGGAACATAGATCTGCATCTGATCTGAAACTCTTTTAGCCTGGTTCAACTGTTTTAAATCAGCATTCTGTGTCACTCCACCTGCTATTTGTAACACTTCTTGAACAATCGCCTTATCCTTAACTCGATAAACTCCTGGCTTTTTTACTGCACCTTGTACATCTACAACTAATTTCTCACCAAGAGTTTTACTATTTTTTTTGGTTTCTTTATTGGACTTCTCAGGAGCCTTCTTTTCAACCAGATCCTCCGTTTTAATCTGATCGGGACTAGGGGTTGTTTTTTGATGAAGCATAAAATAACCTCCACCAATCAAACTAATAAAAAGTACAATCAAAATAATTTTATTCTTCTTAATATAATGAAATATTTCCTTCATTTTAATCACCTCGAATAAAATTACGTAAAAAAAATAGTCCTTATTGGACTATTTTGTTTTTTCAAGATAATTTATTGCATCATCTAAGTTCTTGACAGGAACAATTTTCATCTTCGTATGAATCTTCTTAGCAGCTCTCTTGGCTAAATTATAATTATTGACATAACCAGGATCATACTTTTTAATTTCTTTCGTCACTGGATCATTTGGTGCAAAGAAAATTGTAGCACCCATTGCTGAAGCAGCATAAACTTTCTTTTCAATTCCACCAATGGGACCAACTGTACCATCAGGAGAAATCGTTCCAGTTCCGGCGATTGTTCTTCCATTCTTTAGATTTTGCTTACTAATCTGTGAATAAACTTGCAAGGTAAACATCAATCCTGCTGAAGGACCACCGATATCGCCTGCATCAATCTTGGTTGGAGGGTTCCCTGTGGCTTTGGTATTATCAGTCAAAGTAATTCCAAGACCATGGCGCTTAGTACCAGTCAATTTCACTAATTTACCTGTAGCTGACTTCTTCTTGCCATTACGAGTAAAGTTGATTCTAACAGTAGCTTTCTTATTCAATTTTTTAACATATTTAATAAATTGGTTCGAACTCTTAAAGTGATAATTATTGATAGAAGTTATAGTATCTCCTACTTCTAATTTATTCTTAAAATCCGAATTATCCATTACATCCATCACATAAACACCAAGATACTGTTTAGTAAACGACTTATGAGCTTTAGTATAGGCAGCTTGGATTGCACTGTTTTGAGCCGACTGCATATAATACTTTTGTACTTGGAAGTATTGTTGACTATTCTCATCACCCATTAAATCTTGCTGTGAATAAATTGTTTCAAAATTATTCCCTAACGATTTTAATAAGGTAAACGGTGTACCACTAACAATTCCAACTGTGGTTAACAGGAGGCTTCCCTTCTTCTTATCTTGTTTGCCATTAACTTTTACAAATTGAGAAGTATCTTCGGCACTACCTGGAACTTCCAAATAATAACCTGTTGGTGTAAAGAAAAATGCCACAACGATGATAAAAATAAAAATACCACCAAAGATTTTATTTCTAGTTTTATTAAATCTCAAAATAGTTTAGTCCTTCCTCAATTTCTTGATCAATTCCAATGCGACCGCTTGAGGCACAAATTCAGATATATTACCGCCAAACTTGGCCACCTCTTTCATCATTGATGATGATATAGTAGCATATCTGTCATTTGCTAGTAGAAATATTGTTTCAATATTCTTGTCCAAAACTCGATTAATTGAAGCAACACCTGATTCGTAACCAAAATCATCTGGATTACGCATGGACCGAACCATAAAATTAGCGTGTAATTTACGAGCTAAGTCCGTTGATAACTCAGACTTACCATCGACTACAACAACATTTTGCAGATCCTTAATTTCCGCCTCAATAAAAGACTTTTTTTCCTGATAGGAAAACAAATACTTTTTGGAAGTATTAGTCATAGGTGCCACATACAACTTATCAAACAATTTTGCAGCTCTTCTTATAATGTCCAAATGACCGTTAGTAACGGGATCAAAACTACCAGCGTAAAGTCCTATTTTTTGAGACATATTATCCTCCAAACTGATACATTGCAACTTTAGTATCCTTATATCTCTTTTCTTTTAATAAATTAATCTTAGAAAAATCCGTTAAATCAATATCATAATCGGTCTCGTCGACAATGATAGCTCCGTCATTCAAAAGATTTCCTTCAACCATATCTTTGATAATTTGTTCAGTTATCTTCATTCGATAAGGCGGATCAAGAAAAACCAAATCAAATTTGATACCATCCGCTTGAAATTTTTTCAAGGCTTCAACTGCAGAGGTTTTTAAAATTACGAAATTATCAGCTGAACGTGTCTTTTCGACATTTTCTTTAATTGTATTAACTGCCTTATAAGCCTTATCAACCAAATAGGACAGGCGATAGTCGCGTGAAACGGCTTCAATACCCAAACTACCCGTTCCTGCAAATAGATCCAAGGCCACGCCCTGATCGACCATATAAGGCGTCAACATGCTAAAGACAGCCTCTTTAACCTTAGCTGAAGTAGGACGAGTATTGTTAGTGGGAACAGCCTTCAAATTTAAACCTCGAAATTTACCTGAAACAACTTTCATTCTTTTTCCTCTCGTTTACTATCAGTTTTTAACACGTAATGTTCATCTAACTCTTTTCGATGTGCCAATGAAACGCGTTTGACATAATTCTTTGAACTTAATTCTTTTTTCACTTCTGCCACCCGATTGGTATTTACGTACATCATAACGTATTTCATCTTAGGAGAAGTGTAATAAATCGTACCATAATGTTGCAATTTTTTCCGCCATTTCAACGAATACACCCAAACATAAAGAGCTTGACGCTCAGTTTTTTTAAACATAAAAAATCACCCTGTTCTTTCAAATTTCGTTGTGGCATCCAGATTTAATACTATCCCCAATGCGATTGATAAAATCAACATACTGGAGCCTCCGTAACTAATAAACGGTAACGTAACACCCGTCAAAGGAATCAAACTCAACAATCCTCCAACATTTAATATTACTTGTGTCAAAAGCATTGTCGCCACTCCGTAACAAACTAAAGCATTATAGTTTTTCTTTGCACGGATTCCAATTAAGATAATTCGAAAAATAATTATTGCTAAAAGTCCTAAAACTACAACATCGCCGACTAAACCTAATTCTTCACTGATAACCGCTAAAATAAAATCAGTATGCGGTTCAGGTAAGTATCCACGTTTTTGAATCCCATTTCCTAATCCAACTCCAAAAATTCCACCATTACTAATCGCGTAAAAGGAATTTACCAATTGAGCACCTGCTTGTTGTTCCCATTTAAATGGATGTTGCATCGCTAAAATACGTTTATATTGATAATGGCTGGTAATGATCGAAGGAGCTAATTTAAGAATCATAAAAATCACTAAACCTAAAAAGGCTGCTAATGCTGTACTCAAACGAACAATGTACTTTCCAGGAATTGTAGACGCTCCAAGTAAAACCCAAGTTATTAATGAAATAACAATGGCTCCTCCAAAATCTGGTTGAATCAAAAGCAAGAACACAATCATTCCTACGACCAAGATTGGAGGTAAAACTTCAAAACCAACTTCTTTCCAATTTTGATACGACAATAATCGCTCTTGCTTACTGGTTAATACAAAAGCCAAATATAAAATTAAAACTAATTTAGCTAACTCCAAAGGCTGATAATTACCAAAAGGTCCCATAGGAATCCAAGCCACAGCACCATTGACTCGCAAGCTAGGAAATATTTTTCCCAAGATTGGCAACGAAGCCAATGACAAAATGGTAAATAGTAATGCATATTTAATAGCAACTCGTTTTCTAAAAAATTTTGCTTTGAGAATAAAGCAGAAATAGCACAAAAACAACCCTACCCCAGCAAATACAGCTTGTTTAATTAGATATTGATCCGTCTTTCCCCCAGCCATGAGGGTATTATAAAAACTGGCTGAATAAACCATAACGATTCCAATTCCTAACAAGAGAATGTACGGAATGACAATCCATAAGTCAATTTTTTTTAATTTTTTCACAATTGAACTCCTAAAATCTGATAATAAGATTATACCACCAAACAAATAAAGAAAAAAACAGTGCCAATTATCTGATTATAAAAAAAGAGCTGAAGACTAAACGTCCCCAACTCTCTATAATAAATTATTTATTAGTTTTTCTTAGATTTGTCAAACTTCTTACGTTCGTTTGTGTTCAAAATCTTCTTGCGTAATCTTACATTCTTAGGTGTTACTTCACAAAGTTCGTCTTCGTTTAGGAATTCGATTGATTGTTCAAGTGACATATCTCTAGGTGTTCTGATAGCAGCAGCATGATCCTTACCAGAAGCACGTGTATTAGTAAGGTTCTTACCCTTAGTAACAGTAACAGCGATATCTTGATCACGGCTACTTTCACCAACGATCATACCTTCATATACATCAACACCGGCACCGATAAATAATGTACCACGATCTTCAACTGATTCAAGACTGTATGTAGTTGATGGTCCTTGGTTAATTGAAACCAAAGCACCAGTTCTTCTACCTGGGTTCCAGTTCTTAACGACTGGCTTGTATTCTGAGAAAGTATTGTTCAAAATACCATAACCACCTGTCATTGAAAGGAATTCTGTTGAATAACCAATCAAACCACGTGATGGAGTTGAGAAAATAAGTCTAGTTTGACCATTTCCAGTACTCTCCATATTTTGCATGTCACCTTTTCTTTGAGCCATTGAATCGATCACAGAACCAACATATTCGTCAGGTGTATCAATTGTTACCTCTTCAAAAGGTTCACACTTCTTGTTATCAATTGTCTTGTAAATAACTTCAGGACGTGATAGTTGTAATTCGAAACCTTCACGACGCATCTCTTCAACAAGAATTGACAAGTGAAGTTCACCACGTCCAGAAACCATCCAAGCACCAGCTTGATCAGTATCTTCAACACGCAATGAAACATCAGTATGTAATTGTTTCTTCAAACGATCTTCAATCTTTCTAGCAGTAACTTCTGTACCTTCACGACCAGCGAATGGTGAGTTGTTTTGCAAGAACATCATCTTCAATGTTGGTTCGTCGATACGTAGCAATGGAAGTGCTTCTTGATGGTCAACTGGTGTAACAGTTTCACCAACATAGATATCTTCCATACCAGAAACGGCAATCAAATCTCCAGCCTTAGCTTCATTGATTTCAACACGTTTCAAGCCCATGAAACCAAACAACTTAGTTACACGGAAGTTCTTAGTTGAACCGTCAAGTTTCATAACTGTAACGGAATCTCCAACCTTGATCTTTCCACGGAAGATACGTCCAATACCAATACGACCAACATAATCGTTGTAATCTAGCAAGGCAACTTGGAATTGTAATGGTTCATCTGAGTTGTCAATTGGTGCAGGAATTGTCTTCAAGATAGTATCAAACAATGGATTCATTGTATGTTCTTGTTTTGCTGGATCATCTGAATAACTTGATGTTCCGTTGATAGCTGAAGCATAAATAACAGGGAAATCAAGTTGTGAATCATCAGCACCTAATTCAATAAATAATTCAAGTACTTCGTCAACAACTTCTGCAGGACGAGCACCTGGTCTATCAATTTTGTTAATAACAACGATTGGTGTTAAGTGTTGTTCCAAAGCTTTTTTCAAAACAAAGCGTGTTTGTGGCATTGTTCCTTCATAAGCATCAACAACCAACAATACACCATCAACCATCTTCATGATACGTTCAACTTCACCACCGAAGTCAGCGTGTCCTGGTGTATCCAAAATATTGATCTTCTTGCCATCGTAATCAACAGCTGTATTCTTTGAAAGGATTGTGATACCACGTTCTCTTTCAATAGCATTTGAATCAAGGGCACGATCCTGGATCTCATAATGCTTTCCTAGTGTGTCTGATTGCTTTAGCATTTCGTTAACTAATGTAGTCTTACCGTGGTCAACGTGAGCGATGATCGCAATATTTCTAATATCTTCTCTTCTCTTAGTCAAATTAGTTCTTCCTTCCATAAATACGTGTTTAGATTACTTGCAATAAAAAAACTGTGAATGACTGTCACAGTTCACTAACGCGTTTTAAGTGTCTTCAGTGCTTCAGAAACTACTTTCTGAGTACCAACTATTACGACTTGTGATTCTAACATATTTATTGGGCTATCGTCAATACTTACGATGCTCATCCCTGCAGCCTCACACATAACACGTCCAGCGGCTAAATCCCAAGGAGCTAAGTATGACATATACATGACTTCTTTTCCAGTCAGCAAATGCCCAAAAATTATTCCGGCACTGCCATAAACCCTAAAGCCACTGCTTTTCTTGATGACACTTTGAACATTAAATTTATTTGCCAAAGCCATCGGAGCAGAAACATCTACTAGCCCTTCTATCAACGATAGATCTTTTGGATTATCTATTTTTTTATCGTTAATAAATAGTCCAATCTCTTTACCACCGTGATAAATTTCATTATCCATAACGTTAATAATAGCACCAATTAATGGTTTACCGTCAATGTAAGCGCCAATCATTGATGCAAAATCATCTCGACGCTTAACAAAATTCATGGTACCGTCAATCGGATCAACAAAGAAAACTAAGCCTGACATATCTTGAACCTTATCGCCATAGCCTTCTTCACTTACAATTGTTGCTTGTGGATAATTTTTCTTTATTTCACTATTAATAAATTTTTCAGTTTTTTTATCAAAATTAGTTACTAAGTCATTTCGATTCTTTTTAGTACCGACAGACTTTTTCTTAATTGAATCTCCACGCAAACTTTCACCGACGGTTCTCAACAAGCTAACTAAAAAAGCATCTATTTCTTTACTGTCTTCTCTCATTGTGGATTCTGACCTTCTCACCATTTTTCATTGTTCGACATTTTTTAAAAACCTGGTAGATAGAATAACCAGACTGCAATTCAAATTCTTTATCCAATCTTTTTTGCTCCATTTTCATTGGAACAACTTCTTGAAATGCACGGTACTTTTGTAAGAACTCATCACTTTTAATACTGGATTCATAAGCTTTCTCGACCGCATTGTATAAGGAGACCACTTTGACCATATCTTCTTTGGTCCAATCGGTATCAAGTGGATAGCTGTAGTTATCTTGCATCAATTACCCCTCCATTTTTACTCTACTATACAAAAAAAGCGATACAATTGCATCGCTTTTCGATTGATTTTTACTAATTTAGTATACGAAAAAACTTTTTTTCGGTTTCTAAACGTTTAAATTCTAAATATGAGTTGGGTAACCAATTAAAATATCCGCAGCTTCTTGAATTGGTTCACCTAACGTTGGATGTGGGTGAATTGTCAAGGCAATATCTTCTGCATTAAGTTGACAATTGATTGCTACACTTAATTCAGAGATCAAGTCACTGGCACCAGGTCCAACAATTTGTCCACCTAGTAATGTTCCAGTGTCTTTTTGTGCAATCAACTTGACAAATCCCTCAGCGGCATCCAAAGAGACAGCACGAGCATTACCAGCAAATGGAAACTTAGCTGTTTTGACTTCGATTCCTTTATCTTTAGCGTCAGCTTCTGTTAAACCAACACTAGCTAATTCAGGATCAGTGAAACAAACGGCAGGAACGCCGATATAATCATTGGCTGTATGTTTACCAGAAATTGCTCCAGCAACTGTCTTAGCCTCAAAGAATGCCTTATGAGCTAAAGCTGGGCCCTTAGTAATATCACCAATTGCGTAAATATTATCTACTGAGGTCTTACCTTGTTCATCGACTTCAACTAAGCCTTTGTCAGATAATTTCACATTTGTCATTTCGAGTCCGAAATTATCAGTATTAGGACGACGACCAACGGTTACCATACAATAATCAGCACTGATAGTTGTTGGTTTGCCATCAACCTCATAAGTTACATCAACGCTATCGCCTTTGTTTTCGCTACTCTTAGCCATAGCATTAGTAATAATTGTAACGCCTTTTTTCTCAAGGTTCTTCTTAACGATTGAAACCATATCTTTTTCAAAGTTTGGAATGATATTAGGCGATCCTTCCAAGATAGTAACGTGTGAACCTAAATCAGCATATGCGCCAGCTAATTCAGTTCCAACGTAACCTCCTCCGATAATAATGAATTCCTTAGGAATTTCTTTTAAGTTCAAACCACCAGTTGAATCAATTACTCGATCAGCAAACTTGAAACCTCTGATTTCGATTGGACGACTACCAGTAGCCAAAATCAAATGTTTAAATTTGATTGTTTGACCGCCACCATTATCCATAAATTGTCTCTCGCCACTTGGCATGATACGTAATTGTGTATCGCTATCCAAGTATGCTTCACCATTAATGAGTTCAACGTGATGTTTCTTCAAAAGCATTTGAACACCACTAGTCATTCTACTAACGACTTTTTGATCTTTCCAAGCTTGTGTCTTGGTAAAATCAATCTTGGCATCACTTGTTGTAATTCCATATGTCTGTGAGTTTTTAGCTTGTTGAAGTCTGTGACCAGCTGTGATTAAAGCCTTTGATGGTACACAACCAACATTTAAACAAACTCCACCGACTGTATCTGATTTCTCAATAATAGTAACGCTTTGTCCGAGTTCTGAGGCTCTGATTGCTGCAACGTAGCCACCAGGTCCGGATCCAATAATAACGGTATCTTTTTCTATAACATCATCTGCCATGTTAATCTAGCCCTCCATTAATAACATATCTGGATCGTGCAACAACTTCTTCAAGAGGTTCAAGGCATTTTGTGCCAAGGCACCATCAATCAATCTATGATCGTAACTTAATGACAATTTAAGCATCTTACCAACTTGGATATTGCCGTCATCATCAACATATGGCTCTTTAGCAATTTTACCAACACCAAGAATAGCAACTTCTGGATAATTGATAACTGGAGTGAACCAGCCACCACCAATTGAACCAACATTACTGATAGTGATTGAACCACCAGACATCTTGTCGTGACTCAATTTATTGTCATAAGCAGCCTGTGAATTTTCAGTGATTTCTTTGGCGATTTCAAACATACCCTTGGAATCAACATTTTTAACATTAGGAACATATAGTCCATGTTCAGTATTTGTTGCAATACCAATATTGTAATAGTGTTTATAAACGATTTCGTCGGTTGAATCATCAATTGAAGCATTCAATTCTGGATAAGCCTTCAATACGGCAACCAAAGCCTTGGCAATGTATGGTAAGAATGTCAAATGAATATCCTTATCAGCAGCAATTGCCTTATACTTCTTACGGTTAGCCATCAAAGCGCTTACTTCAACGTCATCAAAACTCGTTACATGTGGTGCGGTGCGTTTACTATTGAGCATTGCTTTAGCAATGGCTTTTCTAGTCATAGACATCTTTTCACGTGTTTCAAGTTCTGGTGTAGCAGAGACATATGGAGTAACTTTATTTGGTGCAGCAGCTGGGGCAGTGGCAGAATCAGCACTACTCTTTGGTGCAGCTGAACTATCAAATGAGTCAACATCTGCTTTTGTGATTTGGCCATGTTTACCACTAGGAGTTACTTTTGAAAGATCAACGCCCTTATCACGAGCATACTGACGAACTGATGGCATAGCCAAATAATTTGTATCGGCTGAACCCGTAGCAGTTGCCGTTTCTTTAGCAGGTTCAGAAGCAGATTTCTCATCTTTTTCTGGAGCTTCCTCTTTTTTATCATCTGCTTTAGCAGGCTCATCATCACCTGTATCAGGAGAACCATCATCAATGACAATCAATGTGTCACCAACTTCAACAGTTTCCCCTTCCTTAGCAACAATTTGTTTAATAGTACCAGAAACTGGTGAAGGTAATTCTTCAACTGATTTATCATTTTGGATTTCTACTAAAGAGTCATCTTCTTTAACAGAATCTCCTTCTTTGACTAGCCAGCTGGAAATTTCACCTTCGGCCATCCCTTCGCCTAGTTCTGGTAATTTAAATTTGTAAGCCATAGTCGGATTTCCTTCCTTCGATTAATTAGTAGTTGAGTATTTCATTTACTTTTTCTTCAATTTCTTTTGCGCGTGGAATCCAGATGTCTTCACCTAAAGCAAATGGATAGACACTATTTGGAGCAGCTACTCTACCAATTGGTGCATCAAGAGAAAGAACCGCATCTTCAGCAATTGCTGATGCAACTTGGGCACCAACACCTGCCATCTTTTGTGCTTCTTGGACAATGACAACCTTGTGAGTTTTTTCAATAGATTTAAAAATCGTTTCGCTATCGATTGGTGAAACAGTTCTAAGGTCAATGACTTCTACAGAAATATTCTTCTCTGCTAAACTATCAGCAACTTTCAAAGCTTCGTTTACTTCAGCTCCATAAGCTACGATTGTAATGTCATTTCCTTCACGAGCAACCTTAGCTTTATCCAAAGGTACTGTGTACTTGCCGTCAGGAATATCATCCTTCATCGAACGATACAACTTCAAATTTTCCAAGAACATAACAGGATCATTATTTTCAACTGACGAAATTAAAAGTCCTTTAGCATCATATGGATTACTTGGCATAACGACACGTAATCCAGGAACCCCTGTAAAGAAGTTCTCCAAATTATCAGCATGCATTTCGGCAGTATGAGTACCACCACCATAAGGAGTTCTGATTGTAACTGGAGCGGTCTTAGTACCATCAAAACGAAAGCGCATTCTTGCCTCTTGTCCAGCAATTTGATCAATTGCTTCAAAAGAGAAGCCCATGAATTGAATTTCGGGAATTGGACGCCAACCAGTTAAACCTAAGCCAGTTGCCAATCCTAAAATACCTGATTCAGCCAATGGTGTATCGAAAACACGATCTTCACCATATTTTTCTTGAAGTCCTTGTGTGGTTCTGAAAACACCACCATTTTTACCAACATCTTCACCAAAGATCAAAGTTTTTGGATCATCTTCAAGAACGATGTCTAAGGCGTCGGTAATTGCTTGAATATAAGTTTTCTTAGCCATTTTTACTTCGACTCCTTTGCTTCAAATTTAGCGATTTCTTTTTTCATTTCTGGAGTTGGAATTTCAAATGTACGTTTCAACATATCTGAAACCTTATCTTCGGGAGCTGAATCGGCTTCCTTGATTGCTTCCTTAAATGAAGCTTTATATTCATCAACCAACTTATCTTCTTGATCTTCTGACCAAAGTTTCTTATCTTCCAAAATTTTTCTTAAACGAATCAATGGATCTTTATCAAACCATGGTTGCTCTTCAGCTTTTGTTCTGTAACGTTTAGGATCATCACCAGCACTTGAGTGAGCACCATAACGATATGTCAATGTCTCAATCATTACCGGACCATTACCAGCAACAATATAATCACGGGCAGCTTTGGCAACGGCGTAACAAGCTAGAATATCCATTCCATCAACTTGAACACTTGGAATACCAGAAGCAACAGCCTTTTGTGCCAAGGTTGGAGCAGCGGTTTGTTTGGCACGTGGCGTTGAAATAGCAAAGCCATTGTTTTGAACGATGAACAATACGGGAGCCTTAAAGGCACCAGCGAAGTTCATTCCTTCATAACTATCACCTTGAGAAGTACCACCATCACCAGTATATGTGAAAGCAAGTGCATCCTTTTCACCGTTCTTCTTGATTCCCAAACCAACACCGGCGGCCTCATCATATGCAGCACCAATGATAATTTGTGGCATCATTGAACGAGCCTTAAATTTATTTCCTAAGACATGACCACGTGACCAAAGATATGCTTCAGTTATGGTGGCACCGTGTTGAATCAATTGAGGTACATCACGGTAAGCAGGAAGAAGGTAATCATTCTTCTTCATTGCTAAGACAGTCCCCATTTCGGAAGCCTCTTCACCTTCGGTCGGAGCATAAAATCCCATACGACCTTGACGTGAAAAGTTCATTGTCTGTTCATGCAATGCACGCTCCCATACCATCTTTTTCATAAACTCAACTAAATCATCATCTGAAAATGAATCAAAAATATCTTGATCAGTTACTTCAGCATTCTCATTCAATACTTGAATAGGTTTTGAAACATTGGATAAATTATTTTTAATCGCTTCAAAATCAACAATTGGTTTATTTGCCATTCTCCACAGTCCTTTCATAAAAGCTTATCCCTTGTGAATCTGTAAGGGCTTTCATATATTTTCAGTTTAACATTGATCGCTCAAAAAACAAGCAGTTTAGGCTTTCTTTCAGCATATTTTTTTGAAACTATTTGTGAAAATAGTCACTATTTATCGAACTTTATTTCATTTTCTGAAGTCCCAGTTTGCAATTCTGAGACCATCGAATTTAATGAAACTGTTGCCATGTTCTTAACTGCTTTAGTTGTATAAAAAGCAATGTGTGGCGTCAGAATAAATCTCGGACTTTTGATCACTTTTTCGAGCAACTTATCTGTGAATTCTTGATCGCTTAGATCGGAATTAAAGATTCCAACCTCATTTTCATAGACATCCATCACAGCACCATAAAGCTTTCCTGAAGCAACCGCATCGTAAAGATCTGACGTATTAATCAAATCTCCTCTAGCAGTATTAACGACAATTGCATTATCTTTCATTTCGGAAATACTCTTGCGATTAATCAAAGTATGACCCTTACCAAGGCTTGGAATGTGTAATGTAACAACATCTGATTCTTTTAATAAGGTATCTAAGTCATCGACATATAATCCCGCTTTTTCTAATTTAGGATTGTGAAATTTATCATATGCAATAACTTTGGCACCGAATCCTTGGTAGATTTTTATAGCAGCGCGACCAATTCTACCAGTACCTGCAACACCGACTGTCAATTCATTTAATTCACGCCCAATATCTGGAGCCCATTGGAAATTATGAGCATCAACTTTTCTGATCATATGTTTCATATTTCTTAACAAAGCCATTAATCCGGTTACAGAATATTCAGCGATTGCTTCTGGTGAATAACTAGGAACATTAGTTAAGCGAATATTGTTCTTTTTCAATGCTTCTATTGGCACATTGTCTACACCCACATTTCTCAATGAAAGTACATTAATTCCAAATTCATTCATTGTGTCAAAAATCTTTTCTTCATATGGAAGTTGTTGATAGGCAACAATTCCATCGTATCCTTTTGCCAGCTGAACAGTTTCAGGAGTCAATAATTCTGAAACAATTTTTACTTCTATATTATTGTCCTTTGACCACTCTTGAATATATTTCTTCTCGTCATGTCTGACACCAAAATCAATTAACTTCATATAAAAAGCCTCCAGTAGCATTATTTATGTATTGGTCTGAAACCGATAACATACAATGATATTTTATCATGCTGATACTTCCTTTAACAAAGATAGTGTCATCTGAAATCGTTTTCTATATATCCGATGAATGTTTTTTTTCAATTCTGCCTATTTTTAATGAAAAATAATCTATAATAGATATACTGAAGTATTTATATACAATTAAACATTCGGAGGAAACTATGTATTTTATGAAAGATATCGTCCGTGATGGCGATCCCGTTTTAAGAAAAGTCGCAAAAGACGTTAAATTCCCATTGAGTGATGAAGATAAAAACTTAGCCGCAAATATGATGGAATACTTGGTTAAGAGTCAAGATGAAGATTATGCTGAAAAGCATCAATTACGTGCTGGTGTTGGCTTAGCCGCTCCACAAGTAGGTGTCTCGGAAATGATGGCCTCAGTTCTAGTACCAAATGAAGAAGATCCTGACAAGCCATTATTAAAAATCACTTTGATCAATCCAGTTATTATTAGAAACTCTGTTCAAAGAGCTGCTCTTTCTGAAGGCGAAGGCTGTTTATCTGTTGATAAAGATGTTCCTGGATTCGTTCCACGAGCAGATCGAATTACTATCAAATATGATGACTTCGAAGGTAACTCACAGACTCTACGTGTCAAAGGCTACCCAGCCATCGTTTGTCAACATGAGATCGATCATCTAAATGGTCATCTTTATTACGACAAGATCAATAAAAAGGAACCATTCGACTTGGATCCAAGTACAGTTGTTATTTCTTAATATAGGCTGTAAGTATACTTACCTCATTAGATATGGTAGAATTGTGCTATCTATTGATTAATGCGCAAATGGACTAGAAAAAAGACAAATGGAACTGACCTGTTTCATTTAATTCGATTAAAGGAGAAATTTATATTGATTTATAAAGTTTTATATCAAACAAGCGAACTAGATAACCCCCGTCGCGAATTCACACATTCACTTTACATGGATGCAGAATCAAGTATTGCGGTACGTGAAGCCGTTGAAAAGAATACTGACTATAACATTGAATTTATTCAGGAGCTCGACGAAAAACACTTAGAGTATGAAAAAAAGAATCCTGAATTTAAATTGACGGAGTTTTAGTTAATGTCATTTAAAGTTAAAAATAATGAAGTTGCCGTTTTTGCCATCGGGGGCCTTGGCGAAATCGGTAAAAATATGTATGGAGTTCAATATCAAGATGAATTGATCGTCATTGATGCCGGAATCAAATTTCCTGAAGATGAACTCTTAGGAATTGACTATGTCATTTCCGACTACAGTTACTTAGTAGAAAATAAGGATAAAATCAAAGGATTGTTTATCACCCATGGTCACGAAGATCATATCGGTGGTATTCCTTATTTACTTCAACAACTTCCAAATATCCCTGTTTACGCCGGTCCATTGGCATGTGCACTGATCAAGGGTAAATTGGAAGAACATGGACTATTAAGTACAACTGAAATGCACGTCTTACATGAAGACGATGTTATTAAATTCCCTAAGACAAGCGTTTCATTCTTTAGAACAACTCATTCAATTCCTGATACCTTAGGTATTGCTGTCCACACACCTCAAGGTATTATCGTTGAAACTGGTGATTTCAAATTTGATTTGACTCCAGTTGCGGGATTACCTTCACCTAATCTTCAAAAAATGGCTGCCTTAGGACAAAAAGGTGTTCTTTGCTTACTATCAGATAGTACTAATGCTGAGATTCCTACTTTTTCAAAGTCTGAACGTTCAGTTGGTTTAACTATTCATCAAATATTTGAAACTATTAAGGGTAGAATTATCTTTGCTACCTTCGCTTCAAATATTTACCGTATTTCCCAAGCAGTCGATGCTGCTATCCAACAAGGTCGAAAAATTGCCGTCTTTGGACGAAGCATGGAACAAGCAATCGAAAATGGTCGTGAGTTAGGCTATTTAAATATCACAGATGATATGTTGATTGATCCACATGCTCTAAACAAAACACCCGCTAATGAGACTTTGATCCTATGTACTGGTTCTCAAGGTGAACCATTAGCTGCTTTGAGTCGTATCGCCAACGGTACTCATAGACAAATTACGATTCAGCCAGGCGATACTGTTATCTTCTCAAGTAACCCTATTCCTGGTAACACAATCAGTGTTAACCATCTAATCAACCAACTTTCTGAAGCTGGTGCAGAAGTTATTCATGGTAAAGTTAACAATATTCATGCTTCTGGACATGGTGGTCAAGAAGAACAGGAATTAATGCTTCGTTTAATGAAGCCAAAATTCTTTATGCCTATTCATGGTGAGTATCGAATGTTAAAAATTCATACTGAATTAGCTGCTCTATGTGACGTGCCTCAAGATCACTCTTTCCTTTTGGAAAATGGTGACGTCTTAGCATTAACTAAAGATAGCGCCCATGTAGCTGGGCACTTCCCTGCTGGTGACGTTTACGTTGATGGTAAGGGTGTCGGTGACATTGGTAATGTTGTTATTCATGACCGTCAAGTTCTATCCGAAGAAGGTATGGTCGTGGTTGTTGCAACAATTGACTATCAAAAACATATCGTTTTGGCTGGACCTGATATTCTTTCACGTGGTTTCGTCTATATGCGTGAGTCAGGCGAATTGATCAATCAGGCACAAAAACGTGTCTTCCATCTGATTAAAAACGCTTTTGACGATGAAGACACTAAGCCTACTGAGGCCGTTTTAAAGCGAGTTATCATTGAAGGATTACAAGAATTCTTGTACAAACGTACAGAAAGAAATACGGTTATCCTACCAATGTTAATTGGCACTTCAATCTAAATTCAATTTTAAAGTAGATCACTTGATCTACTTTTTTTATTTAAGGGTTGCAATAAAATGAAAAAAACTGAAAAAATAGAAATAATTTTAAACCACCACGCCGGAAACGGTCGTGCTCAAAAAGCTTGTAATAAGGTTTCTAATTTCCTCACTCAACAAAATATTCCTTATGAAATTCATTTAACTAAATGCAATGGTGATGGACAAAGAATTGCTAAACAACTAGCCAATCTTCATCAACCAAATAAGATAGTCGTTATTGGTGGCGATGGCACTTTAAATCAAGCTGTCAACGGGGTAAAGGCTTCTTCTTATCCCGACACTGCTCTAGGCTATATTCCCGGTGGATCTGGGAATGACTTTTGCCGTGGCATCAAGTTAAAGATCAAAGATCCTGTTATTTTAATACAAGCCATTTTATCTCTAAAGACACCGCAAGTTATTGATGTCGGAAAAGCCTCTAGCAAACAATTCTCACATTACTTCATCAATAATATTGGAATTGGTTTCGATGCTAGTACGGTTTATTACACTAATCATTCCGAGCGTAAGGAATTTCTCAATCGCCTTGGTTTAGGAACCTTATCCTACTTCACTAATCTACTCAAAGTCATCAAGAGACAAAAAGCTTTTGGTTTAGATGTCAATTATCAGCAGCAACAAAAGCACTTTGATTCAGCTTATATTGTTGTTGCTACAAACCATCCCTATTTTGGTGGCGGCTTTGCCATTGACCCCACAGCTACTCCTTTTAATCACCATTTAAATTTAGTCGTGGTTAAAAAAATCACAGGATTAACTTTTGCTAAATTAATGACTAAACTATTGACTGATGGTTCACATTTAAAAGATAAAAATGTTTGGCACATTGAAAAAAAACAGTTCGAATTAAAAAATTATACTAAACAACACGGTCAAATGGATGGTGAGGAGTTAAATCAGCATGAATTTGATTTCAACTTTGAAATAAGTCAACATCCCTTTTGGCTTCCAGTAAAAAATAATTTTTAAGCATTGCAAAAAAATAACGTCTAATGTGAGTAAAATCACATTAAGCGTTATTTTTTTCTAGAAAATTATATGGTGTCACATTATCCATCCCAATCATTGGATCAATCGAATTATTCATCACCATATCTAAAGTCAAATGATAATCTTTAGGTTCAGTTACTTCATCTTTATTTTCAGAAACTGTTTCTTGAGGTTTGACTTTAAAACTAGCAAAAATACGTTCCTTTAAAGTAGTTTGACGCTCATTTGATTGATCTCTAATAGAACGTTCAAAAGCTTGACGGTCTCCTACCATAATCAGTAAACGTTTAGACCTTGTTACTGCAGTATATAAAAGGTTTCGCCTTAACATTCTTGATTCCTCATTGACCAAAGGTAGAATAACCATCTCAAATTCAGACCCCTGAGCTTTATGGATCGAAGTACAATAGGCTAAAGAAATATTTAGCCAATCTTTTCGATCCAAAGTAACCTCGTTGCCGTCAAAATCAATCACCAATCTATCAACGTGATCAGTATTCTCCTTAGCCAAGATTATCCCAACAATTTTCCCAATCTCACCATTAAAAACATTGTCTTCCGGTGTATTGACCAAATAAACTACTTTATCATTGATCCGATACTTAGTATTGCCTACGGAAACTTCTTTTCTTTTAGGTGCCATTGGGTTGACCACATTTTGAATCACGACATTTAAGTTGTCGATACCTGCTTGTCCTCGATACATCGGGGCCAAAACTTGTACATCAGCAATATCGAAACCACGTTCACTTGATTTACTGATGATCTGCGATAGAACTTCTGGTACATTTCGACTATTGCAATTAATAAAACTACGATCAGCTCTATTTTGAAAAATCCCATCAACAATCACGCCCTCATTAATGTCGTGAGCTAATTGAATAATCGTTGAATCTTCATCTTGTCGGTGAATCTCCTTTAAAATTGTCGTGGGAAATACTTGACTGTTAATCAAATCAGAGAAGACTTGACCCGCCCCAACTGAGGGCAACTGATCCTTATCACCAACTAAAACCACCTGTGTTCCTGGCTGTACTGCATCAATCAAGGTCCTAAACAATTTAGTATCAACCATCGACATCTCATCAATAATCAAAAGCTTGCAATCCAAAGTTGGCTCAGCAAACTCATCATCCTCTGTTCCCGTCAAACCTAACAATCGATGAATCGTCATAGCTGGTAAACCAGTGGATTCACCCATATGTTTGGCAGCCCTTCCTGTTGGAGCTGCTAGAGCAATCGCGTAATCTTCTGAAGCTGGGTCTAAAGTTGCATCGTTTAGCTTAGCATATGCAGATACGATTGCATTAATAATCGTTGTCTTACCAGTTCCCGGTCCACCAGTCAAAAGAAAAACTGAATGAGTTAACGATTGTTCAATAGCCCTTTCCTGCGATTTATCATATTGAACTGAAAATGACTTTTCAACGTGCTTGAGTTCTTTTTTAAATTGATGCTTTGTCCAGGAAACACCCTTGAAAGTGTCAGTAATCATTTTCAAAGATTGGGCAATCGACCATTCGCTATCAGATAGTCCTTTGTCATACACATGACCATCTTCAACCAACAGCACGCCATCGTTGACTAGTTTTTTCAAACCATCTAGTAATTTCTTATTTAAATCGGGTGTTGAGTTAGTATTCAAAACACCGCTGACACGCTTTATAAGCTCTGTTTGTAAAACGAAGGTATCTCCAGTCTCATTGATCATCAAACTGACCATCTGAATTAAAGCACCCTTGATTCTGCGAGGGTCATCGCCAGTAATGCCTAATTTTTTGGCTAATTCATCTGCTCGTTTGAAACCGACACCTTTAACATCCAAAACTAATTGATAAGGATCATCATTCAATTTTTCTAATGTCTGCACACCATATTTTTGATAAATACGGGCACTTAAAGTACTACCAAAGCTATAATTATTTAATTGGTATAGAACTTGTTCTGTCTGATGGTTCTTGGAAATTTGTTCAACGATAGTATTAGTTTTTTCTTCACCCAATTTTAGAAAATCCAAAGCATGTGGATCTTGTAAGATTTTATCGATTGCGTTGTTACCGAGTTTATCGACGATTTTTTCAGCTTTTTTCTTCCCAATTCCGGGAAATTCATCACTGGAGAAAAAACTAATCAATTCCTTACGACCACTGGGCAAACTCCTTTTGTAAGAAGTGGCCTGAAATTGTTTTCCATACTTAGGATGATCCACCATATGGCCTTCAAAACGATATTCTTCTTCTTCGGAGATTTCACCAAAACTACCAGTTACGACAATATCGCCAGCATCCCAATCCGTATTGGTCTTCTTAATCTTAATCGTAAAAATCTTAAATAAATTCTCTGGATTCTCAAAAAAGATGGCTTTAACAGTACCAACAAAATACTGCTTATTACTTTCCGCCATGATTTTCTCCTTGTTTGATAAATTCCTGTAAATCGGCTAATTTTTTTTCATGCTTTAAATAATATTGTTCATCTAATCTCTTAGACTCTTTTAAATATATTTGATAATCTTCTTTTAAATTCATTGCACATAAGGCCATGTTGAAGTAATTCTTGGCCTCTGGTTTAATTTTATTAGCTGTCTTATAAAATCCTAAGGCCTCTTGGAAATTGCCGTTAGCAAGCAATAAATCAGCTAATAGCTCATTTGCGGCTAGATCTTTAGGAGCTTTTTCAACCGCCGTCAATGCATACATAATTGCCAACTGACGTTTACCCTGTTGATCAAGTGTCTTAGCCAACATGAAATAAGCCTCAAAAGCATAATTATCATCAGCTAAGTTTTTAAAAATTTTATTAGCCTTATCATATTTATCAGCTAAATAATAAATATTGCCCAAATTATAAAGCAAATCCTGATTATCCTTAAATATCTCTAAGGACCGAGCTATTAATTCTTCTGCTTGCTCCAGATCACCTGCTTGCACCAAATAGGTCGACAATTGCAAAATCTCAGGTAATTGGTGAGCATCCTTATTTAAATCGGCGACTAATAATTTAATTGCCTCTTGCTTTTTATCTTGTTTAAATAATTGTTCTGCTTTTTTGTTCATTTAATACCTCAAATTGTGTCTGAACTCTCAAGTTTCTTTCCCAAATATCCAGTCTCATTCCATTTAATCAATGTAAACTGACCATCATTATAATGAAGATGCGTCAAACTCGTATTCGAAAGTCCACCATCTTTTCTAATATCATTAATGCTGGTTCCTAACAAAGATTGTATCAGAGTAACTAAACAAGCTCCATGACTAACAATCACAACATTACCCTGACCGTGATTATCTTCAACAATACTTTTAACCGCTTCTGTGGTTCTTTTAGCGACTTGTTCAAAAGATTCGCCACGAATCAAACTATAATCATAATCCTTAGGCTGATGTCTGAAAGCATAGATAACCTCCGGCATTTCTTGTTCTAATTCGGAGAATTTCCTTCCCTCCATGATTCCTAAATCGAATTCACGCAACTTATCGACAACTGACAAAGCAATTTTTTTATTCAAATCTTTGATCAAAGTTTCAGCGGTAGTTTTTGCGCGTGGCAAAGGACTTGAATACATATGATTTATTTGCACGTCCTTAAGCCGTTTGGCTAAAAGCTTAATATCATGTAAGCTCTCTTCCAAAAGTGGAGAATCACCGTGACCTCCTTGATACTTTCCTTCTAAATTCCATTCAGTCTTTCCATGCCTGACAAAGTACAATTCCATTTTTCTCACCTTACAAAGTTAGTTACTTATAATTATGGATTTATTGATTACTTTTTTCAAGCTAGATACTGCTTTTACAGAAAATACCAAGAAGCAAATATGAAAAAAGCCGTTATACTAATTATCAAAAATAATTAATATAACGACCTATTTAAAACTTATGTCCTTAAATATACTGTAACTTCTTCTCTGCCATATAAGCAGCGTCGATTGTAGCACCACCAAGGCACTCCTCACCATCATAGAAGACAACCTCTTGTCCAGGTGTAATTGCACGGACTGGGTTATCAAACTCAACATTGACCTTACCGTCACCTAAAACATGAACTGTAACGCCAGTATCTTGTTGACGGTATCTGAACTTAGCTGTGGCATGGAATGTCTCACCATAATCTAAACCAGTGATAAATGATAGATCAGACGCATCCAAATGATCCGCATATAATCTAGGATTATCATATCCTTGATCAACATAAAGAATATTCTTTGACATATCCTTACCAACAACGAACCAAGGCTCGTTTGACTTACCATTTCCGCCAATACCAAGACCTGATCTTTGACCGATAGTGTAGTACATCAAACCAGCATGCTTACCTTTAACTTCACCATCGGGTGTCATCATTGTACCTTCTTGGGCAGGCAAGAACTCGCTTAAGAACTTACGGAAGTTTCTCTCACCAATGAAACAAACACCGGTAGAATCCTTCTTCTTAGCAGTAGCAAGTCCAGCTTCCTCAGCAATACGACGAACCTCTGACTTTTGCATACCACCGATTGGGAACAAAGCCTTTTGCAATTGATCCTGTTGAACAGTACTTAGGAAGTAAGTTTGGTCCTTGTTAGCATCGCCACCACGGAGCATATGAACAACACCATTATCATCACGGAATGATTGTGCATAATGTCCCATAGCAATATAATCAGCATTTAACTTGTTAGCGTAGTCTAAGAAAGCCTTAAACTTAACCTCCTTGTTACACATAACATCAGGATTAGGAGTTCTACCCTTACGATATTCAGCTAAGAAATACTCGAAAACACGGTCCCAGTACTCCTTCTCAAAATTAACTGAGTAATAAGGAATACCAATCTTGTTAGCAACCTTAGCAACATCCTCATAATCCTCAGTAGCAGTACATACGCCAGAGTCGTCTGCGTCATCCCAGTTCTTCATGAAAACCCCAATGACATCATAGCCTTGTTGTTTCAAAAGAAGTGCACTAACTGACGAGTCAACGCCACCACTCATACCTACAACTACACGCTTCTTCTTATTATCCATTTTAAAACCTCATTTATTTGTTAATACATTTTTTTCTTTTAAAAACTTCATTAAATAACGATAATCATCAATTTCTGCTTCAGAATCCTTAAGCTTAAAAATATTAATATTATGCATCCCGCTTTTATCAGTGATCGACAATTTTAGATTATCTAAATCCTTATTAACGACCGCCTTTAAATAAAATCTAGCTGCATAAGGAGACGTCCCATTAAGTGGATGTTCCAAACGAAAACCACCTTTATTAGTTTCCATAAAACCACTATCCATTAATGAGTAACGCTTTACATCAGGGTTCAATTCATAAATCTCTTGATCTCCTAATACTTGAGCTTGTCTTTTATCCACATTTATCATCCCTTATAAGTAATCTTCTATTAGTTATAAGTTTGAATAAAATTAATTAATTAGTCAAGTCTCTAACGATATCTACTAATTTATTTGTAAATTTAACGATTTCTTCTTCAGTATTATCTTTACCGAAACTAATTCTGACTGAATCATTGATTTTCTTACTATCTTTACCAAACATCGCTACCAAAACATGTGATGGTTCCAAACTACCCGCTGTACATGCAGAGCCACCAGATATAGCGAAACCTTCCAGATCCAAACGAGTTAACAAGACCCCTCGATCGATTCCTGGTAGATACAGATTCATCACATGATTCAAAGCATGACTATCCGTTGGTCCATTGATACCAAATTCAATCTTATTTTGTCGTAAAATTTCTTGTATCTTTTGCTTGAAGCCAAAGTATCTTTCTTGACGAGCTTTTTTTTCAGCAGGGGTCAACAATTGTACAGCTTTCGCAAATCCAGCAATAGCTGGGACATTTTCCGTTCCAGCCCGACGTTTGGTTTCTTGATCTCCACCCTTCACAAAGGATGGAATATGAATCTTATCATTTATGTAAAGAAAACCAATAAACTTAGGTCCATTGATCTTATGTGCTGAAGTTGACAACATATCAATGTGTTCAGCTTTGACATCAATATCTTCCATACCAAATGCTTGCACAGCGTCAGTATGAAAGAAAGCTTGATGATCTTTTAACAATTCACCAATTTCTTTAATTGGATTCATTGAACCAACTTCATTATTACCATACATGATTGTTACTAGAATCGTATCATCACGCAAAGCATCCTTAACTTGTTGGACGGTTACTTCACCACGACTGTTTGGTTTCAAATAAGTAACTTCAAAACCTAAGGTCTCTAAATAAGCCAACGGTTTTAAAATTGCTTCATGTTCGATAGCCGTAGTAATAATGTGTTTTCCTAACTTTTGTCGAGATAATGCCGTTTCAATGACAGCGGTGTTATCACTTTCAGTACCACCACTTGTAAAGACAATTTCTGAATCTTTTGCATTGATACTCTGAGCAATTACATGCCGACTTTCATCTAATACCTTGCGAGCTTGACGTCCAAAATAATTGGTTGCAGAAGCATTGCCAAAATTATGGGCCATTTGGTCGCTGATCACGTTGACTACAGATGTAGCCATTGGTGTCGTAGCAGCATTATCTAAGTAAACAAATGCCACAATAAATCCCCTCTATTCTTGGTCTAAAAAGTTCAGCAACATTGTTACTGATTTGCGTCCGGCTTGTAAAACAAATTCGTCAAAGTTTACACTAGCATCTTCATCACCAACATCACTCATTGAACGAATAACGACGAATGGTACTTTAAATTGTGTACAAACTTGGGCCACAGCTCCACCTTCCATTTCAGATGCCAAAGCATCTGGGAAAGACTTTTTAATTGTAGCAATTTTTTCAGCTGCGTCAATAAATTGGTCTCCCGTTACAATCAATCCTACACGAGATGTTAAACCAGTTCTTTTAGCCGCTGCCGCAATTTTTTCAACATAAGTTGGATCTGCTTTAAAATAAAGCTCTTGTTGTGGTAATTGGCCTATTTTGTAACCAAAGCCAGTTGCATCAACATCATGATAAGCCATTTTATCAGAAATAACGACATCTCCGATATGCAAACCCTCACCAATTCCACCAGCTGAACCCGTATTTACAACGAAGTCTGGTTGATAACGTTCATTGATAATTGTCGTTGTCATTCCCGCTTGAACCTTACCGATTCCACTTTGAGCTAAATACACTTGGTGTTGTTTATAACTACCAATTGTAATATCAACCCCAGCGACTGATTCGTTTTTAACATCAGTAAGAGATTCTTTCATTAATTTAATTTCCTCTTCCATAGGAACGATTACGCCAATTTTCATACTTTACTCCTTAAATAAAAAATAATATTAAAAATACCAAAACAATTAGGCCGAATATAGTAATAATCGCAATATTTAACTTTTTTTTCAACCGATTTGTCTTATAATCAAAAACTTGCATTTTTTCTTCAGCAATTTGTTCAGGATGTTGCTTATTATACTCTTGGTTTGAACGCTGTTGTTCTTGTCTGCGCATCTTTTCTTGCTGTTGAACTACTTGATCAGCTCGAACTACTGTTTGTGGTTGATCTTTTTTTATCTTCATGTGATAAAAGTCTTTTATTTTTGAAAACATTTATTTTTCCTTTGCTTGCAATAATTCCCAATAAGTAATGGCATAAATTGATTTCGAATCACAAATAACGCCCTTTTTCACTTGTTCTTTAGCCTCGTCTAACGTTAATTCTTCCACATTTAAAAATTCATCTGGGTCCAGTGGTCGTTTGAATTCAATTTTCTTCAAGTCAGTAGCTTTGAAAATCGTTACTTTTTCATTGGAATATCCTGGACTAGCAAAGAATGTCGTCACTTTTTCTAAATTATCGGTCGACAAACCTAATTCCTCATCCATCTCACGTAAAGCAACTTCTTTCAAATCGCTGCCTTCATCTGGATCAATCTTTCCAGCTGGGATTTCTAAAGTTTCTTGTTCCAAAGGGGAACGCCATTGTCTGACAAAAATCATTTTACCGTTGTCAGTAAAAGGAATAATTGCTACCGCACCATGATGCTCGACAATTTCACGAATGTCAGGAATACCGTTAGGTAAGACAACTTGTTCAACATCGACGTTAAAAATCTTACCGCCAAACATTCTTTTCTTAGCTACTACTTCCTCATAATATCTCGAATCTTCTTTACTCATTATTTGACCTTCCTGACTTAATTAATCTAATAACTGACATCACAATTGCAATCAAACAAATTATTACTGCAAATGTCATTGTAACACGCATCCCATCAATAAAAATATCCGGTCTACCGTTAATATAAGTTGTCACAGATTTTCCATAAAATTTACTCATTGATAAGAAGAGCACGGTGGTAGAAAGTGAAACTCCAATGATCATCCCTAAATTACGAGAAAGAGCATTCAAGCCACCGGCAATTCCCAAATCTTTTGTTTCCACAGAACTCATAATCATTGTATTATTAGGAGCTTGAAAAAGTCCATTTCCTAAACCATTCAAACCAATACAGAGTAGTATAAACCAAATTTGTGTCTGTAAGTTGAAGAATAAATAACCGATTTGAGCCACTTCAATTACGATTAATCCAATTATGGTTAGAACAATTGGATTGACCTTTGCTGATATTTTACCAGAAATTGGTGCCACGACAACCTGTACCACCGGAAATGCCATTAAAATATACCCAGCAGTCGAAGCCGCAATTCCTAAGGCGTTCTCCAAGTAAAATGGCGAAACAACGTTGAAAAAGAAATTAGTAACGAATATAAAGAATCCTGCAACTAAACCTAAAGTGAAATTATGGTTAGAAAAGATTCTCAATTCAATCATTGGGTCAGTGACACTTTTTTCAATTTGTAAGAACAAGAAAAAACAACCAACAGCTACAATGAAAGTCAAGATTATATAAAGATTAGTAAATCCAACTGATTGACCAATAAAAATTGCTCCGAAAAATAACAATAGAGTTAAAAAATAGACTGCAAAACCCCTTTTGTCAAATTTAGTTGGATTAGTTGATTCTGCTTTAGGTAAGTTTATATAGCCAAGGATCAAAGCTATCAATCCAATAGGAATATTGATCCAAAAAATATAGCTCCAGTGAAAGTGTCCTAATATCAAGCCACCAATACCTGGTCCTGCAATAGCTCCAATCGAAACAAAAGAACCAATATATCCCAGAGCATAACCACGTTCACTCAAGGGAAAGGTTTGCGTAATGATCCCATTATTAGTGGCCATAGCCATGGAAGCTCCAATCGCTTGAACAACACGTCCCAACAACAACATAACTAAATTATTGCTCAATCCACAGATAATTGAACCTAAAATAAACATCACCGATCCAATTTTAAAAATTTTAATTTTTCCAATTGAATCTGCAATCTTTCCAAACATCAATAAAAAGATACAAATGGTTACTAAATAAATGGAAACGACCCATTCAGCCATATTCATTTCAATATGAAGATTCTTACTGATAATCGGCAAGGCAATATTAACAATTGAACCGTCTAACGTTGCCATCAAAGTAAAAATTCCCACTGAAATCAAGATCATCCATCTTCTTGGATTCACTTTTTCATTCATATTCTCACTCCATATTCCAAAGAAAAAAGAAAGCACTATTCAGCACTTTCTTCTTCTTTGACATTAATATTTACAGCTTGTGGTCCTTTATATCCGGGTGCAATCTCAAAGGTAACACTTAGTCCCTTTTCAATATAAAAATCATCACGGTTAAGAATCGAGTCTGCAAAGAAGAAGATATCTTCTTCTCCATTATTTATAAAGCCAAAGCCACGGTCCTTATTGAACCTTACTATTTTTCCTGTGAACATTATTCACCATTCCTAATCATCAAAGCCCTCAGTCTTTGTTTCTGGATACTCTTTAGCAACAATTTTAGCACATCTAGCACAGAATGTTGGATAATTACTATCGCTACCGACATCAGTCTTAATCATACGACATCTTTGACAAACATCGCCTTGAGCTTTTTCAACTAGAACATCAGCAAGTTCATACTTATCAGCATTTTCAAGTTCTTCATCAGAAACTTCAAATTGAGAAACAATCAACAACTGACCAAAGTTACTGTCAATTTTATCAAGGACAGCTTTCAATTCAGCACTTGGATGAACTGTTACTTTAGCTTCAAGTGATTTACCAATCATCTTATCGCCACGAGCAACTTCTAGTGACTTCAAGACATTATCTCTAAAGTCCATGAAAGTTGACCAATCACTTTCGATTTCGGCTTGATCAGGAATATCTTCAACTTCTGGCATCTCTGCTAATTGAACAAAGTCCTCTGGTTCTTTAAGATATTCCCAAACTTGTTCCATCGTATGTGGCAAGATTGGTGTCAACATCTTAGCCAATTTAACAACGACGTCATAGATAACAGTTTGCATCGAACGACGTGAATGTGAATCTTCAGCATCAATATAAACAACATCTTTGGCAAAATCTAAGTAGAACGTTGACATTTCATTAACGATGAAACTAACGATTGATTTCTCAACATCAGCAAAATCGTATTTATCATAATCAGCCAAAACATCTTTAACCAAGTCATTTAACTTAACTTTGATGTATTTATCTTCTGGACGAAGATCCTTATAGTCAACAGCTTCTGTCTTAGGATCAAAGTCAGTCGTGTTAGCTAACATGAATCTGATCGTATTTCTAATCTTACGATATGTTTCAGAAACTTGTTTGAAGGAATCAACTGAAACAGAGACATCAGAACTTGAATCAACTGAGGCAACCCAGAGACGAATAATTTCAGCTCCAAATTGTCTTTCAATATCGCTAGGAGAAATGACATTACCTAGTGACTTACTCATCTTAACGCCATTTTTATCAAGCGTGAAGCCTTGAGAAATGAGTGACTTGTAGGGAGTAACTCCATAAGCAGCAACTGATGTTACTAACATTGAATTAAACCAACCACGATATTGATCAGAACCTTCAAGGATTAAATCAGCTGGGAAAGTCATGTTCTTACGTGTTCTTGCAACACCTGAATGAACTGTCCCAGAGTCAAACCAAACATCAAGAATATCAGTTTCCTTAGTAAATTTACCATTAGGACTACCTGCATTAGTATAGCCTTCTGGAAGAAGATCCTTGGCATCTCTTTCAAACCAAACATTTGAACCATACTTGCCGAACAATTCAGCTACATGGTCAACTGTTTCTTTAGTTAAGATTGGATCGCCATTTTCAGCATAAAAAATTGGTAATGGAACACCCCAAGCACGTTGCCTGGAAATTACCCAGTCACCACGATCACGAATCATATTGTAAAGACGAGTTTTACCCCATTCTGGTTTAAAGTCGATCTTGTCGATCTCGTCAAGGATCTGTTGTCTAAATTTATCAATTGAAGCAAACCATTGTGGTGTAGCACGGAAAATAACTGGTTTCTTAGTACGCCAATCATGTGGATAACTATGAGTGAAGAAACTCAATTTCAATAGTGAACCATTTTCCTTCATTCGTTCTGTAATCATCTTATTAGCATCATCATAGAAGACACCTTCATATTCAGGTACTTCATCAGTAAAACGTCCCTGTGCATCAATTGGAGAAAAGACTGGTAGTTTATACTTCATACCAACAACAAAGTCATCAGCACCAAATCCAGGAGCTGTATGAACTAATCCAGTACCATCATCCAAAGTAACATGGAAACCTAGGATCAATTCTGATTCACGGTCATAGAATGGATGTGTAGCTGTTAAACCTTCAAGTTCAGAACCCTTGAATGTTTTAAGGATTTCAACATTTTCCCAACCTAATTGTTCCTGAACATATTGAATTCTTTCTTGAGCTACAACATACTTTTTACCGTCGGCATTAACTTCGGCGTAAATAAATTTAGGATTTACACAGATAGCTTCATTTGATGGAATTGTCCAAGGAGTAGTTGTCCAAATAATGAATGAAGCATCACTATCAACCACACCTTTACCATCTCGAACTTTGAAAGCTACAAAAATTGATGGTGATTTAACATCCTTGTATTCAACTTCAGCCTCAGCCAAGGTTGATTCTGAAGAAGGTGACCAATAAACTGGTTTTTTACCACGATAAATGTAACCTTTATCAACCATCTCACCGAAGATTTTTACCTCAGCTTCTTCAAACTCGGGTTGGTAAGTGATATATGGATTGTCCCAATCAGCTGAGATTCCTAGACGCTTGAATCCAGCCATTTGTTTCTTAATTTCGCCTTGAGCAAATTCGTAACATAATTTACGATACTCACTCATGCTCATTTCCTTACGCTTAACACCCTTTTTAGCCAATTGTTGTTCAATTGGTAAACCATGAGTATCCCAGCCGGGAACATATGGTGAACGATAACCGTCCATTGATTTGTAACGAACAATAATATCCTTGGAAATCTTATTTAAGGAATGTCCCATATGGATATCACCATTGGCAAATGGAGGTCCATCTAATAATTCAAAAGTTGGTTTTCCCTCATTTAATTTTTGACGACGTTCATAAAGTTTATTTTCTTCCCAAGCTTTTTGCCATTCTGCTTCTTTGTTTGGCAAATTACCACGCATAGGAAATTTGGTTTTACCCAAATTTAAAGTATCTTTTACTCGCATTCTTTCACCCCTTCTAAAATAAAAAGAACCCATCCAATTTAGGACGAGTTCTCGCTATACCACCTATTGGTAAATTACATAGATTGTCTAAAAGTTGATATACCTAAATTAATTTTTACTAGTCTCACACCATTCACTAGTTCGCTGAAAAAATATCATTTAAGCACTTGTTCTTTTAATTTTTCTCAGATTCATTATCAGTCTGACCATCATTGAAATTGAATGTTGGTTCATTCTTCTGATGATTGATCGTATATGATTCATCCGGCTGATCATCTTGAATATCATTATTATAATTCATTTGATCGTTCTTGGAAACCGTATCTTGATCATTTTCAGAATTAACTTGATCCGTTTGCATATTATTAGTTGAATTATAGGCTGTCTGCCCACCAATTTTTTGCTTCAACTTTTCTGTAGAAGTCTTGTCATTGAGTTTCGACCATTCAGGATTATCAACCATATCCAACTGTTGCTTAAGCATTCCTTGCAACCCCTTGCGGAAAGAACTAACTGATTTCTTCAAATCATCAGTCTCGATCGTTACCTGACGTGCTCGATCGGAAGCATCCTGTAAAATCTGATTAGATTTTTCAGTAGATTGATTGAGTAAATCTCGAGCCTTCTTTTGCGACTCTTCGACAATGATCTGTGCTTCTTTTTCCGATTCTGATTTAACCTTTTCCGCCGCTTCTTGAGCTACTAAGATTGACTGATTCAAGGCGTCTTTCATATCAGTAAAATATTTTAATTGATCAGTAGTATCCTTCAATTCTTTTTCTAACTCAGCATTTTTTTGTAATGCTAAATTATAGTCTTGAGCTGCTTGTTTTAAAAAATCACTAACTTGGTCGCGGTCATAGCCTCTAAATTTACTATCAAACTCTTTATCATGTATCTCTACTGGTGACAATACCATAACTTCACGCCCCTATTTCTTAATAACATTAACGAACAATATGTACTTATTATTTTTCGAACGTCCCATAATGTCGTTAATTCTTATTCTACCAAAACCTCTTACACTAAGTGTATCAGTTATTGTAACAAATGAACTAGCATTTTTATTAACAGCCCAATTTATTTGAACTTTTCCATGATCGACTAGGGCTTTAGCGCTTTGTCTTGATAAATTGTATACCGTAGCAATGATTGTATCCAATCGCAATGACTGCACATTGATGGTCTCATCAGTTGATTCATCCTTAGGTAAAAGTAATTCATTAAAGTCTTTTGCTATCAAATGGACCTTAAATGGACCAATCTTTTTTACTTGTTCTTCAACATAATCACTCATTGATTTGAACACAAAAAATTGCCAATTTTCACCATCGGTAATTATATCGCCAAAGCGATCTCGATCAATTCCAGAACCAGTCAATGATCCCAAGATTTGACCGTGATGTAAATTAGCAAATTTTTCGGGATAACGAATCTCATACATTGAAATATCGTAATCCTTTTCTTGAGGTACAAAATAGTCAGGAGCAATTATTCCCCTGACTCTTTCGGCATTATTAAATCCACCGAAGTAATGTACAAACAAATCATCATACTTATTAACTAAATTATTTAAAATCGTTTGTTCACGTAAGTTTAAAAAATCAGTTAATTGTGGAGTATACATCGTTTGAGTCTTCAGTAAAATATCACTCATTTTATCAATGAATGGCTTTTCTTCAGGTCTAAAGTAACCTCCGCCTATGACACTATTTTTATTTTCCATTTTAAATTATCAAAAATATCACTTTCTGCAATAATTGAATCAATATTATGGCAATTATTGGGGAGAAATCAAGAAAACCTATTGTAGTAGGTATAACTCTTCTGATCAGATTTAACAATGGATTAACCAGTGATGCGACGAACCTTCCAAAACTAGAACCATACAGTGACGGTACAAACGACATCAAACAGTATACGAATAAAATGAATTCATACAATTCAAATGCCATACTAATAATAAATGGTAATCCACTTACAATTCGATCCATATCTTTCCTCGACTTACTATTCGTTTATATCTGGTATACTTCCATCAATTTCAAACTTTGGTGGTGTACAAAGAAAGATTTTTTCTCCAACACGTTTTATTTCACCGTCTAAGGCAAAAATTGTCCCAGTTAAAAAATCTACGATTCTCTTAGACTGCTCATCATTGACATTATTAAAGTTAACGATCACAGCTTTATTATTCAAGAGTTGTTTAGCAATAACCTTTGCATCTGAATAAACTCTGGGTTGATAAATAGCAATTTTACTATTTACCGAACTTCTATTTTTTTCACTAGCTGCACTCATTGAAACGACCTTTTCATTATTCGAATAATTTTTTTGGGGTTGTGGATCGTCAACTTTTTTTTCTTCAAAGTCTTCATCATCATTAATACCAAAAAAGCTGCTTAACTTTTCAAATGCCATAAGAAAATCTCCTTTTATTTATTGTTACGACGTTTAAAGATTGGAGGAGTTGAATCATCGTCATCATCGCTTAAATCAATTGTCTCTGGCTTTTGGAAAATTTCAAAATCTCCCTTTTCTCCGGAAACATCCTTTGATTTTGAGGCGTCACGATTAATATCCCAAGCTGCCAAAGGATCATTATTAGTAGTTTGTTCCTTTGGCTTAGCTGGTTGTTCATCAGTCTTTTCAGCTTTATTTTGATTGTTATTAAAAGCTGCTCTAGGATTATTTAAAGGACGTCTTGATGGTTCGCGCTTCTTATCTTCACTTTCAACACCAGTAGCAATCACAGTAACCTTAACTTGGTCACCTAAAGTATCATCAATTGAAGTACCAAAGATTATATTAACATCAGATGTAGCTTGTTCGGAAACAATTTGCGCTGCATCTTGAGCTTCAAACAATGACAAGTCTGGTCCACCAGTAATATTAAGAAGAACTTGTTTTGCTCCATCAATTGAAACTTCCAATAGTGGAGAAGAAATAGCCTTCTTAGTTGCCTCAGTAATTCTGTTTTCACCATTAGCGGTACCGATACCCATCAAAGCTGAACCTTGATCAGACATAACAGTCTTAACATCAGCAAAATCCAAGTTAACGAATCCTGGTGATGTAATCAAATCAGAAATACTTTGAACACCTTGACGTAAGACATCATCAGCAATGCTGAAAGCTTCGCCCATCGGTGTTTTCTTATCAACAATCTCTAATAACTTACTATTAGAAATAATAACTAATGTATCAACATCTTTTTTAAGTTCAGTGATTCCATCAGCTGCAAAGCGTGAACGTTTAGCACCTTCAAAGGCGAAAGGACGTGTCACGACACCAACGGTCAATGCACCACTTTCTTTGGCAATGTTAGCAACAATAGGTGCAGCACCAGTACCGGTACCACCACCCATTCCGGCAGTAACAAAAATCATATCGGCGCCTTCAAGGGCCTCTTTAATGGCTTCTTCACTTTCTTGAGCAGCCTTTTGTCCAACTTCGGGATTTGAACCAGCACCTAACCCTCTTGTCAATTTAGGTCCCAATTGAATTTTAGTTTCAGCATTAGAACTTTCTAGTGCTTGTACATCAGTATTAGCAGTAATAAATTGAACGCCTTTGATCCCTGCTTCTACCATTCGATTAACGGCGTTACCACCGGCGCCACCTACACCGATGACCTTAATTACCGCTCCCTTATTGTCGGTCGAGTCTAAAGTATATTCCATTAAGGAGTTCCTCCTAGTTTAAAATTAAATTTAATTTGTTCATTATTAATCAAAAAATTTACTCCAAAAATCCTTGATTTTGGATGTTTTTTTAGGTTTCTCAACCTCTTTTACATCCTCAGTCTCATCTGGTTGAGGTTGAGTGGGTTCTTGCTTTGGTTTCGTAGGATTAACCGGTTGGGTCTGCTGAACAGGAGGTTGATTACGGTTAACAGTTGCCCCATTAACAACATTATCAGCAATAATTCCAATATCGTTTAATCTTGAAGCATAAGTTACCAATCCTAAGCCCAATGAGTATGAAGGATACCTCATCCCCATTTGTGATGGCACATAGCTTCTTACTTTAACATCAAAGATTCTTCGAGCCAGTTCCTCAACATTTGGAGTTGCTGCCACTCCACCAGTTAGAACGATTCCACCAGGAAGCGACAATGCTCCGGCATCTTCAAGCGGTGCCTGTAATCTAGTAAAGATCTGTTCTAACCTAGCCTCAATAATTTCTGATAAATATTCCTCGGAAATTACTTCTGGATCATTTTTACCAACTACCTCGACATTGATATTTTCCTCAGTCGAAGATTTAGTCGATGAAGCATTACCATAATAAAGTTTTAATTGATTAGCATTATCAACGGTTGTATTTAGAATCACTGAAATATCATGGGTAACATAGTCCCCACCCTCAAAGTCTACAGTAGATAATTTAAGGTTGTGATCATGTACAACTGAGGCAGTCGTTTGACCAGCCCCCATATCTATGATTACCGCTCCAAAATCACTCTCACCATCATTTAAAACAACTTGGCTTAATGCCATCGGAGAAATAACCTTATGAATAATATTTAAACCAGCTTTTTGAATGGCTTTTTTAGTATTATGCACAATAGTCTTTGGTGCGGTATAAATAATTCCAGACATTTCCAATCGAACACCGATCATGCCACGTGGGTCACGAATGTTATTGAATCCATCCACGGAAAATTGTTTGGGAATTAAAGAAACTACTTCTCGCTCACTAGGTAAGTTTTGTACCATTGCAGCCAACATAACTTGTCTGACATCATTTTCAGTGATCTCTTTAGATTGAGATCCTACTGCAATCATTCCTTGACATTTTTCGATTTGTAACATATTAGCCGATATACCGACCACAACGTCACGAATGGAAATGTTTGCTTGTGTTTCAGCCCGTTTGACAGCCTTCTTAATAGCGCCAGCAGCCTTGTCGATATCCACTATAACGCCACGGCTAACTCCTTGTGATCTTTCGCTTCCTACGCCAACGATACTTAAGCGATCATCTGACGATTCAGCAACCACTACTTTTATTGAATTTGTGCCAATATCAAGACCTACAAAAAACTCTGAATTGTCCATTAATCGTGGCAGCCTCCCTTACCTAGAAAATCTATTCACTAAAAAATTTTAACACAAATATGATTATATTAAACCTATTTATTATCTTTAAAAGGATATGAATAAGCACCTATTTCCAAATCTATAACGCCCTTTTTCTTCATCTGAGCAGCCATTCCTGGATAATATTTTAATTTTGAATTAACAGTTCTCATATCTGCAATAACCTTATTGCCATCATTCATATCTATCTTGATGCGATATGGATTCAATTTTGTTGGTGCGTTATAAAACTCAGAAACATTGGTCTTCACATTACTTGGCAACTTAGAATAGAGATTTGACATCTCCTTTAAACGTTTTGTACCAAAGCCACTGTAAACTGGATAGTTACCAATTGGTGAACTTATCTTTTGATTTATCACTTGACCACCACTGATTATACGGTAATAATAGCCATTTTTATAGATAAAGCCTGATGTGGAATACTCTTTCACTTGAACCGTTATATCGCGTAAATTCTTTGTCTTAATAGATATTGACTTAATTGATGGCAACTTTTTTTGTGTTTCTTGAGAAATGGATTTGTGATGTAGCATAACATTTAAAAGCACTGAATGATCATCAATTTTAGTCGCATTAATTACTTGTTGCGCTCCCAAATCATTAACGCCATCAACATTGATATTTCTAACCTTGCTCAATGGAGAACCAAAATAAGCAATTATTATTATAATAAAAACAATCAAAAATATCAGACTATTTTTACTTATCCTAATTCTTTTTTTCAACACCATCAAATCCTTATATTACTTATTTACCAAGTCTAACAAAACTTTTATCAGTCGATCAGCGGCATCGGGAACACCAATCTTCTTCGATTCAACTGACATCTTTTTTTGTAACGACTCATCACGCATTATTCCATCAATTTCTTCAAAAAGAGATTCGGCTGTTAAGTCTGATTCTGGTATCAACTTAGCTGCGCCAACATTAGAAACCGATAAAGCATTCTTAGTCTGATGGTCATGCGTTACATACGGACTAGGGATAAATACCGCTGGAATTCCTAAGGCAGTAATCTCAGCAATACTTGTCGCACCGCTACGCCCAACGATCAAATTAAGATCAGGCAAAATTTCAGGCATATTATCAATATATGGTAATACGGAAATATTTGCACTCTTTAGGTACTTTGAATCAATTTTTTTAACAACATTATCATAATGAACTCGTCCTGTGACAAATAAAATCTGATAATCAGCTGTTAAAAATTTGTCCATTGCTTCAATTGTAGCAAGATTAATTGGCTTTGCTCCACGAGAGCCACCAAAAATCATTACGGTTGGTTTGTTAGCCTCTAAATTGAATTCCTTTAGTCGATCATTTTTCTTAATATCGACAACTTCCTGAGCCCGAGGATTACCAGCAAAGACCAATTTCTTTTTTTCACTAAATTGATCTACAACATCGGGGAAAGCAATTGCAATTTTATCAACGAAATGTGCCAAGAACTTATTGGTTACGCCGGCAATAGTATTTTGCTCATGAATCACAGTTGGAATATGCGAAACATGTGCTGCATAGACAATGGCACTTGAAACATATCCGCCAGTTCCAACAACTATGTCTGGCTTAAAATCCTTAATAATTTTCTTTGATTTACGAATGCTTGAGAGAAATAATTCAACAACTTTAACGTTTTCTACAGTCAGCTTACGCTTAAAACCACGGATCTCAATTGTTTTAAAATCAATCCCAGCATTCTTGACGATTTTACTCTCTAAGCCTTTTTCTGTTCCTACGTATAAAACATCCTCAATTAGATCTCTTTCTTTTAGGCGCTTTATAAGGGCCATTGCGGGATAGATATGCCCGCCGGTTCCACCACCAGAGACAATTATGCGCATTTTTGTCATTACTTAACTTCTCCCTTTAATGTTTCGACCTCATCAATGAATTGATCTCCACGTTGCTCGAAGGTCTTAAATTGATCCCAGCTTGCAGCAGCTGGTGAAAGCAAAATTATATCGCCTTTACTACTTTGTCTATAAGCTTCAGGAACAGCTTCCTTTAAATTATTAACCTTAACAATATTCGAAACGTCAGCTTTTTCAGCTGATTTAATTACTTTATCAGCGGTTTCACCATAAACGACAAGATTATTAACCTTGCCCTTCAAAGAAGGAATCAATTCATCGAATCCATTTCCTCGATCAAGTCCGCCGGCAATCAAAGTAATCGGTGTTTTGAAGGCTGTTAAAGCTACGATTGTGGCTTCAACATTAGTTGCTTTGGAATCATTATAGAATTTATGTCCGCCGAAGGTATCAACATATTGAATTCTGTGTTTAACACCTCTAAATGACGACAATACTTCAATTATGTCATCATTAGACACATCATAAAGCTTAGCAACACTGATAGCCGCCAAAGCGTTTTGAACGTTATGCTCGCCTGGAATCTGAATATCTGCTGTAGACATAATTTTTTCGCCATTACAGTAGATAACGTCATCTTTTACAAAGGCTCCATTATCTAATTCTTGATTATCTGAAAAGGGTAAAATTTTGGCAGCAGATTCTTTAGCCAAATTCTGCCACTCTTTTGTATTCCAATTTACAACAAAGTAATCATTCTTTTTTTGATTCTTAGTAATATGCATCTTAGCTTTTATGTAATTTGCACGAGTCTTATGAAAGTCTAAATGTGTTGAATAAATATTATTTAGAACTGCCACATGTGGATGCAAATCAATGGTTCCTTGAAGTTGAAAACTTGATAATTCAGTTACAACGACATCATCTTTAGTGGCTTTTTGAATCACGTCTGAAATAGGAATACCAATATTTCCGGCATAATAAGACTGCTTGAATTCAGGGGAATGCTTTAACATCAATTGAATCAAAGTCGTTACTGTAGTTTTTCCGTTAGTCCCTGTGACTGCAACCATAGTCGCATCTGAATAACTATAGGCTATTTCTGGCTCAGTGATAACTGGAATATTCAATTTTTCAGCCTGTTGAACTAATTCATTAGAATAGAAAATACCAGGATTCTTAACCAAATAATCAAAAGAATCATCAATCAATTTTTTATCATTACTACCAGTAATAACTTTGAATCCAGCATCCATCAAGGCTTTAGCCTCAGTATTCTTCTCCAAAGGATTTGAGTCGACCACTGTAACGTCAGAACCCATTTTTTTCAATAGTTTAGCAACTGCAAAACCACTCTTGGCTAAACCTAAAACTAAGATTTTTTTGTTTGAATAATTACTTTTAGTTTTCATTGCTTTTACTTACTTCCTATACAAATAAAATTAAATAAATTGCAGAACAGATTACACCGACAATCCAAAAAACAATATCAATCTTCCATTCACTCCAACCTAACATTTCAAAATGGTGATGAATTGGTGTCATTTTGAAAATTCGGCGATGAAATACTTTAAATGAAAAGACTTGTAACATGACGCTCAATGTTTCAACTACATAAACAAAACCTATCAAAAGCAGTGACCAGTAGCGTCCTAACAAAATAGAAATTGCTGCCAGACCAGCTCCTAATGCTAGTGAACCAACATCGCCCATGAAGATCTTAGCTGGTTTATGATTAAAGAACAAGAAGGCTAACAATGCACCAACGACTGAGAAACAAACGATAGCAAGGTCGATTCGATTCTGATATAAAGAAATAAATCCATAAGTTGCATACGAAATAATTCCCAATCCGCCCAATAGGCCATCCAAACCATCAGTTAGGTTAGTAGCATTTGAAAAACCAACTAACCAAAACAGCGTAAATAGTATAAAAACGATAGCGGAATTGACTGACAAAACCCCAGGAATTGTAAAGTTCATTGGTAATTGATCGTCATTATAAACATACAAAAAGATAAAACCAACAATTACTTGCAAGAGAGCCTTTTGGTAAGCTCTTAAACCTAAATTTCGTTTCTTAAAAACTTTAATGAAGTCATCGATAAAACCAATGCATCCGTAAAGTACAATTACAAATGTTGTAATCAACAATGAATGAGTCAATTGCCCTTGCCAAGCTCCGACCCAAATATTAGTAATCAATGTGGCTAAAATAACTAGCAAGCCTCCCATTGTTGGCGTACCAGATTTTTTCTCATGCCACTTAGGTCCTTCTTCGCGAATGGACTGTCCTTCTTTATGTGCAACCAAATAACCAATTAGAAAAGGCATTAAAATTGCTACGATTGCAAACGAGCTAACTATATCGAAAACAATATGACTGATTTCCATGAAAATCCCCTTATTTATTTATTTTTCAATGTAACTATGATTTTACCACTGTCATTTATCACTTGACCAGCCTTCACTGACTGCTCAGTAACATAACCATCACCTTTAGTTGTGACTTGCTTACCAGTGATCTCAGCAAACTTCAAAACATCATTTTTAGACCATCCTGTTAGATCGGGCATAGTCATCGCTCCATTAGTTAATAAGACCATCCTTTGTCCAGGCATAACTTTCTCGCCACTAGATGGCAATTGTTGAACAACTTTGTCCCCTGTCCCAACAACACCAGACTGCAAGTCCAGTTTTTTGATCTTGGAAAGTGCTGTTTCGGTTGTTTTATTCAATAGACCTGGGACCTTAACATATTGACTTCCAGCCTCAGTCACACTTGTTGGTGATTTTCCTTGATTGACCAATCGTTTTACCAGCGGATTGAAAATCTCAGATAAAATCTTTTCTGGAAATTCAGTCATTTTTTGAGGCTGTCTCATAGTGATATAGACAATATAATTTGGATCATCATAAGGGATCATCCCTGTAACGGAGAAAATATAGTTGTTAGAACCAGTTAAATAGCCTCCCTTAGAAGAAGCAATCTGAGCTGTACCAGTCTTTACCCCAACTTTAATGCCGGGAATATTATAAACAAGTCCAGTTCCATAACTCTTAGTAACAACTTGACGCATTGCTTTTTGAACCTTTTTAGCAGTAGAACTCTTAATTGGTTGACCAACCACTTGACGTTTAAAACTTTGTGTCGTCTTACCTGTATTGCTGTTGACAACCTTTTGAATTATTTGTGGCTTAACCATTTTTCCACCGTTAGCAATTGCTGAAAATGCCTGCAACATTTGCATAGTGTTTACATTGACACTTTGACCAAATGAAGTCATCGCCTGATCACTAGTATGTTGATAAGAAATTCCTCCAGCGACTTCTCCTGGTAAATCAATGCCAGTCTTTTCACCAATATTGAAACGATGCATATACTTTAGCCAAGTTTTAGAACCCATCTTTTGTTCCAGCTTTACCATTCCCACATTGGATGATCTGGGAAAGGCTTCAGATAAAGGAATCATTCCCCAGCCAGCATTATTCCAATCACTAATTGTTCGACCACCAACTTCAACTGAACCCGATTTGTATAGTTGATTTGGATTATAATTACCAGAATCAATTGAAGCAGAAAGCGTCAATATTTTCATTACAGAACCAGGTTCAAATTGATCTTCAACTAAAGTATCACGCCAACTGTTAGCCAAACCCTTACCAGTGGTGGGATTGAATGTGGGGCGTTGTGTGGCCGCTTCAATCGCACCAGTCTTAGCATTCATAACTAATATCTGTAAGTTTTTAGGCTCATATTTTTCAGCAGTTTCTTGCGCCAGAATCTCTGCATACTGTTGTATCTTACTATTTAAAGTCAAATAGACATTAGAACCATTGGAAGTCTTTTTCTCACTAACTTGAGAATTTGGCAACTCATTACCATTAAAATCTACTTTAGTAATTTTTTTACCATTTTGACCAGAAAGCATTTTATTGAAATACTTCTCAATCCCCATCACACCACTGATATTGCTATTTTGATCATTAACATCATCAGCTTTAGTGATTCCGACTAAATTAGTTGCAAAGACACCATTTGGATAAGATCGAGATGGCAATTCCACAAAATGAATTCCCGGTAATTTTTGAGCATTGATTTTTCGCTTAATTTCAATTGATAAACCTCGCCCAGATTGGCCAAACTCGACTTGATATTGCTTTTTATTCTTAGGGGTCAAATACTTGATCAGTTGTTTCTTTGAAAGTGGTAAGTACTTACTCAAAACTTGGGCTGTTTTTTCTTTATTGACAACATAATCCGCCTTACCGGCAGCAGTTTTTGACTTATGATCAACAATTGCATAGATATTATAAATCGTTGAATCTCCAGCAATCATATCGCCATTAACATCCAAGATGTCGCCCCGTTTAGCATTGACCTTAGTCACTTTTTCATACTTTTGTTTAGTCTTTTTTACCAGATTAACACCGTCATATTGCTTACTTGTCGAGATGTAAGCGAATCTTTGGATAAAAAGGATAAAAGAAAAGGCAGTCACAATCAAGATTAATATACCAACTATATAATGATTGCGTCTTGCCTTATTTTTTAATAGTTTTCTGAACTTACTCATTTTGATATATTCCTTACATTATTGTCGCTCATTTTTAAATTGTGCTTTTTAGCGAAAGAAGAAAAACGATCAAAACTACTTAACTCAGAAATTTCTTGTCTTAAGTTAACATTACTTGTATTTGTTTTGGATATTTGTGTCACGAGACTATCTAGCTCGTTTTGAGAGGAGGTCATAGAAACTTTCATACTAACTAAAGTCACCATTAATGCCAACGTCAAAAGACAGAGACCAACAATTGAAAAAGTCTCAAATTTTGACAAACTAACACTACGGCGTCTGGGAGCTGATTGCTCAACTTTTTTAGGTTGAGGATCAACTTGATAGTCTTGTAAATTTCTAGCTGTGCTTTCTTCTCTCATATTATTTCTCCATTATATCTTTTCAACAACTCGTAATTTGGCACTATGTGCACGATTATTTTCAGATAATTCCTCATTATTAGGCAGGATCGGTTTTCTAGTTATCTGTTTTAAAGCCGGTTTAATATCATCCGGTATTACAGGTAGTCCTCTTGGCAAATCAACATGTGAATTATTCTTAAAAATATGTTTTACAATTCTGTCTTCTTTTGATTGAAAAGTTATAACGCTTATCCTGCCCTTTGATGCTAACAAGTCAATTGCCTGATTTAAAGATCTTTCAAGAGATCCTAATTCATCATTAACAGCAATTCTTATTGCTTGAAAGACTCGCTTAGCAGGATGACCACCAGTTCTTCTCTTAGCTGCTGGAATAGCATTTTTAATAATATCAGCTAATTCCAACGTAGAAGTAATACGATGATCTTCTCGAGTACGTTCAATTGCTCGAGCAATCTGCTTGGAAAATTTTTCATCACTATATTTATAAAAAATACTGACCAAATCATTATAAGACCAATCATTGACAATTTTTTCAGCATCTAAATCTTGTCTTTGATCCATCCGCATATCCAAACGTGCTGCTTTTCTGTAACTAAATCCTCTAACAGCATCGTCAAATTGAGGAGAAGAAACTCCTAAATCATAGACGATACCATCAACTTTAGTTACACCAAACTCCAACAAACGTTCTTGCATATTTTCAAAATTATCTCGTATTAACGTTAGTGAATTGTCACCAATTATTTTTGAATCATTTTGAATACTTTCACCGACTTCAATGGCAGCTTCATCACGATCAAAAACATAAAGTTGACTCTGATGAATCCGACTTAATAATTCCTTGCTATGACCACCACGTCCAAAAGTAGCGTCCACGTAAATACCATTATCGTGAGGGTTTACTTCATCAATAGTTTCTTTTAAAAGTACTGTCTTATGTTTATATTCATTAGAAGTCAAAATCTGTCATTTTCTCCGATATTTCTTCAAAATTATCTTCAGCCTCTTGGCTAAATTTGTTCCAACGGTCTTCATCCCAAATTTCAATTCGGTCAGAAACACCTACTATTACACAATTCTTATTCAGTTTAGCAAAATCAATTAACGGCGACGATAAATTAATTCGCCCCTGTTTGTCAAATTCTACCTCTGCAGCTGCAGAGTAAAAGAATCTTGTGAATGCTCGCGCATCCTTTTTTGTTAAAGGTAATTTATCCAATTGCGATTCAAGCTTATTCCACTGATCCAATGGATACCCAAAAAGGCAACCATCCATTCCACGAGTGATCACAAATTCGTTGCCAAGTAATTTTCGAAATTTAGCAGGAATAATCACTCTGCCTTTAGTATCAAGCGTGTGATGAAATTCACCCATAAACATGGACAGTTCACCCCAATTCTTTAACACTTCCTAATTTACCACAAATCACCACAATTAACCACACGATATTTTACAATCATTTAAAACTGACAAAAAAACTTGTCAACTATTGGTAATATTAGCTTTATAGAAGTGGGGAATTTATTTTTATTTCTAAAGAAAGCCATTACAAATATTGCATAAATCTGCTTTGTGAAGTAACATTTCACTATATATTAATTGGGTGGTGGAAGTTTTGAACGAAAAAAAGCCTAAAAGCACATTAACCAAAATCATTCAAATTGTTGTTTGGCTAATGATTATTATCACAATTGGCGGTGTAGTCCTTGGCTCAGTCATGAGCTTCATCTAAATGTAGAATAAACGACTGAGATAAATACTCACTCTTCATCAAAATAAAATGGCATCAGGTAAGAAATTACCTGATGCCATTTTATTTTGATATATTTAGAATTAATTTTTAGGAATTATTAATTGTTTAAAAATACGATTCAAAATGACTGCTAAAACTAATAGCATAATCATATTAGCAACAAAACTACCACCGTTGATAACTAAAGAGTAGATCCAAGGATTCATAGTTTTAGGTGCATATGAACCCCAATAAATACCACCGGCAATGAAATGTAAGAAGTATTTGGCAAAAAAGCCAATTGCAGAATAGAAAATAATCAGACCTAGTGCATTCTTGCCATTTTTTATAGCCTGTTGAACTCGAACACTTCCTAGACCAATCAATCCCACAACAGCGAAAGCCAATGGATATTCAACGATACCTTGAAATGGATTCAAGACGCCACCAGTACTGAGACCTCTTAGAAGCATATCCAATAATCCCCAAACTAATCCAGCCATTAATCCTGGCTTCAAGCCTCTTCTCAAAGCGTAAATAGACATTGGAATCAGTCCATAGACAAATTCTATTGAAGATACCCCCGTCGAATGTGGAATATAGGATAATCCCATGGCCAAAGCCGTAATGATTGCCCCTTCTGTCAAGACAACTAAACTATCTTGACGACTCGCTTTATCGATCATACAAAAAAACTCCCTTCTGATTTTAGTCATCACAAGAGAGTTCGAGCATTTTGCTTGAACAACACATCCCTACGCATGTATTAACATAACAGGTTTAAAGGGTCTGAACGAATAGTTCACTCTCAGCCAAAGGCTCCCCCTGTGTTGACTTTATTAAATTCAATTAAAAGTATAGCATACAGATTAATTTTTTCCAAAAATACGACCCCAAAAACCAACCTTTTTTGTTTGGCTAAATAAATCCAAAGGAATATTTTGACCCAGCATACGCTTAGCAATGTTTTGATAACTTCGACCAGCATCACTATCACGATCAAAAGCCACAGTTTGCCCTGAATTAGACGCTGAGATCACTCGATCCTCATCAATTACGATTCCAAGCAACGGAATTCCTAAATGATTAACAATATCATCTATTCGCATTGAAGTTCCATCATTGATCATATTCTTCCGAATACGATTGATGATTAAATGAGGAGTAATTGGCATATTCATATTCTCTAAAATACCAACCACACGATCAGCATCACTGACTGATGCGACTTCTGGATTAGTTACAACTAAGGCACCATCAGCAGTAGAAACCGCATTTTGAAAGCCATATTCAATTCCTGCTGGACAATCAATCATCACAAAATCAAACCTTTGTTTCAATTCATTCACGATCATAGCCACAGAATCTTTATCTAAAACATATTTATCAGCAAATTGTGAGGCCGCTAGTAAATACAAGTTATCCTCAAATCTAGGGTCTCGTACTAATGCTTGAGATACAACGACACGGTGTTGTGCAACATCGACAATATCATAAACAACTCGATTGGTTAATCCCATTACCGCATCCAAATTACGTAATCCGATATCCAAATCAACCATGCAGACTTTTTTCCCTAGACTTGCCAAGACAGTACTTACATTGGCAGTAGTGGTAGTTTTACCAACTCCACCCTTTCCTGAAGTTACAACTATTGATATTCCCATAGTTAACCTGTCCTTTTTCTTAAATCATTTATTCGGTTTTTATAATTTTTCAAATCATCTATGCTGATTGCATGTAAATCATCAACAAAAGCAAACTTGCCATTTTCAAAGTTAATTCGATTATCGTCTGTAACAATTTCAATCACATCAGCGATTCTTAATTGGTCAACGTTCTTCAAATTTCCAAAGATCACGGCGTTGGTATTATCAGGATAACCTGCATGAACTATTCCATCTACTTCTCCTAGAATATAAATTGAACCAGTAGCACAGATCTGTGCGTCACGGTGTAATGTTCCAAGAAAAATTAAATCACCCTGATACTTTAATTGTTGACCACTACGAACTATTCCCGATTCAACAGTAGTTTTATTCTTGTCTAGTAATTTTTGAACATCTACTTTAGATTCAACATCTGACTCGATATCTTTTAATTCTAGTTCAGGATACTTATCGAAAAAAGTTTCAATACTTTCTTTTTGTTCATCGGTAAATAACCGACGACCGGTCTTAATAGTAAAATTTATAATGTCATCATTTTCGCTGGTTGATTTAACGTTTTGTTGCATAATTAATTCCTTTAATTCTTTAAACGCCTCATCATAATTAGCTTTCTCGTCAAAAATGACTGAAAAGCCATCTTTACCACCTTTTAAAATGATGTCACTCATTTACTATCCCTCCGATATTTCACCAACCACTCTGACAGATTTGCTATTGGAATATACAGAATGAAAAAAACCACAATATTCCATAGTAATGTAGGTCCCAAAGTATATGTAATGAAATCCAAAACATCTGTACTAGTTTGTTGTAATAATCTTTCTAATAAATAAATTCCTGATTGCAAAAACGTCAATGCTAAGAAATAAACGGATAAGTCATACCCCATATTATTTTTGATCAACAAAAATCTAAAATGGTCGATCCCAACCATTACCAATGGCAATAACACTGTATACAACCCAATTATTCCATAGTAATAAGAATCATAGACAACCCCAAAAACAATCCCGTAAATAATCAACTGTCGACGATCTTCAATTCGCATCGTTAACATAACAATTGTCATCAACATTAGTTGTGGCAAAACTACGATTGTTTCTCGATTCATATTATTCAAAAAGGCCCATTTCATTAAACCATCTAGGTAAAATGCGAATAAAATGAATAATACTTGACCAACAATCTTTCGAGTTTTAATTGTCATTAATTTTCACCATGAACAGATGACTTAATTACCGTCACAACTGTAAAGTTTCTCAATTCGGCTGCAGGAGTGATATATACAGAATTAGTCATACCGTAATTATCTTTCTTAATTCCATAAACTTTACCAATGTACAACCCACGAGGTGTTAAGCCACCCAAACCAGATGTAATAACGCTTTGGCCTTTTTTAATATTCTTTGTAGAATTAACGTTTTCCATCACTAAATCACCAGTTGAACTATCATAACGACTAACAACTCCAGTGACATTTTTATTACTACCTAAAATCTCAGCAGCAAATTTATCATTCAATTCGTTATTAGTGGAAATCAATTCAACTTTAGAACTTATCTTATCAACTTCAATGATTCTTCCAATCAATCCCTTACCAGACATAACCGGCATGTTTTTCTTGATGCCACTAGTTTGTCCACGATTGATTGTTAAATAGTTTTGCCAGCTACTTGGTGAGCGCGACAAAACTGAAGCGTTGACAGTACTATAATCTGTCAAAGTTCCATCTAGTTTTAATTCTTGTTTCAATTTCTTATTTTCATCTTGAACTACTTCTAATTTTGCCTGATTCTGTGCTAATTCACCGATTCTAGCTTTAAGACGCTTATTTTCGGAATAGGTATCATACAAATCAGAGAATTCTGAGGTAGCATTCTTCACAGCGTTAGTCGGATAAGCAAAGACTCCTCCAACAACACTGACGACATCATTACCAACTTGTTGTACTACTGGTGGCGTATTCTTGTTATCACGAATATTGACCGTTACCGCCAGAAGACCAAAAGTAACAATAATAAGTATCATTAAAATAATTAATTTTTTATTTGAAAAAAATTTTTGCATTGCTTCCTCCTAGTAGATCAAATAAAAAAAACGGGATTAACCCGCTTATTTTTGGCGACGCATTACATCGATATTTTTAAGTGATTCTCCAGTACCGATAGCCACACAATCTAGTGGGTCTTGAGCAATGAACACAGGAACTCCAGTTGCTTCTGAAATAACTTCTGGTAGATGGTGTAATAAAGCTCCACCACCAGTTAAAACAATACCATGATCGATAACATCGGCAGCAATTTCAGGAGATGTTTCCTCAAGAGTTTCTTTAATTGTTTCAATGATCTCTTCGACATTTTCATGAATAGCAGTTGCTATATCTTCGCCAGTTAATTGAACCGTCTTTGGTAAACCAGTAACTAAGTCACGTCCACGAATTTGCATTGGATCAATTTCTTTAGCTTTTTCAATGGAAGCTGAACCAACTTGAATCTTAACGTCTTCAGCAGTTCTCTCACCAATTTGCAAGTTATAATTAGATTTGATATAAGCTGAAATCGACTCATCGAACTTATCTCCAGCTACACGAATCGAACGTGACGATACGATACCACCTAATGAGATAGTAGCAACATCAGTTGTACCACCACCAATATCAACAACCATGTTACCAGTTGGATCCATAACAGGTAGTCCTGCACCGATAGCTGCAGCAAATGGCTCTTCAATCACATAGGCTTCACGAGCGCCCGCATGTTGAGTAGCTTCAATAACGGCTCTTTTTTCAACTTCAGTAACACCACTAGGAACACAAACCATAACTGATGGCTTAGAATTCCCCGCTGATTTTTCAATGAAATATTTCATCATGGCAGCAGTTGTATCATAATCAGCAATCACACCATCACGCATGGGACGAATAGCTGAGATACTACCTGGAGTACGTCCAATCATCTCACGGGCATCAGAGCCCACAGCAACAATTTCTCCTGTATTATTATTTTTTGCGACAACAGAAGGCTCATTTAACACGATACCCTTGCCTTCTGCATAAACTAATGTATTCGCCGTTCCTAAATCTATGCCGAGCTTCTTTGATCCAATACCAAACAATTTATTTCTCTCCTTTAAAGTACACACCACATTTTACGCTAATCAAAATTATATCATATAAAATAACGATTTAAAGTATGACAAAACTATATCCTAAATTAAATTTAAACTCTTTAAACTTGAATACGATTTCTTTGTAATAATCAAATGATCTAGTAAGTTAATTCCTATTAAATGACAGCATTTTCTTAACCTCAAACTAAACGCTTGGTCATTCTTAGAAAACATCATTGATCCATTGGGATGATTGTGGGCAATTATTATCTGTGTCGCTGAAATTCTCAAGGCTTCCCGCAATATATCCCTAGGATGAACTGTTGCTTGATCAATTGTACCTACAAAAATAACTTTTTCATCTATTACATGATAACCATTATTTAAATAAACAGCTACTAGCTTCTCTTGTGGAGCATGACCTATTCTATTTATTAAGTGTTTTCCAACATCATCAATTGAAACAACCTCATCAGATAGGGTGTCAGACTCGACTTTTCTAGTACCAAGTTCAATTGCAGCCAAAACTTTACAGGCTTGGGCCACTCCAATACCATTAAAAGCCATTAATTGATCTAAATTCAAATCTAAACCATCCGAATTATAAACAATTTTTCTACCTAAATCCAAAACGCTGTTTTTCTTAGTACCGTTACCAATAATAACGGCTAATAATTCTTCATCTTTTAAAGTGCTGACACCATATGTCAAAATTTTTTCTCTTAAATTTATCATCATACTAGAAATTACGAAAAATAATTTTCCAAATCCGAAATTAAGTAAAAAGAACCAGTTATCAATAGCATTTGCTTTTCACTCAAATTAGCAATAATTTTCTGTAATTCCCGATGGTAGTTTTCAATAAAAGAAATATTCCCGTACTGTGATAAATCATAATCACTCACACCAGCAGAACGTTGCATTTCTAAAGTAGTTATATAAATATGCTTCACTCTTGGAGCTAGTTCTTGAATAATTTCACTGCGATCCTTATCTTTCATTCCAGCATACAAAACAATTATATCTTTATTTACATAGTTTGTAGTCAAAGAATTAATTAAATTGTAAATTGCTGAAATATTATGTGCCCCATCCATCATTATCAATGGATGTTTTCTTACAATTTGTGCTCGTCCTAATAAAGCATGACTATCTAAATTTTTCAAAATCAAATCACTTGAAACAATCTGATGATGCTTCTCAGCATAACGGCTATACGCACAAATTGCAATCGCGGCATTTATCGCTGTAGTTTTTTCAAATCCATTACAATGTACCTTCTTAATTGTTACCTTATCATCATAATATGTAAATGATATTCTAAAATTCTTTGTTTGAAAATCATTAATTCCAAAACTTTGACCAAATTTAAACAATGGGCTGGATAACTTCTCAGCTTCTTTAGCAATAATCCCCTTAACCGAATCATGTAACGCTCCAGTTATGATTGGCGTATTTGCTTTAATAATACCAGACTTTTCAGTAGCAATATCCTGTAAAGTCGGACCAATCAAAGCCTCATGATCCAAATCAATTGAAGTAATAATTGAAACATCCGGAATAATCACATTGGTCTTATCATGCCGTGCTCCAATTCCAGCTTCAATTACCGCAACATCGACACGCCCACGGAAATAAAAATAACCCAAAACCGTCACAAATTCAAATTCAGCTAGAGGAATTTGTCCAATCTTTTCAATTAATAGGTTAACATTTTTTAATAAATCATCATTAGGAATATATTGATGGTTTATTTGAATCCGTTCATTAAAGATTTTGACATAGGGTGAAATGAATAATCCAACCCTTTTACCATCTGCTTCTAACAGATTAGCCAAAAAATTACTAGTCGTTCCCTTGCCATTAGTCCCGGTAATATGAATGGTTTCATAACTATTTTGCGGATTGCCCAAAATTTTTAAGGCTTTTTTTATATTATCTAAATTATTAGTTCGATGGAACTTTGGTAACGAGTGAATATAGTTCACAGCTTCTTGATAACTACTTAGCAATTCTTATTCACCTCATTTTTTCTTAAAGAAAAGGGGTTGGACATTTGCCAACCCCAATAATTATATACTCATTTTTTATTTATTTTCTTTTAATTGTTGAATTCTTTGTTGAACTTTAACTTGACGAGATTGATAATCAGCCAATTTTTCCTTTTGTTCATTAACCACTTTTTCCGGAGCTTTAGCCACGAAATTCTTATTCGACAATTTCTTATCTAAACGTGTGATTTCCTGATCCAATTTCTTCATCTCATCGTTTTGACGAGCAATTTCCTCATCAAGATCAATCAATTCAGCCAATGGAACCGACAATTCAGCACTATTAGTTACTGTGGTCATTGCTAATGCAGGTGCAACAATATCAGTTGCCACTTGCAATTCCTTTGGATGCATGAAGCGGTCAATATATTCTTTATTGTTCAAAATAATATTTTTAACCTTTTCATCCTGGGGTTTGATCAAGATATCAACAGCTTTAGACATAGGAGCATTAGCTTCCAAACGAATCTTTCTCAATGATTTAATTAAGTCAATCAAGACATCCATTTGAGCAACCGCGTCATCATTATCCAACTCAGCCTGATATTCTGGATATTTGGCTTGCATAATAGTTTTACCATTATGAGGCATCGTCAACCAGATCTTCTCAGTTACAAATGGCATAATTGGGTGCATTAATCTGAGTGTTTGATCAAGTACATAAGTCAAGATCATCTTCTTTTGCTTTTTGGCAACCTCATCATCCCCTGTAAGAGTTGCCTTACTCATCTCAATGTACCAATCGCAGAAATCATTCCAAATAAAGTTATAAAGATTACGACCTACTTCACCAAATTCGAAGTTATCCATTAAGCGATTTACTTCTTTAACTGTGTGATTCAATTTAGCTAAGATCCACTTATCTGACAAATCATAGTTAGTTACTTGTGAAAGATCATCCATTGCTGGTGTATCGTCATCAAGATTCATAATAACGTAACGTGAAGCATTCCAAATCTTATTGATGAAGTTCCAAGCTGAATCCATCTTGTCATAACTAAATCTAGTATCTTGTCCTGGAGTTGATCCATTCATTAAGAACCAACGCAAAGCGTCAGCACCATATTTTTTGATAACATCCATTGGATCAATACCATTACCAAGTGATTTACTCATCTTGCGACCTTGCTCATCACGAATTAATCCGTGAATAACAACGTGTTCAAATGGTCTCTTGCCAGTAAATTTCAAGCTTTGGAAAATCATTCTTGAAACCCAGAAGAAAATAATATCGTAGCCAGTAACTAAAGTATCAGTTGGGAAATAGCGTTTATAGTCATCAGCGTCAGTATCTGGCCAGCCCATAGTTGAAAATGGCCACAAAGCGCTTGAGAACCATGTATCCAAAACGTCAGATTCTTGGTCCCAATTTTCAATATCTTTAGGAGCTTCTTCACCGACATAAGTTTCACCAGTCTGTTTGTTATACCAAGCTGGAATTTGATGTCCCCACCAAAGTTGTCGTGAAATAACCCAGTCATGAACATTATCCATCCATTGTGTGAACGTTTCTTCAAATCGTTCTGGGACAAAGTTTACTTTTTCATCGCCTTGTTGATTCTTCAAAGCCATTTCAGCAAGTGGCTTCATCTTCACGAACCACTGTGTTGAAAGTCTAGGTTCTACTTGAACGCCTGAACGTTCTGAATGTCCAACACTGTGTACGTATGGTTCAATATTTATCATATAACCTTGATCTTGTAAGTCTTTAACGATAGCCTTACGAGCAGCAAAGCGATCTAAACCGTTATACTTACCGGCATTTTCGTTCATTGTTCCGTCAGCATTCATTGTATTGATCCGCTTGAGATCATGACGATTACCAACTGCAAAGTCATTAGGATCATGAGCCGGAGTAATTTTAACCATACCAGTACCAAATTCTTTATCAACATAATGATCGGTAATGATTGGAATCTTACGACCAACTAGTGGTACGACGATTTCTTTACCAACGATGTCTTTATAACGATCATCGTCAGGTGCAACTGCGACTGCCACATCACCAAACATTGTTTCTGGACGTGTCGTAGCAATCTCAATGTAACCAGAGCCATCAGCATAAGGGTACTTAACGTGATAAAAGGCACCTTGATCATCCTTATGGATAACTTCAATATCTGATAAAGCTGTTTGTAATTGTGGGTCCCAGTTAATAATGTACTCACCACGATAAATTAAGCCTTCATTGTACAATTGAACGAAAACTTTACGAACGGCTTTGGACAAACCTTCATCCAAGGTAAATCTTTCACGGGAATAATCAAGTGATAAACCTAATTTACCCCACTGTGATTTAATGATTTTGGCAAATTCATCTTTCCAATTCCAAACTTCTTTGACAAACTTCTCACGACCAAGGTCATAACGAGTAACGCCTTGTTCGCGCAACTTAGCTTCGACTTTAGCTTGTGTTGCAATTCCGGCATGATCCATTCCAGGAAGATATAGTGTATCGAATCCTTGCATACGTTTGTAACGAATCAAAGTATCTTGAATTGTTGTATCCCAGGCATGACCCAAGTGTAATTTTCCAGTAACATTTGGTGGTGGAATAACGATTGAATAAGGTTTAGCTTTCTTATCGCCAGAAGGTTTAAAATCATCGTCATCTAGCCAGGCTTGATAACGTCCCTCTTCGACTTCTTGCGGATTATATTTGGTATCCATGTCGATTTCTCTCATATGTTTTCTCCTTAACTTTTCAATTCATAATAGCTGCTGTATACGGACGTCTACGACGTCCCCATAACAGCTTCTAAGTGGCTCAGCCACTAAATTCTTGGCATACGGACGTCTACGACGTCCCCATAACAGCTTCTAAGTGGCTCAGCCACTAAATTCTTGGCATACGGACGTCTACGACGTCCCCATAATAGCTTCTAAGTGGCTTAGCCACTAAGAAGCTATAAAAAAAAGAGCCCTCATCCCAATAGGACGAAGACTCGCGGTACCACCTAAATTAAGAGTCAACTTGACTCTTCACTCAACAGATAACGGTGGCCCGATCATTATGATAGCTCACAGGTAACAATTAACTAGCTTGATTTGGCAATTCACACTCACATGCCTTCTCTGAAATCTAACTAATTAACCCTCCTGATCAAAGCTGATAAATTGATAATAAATCATATTTTTGTAAACGTCAATTAAATTTATAGCAAACTACTGATGTTTTTTTGATCACTTTCCATGAACTTATCGCCATGTTCAATTGTTGTGATCTTAATACCTTCCATTGAACGCTTGATCAAACCGTCAACATCGAGAGAACTTTCAAATTTGCGTGTCTTCTCAATGCTAGGACGGGTCTTTGGTGATGGTGGTGCAAAGACCGTACAGCAGTCTTCAAATGGCTGAATTGATAAATTAAAAGTATCAATTTTTTCAGCTAAACGAATAATCTCTGTCTTATCCATTGTTGCAACGGGACGTAGGATTGGCGTTGTCGTTACATCGTTAATTGCTGCCATACTTTCCAAAGTCTGGGAGGCAACTTGTCCAACTGCTTCACCGTTAAAGATGGCTAAACCATTTTCTTTTTCACGAATCAAATCGGTCAAGCGTAACATAAAGCGACGTTGAATTGTCATTAAATAACCTTCAGGAACGCCGGCTTTAATTGTTTCCTGAATCTCAGCAAAAGGAACCTCAATAAATTTGATATTACCACCGAAGGCAGTCAATTTTGAAGTTAACTCCTTAGCTTTGTTCAAGGCTTGCTCTGATGTATATGGCGGACTAAAGAAATGAACCATTTCGATATCGACACCACGTTTCATCGCCAAGTATCCGGCAACGGGTGAATCAATTCCGCCAGACAACATCAACATAGCTTTTCCAGCTGTACCAACTGGCAGACCACCAGCACCTTTCACAGTCAAATATGATAAATAAATCCCATCTTGTCTGACTTCGACTGAAATCTTAATATCAGGTTTCTTCATTTCAACATCAATTCCTGGGAATTCATCACAAATAGCATCCCCAAGTTGTAAGTTGATTTGATTAGTATCTAGTTCATAAGTATGGTCTGAGCGCTTTGTTCCCACTTTGAAACTCATGCCTGGTTTATAAGCTTCATGCATCATTTCAACAGCTTTTTTCTTCACATCTTCAAAATTACGTGAAACTTTAACACTCAAAGAAAAAGTTTGAATACCAAAGACATTCTTTAACTTCTCCATAACCGGCTTAGCGTCGACACCATTTAATTTAATATGCAGACGATCACGATGTGGTTGCATTCTTAAATCAGGATAATCTTTCAAAACTTTAGCAACATTACCATGAAGGCGGTCGATAAAGCTTTTACGATTCTTCCCCTTAGTTGATAGTTCGCCATAACGAACCATAATTTCCGTATATTCCATTTGAATCTCCTAGTTCAAAATTTGGAAATGATCATGAATTTCATCTAAATTCTTAATGAATTCATCCATTTCTTTTTCTGTATTACTTTCATCCAAGCTGACACGCACAGCACTAGTTGCGACATTTTCTTGAACATTCATAGCTTTTAATGTACCTGATTCGAGACCTTTTTTAGATGAACAAGCACTAGTTGTTGAAATATAAATATCACGTTCCTCAAAAGTATGAACAATCGTCTCGCCACGAACGCCATCAATTGTGAAACAAATAATATGAGGAGCAAAGTCGTCGCCAATCTTAGAAAAGACATGAACGTTGTCCAAAGTCTTTAAGTGATTGACTAATTTTTCCTTCAATTGTTCCATCTTGTCAGCTTTTTGTGCTTCATTCTCTTTTAACAAACGAATAGCTTTAGCCATACCAGCAATTGCTGGAGTATTTTCCGTACCACTACGAAGGTTTGACTCTTGACCGCCACCAGCCATCAATGGCTCCAATTGTTTACCTTCTTTCATATAAATAAAGCCGATTCCACGTGGTGCATGGAACTTATGACCTGAGAAAGTATAGTAATCAACTCGTGGATCGATAAAACGATCTTGAAGATTCTTTCCAATCGCTTGGACCGAATCAACATGGTAGCTAATGCTAGGATAATCTTTTAAAACGTTAGCAATCTCATGAATTGGTTGAATCGCACCAATCTCATTGTTAACTGCCATTGTTGAAACCAAAATTGTATCTTTTCTAATAGCCTTTTTCAAATCATCTGCACTGATGTGACCAGACTTATCAACTGGTAAATAAGTTACTTCAAAACCTAACTCTTCTAGTTGATGCATCGTATTCATAACTGAGGGATGTTCAATCTCAGTCGTAATAATATGCTTACCGAATTCACGCTTCTTAAAAGCAGTTCCTTTAATAACCCAATTATTTCCTTCAGTACCGCCACTGGTAAAGACGATTTCATCCTGCTTAAATCCTAATAAATTCGCAATTTGTTTACGAGATGTTTCTAACAATTCATATGCTTTCAAACCCAATTTATGCAAACTAGAAGGATTACCAAAATATTCCTCGCTAGCAGCATTGTAAGTTTTCAAAACAGAATCGTTAACTTTAGTTGTTGCACTGTTATCAAAATATATCATGTCTGCCTCACCAAAACAAAAAGGCCTCACGGCCTAAAATTTTATCTCTTATAACTTAACACAAAAGTAACCTATCATGCAGTAATTGTTTCTTTTATTCGAGCAACTGATCCAGATTCAACGCTTTCGAGTGCCTTTGAAATAACCTCTGTCGCTTCATCATAATTGTAATCATTATCAAATAAAGACCTAGCTCTTACTAATTGATCCGTAAACTCTGGATTCTTGTTTGCATAACGATTAGCATATTGCAATAACTTTTCGGTAAGAACAACATTGTATTTTAACTTCTTCGTCTTCTCAACCAAATTACTCAAATCTTCTTGAGTTACAATGACCTGTTTACTAATATCTTCCATATTAATTTGTTTAGCATCTAATTCATCGTACAATTTATTGATTTCATCATACACCATATAAAAGTAATCTAAATAATCATCTGGCAAACCGTTCAATCGCAATTGTTCAACCATTTTCTTTTGAATCTCTAGTCGTTTAGCATAGTCATCCACACTGTTACGAGCAATCTGTTCACTTGATAGCATCTGATTCAAATCATCATTAATAGTCTTTTCACTGGCTTCAATATCATCCAAGTGTTTGACTATTTCCTTGAAGTCATTTCTTACTGCTGAAAACACAGCTTTTTTGTCGGCAATTCTTTGAACATCTGCATCGTATTCTTGTCGAACCTCATTTAACATCGTGAAATTATCATTAAAGGTCTTTACCGTCTTGTCAGTTAAGATATACCCTTCTTGCAACTTTTGAATACGAGTATCAAGTCGATTGTGTTGGAAAACAGCATGATTTAAATAATCTAAAACTGGTTTTTGCTCTTTTAAAACATCTTTCTTGCCGTCGATTTCCACTGTCAAAGTTTCATATAGATCATCGATTCTTTGCTTAATATCTTCATTTTTAGTATTAACTGCATCGAAGTTAAGCTCACCCAATTTAGTATTGGACTCATCAATTTCATCTTGTGTCTCAGAAATTAATTGCACAATATCATCTTGAAATTGAAAATACTGTTTAACCAGCTTTTGATACACACGCTTGATTTCATCGATTTGACCTGGAAAAACTTCATTTAAATCGTGAAATAAGGGCTCAATCACCTTTAACTGATCTGTAATCAATCCTAATTTCAACTTGATGTCATCTAAATATTGACTAGCTTCAATGTGATCCCCCTTATTAGTCAATTGTTTCTCTTTATCAAGTAAATTAGCAATCTCTGATAATTCATCTTCCAATTTATCCGTTGCCGAACCGTAATTAAAGGATTGTGTCAAAACTTGTTTCCGCAAAGATTGATAATTTTTTTGTAATTCCTCACTATGAGTGGCATTTCGCTCATTGCTGACTAATAGATCATCAAAACCTTTGGAAATTTCACTTAATTTCTTTTCAAAATCAGCTACTTCAGTATTAGTTTTTTTCAAGAGACTAGAAGAACCAAACACCTTAAATTCCGTATTCCGATATTCAGCCGTCCTCATCTGCGTCAAAATATCAGAGAAATTTTGATCAGTTTGTTTCTTATAATCATCTTTAAGTTGATTGAAGCGATCGCTACTTGCTCCAGCCAGCTTCATTTTTTCCAACTTTTCAATTTTGTCATCTAATTTTGCTTTTTTTAATTGTTCTGTTTGATCTTTTAACTTATTAAGCGTCGATGCGTTTTTCTTTTGCAAAAACCACATATACCATAAGAAGATCAAAATAATCAATATTATTCCAATAATAATTGCAAACACTTTTACACCCCTATTTGACAATTAAGTCTTATCTTAGGGAAATTATACCAAAGTTTATTGGCATTATTAGTGCTATTAACTTTTCATAATAAAGTTTTAAACTATTAGAAAAAAATTACTTTGACAATTGCTATTAATCACGTTACACTAGTCATCGTGTAAAATATGCAGCAAAGGACGGCAAGAACGTCAACAGTTATCGACGATTTAGTTCAACCAGTAACCTGTGGCTGCGCATGGTGAAGCTTGTAACGGTAACTGCACGAATGCTAAGTTCTAGTTAATTATTTTACTCCAGACAAACATTTTGGAGGAATATATTTATGTCAAGATATACAGGACCACGTTGGAAATTATCACGTCGTTTAGGAATTTCACTTTCAGGTACAGGTAAGGAAATTGCCCGTAGAAACTATGCCCCAGGTCAACATGGACCAAATGGTGGTCGTCGTAAGGTTTCAGAATACGGTCAACAATTAGCTGAAAAGCAAAAGTTACGTTTCATGTATGATGTTAACGAACGTCAATTCCGTAACTTGTTCAACCGTGCCGGTAAGATGGAAGGAATCCACGGTGTTAACTTGATGATCCTTCTTGAACAAAGATTGGATAACTTAGTTTACAGATTAGGTTTCGCAAGTTCACGCCCACAAGCTCGTCAACTTGTAAACCATGGTCACATCACTGTTGATGGCAAACGCGTTGATATTCCTTCATACGAAGTTAAAATTGGTCAAAAGATCAGCCTTCGTACAAAGTCAAAGGAACTTGCAATTGTTAAGGATAACCTTGAAAACGTTGTTGGTCGTCCTGGTTTCGTTAACTATGACGAAAACTCAATGGAAGGTTCACTAGTACGTAACCCAGAACGTGACGAACTAGAACCAAATATTGACGAATCATTGATCGTTGAATACTACAACCAAATTCTTTAATATTTGGACAAAATACATTCACTCTTTGGTGGATGTATTTTTTTTACAAAAAAAGCCGCCTATTTAGCGACCTCCTCATTGAATAAGACTAAATACTTACTCAAATTCATAAATTTATCTTTCAACAATCTGTCATAATCACCAGCTATCACGATTGGATCATTTTGTTTTAATTCAAAACCAATAACCAAATCACTAGATTTAACTTTTTGATAATGACTAATGACTTGCTTAAAGTCACTGGCTGGTTTCATTTCGCTCGAAGTATGATTATTCGATACGCCCCACCCGTCTTTTATGATCTCATTTTGATATTTCTCTAAAATGGGATAGTAATCGCCACGTTGCCGGATATCAGCCAATAGACTAAACGTAATAAAATAGCGATCGGGCCACAAACCAAATTCCAAATGCGGAGTCTTTTTATAGCCCTTTTTATCCTGATTAATTGCTAACCAAGTATCAGGTGGTGGATTTTTCGTTCGACGTTGGTGTTTAGCAATTTTAAGGAAAAATTTTTGGTGATATTCTTTTTCAAGCGATTGAAGTAACTCTTGACCTAAAATTTCAAATTTTGGGTCTAAGTCACTTCTAATCAAGTTTAATCGCCCACTCAAGGTATCATCATTGAAAACTTGAAAATCTTTTTTATCAAACATGTTCTCAATCCTTTGTTGTAGAATATACATATCAATTATATAGGAGGAATTATGCAAAAACCATTAGCATATCGAATGCGACCGACAAATATTGATGAAATCGTTGGGCAACAGCACTTAGTTGGCCCCAATAAAATTATTCGTCGTATGGTAAAAGCCAAAATGCTATCGTCGATGATTCTCTACGGCCCTCCTGGGATCGGCAAAACTAGTATTGCTAGTGCGATTGCTGGGAGTACAAAATATGCTTTCAGAAAACTCAATGCAGCAACCGATAGTAAAAAAGATTTACAGATTGTTGCCGAAGAAGCCAAGATGAGTGGTACAGTTGTCCTTTTATTAGATGAAATTCATCGACTAGATAAAACTAAGCAGGATTTTCTCTTGCCACTATTAGAAAGTGGTTCAATTATTTTAATTGGGGCGACGACTGAGAATCCATACATCAACATCAGCCCTGCTATTCGCTCACGTGTGCAGATTTTTGAGCTTCATCCACTAAATAGTGATGATCTAAAAAAAGCCGTTAAGAGAGCTCTTAATGACGATAAAAATGGTCTAGGTAAATACCACGTTCAGCTAGACGAAAATGCTCTAAATCTCTTGGTTGATTCAACCAATGGCGATCTAAGAAGTATCCTCAATGGCTTAGAATTATCAGTTCTGTCGACAGAACCCGACAAAGATCAAACGATTCATATTGACCTTAAATCTATCGAGGAATCAATTCAAAGAAAAGCTATCTCAGCTGATAAGAACGGTGACAGTCACTATGATGTGATCTCGGCTTTTCAAAAATCTATCCGTGGCAGCGACCCCAATGCAGCTCTTCTTTACCTTGCACGGCTTTTAGAAGCGGGTGAATTAACGTCTGCAATCAGAAGATTATTAGTTTGTGCTTATGAAGATGTTGGGCTAGCTAATCCTCAAGCTTGCAGTCGAGCGGTTCAAGCAGCTCAGGTTGCTCAAATGGTCGGTTTACCCGAAGCACGTATACCTCTAGCCGATGCCGTTATTGACCTGTGTCTTTGTCCCAAGTCTAATTCTGGTATGAACGCTATTGATACAGCCTTAGAAGATGTTCGAAATGGGAAAGCTAGTTCGATCCCTGACGACCTCAAAGATGCACACTATTCTGGCGCCAAAAAACTCGGTCACGGCGTTAATTACAAGTATCCTCACAACTACCCTAATTCTTGGGTAAAACAGCAGTATCTGCCTGATAATTTAATTAATAAAGAATACTATCAACCTAAAAGTACTGGTAAGTATGAACAAGCATTAAATCTACGTATGAAACAAATTAATGAATGGAAACAAAATTCAAAACGGAGTTAAACTATCTATGATAATCAAAGTATTAATGATCTTTTTCATTGTCTTCCTTTTAGCATTAGCTTACACATTATGGTCTCACAGCGATAAAAAATTTCTGATTTATTCGCCAAATGAAAACTTAACATTAAAAAATATTATGCGTTTTACAGCCATCTTATTAGTTCTAGTTTCAATCCTTGGAATAGTTATTCTAATTATTGGTAGTGAGGAATCAAACTTGATAACTTTGCTACTTGGCAGTTTAATTGCAGCTGCTTTTTCAATTTATTTAGCAAATATTCGCTGATGACTGTATTTATTTACCTTAATCAACTAAAATGGATATATAAAAGCAGTAATACTACACTAACGGGGTGATAATTATGTTACAACAATATAAAAACATTCTCGTACCAATTGATGGTTCATTCGAAGCAGAATTAGCTTTTAAAAAAGCGGTTGAAGTAGCCAAAAGAAACAATGCAGCAGTTCATCTGTTGCATGTTATTGATACTAGAGCTTTCCAAAACGTTTCTAGCTTTGATTCAACAATGGTCGAACAAATTACTGAAAAAGCCAAAGAAACAGTTAAGAGTTACGTCAAAACAGCTAAAGACGCTGGATTAGATGAAATTGATTACAGCATTGAATACGGCGCTCCTAAGGCTATCATTGCCACTGATTTCCCTAAGAAATTAGGAGTTGATTTAATCATGATCGGAGCTACTGGACTCAACGCCATGGAAAGATTATTAATCGGTTCAGTTACTGAATACGTTACTAGAACAGCAGCTTGTGACGTTCTAGTCGTAAGAACTGATCTTGATAACCAAGCTATCAAAAAACCTAAAAAATAATTAATTCAAATTATAACTATTAAAAGAGGACCGATTCTTTCGAATCGATCCTCTTTTTTTGGAAATTAATAAATTATTTTTTTATATTAAAAGATATTTAAATGCATATCTTTCACTTTAGATTTTAACTTCTCAAATACTTGTTTATTTTCACTAACGCTTGAAATCACATAGGCCTTGATATAATCTTCATCAGTCTTTTGACCTTCACGAGTTCCCGCATCAGCTAAGTAACAATACATTTCATCAAGCTTGAATAATGTTTGTTCTTTTCTTGCAATGAAAATACCTTCGTTTGCATATTCGACAGCCTGTTGATTATCATCTAATCTCAATGACAGATCAGCCATATTAGCATAAATCAAAATACTATCATGATAGTTCTCGTCGCCAATTTTATCCAAACTAGATTTGATCAAGTCTTTGGCTTGATCGTAATAAACTCTAGCTTCATCGTCCGACTTCTTATTGATGTAAGCCTTGGCCGTAAAGATATCAATCAAGATATCATACATATCGACATTAGCAATATTCACATTCATGGCGCGATTAAAGTCAAAGATTGCTTTGTCATAATTCTTACTTGAAACATATTCAATTAAACCGTGGAAAAAGTGAATCAACTTGATTTCCTGTTTATTATTGACATTGATGTTATTGAGCTTACCCAGTTTATCACTAATCCCATCAAAGTCATCTTCATAAAATGACTTTTTAATGTCACTGATTATTGAATAAATTTGACTATCGTCATTGACGATCACGAGGTTCATTGTGATACCCAGTCTCTCACAAATGCGAACCAATATTTCCATACTTGGAATCTTGTCTTTTTTTTCAATCAGGCTGACAGTTGCCTGTGTACAAATGCCATCAGCTAATTCAGATTGTGAAATACCTCTGAGTTTTCTGTAATGGCGAATTTTTTCACCTAAGATTTTCATTCTAAACTATCCCCATTCATTTATTAATTCCAAGGATAATTTAAACAGTTATTAAAAAATGTTGCAAGAAATATGCAGCAATAAAAAGATAAATTTTAAAAATTTAATTATTTACTTCAAAGAACCATGCGTCTTTTTCAGTACCATTTAATAATTCAGGATTATCATTTAATTTATCATTGACCTTGACGATTTTCCCGCTAACTGGCGATTCCAACTCAACCACAGCCTTTTGCGCTTCAATCTCGCCACTGGATTCTCCCTTTTTTACGTCAGAATCTAGATCAGGCAATTCGACATATTTGACATCGCCTAAAGTATCTTGAGCCTCTTTTGTTAGACCTATACGAGTTGTATGCTCGTCCTTTTTTATCCAATAATAATTCTTTTTATCACTCATCATAAACTCCTACCTTTGCTTAAACGTTCCATTTTCAAACATATAACTCTTATGATGGAATCTCATTGACATAATCAAACCAATTCCAATCATATTACCAAACAAAGCCGAACCACCTTGAGAAATAAACGGTAACGGAATACCAGTCAATGGCAACAATCCAACACTCATACCGATATTTTCAAAGACGTGGAACAAAATCATCATAATAACGCCAGTTGAAACATAGGCATAAAACTCATTTTTAGTATCAAAAGTTACTTGAACCATTTGATAAATCAATAAGAAATACAATAAAATCAAAACGCAAGAACCCACAAATCCAAAATTCTCACCAATTACTGAAAAAATCATATCTGATTCACGAACCGGTACATAAACATTTGATACGTTAAAGCCTTTACCAAATAACTGACCTGACCCGATGGCTTTCATATTCTGCCAGATCTGATAGCCATTCTCGGTCGTATCCGCTGACGGATTGCGCCAACTGTCAATACGAGCAAATTGGTAAGATCTAAATCCGAAATTACCTAGTATCTCACGACCCCAGTCAGTCGTGGCAAACAGTAAAGCTGTACCACCGACAACAGCCAAAATAGAAAATCCGATTAACAAAATACGCCAATCTATACCTGAAACTAAAATCATTCCACCTAAAATGGCAACGAAAACCAAAATTGTACCAAAATCATTTTGCAATTTCAAAAGCACCATAACTGGCAAAGTCCACAAAAGCAATTTTCCAATCAAAACAAAATCATTCTTGATTGTGTGTGTGTACTCACTGTTGTGATTTGTGATAACTTTTCCCAACATTAAAATAAACGCCGGCTTCATTACCTCAGAGGGCTGAAACGTAAAGGAACCTATTGCAAACCAACTTTTAGCACCAGTATTTGCTGCATATGAACGACTGTAAAAAATCAAAACCAAAAATAGTAACGCCAGTCCAGCAAAATAAGCATAAGTCGCCACCTGCCAGAGTTGTTCTGCATCAAATTGCATAATAATTGCAATAATGATTGCTCCCATGACGTACCAAGCAAATTGCGAAACTACGTTTCTTAATGGATTTTGAGAATCTTGAATCGTTGCTACATAAATAGACATCAAACCAATTATTGCCAACATCATTACGGAAAAAATTATTCCATAATCAATTCTCGAATCTACATCGTTCTTTTTATTTTCATTTCTTATTTGCATATCTACACCTATTAATGATTATGTAAATTATATTGCATCAACAGCTCATTTATCGCATCATCAAGTTTAACTGACTTAAAAGGAGTGTCATTGCTTTCAACAAATGATAAATAACGTTCTCCTTCTTTCTTGATAGTACCAACATAATGTTTGCCATCCCAAAGTTCATACGTTTCAGGATCGCTGCTGATATCTTTTAAATTTATTTCAACTGATTTTTTTCTTCTAGACATTGAATCTTTTCCTATTCTTCGTTATGAAATTTTTTTGCTATAATTTCATCTTCATATTTTTCCGGATGAGGATTTCTAAAAATGGTGAAATTATCTGGTACGGGATCTACCCCACCACGCACAAAGGGATTACAACGTATTATTCGTGCAATCCCCATAATGGCACCTAAAATTCCACCGTGTTTTTTTACTGCATCAATAAAGTAAGTCGAACACGTTGGGTAATATCGACAACTGGGTGGTAAAACGGGTGATATGAACTTTTGATATAACTTAACGAATCCAATTAAAATCTTTTTTAACATTTTACCTTAAGAAGTCAAACATATGCATCCATGTCCCAGGCCACAAAACAGCTAAAGGATTAGAACCACCCAAAGTCGAACCAATCAACATACCCAAAACTAAAAATATTAACATCAATAATAGTACCCAACCTATTTTTTTGAAAATATCTCGACGATATTCTTTACCAAAATCTCTTTTCATTTTTCATCCTAGTATTTCTTATGTTTTTCGATATTCTCTAACAAAACTCCAGTACCTAATGCTACGGAATCCAATGGACTATCGGTCATCAATACTGGTACTTGCAACTTCTCTGAAAGTAGTTTATCAAGATTCTTCAATAAAGCACCCCCACCAGTTAACATAATACCACGATCAATAATATCTCCTGACAATTCTGGAGGTGTTTGTTCCAAAACGTTTCTAGCAGCATCAACAATTTGATTGACCCCATCAGATAAAGCGTTTTGAACTTCAACCTCATTAATTGTAATTTCTTTTGGCAATCCAGTGACAACATCAATCCCACTGGCTGAAAATGTTTTATTCTCATCAGCGCCAATAACGCAGCCAATCTCAATCTTAATTTGTTCAGCTGTTCTTTCACCAATGATAAGGCCATGATTTTGCTTCACAAAGCTTTGAATAGCACCAGTCATCTTATCACCCGCAAAGCGCAATGAACGGCTTGTAACGATGTCTCCCATGGAAATAACAGCGATATCGCTTGTACCACCACCGACATCTATAACCATGTTACCTTGAGGCTTAAAAATATCAAGTCCCGCACCAACAGCAGCTACCTTAGGTTCCAATTGCAAATAGACCTTACCGCCACCAGCTTGTTCAGCCGCTTCAATAATAGACTTCTGCTCCACTGGAGTAACATTCGTTGGTGCACAGATCATGATCGTTGGCTTAGAGAAACGACTACCCATCTTCAACTTATCAATAAAGTATTGAAGCATTTTCTCAGTAATATCAAAATCGGCAATCACACCATCCTTTAAAGGACGGATTGCTTTAATATTAGCTGGAGTTCTACCAACCATCAAGTAAGCATCTTTACCTACTGCTACCACATCATTGTTCTTCGTATTAATTGCTACGACAGAGGGTTCATTTAGAACGATTCCCTGTCCTTTTACATCAATAAGTACATTTGCTGTACCCAAATCAATTCCTAGATATTTCGACATACTATATCCTCCAAAATCTAAACACAAAAAGTATATCATAACCAGCTCAATCATTAAATTACCAATAAAAAAAGAAAGTGGAACTTCCACTTCCTTAAGCTAACTTTAAGCCAATTTTGTAACACTTGGTATTGTATTCAATACTAAACTTTCTCGACCAGATTCATCGACAGCTACACGTCTTATATTAGCGCCTAAGTTCCTTAATTTCTCAGTGAAATGGTAATATCCACGATCCAAATATTGAAGGTTAGAAACTCTTGTTTCGCCTTCGGCAACTAAACCTGCCAATACAAGTGCTGCAGCGGCACGTAAATCAGTTGCAGCAACATTAGCACCACTCAATTGAGCCGGACCAAACATTATGACAGAATTACCTTCAATTTTATAGTCAGCCTTCATTTTTCCAAATTCTGGAAAATGCATAAATCTATTTTCAAAGACAGTTTCTGTCATAACGGTCGTTCCAACACTCAATAATTGAGCCAAAGTCATTTGTGCTTGCATATCTGTTGGGAATCCAGGATGAGGCATTGTTTTAACATCAACTGGTTTCAATTGATTATTGCCAGTAACACGAATACCTTCGTCTGTTTCCTTGATTGAAACGCCCATTTCAATTAATTTAGCAATAAGTGGACGATTATGAGCGGCAACAGCATCTTTAATAAAGATGTCACCATTAGTTACAGCAGCTGCAACCATAAATGTACCAGCTTCAATTCGATCCTGCATAATTGAATGTTCACATCCATGCAAGCTTGATACACCATTGATACGAACTGTATTTGTACCAGCCCCTGTAACATCAGCACCCATTTTACTTAAAATATTAGCTAAATCAACGATTTCTGGTTCTCTGGCAGCATTGTCAATTGTGGTTTCACCATCGGCAAGAGTTGCTGCCATCATAATATTTTGTGTAGCACCAACACTTGGGAAATCAAGATAAATGTTTGCACCATGTAATCCATCAGTTTTGGCGTCAATAAAACCACCATTTTGATTAAAAACAGCACCCATAGCTTCAAGACCCTTGATATGCAAATCAATAGGTCTGGAGCCAATTGCACAGCCACCAGGCATAGCAACATGGGCTTCTTTATTTCTAGCTAGTAGAGGCCCTAAAACAACAATTGAAGCACGCATCTTATCGACTAGATCTTCAGGAGCTGTAGTAGATGTCCCTTCACTTGTATCAACCGTCAATACTTCGTCAATTTCATCATATGAAACTTTAGCATTCAAAGCTTTTAAAACTTTTGACATTGTAATTACATCTGATAACGGAGGGATATTTGTTAAAGAGGTTTTCCCCTTAGACGCCAAGATAGTCGCCGCCAAAATTGGTAGGGCCGCATTCTTAGCGCCTTCAATTCTTACATTTCCCTTTAATTGCGTAGGTCCATTTACGATTATTTGTTGCACAATATTCTCCTCCAAAACCTGGAATCATTTAAAAAGCAAGACTATATTCTGGGATAAACTAAATATGCTCATAAAAAAAGAGCTGACAGTATAGCCAAGAGCGATTGAAATAAACGCTACAAGTAATTGTAACATTTTAGGATTAGTTTTGTTATATATCTTTTTCCAATCCACAACTTGTAATATATTAAAGCTTATCCATATGAAGATAATATGGCTTACAAGCGTAATTATTGCATTTATTCCTAAATTTGTCATTTTATAAACCTCACTTTTCTAGATAATAACATTTTTACAATTAGGGAGACTTCTTTCTTCGAAATACTTTAAAATTATTTAAAAAAAAAGACTGAGTCTCCTCAGTCTTTGAATTACTTATATCAATTACGATGTGAACTTACGTTAATTCTATTGATAGCTTTACGTAAGGATACTTGTGCACGAGCCAAATCATCAACGTTGTGTTTTTGTTCCGCAACCTTAATTGTCTTTTCAGCCTTTTGCTTAGCATACTTAGCACGTCTTAAATCAATATCTCTAGCTCTTTCGGCACTATTAGCTACGATCGATACTAGACCATTACTAAACTCCAAGAACCCGCCATTAACAGCAATTGAGTCCTCATGATGAGGCTTGTCGACACGACGAACACGAACCTCGTCAATAATCAATGGGGCGATGATTGGAGCATGATGTGCCATGACACCAATCTCACCGTCGATAGTACTCAATACAACGAGTCTTGCATGATGGTCATAAACGACACCATCAGGAGTAACAATATTGACCTTCATAACATTATCAGGCATATTATTTCCTCCTTCTGTTAATTAGCAACTGCTTCACTAGCATTGTCTTCTTGTTCATCAGCTGGTTTCCAGCCCATCTTCTTAGCTTTAGCAATAACGTCATCCATTCCACCAACACCATTGAAGGCATCTTCAGGAATATCATCGTATTTACCATCCAAGATAGCACGGAAATCTTTAACTGTATCGGCAACTGGAACATATGATCCAGGTATACCAGTAAATTGCTCAGCAACACTAAAGTTTTGTGATAAGAAGAATTGGATACGTCTTGCACGTGCAACGACGGTCTTTTCTTCATCAGACAATTCATCCATACCCAAGATAGAAATGATATCTTGAAGTTCATGGTATCTTTGAAGAACCTCTTGAACCTCTGTAGCAACGTCATAATGTTCTTGTCCGATTACATCTGGATCAAGAGCAACTGATGATGAAGCTAATGGATCAACAGCTGGATAAATACCTTGTTGTGTTAACCTACGTTCCAAGTTGGTTGTAGCATCCAAATGAGCGAAAGTTGTAGCTGGAGCAGGATCAGTATAATCATCGGCAGGAACATAAACGGCTTGAATTGAAGTGATTGAACCCTTCTTAGTAGAAGTGATTCTTTCTTGCAATTGACCCATTTCTGTAGCCAATGTTGGTTGATAACCAACGGCTGAAGGCATACGACCAAGCAAGGCAGAAACTTCTGAACCAGCTTGGGTAAATCTAAAGATGTTATCAATAAATAATAGAACATCTTGTCCTTCAACATCACGGAAGTACTCAGCAATTGTTAAACCTGTTAAGGCAACACGCATACGAGCACCGGGTGATTCGTTCATTTGACCATAAACCATGGCTGTTTTAGCAAGAACACCGGATTCCTTCATTTCATAATAAAGGTCATTACCTTCACGTGTTCTTTCACCAACACCAGTAAATACTGAAATACCACCATGCTCTTCGGCAATATTGTGAATTAATTCCTGGATTAGAACGGTTTTACCAACACCGGCACCACCGAACAAACCAACTTTACCACCACGAACGTAAGGTTCGAGTAAATCAATAACTTTGATACCTGTTTCAAGAATTTCAGTTGATGTATTTAATTGATCATAAGCAGGTGCTTGACGGTGAATACTCTTTCTTGGAAAATCAGCAGGAAACTCTTTTCCTCCATCGATTGATTCACCTAAAACGTTAAACACACGACCCAATGTTTCCTTACCAACTGGTACGGAAATTGGACCGGCAGTATTGATAACTTCAGCACCTCTTTGAAGTCCATCAGTAGAACTCATGGAAATAGCACGCAAGGCGCCATCACCTAATTCTAGGGCAACTTCAAGGGTAATTTCGGATCCATCATTTTTCTTAACTTTAAGTGCATCGTTAATTTCTGGCAAGTCGCTATCAATAGCGAACTCGACATCGACAACAGGTCCGATTACCTGAATAACTTTACCTTTGCTACTCATATATTTGGCTCCTTTCTAAACTATTCAAGTGCAGCAGCACCACCGATAATTTCGGTGATTTCTGTAGTAATTTGAGCTTGACGAGCACGGTTGTAATGTAATGACAAGCCTGAAATGAGGTCGTCAGCATTATCAGAAGCACTCTTCATAGCAGTTACAGAAGCGGCATGCTCTGCTGTTTTTGCATCCATCATTGCTCCTAAAACTAAACACTCAATATATTGAGGCACAATTGCAGATAGAACTGCTTTAGGGTTTGGTTCTGTGATGTATTCACCAGCTACTTGTTGTTCTTCAGCACTAACATCATCAGGTTCTGTTAATGGCAAAAGTTTCTGAGTTGTAAAATTAGAAACCAATGAATTAACGTGATGATTATGACAAATTATAATTTCATCAAACAATTCTGCTTGATACATTTGTAATATTGTCTTCATAATTGGCGTTATATCTTCAACAGTAGGAATATCAGGTAAACCTGTATATTCGTATGCTACATCGAAACCACGTGTTTTGAAGAACTCAGTACCCGTAGTACCTAAAGAAATAATAGTAAATTTACTATTGTCACCATGATATTTCTTTTGGAAAAGATCCATCATAGCTTTCAAAATATTACTATTATATCCGCCAACAAGACCACGGTCACTAGTAATGACGACATAGGCGGTCTTCTTAACTTCACGAACTTTTAAAAGACTGTTCAAACTCAGCGGATCAGTAGAGTCATCAGCAACTGACAATTCCTTGAACACATCAGCCGCTGTTAAATGTCTGACGATATCTTCAACCTTTTTTTCATACAATTGATAAGCAACTGACTTCTTTTCAATACGAGAGAGTTTAGCACCAGAGACCATTTGCATGGCCTTTGTTATTTGACCGGTTTTCTTAGTAGAAGAAATTCTTCTCTTAATATCCATAAGGGACTCAGCCATTATTTAAACCTCCTGTATTATTTTTCGTCTTGCTTACTATCTGAATCTGATTTTGAAGCTAAGAAGTTTTGTGTAAATTCACTTACAGCTGACTTCAAAGTATCCTCATCAGGTAATGTACCTTTTTCTTTGATTGTTTGTAAGAGATCTGAATGGTTTGCATCAAAATATTCAGAAAGTGAAGCTTCATATTCTTTAATATCTTCGACTTTGACATCATCCAAATATCCTCTTGTCAAAGCAAACAAAATCAAAACTTGTTTTTGAACAGCAACTGGGGAGTGCACTGGTTGTTTTAGAACTTCCTCTGTACGACGTCCACGGTCTAGTTTTGCCTTTGTAGCTTCATCAAGATCTGAACCAAACTGAGCGAATGATTCCAATTCATGATATGAAGAAAGATCTAGACGTAAAGTACCAGCAACTTTCTTCATAGCCTTAATTTGGGCATCCCCACCAACACGAGAAACAGATGTACCAGCGTCGATAGCTGGACGTGAACCTGAGTGGAACATATCACTACTCAAGAAAATCTGTCCATCAGTAATGGAAATAACATTAGTTGGAATATAGGCTGACACATCACCGGCTTGTGTTTCAACGATAGGCAAGGCAGTCATTGAACCGCCACCTAAATCGTCACTCAACTTAGCAGCACGTTCTAGCAAACGTGAATGCAAGTAGAAAACATCACCAGGATATGCTTCACGCCCAGGTGGTCTACGAAGCAATAGCGAAATTTCACGATAGGCATTAGCTTGCTTGCTTAAATCATCATAGACAATCAAAACATGCTTACCATTGTACATGAAATATTCACCCATTGCGGCACCAGCATATGGTGCGAAATAAAGCATAGGAGCTGGTTGACTAGGACCAGCCTCAACAACGATTGTATAATCCATTGCGCCATGCTTTCTTAAGGTTTCAACTTGGGCTCTAATTGTTGATTCCTTTTGTCCAATTGCGACGTAGATACAAATCATATCTTCATCTTTTTGATTAAGAATAGTATCAATCGCAATTGATGTTTTACCAGTTTTACGGTCACCAATGATCAACTCACGTTGACCACGACCAATAGGAACAAGAGAGTCAACGGCTTTCAAACCTGTTTGTAGAGGTTCGAAAACTGACTTACGTTGCATAACACCGGGTGCAGGTGATTCAATAGGTCTCGTCTTATCTGTCTTGATTTCACCAAGACCATCAACGGGTTGACCCAAAGAATTAACGACACGTCCGACCATTGCATCACCAACAGGGACTTCCATGATACGACCTGTTCTCTTAACAGTATCGCCTTCACGAATTTTGTCGTAATTACCTAAAATGATAATACCAACATCATCACTTTCAAGGTTTTGAGCCACACCAAAAGTACCGTCTTGGAATTCCAATAATTCACTAGCCATAGCATTTTCAAGGCCATTAGCACGAGCAATACCATCACCGACGTATGTAACTGTACCTACTTCATCAACTGAGAGTTCATTTTTATAGTTCTTTAACTGTTCTTTGATCAGCGAACTAATCTCTTCAGTTTTGATGCTCATTCTTTTCACCTCGACTTAATTATTAACTAATAGAGAATTCTTAATGTCATTAAATCTCTTAATAACACTACCATCAACAATTTGGTCTCCAACACGGATTATAACTCCACCGATGATGTTTGAATCGACTATTTTCGTTAAATTTACTTCATTTACTGAAAATCTCTTTTTAATAACAGATTTCAGATTTGATGCTTGAGAATCATCTATTTTAATCGCTGTTGTAACTGAAGCTTCAACAATGCCATGTACTTCATCATATTTCCTAATGTAAGCATCGGCAATATCAATGATACAGTCCATACGATTATTATCAAAAACCAATCCCAAGAAATCTTGCATCAAAGTACTAAACTTTTCCTTCAATGTATCTAAAATCTTAAGTTTTTCAGTGCGAGAAATAGAACGTCCTGCTAGAGCAAAACCCAAGCCAGGATTTTCTTCGTATACTTGCTTTAAAGCTTTTAAATCTTCAAGCATTTCTTCTACGGAGTTTTGTTCTTCGGCAACTTCAAAAAGTGCCTTACTGTAGCGTTTTCCCACTTGTTTATTACTTAGTTTCATTAACCGTCAACTCCTTAATATAAGAGTCGATTAGTGACTTTTGATCGTCTGCATTAAGTTCTTTAGAAATAACTTTAGAAGCAATTTCCAAGGACAAGTTTGCTATGTCTTTTTGCGCACCTGCCATAGCATCTTGTTTTGCCTTATCAGCATCCGATTTAGCTCTTTGTCTTACTTCTTCAGCTTCGCTATGGGCATCAGAAAGAATAGACTTCTTTTGAGTCTCTCCACTTTCCTTAGCTTTATTAACGATACCGACTGCTTCAGCACGTGAATTCTTCAGTGCATCTTCACGTTCTTTAGCCAACTTTTTAGCACGAGCACGCTCTTGATCCGCATAATCAAGATCACCAGTGATCTTTTCAGATCTGGCGTCCATCATCTTTACAACCGGACCCCAAGCAAAATGCTTAACTAAGAGTGCCAAAATGATGAAAGAAACAAGAATGAAAAGCATGTCACCCAAAGCTACTTGACCAGCTCCGAGAACTAATAAACCTGCCAATATTCTTCACTCCTTCCTCTCAAATAAATGCATCAATATAAAAAGGCGATGTATAATCTATCGCCAAATAATTGTTGTATTAAACGAAAAGAATAACGAACGCAATAGCGATAGCAATGATAGGAACAGCTTCAATAAGACCAACACCAATGAACATTGTTCCTCTTAATTTATCAGCTACTTCTGGTTGACGGGCCATACCTTCAAGAGTTTTTGAAATAACAAGTCCGTTACCGATTGATGCTCCAAGAGCAGCGATACCAGCTGCAAGAGCTGCCGCAATATCTTTCATAATTAAAAATCCTCCAATAAAAGTTATTCTTGTTCCAGTTTACGTGAAATATATACCATAGACAATGTGGTAAATACATACGCTTGGATGGCTCCAATAAATACAGAAAAGCCTTGCCATACCATGGCTAGTGGTATTGCTGCAACGAATGTCACAGCACCAACGCTTTTTGCAACAGTTCCAATAAGTGCAAGAAGCACTTCACCGGCAAATATATTACCGTAAAGACGTAGTGACAATGTTAGGAAGTTTGTAAACTCTTCCAGAAGGTTAATTGGTAGTAAGAACTTTACCGGTCTCGCATAATTGGATAAGTAACCGCCAAATCCAAATTTCTTCACAGCATAATAGTGTGAAAGTAACAATGAGATCGTAGCGAGCCCCATTGTTATTAGTGGATTGGTCGTCGGTGACTTAACATATGTGAAACCACCAACCTTAACTTGGAATATTAATCCTAATTGATTAGCTACAAAGACAAATAGGAATAATACGAAAGCATATAGGTTGAATCGTCTACCAGACCCATCAGGCATTGCCGATTTTACAATACTATTAGTAAAATCTATCATCCATTCGAGTACATTCTGTGCCTTACCTGGTCTCATTGTGATTTTGCGTGATAGTGCAAACACCAAAATGAAAACAAGGATCGCAGAGATAAGAACTGATAAGTCATTTGCAACATTGAATCTTAACCCTAAGAAATCAATAAACTTATACTTATCATCCAATAATAACCCTCCTTTCTTCGCTTATTGAAAACAATTGATACCATGAAATAATAACACTAAATTAAACATATTCAAACAATGAAATCGTTATTTTGTCCCAAATAATCTATCACCGGCATCGCCTAGTCCTGGGAAGATATAGCCACTATCTGTAATCTTCTCATCAAGGGAAGCTGCGTAAATATCAACGTCTGGATGGGCTTCTTGAACAGCTTTGACACCTTCTGGAGCAGCAACAAGTACAACCAAACGCATATGTTTAGCACCACGCTTCTTCAAGGCATCGATTGCCATATTAGCAGAACCACCTGTGGCAAGCATTGGGTCAACGATGAACAATTCACGTTGATCAATATCGCTAGGAAGTTTAACGAAGTATTCGTGTGGTTTCAAAGTTTTTTCATCACGATACATTCCGATATGTCCAACTTTTGCAGCAGGGATCAATTCAAGAACGCCATCGACCATTCCTAGACCAGCACGCAAAATTGGAATGACAGCAAGTTTTTTACCAGCAAGTATTTTTTGTGTTGATTTACCCATTGGTGTTTCAACAACAACATCTTTTAGAGGCAAATCTCGTGTGATTTCATAAACCATCAATTCACCAATTTCATTAGCAACTTCACGGAACACCTTAGTACCAGTGTGCTTATTTCTGATGATTGTTAGTTTGTGTTGAATCAAGGGATGATTTAATACAGTAAATTTAGACATTTTTTGTCTCCTTAGTTTTTATAATGTGTGTTACCTGCTGATTTATTTAAACGATTGCTATAAGCTTCTCCATGATCAGCGTCAGGAAAACCTTGAGCTAGAATATATTCAACTTTGTCAGAATCCAGTTGACGTAAACCGGCAAATAAATCTCTAGAAGCACTGATGACATCATCCCCTAAGGAAAATGTTTTGATTCCAGCTGGAACTTCTTTCAAAATATCGTCCACTGCCATGACACCTAGGGAAACTCCCTTGGCAAGATATTCTTCGATAGCTTGGTTGAAATCACTCTTGTCGTCGACGATGACAACTTGAGCGCTTGGTGCATAGTGCTTGTACTTCATTCCTGGTGCCTTAGGGACTTCTCCTGCCTTAACCTTATGATGATCACTATTGACATTATCTATAACCTTGAGCAAATCATCAACAGTTACCATTCCAGGCCTCAAAATAGTTGGTACATCAACAGATAAATCAATTACCGTTGATTCGACACCAAGCTTTGTAGGTCCATCATCCAAAATAGCGGCAATTTTACCATGCAGATCATGATAAACATGCTTTGCCAAAGTTGGACTAGGTTTACCACTGGTGTTAGCAGATGGTCCTACGATTGGTTTACCAAAAGTTTTGATAAGATTCAAAGTTGCTTGGTTATTAGGCATACGAAAAGCCGCCGTCGTTAGACCGCCAGTTACTGCTTTAGATAGCTTACCAGGTTGGATCGGCATGATTATCGTCAAAGGACCCGGCCAAAATGCATTCATCAACTTCTCTGCCAATGGCTTGTAGTCAATGTCGGCATAATCCCAAACCATCTCTGGTCCAGAGACGTGAACAATCAATGGATTATCACTGGGACGTCCCTTTGCAGCATAAACCTCTTTGACTACATCAGGTCTAGTTGCATCAGCTCCTAAGCCGTAAACAGTTTCTGTGGGAAAAGCCACCAACTGTCCATCGGCCAGAAAATCTGATGCTTCTTGAATCTGTGTACTCTTGAGTATCTCAGTTTCCAATACTACATCTCCTTTTTAGCTTTTAGATATCTATAATTACCACTCATATCTTTATGAAATTCTACAACATAATCGGGTAAATTATCACAAAAAATTTGATTTATTGCATTTTTTTGTTTAAAACCGAATTCCATATATAAAATTCCCTGATCTGAAAGATAATCATCGACATTCTTTACAATATTCTCATAAAATTCTAACCCATTATCTTTCCCATATAAAGCTAAATCGGGCTCAAATTTAATTACGCTTGGATCCATATCTTTTTTTTCGTTCTCAGCAATATAAGGTGGATTAGAAACAATGATATCAAATTTCTGTGGTTTAACTTTTTTAAACAGATCGCTTTCCTGAAGCCAAACATTATTTACTTGGTAATTATCAAGATTAATTTTGGCAACAGATAAAGCTTCACTTGAAATATCCGTCGCTAAAATATCGTCATTAGGAAAATTAAGTCCGAGACTTATTGCAATTATTCCTGAGCCAGTACCAATATCACAAATACTCTTTTTACTAGCACCATGATCATCGATGATTTTTTGAACCATTTCCTCTGTATCTTGTCGAGGAATAAGCACTTTGTCATTCACGAAGAAACTCCGGTCCATAAAATATGCATAGCCTAAGATATATTGAACTGGTACATCCATCTTCAATTGCACGATTCCCTGACGAAATTTGTGCATAATATCACTGGGAACTTCATCATTTCGATGCAACTGTAGTTGAGTATAATTAAATCCACTCAATTCTTCCATTAGATATTGAGCATCCTCGGGAAATTTGTTTTCCCTCTTCAACATTAAAAAAGCCCCTTTCAGGGCATTAGAATAGCTTAGCTTCTCCACTTTGAATTTGCTCCAACTTCTTGGTTTGATCATCAACAATCAAGGCATCAATAATTTCTTCAAGGTCACCATTCATAATACGATCCAATTTATTCAATGATAAACCGATTCGATGGTCTGTGACACGATTTTGAGGATAATTATAAGTTCTGATACGTTCTGAACGGTCACCTGTACCAACAGCTGACTTACGTTTTTCATCGTATTCGCTTTGATTTTGAGATTCATAATAATCATAAACACGAGACTTCAAAATTTGCATAGCTTTTTGACGGTTTTGTTGTTGAGAACGTTGATCTTGCATCGCAACAACAATACCAGTTGGTAAATGGGTCATACGAACAGCTGACGATGTCTTATTGATATGTTGACCACCAGCACCAGATGAACGATATACATCTGTTCTGATATCTTTAGGATCAATATCAATATCAACCTCGTCATATTCGGGCATAACCGCTACAGTGGCTGTTGAAGTGTGAACACGTCCCTGAGATTCAGTTGCAGGAATTCTTTGAACACGATGGGCTCCATTTTCATACTTCAATTTTGAATAGACACTATCTCCAGTGATCATTACAGCAACATCTTTATAACCACCGACTTCAGTATCTGTCTCATCAATGATATCAAAAGTCCAACCTTGTTTTTCAGCATATTTACTATACATGCTTAACAAATCGGCCGCAAACAAACTGGCTTCATCCCCACCAGCAGCACCACGGATTTCCATGATAATATTTTTATCGTCATTAGGGTCCTTAGGCAACATCAATAGTGTGATCTTGTGTTCGACCTCATCTAGTTCTTTTTTAGATGATTCCATTTCTTCTTTGGCCATCGCCGTCATTTCAGGATCATCGGTTTCACGAAGAATTTCATCACTATCACTGATACTCTTCTTTAACTCTTTGTAGTGTCTGAATGCAGCAACGACGTCACGCATGTCAGCTTCTTCTTTTGAATAAGCCATATAACGCTTTGTATCATTGATAACTTCCGGATCACTCATTAATTCTTGCAGCTCTTGGTATCTATCGAGCAATGTTTCTAGTTGTTCAAATATTTTATCCAACTTAACAATCCTTTCTTATTATTAATTATTTAGCATTGGAGGATGGTTGTAATGACGTCGACAAACCGGATAGTACATTTCATTGCCACCAATCGCAATCTGATCACCATCATAAACTGGTTTACCATTTGCCATACGCATATTCATTGTAGCTTTTTTTGTGCAAAACCAACAGATAGTCTTCATTTCTTCCAATTTATCCGCATACAACAATAAATACTTAGTTCCTTCAAACAATTCATTTCGAAAATCATTCTTCAATCCGAATGCCATCACAGGAATTCCTAGATCATCAACTAACCTAGTTGCTTGTAAAACTTGGTCTTTAGTCATGAACTCACATTCATCAATTAAAACACATGATGCATCAGGATTTCTATTTTTTACAATTTCAAAAACATCTGAATCCTTTTTAAGAGCAATCGCTGAACGTGTCAAACCCATTCGACTCTCTATTTTTCCAGTACCCGAGCGAGTATCCAGAATACTCGTCATTAAAATAACTGACTTACCCTGTTCCTCATAATTATGTGCCACTTTCAAAATCTCAATCGATTTTCCACTATTCATAGCACCATATTTAAAAAATAATTGAGCCACTTTTACGCCTCCAAAATAATGTCCTTCAAAATTATAACGAAAAAACATGCTCTTGAACACATTAAACATTTTTCATTTTCAAACAAAAACAGATAAAATACTCCTTAGGTATGATAATATTATTTTAATTAATTCAATTCGGGGTTTTACTAATGACATTTAAATCAGGTATTGCAACATTAACAGGAAAAACATCTTATTTCATTTTGAGCAAATTTTTCAACGGTGGTTCTTCATATCCCGGAAAAATTGCTTACAAGATTGATCCTGATATTTTAAAGAGTCTTGGAAAAGACTATGATCTTATCGTTGTTACAGGAACTAATGGAAAAACTTTGACAACTTCATTGATCAACAAAATGTTAGTTCAAAAGTACGATGATGTTTTGACTAATCCAACTGGTTCCAACATGATTCAAGGTATTGTAACTAGCTTTGTTACTCATCACAAGAAAAGTAAGAAACCTTTGGCAGTTCTAGAAGTGGATGAAGCTAACGTACCAATCATTTGTAAATACATTAAGCCAAAATATTTTGTTCTAACAAATATTTTCCGTGATCAAATGGATCGTTACGGTGAAATCTATACAACTTACCAAAAAATTCTTGATGGGATCAAACTTGCACCAAAAGCTACAATTATTGCTAATGGCGACGCTGCCATCTTTGCTTCAAAGAAATTGCCTAATAAAGTAATCAATTACGGTTTCTCTGACAAGGGGCATGAAGATGAAGATTTCAAGGCTCCTACCAATACTGATGGCGTTCTTTGCCCTAGATGTAATCATATCATGCATTATCATATGATTTCTTACGCTAACCTTGGCAGCTACTTCTGTCCTAATTGTAATTTCAAACGTGGCGAATTAAAATATCAAGTAAACAAAATTTCCACCTTATTGCCTAATAAAACTGAATTTGAAATTGATGGCAATAAATTTACTATGAATATTGGTGGTAAATATAACGTTTATAACGCTTTGGCAGCATATGCTATTGCTTCAGAAATGGGCATCAGCGTTGAACAGATCAGAAAAGCCTTTGCCTATGATGAAAAAGTCTTCGGTCGTCAAGAAACAATCAATGTCGATGGCAAAGATGTCAACATCATTCTTGTAAAGAATCCTGTTGGTTTAAATCAAGTTATCGAAACCGTTTTAAGTGATAAAGACCCCTACACGCTAGCCTTTTTACTGAATGCTAATTACGCAGATGGTATCGATACTAGTTGGATCTGGGATGCTAATTTTGAAGATTTCGATTATAAGAAATTACCGCTAGTTATTACCGGTGGCAAACGTGTCAAAGATGTTACTTACAGATTCAAGATTGCCGGCTTAGATATGAGCAAGAACATTGAAACAGAAGAGATTGCGGACTTCGTTAAACAAATACCAAAAATTCCAACTAATAAAATCTACGTTCTAGCTACCTACACTGCTATGCTAGGTTTGCGTAGGGTTCTTGGAGATCAGGGCTACATTAAAAATAAATAAAATACAAAAAAGTTCGATATAGGATTTATTTCAAAACCTATATCGAACTTTTTATTTTACAACTTAGATCACTATTTACTTTCAGCTAAAAATGAATTTAAAATTGTTTCTCGACGATTTAAGAATAATTGATTATATTGATTGGGGTGAACCCGATTAGTCATCACAACCATTGCGTTTTGATGCTTATAATCTAAAGCAATAAATTCACCCGTATAACCAGTGTGAAACAAAACGTGACCCAATCCATCTGGTTTAACATCCCAGCCTAAGGAACGACCAGGATTCAATTCAGTATAATTGTGATATAAAAACTCCTTATCTGGTTTAAGCATATCATTGGCAAATTTTAAGACGTCATCTAAAGTCGCAAACATCCCTGCTGACCCGCAACGTTTTCCTAATTGTCGTGCTTTAGGATCGTTAGGAATACCGTAAAGCATTTTCCCATCCACTGGATAAGTTGGAACACAACGATCAGGTTCGGGTTCAAAAGTGGCATCCTCTAATCCTTCTGGCTCAATAATATATTTCATAATGACATCTTGAACTGGCATTCGATAGATTTTTTCCACAATCAATCCCAGAAAAATCAAACCAGTATCGGTATACACGACTTTTTTATTAAAAGTATCAGTCACTGGCAAGTTCAACAAGGCTTTAATCAACTCTTCGCTATCTAACGAATCCCGATTGGGAATATATCCTTTGATTCCTGAGGTATGTGTGATCAAATTAAACAATGTAACTCGTTTATCTTTAAAATCTGGCAAATATTTGTTAACTGGATCGTGTAAATCAAGCAATTTTTCATCTAACATTTTTAAAACCAATGGAACAGTGCCCATCACTTTCGTTAATGACGCTAAATCATGTAATTCGTCCCCTTTAAGAGGAGTTATTTCCGGTTCCCATGATTTATTGCCATAAATATATTTATCCGTGTGAGACGCTGAAATAAAGCCAAAACTAACTCCCGGAACAATTTGTTTATTCGCCAAGTCTATAATCTGTGCTTTCGTTTCCACAAAATTTGCCATAGATTTCTACCTCTTATAATTAAAAGTTAACATATTACCCTTCAATTTTACTACAAGCATCCTTAGTAATAAAAAAATCAATGTGATAACCACTGAATATGGTTAAGCACATTGACTTTTATTGTCTATAAATTAATTTTATTCGGCAACATTTCCCGCAAATTGAGAATTATAAAGATCAGCATAGAAGCCATTCTTAGCCATAAGTTCATCATGGTTACCAGTTTCCACGATTGATCCATGATTCATCACAATAATCTTATCCGCATTTTGAATTGTAGATAATCTGTGAGCAACGACGAAACTTGTCCGATTCTTCAAGAGACGTTCCATCGCATGCTGAATATGTAATTCAGTTCTTGTATCAACTGAACTAGTTGCTTCATCGAGAATCAATATTTCAGGATCAGCCACGAAAGCACGAGCAATTGTAATCAATTGTCTTTGACCTTGAGAAATATTTGAAGCCTCTTCATTTAAGACAGTATCATAGCCCTTTGGCAATTGACGGACAAAATTATCAACGTGAGCTGCTTTAGCAGATTCAATAATTTCATCTTTAGTTGCGTCTTCACGGCTATACTTCAAGTTATCATAAATTGAACCAGTGAATAGCCAAGTATCTTGAAGTACCATTGCATAATGACTTCTAACTTGTTCACGACTCATATTCCTAATATCTTTACCATTTAATTTGATGGAACCGCCTTTAACATCGTAGAAGCGTTCCAAAAGATTGATAATAGTTGTTTTACCAGCACCAGTTGGTCCAACGATAGCTATCATTTCTCCTGGTTTGACATTCAAATTATAATCTTCCAATAAAATTGGCTTATTCTCATAACCAAACTTAACATGATCAAGCGTAACTTTATCGTCAGTCTGAACATCAGGAACATCAACTTTAGTCTCTTCCATTTCAGGTTCATCCAAAATTTCAAAGACACGTTCAGCAGACGCAATAGTTGCCTGAATAGTATTAGTTAAGTTGGCTAATTGTGAAATTGGTTGTGAAAATTGATTCATATATTGCAAGAAAGCTTGAATATTACCTAAAGAAACATGTCCACTAGCAACTTGCATTCCACCATAAATGGCAACCAACACATAACCTAGGTTATTGATAAAAATCATCAATGGCATAACGATACCAGAGATCATCTGTGCTTTCCAAGAAGCCTTATAGAGTTTAGTATTTTCTTGTTCAAATTCATCTATAGAATCTTGTTCATGATTAAAACTCTTAACAACAACGTGTCCAGCGTAGTTTTCTTCAACTTGATTATTGAGAAGACCTAGAGAAGTTTGTTGACGTTTAAAGAATTTTTGTGATTGAGGAGCAATTATTCCGACAACAATTAAACTCAATGGCACAGTTGCCAAAGCAATCAGAGTCATCTTCCAACTGATTGTAAGCATCATCCAGATAACACCGATAAATGTAACGGTACTAGTAACAAATTGCGTCAAACTTTGCTGCAAAGTTCCGGCAATGTTATCCATATCATTGATAGCACGTGACATAATATCACCATTAGAATGGGAATCATAGTACACGATAGGCAAACGAGCCATCTTGCCCTTTAGATCCAGTCGTAATTTATAAACAGTCCGTTGTGAAATTCGCGTCATCACAAACTGTTGTATAAAATTGAAAACGGCCGAAGCTACATACATTAAAATAACAATTAAAATAATATGTTCAATTTTTGTAAAATTAATTGGCAAGCCATTGATCTTTATTCCGGCCTTTTGTTGCGCCATACCGGTCATTAAACCTTTATAAATTTCAGTTGTTGCTTCACCTAAAATTTTAGGAGTCTTAATTTGGAAGACGGCGGAAGCAATTGCCAAAATCAATACAAAAACAATTCCGACCATATAACTAGACATGTACTTAGCTAAACGTCCAGTGGTTCTCCAGAAGTTCTTGGGCTTTACTACAACTGCTGGTCCATGATTACCCGGACCATGTCCTACTGAAGGCGATTGATTCTTTTTCTCAGCCATTACTTACCCTCCTTTAATTGAGACTCAATTATTTCTTGGTAAGTCTTATTATTTTCTTTTAATTCTGCATGAGTTCCGAGGCCGACCATCTTACCGTTATCCAAGACGACAATTTGATCTGCATCAGCAACAGTTGAAATACGTTGACCAACAATAACAACGACACTCTGACTGATTTTTTCATCATTCTTCAAAGCTGTCCGGAGATTTAAGTCAGTCTTGAAATCAAGTGCTGAGAAGGAATCATCAAAGACATAGATCGAAGCATCTTTGACCAAAGCTCTGGCAATGGCTAAACGTTGTTTCTGACCACCAGAGAAGTTTTCGCCACCCTGTTCAACCTCAGCATCCAATTGACCATCTAGTTCTTTTACGAAATCATCCGCTTGGGCTACTTCTAAAGCATGCCAAATCTGTTCATCGGTAGCTTTCTCCTTACCATAGAGCATATTCTCACGAATTGTTCCTCTGAAAAGATAAGCCGTCTGTGGAACCATCGAAACACGATTGTTGATGTCTTCAGTACTCAAAGCCTTAACATCAGTCCCATTAATGCTTACAATACCAGTTTCAGCATCATAAAATCTAGGAATTAAATTAATCAGAGTACTCTTACCAGAACCAGTACCACCGATAATGGCCAAAGTTTGCCCCTTAGTTACTTTGAAATTAAGATTTGACAAGGCCAATTTTTCAGCACCAGTATATCTGAAATTAACATCATTGAAACTAAGAGCTGGTTCATCTTTTAACTTAGCTGGCTTAGCAACAACATCAATCTTACTTTTTGTTTCAAAAACCTCTTGAATACGTGCAGCTGAAGCCGAAGCACGTGGAACAAATACAAAGACCATTGAAAGAATCATAAAACTCATTAAAATTTGCATAGCATAAGTCATAAAGGCAATCATATTACCAATTTCCATAGATTGATTGGCAATATAATGTGCACCTAGCCAAGTGATCCCTACGTTAGTTCCACTCATGATCAGAGTTACGATTGGGAACATCAAAGCGACAATACTAAATACCTTTACCGCATTGTTAGTGTAATCTTTATTGGCACTATCAAAACGATTCTGTTCGAACTTATCCTGTCTAAAGGCACGTATGACACGCACACCAGTCAATCCCTCACGAAAGACCAAATTCAAACGATCAGTCTTTTTCTGCATAGCCTTAAATAAGGGCACTGCAAAGTACATTACAACACCAACCAAAACAATTAAGATAGGAATTGAAATCAAAAATATCTTAGTCATCTCAGCATTTTTCTGATAAGCCATGAAACTAGCACCAATTAACATGATTGGTGCCATGATCATCATTCTTAACATCATGATCATCACATTTTGAATTTGCACAACATCATTAGTCGTTCTAGTCGTTAATGATGACGTTTCGAACTTGTCGAATTCATCGTGTGTAAAGTATAATATCTTCTTGAATAAATCGGATCTCAATTTACGTCCTAAACCTTGTGACGCTTGTGACGCCATTAGAACATTTCCAAAAGCTGCTATAACGCTAATAAACGAAACTAAAATCATCTGCATCCCTGCATGGACAATATAATTGTTGTCACCGGTAATAACACCCTTATTAACAATGTCTGATGTCAGATTAGGAATGTATAACGTTGCAACGACTTGAAAAATCATAAAAATAACCGCCGCAAGCACCTGTAATACATTGATCCTACCTCGAGCAATCTTGAACATTAATTCACTCCCTTTAAAAAACTCACATAGCATTATAGTATTAAAACACTAATTATCAAATAATTCTAATAATTATCTTAAATAAGGTGGCATTTTAATGAATAATCCTAAAATCAGTTATCATCCTATAAAAACTATATTTCATATTATAGCCTTTTTCCTACTCTTTTTACTGGAACAACTCCCATTAAGTATCTTAACTTTAACAAAAAAACAATTAGGTTCAAAGTATCAGGCATATATAAAAATTGCGCCAATAATAACTATTATATTACTAATTGTTTCAGCTACCATAATTATTTTTGTATTCAAACAAGCCCAGAATTTTTCCACTCAAAAATTTACTAAAAAAACCTGGTTGATTATTCTTATCGCCACTATCCTGGTAGCTTTAACCAATTTTGCAACCGTTCCATTTATGAAAAGCAGCAATGCTAACGTTGACGCCTTAAATTTAATCGGTCAAAATAATATGGTAATCTTGATTCTTTTTAGTGTCATCGTAGCTCCCACATTAGAAGAAATAATTTTTCGTGGTATCTTTATGAATTGGTTCTTTTTAAACCGGCCATTTGTTTCAATTCTTCTCAGTGGAATTATTTTTGGTTACGTTCACGCACCCTTTGGCACCGGAACAGATTGGATCTATGCTCTGTCGAAAATTCTTTTAGGAATTATTTTGGCAGGCGTTTATTACAGAACCAAAAATATTAAAGCTAACATTACCGTCCATTTTTTAAATAACTTCTTAGCTATTTTCGCCGGTTTAGCTATTTCAGGAGTGATTTAATGAAGAATAATCAAAAGAAATTCAATGAGATCTATCAAAATCTCCTACGTAAAATCGTCATGTTTGGCGTTTTATCAATGTTACTAATGGCTAGTGCCAGAATCACAGGCTGGATCATTATGGAATATGCTGGTTTCGTCAGTGCTATTTATACAATCATCTTAATTGGGATGATGATTTACATTTTAATCATTAAAATAAAAGATAAAAATAATTCATAAATATTGTTGACAGGAGACTGCCTTTACAGGTAATATTATGTGTGTTGTTTAATTGCCCGTTGGTCAAATGGTTTAAGACGCCACCCTCTCAAGGTGGAGTTATGGGTTCGATTCCCATACGGGTGATAATAGAGTTACGGTAAGCCTAAAAAACGCTGATGTAACAGCATTCTTAAATTATAGTTTCGATACATTTTTATATGGCTCAAAAAAGTGAGCCACGAGTGAACCACCAAATGATTAAAATAATGGTGGGAGCAGTGTTTAATCGCCGGTCTTAAATGACCAGCGATTTTTTTTGTATAAAAATAGTCTGATATTTCTATCAGACAAATTACACAGAAAATCAAAATTCCCCTATTTCCCCAAGATCACTTCCGAAAGGATACGATTCCAGCGCCAATAATTAACGCCACTAAAATTATAATTTCCACTAAGTTAGGTTTTTGACCACTCATATACATATAAACTGCCGCTAAGCCAACCACAATAAGTGCTAACCAGAAATAAAACTTTCAATAATAACCGGAACCATTATTCATTTTTACATCCCCACTTAAAAAATAATCTTTTTAAATATGAATTTTATTATACACCTTGCTAAATTGTCATTTTGAACTAGAAAAACCATGAACATATTCTTATAATTACTATTGACAATATTTTTACAATTTCGAGGAAAATAATGGAAAAAATCGATATTATTCAGCAATATTTTCAATCTTGGCTTACCAAAGATTTCTCAAAACTCGATGACTATTTTGATTCAAAAATAATTTATCGTGAATCATATGGTCCTATCTATATCGGCTTAAGTGAGTTACATCAATGGATAAGCACTATGTCTAAGCAACAAAAAGTTCTCAGTTGGCGGATTGACAAAATTCTTCAATCGGACAAAAACACTTTCACAGTGTTATGGTACTTTCATGCAATTGAGCATACTGAGTATGATTTCGATGGAGTTTCAATTATTCAATTTAAAGACAATAAAATAACTGATGTCTCCGAATATCAATCAAAACATGAAACATTTAGACCATTTTCTAAAAAGGAGCAATAATGAATTCTACTATAAAAAAAATGACCCAACACGTTTCCGTACGTGATTTCAAAGATGAACCTGTTACTGACGAACAAAAGGATGCCCTTTTAACGGCAGCTCAAAGTGGTTCTACTTCAGAGTTTGTTCAAGCTTTTTCTATTATTGAAATAACTGATTCAAAACTGCGCGAACAATTAGCTGATATCACTATCAGTTCACCGCACGTTAAAAAAGCCGATACTTTTTATATTTTTGTCGCTGATCTCAATCGTCAGGCTTCAATTTTAAAATCTCATAATCAAGATCTCGACGGTTTGAAAAATATGGAATCATTAATTGTCAGCATTGTTGATACGACGATTGCTGCCCAAAATGTTGCCGTTGCCGCTGAATCCATGGATTTAGGTATCTGTTACATTGGAAGCATTCGCAACAATATTCAAAAAGTTGCTGAATTATTAAATTTACCAAAATTAACAATTCCCCTATTCGGTATGGCGATTGGCGTTCCTAAAACTAAGAATCAGCACAAACCTCGCCTTCCTAGAAAGAATCAAGTTTCTACAAATACTTACAACAATGAGAATCTATCTGACTTGAAGGATTACGATGCATCTGTTCGTAAATATTATGCCAATCGTAATTCTAATGCGAGTGACACAAATTGGTCTGAAAAGAATTTAGCAATTTTCAAAGAAATCAGACGTCCTGAAGTCGCTCAATTCTTGAAACAACAGGGATTTACTCTCAAATAATTAGTCTATAATTTTCCTGAAAGAGCAAAGTATAACAAATACAGTCTTCTCCATTGAAACTGCGTTTGTTATACTTTTTTTATTTCTGAAATAATACAGATATTTTTACAAAACTTTACATTAATTCAACATAAAATTTACACTACTTTTATATTATTTAATCATAAATCATTAATTCATACTAAGCAGGTGTAAAACATGGATAACTTAGGAGATATATTAAGAGAAACACGTATAAGTCATCAACTTTCACAGATAGAAACATCCGATAATATTTGTTCTCAATCTACCCTTTCAGAAATTGAAAATAATAAATATAATCCTAGTACACAATTATTGATTGATCTATGTCAACGAATGTCAATTAGTTTTGAAGAAATTATTTTAGCTCAAAACTTTAAAGTCTGTCGAGATATTCAACTAAACAAAAGGATAAGTACTCTCTACAATGCTCATAATTATCAAGATCTGAATCTTTTTTTAGTTCGTAAAAGAGTTCTAGCCGATGTTCAAACTGACAAACATACTCAGGCTTATTACTTTTACCTCTCCTTATGTGCTTTACACCTCGATCATAAGCTCGATCACACTAAAGAATTAATTAAATTATCTCTAGCAAGCTCTAACAACAGCCGTAAACAAACGACTTTAACAAGATTGGGAAATATTATTTTAGCTTACATCTATTCCAAACAAAATTTACGTTCTTCCTCTATTCAACAAATTAAAATGGCATTAAATAATATAGAAAACGTTAAATATGAAGAGAATTTAAATATAATTTATTTCGTGGCTGCCTTATCGTACTTCCAAATATCAAGATATAAGCCTGCACTTGATATGGTTAGAAGAGGAATAAATTTTTCTCAAAGAAATGCCTCCGCTTTTATGCTGATTAATAATTTCTATTTACTAGCTTATATAAAAAAGACAGTTTGTGAGCGTCGACTCAAAATAAAACACTCAAATATTCATAAATATTCTAATAAAAAAATCAGAAAGCTTCCTGCAACCGTTTTCTATAAAACTGTATAAATGCTATACTTTTTAGAAAAGGCAGGCTTTTAGATGGATGATGTAGAATTATTACTAGAAAAATTACAAGCAATTGCACAAAGTGGTAAACATTATGGAAAAGATATATTTGATCAAGAACGTTATCACCAATTAGAAGTGGTTGCTAAAAAACTCACTGGAAAATTAGTCAATAACGCTACTCCAAAAAATTTGGATCTTTATTTTGATTCTGATACTGGATACGTCACTCCCAAAGTAGATGTCAGAGCAGCAACATTTAAGAACGATAAGATATTGCTTGTTCATGAAAAAAGTAGTGGTCAATGGTCAATTCCAGGTGGTTGGGCTGATATCGGTTATTCAGCTAGTGAAATTGCAACCAAAGAAACTTTTGAAGAAGCTGGAATCAAGGTTAAACCTAAACGCTTGATTGCCATTAAAGATATGCAAAAGAGTCACTATCCTAAAAAGAATCTGAGTTATATTTATAAAATATTTTTTGAGTGCTCTCCCATTGAAAATGATATCCATGGTGGCGTTGAAACGTCAGAAGCTCGCTACTTTACTTTAGATAAAGCTCTCAATTTAGATCTTTCATTAGCCAGAAACCTTCCCGAGGATTTCAAGATGGCTTTTAACTGTCATCGTTCCCAAGAATGGCAAACCTATTTTAACTAAAAAATTATTCTACCAAAAAATGGTCGTGATAACTAAAAATAATTACCACAACCATTTTCTTTAAAATTTGATGTCTTATCAGAGCAAATGTGCATCCTTTAACAATTCTTCAATATAAGTTCCATGAATCTTCTCCATAACTTTCTTTTCAACAATCCGCTCTTTAAATGGTAATTTAATATCTTCAAGTTTCTTCTTACCATCTAAGTAGTAAACAGCTCTCATTAATGTCCGAATATCAAAGGCTGAGTCAAAGACTTCCGGAACGCCACGATCAACATCCAGCAAAGTATAGACAGCTTCCATAGCTGTTCTAACTGAATATTCTGTTGTAAAGACTGTATCACGCTCAGTTTCAGCAAAATTACCAATGAAAGCTAAGTTCTTTGATCCCTTTGGAACTACTAGTGGACGATCGCCCAGTTTTCTTGGCATAAAGTATGACGTAATATAAGGCATATGTGCTGGAATTGTACTAGCATGATTTTCTGCAATATCCTTAATTTTATCAGTTGGTACACCAATATGATAAAGCCATTCTTCACAGAGTTCATCTCCGGTACACTCAGTAATCTTTTTATTAACGAAATTACCCGGCTTGTCGGAGAACAATCCATAAACCCAAACGACTAATTCGTTGTCCTTTTGTCTCTTGAAATGCTTTTGACGACTTATCGAGTAACCATAGAGCCAATTTGAATCTTTAATACTGACAGGTCCACTAGTTACAATTGAGCCGCTGTGGGGATCTTTTTTGCTTATCTTTTCAATATAAGGAACAACTTGATCATCTGTTAAGGTAATTGTTCCAGAAACTGTCCAATTAGCTTCAGGAATATTCTTACAGAATTTATCTGGATGTCCAAAAGCCTCATCTTGTTTAGCTAAGTTTTCCCAAAGTTGCCAACTGCTGCCTAATTCATGTTCAGTTGGTGCAGGATGAGTCTTGTCACCATAAGTTGTACTCTCAGTGATTGAACCGTTAGTTACAAAGACTAAATCATTTTCTGTCAAATCAATAGTCTTATCTTGATCATCAGTCGTTATTTCAAGTTTTTGGGCAACTTTATCGCCATTATTTGTAGCGACCTTAATATTATTAACATGAGTATTATAAGTAAATTTAACACCCTTATCTTCCAAGAATTTGATCATTGGTTGAATTAATGACTCATATTGATTATATTTAGTAAATCTCAATGATGAAAGATTTGATAATGAATCAATATGATGACAGAAGCGCATCAAGTAACGTCTCATCTCCATGGCACTAGCCCATGGTTCAAAGGCAAACATTGTTGACCAATATAACCAGAAGTTAGAATTTAAGAAATCATCAGTGAATACTTCATTGATCTTTTTATCCCCTAAATCCTTTTCCGGTGTCATAACCAAATCTAACAATTCTTGAACTGCCTTGGGTGTTAAAGTCAAATCACCTTCAGTTGGCAATTCCTTGCCCTGTTTTTGAATAACTCTTCCATGCGAGAAACTTGGATCTTTTTTATTAAGCCAATAAAATTCATCCAAAACAGAAGCATCTGGATTTTCCAAAGACGGAATTGATCTGAATAAATCCCAAAGTGTTTCAAAATGAGGTTCCATTTCTCTACCACCACGGATAATATAGCCCTTTTGTTCATTCCAAATACCGTCCATACTACCACCAGGTAATGCTAATTCTTCTAAAACATGAATCCTGTTACCCTTCATTTGACCGTCACGAATCAAGAAAGTTGCTGCAGCTAATCCAGCTAATCCGGAACCAACAATGTACGCCGACTTGTCATCAACTCCAGCTGGTTTAATAGGTTTAGCAAATGCTTCGTAATTACCATTACTTCTATACATAAGAACCACCTCTCGAATATGTTAGTTTTCTTCGTGCAACCGATTACAACTAAAATATAGTTCTTATATTTAGAAGATACAATAGCAAAAGCAATACTTTTTGTAAAAATTAGATTTATTTTTAATTAAATTTTGAGACAATTTTAAAAAAGAGTGGTATTTGAGATAATCTCAAACATCACTCTCATTTTTAAAATTCTTCATAAACCGCGGGATCTTGGTCATGTGTCCGACCATCAGCTTTAGTAAGATCATTAATCTTATCCATATCACTATTTGAAATTTCAAAGTCATATATGTTCAAATTTTCGCGTTGTCTTACTGGTGATGAGGACTTAGGAATAGGAATAGTATCTAATTGGTATTCCCATCTCAAGATAATTTGACCAACTGTTTTATGATACTTCTTACCCAATTCTACTAGAACTGGATCTTGTAAGACTGAACTGGCACGCCCCAATGGACTCCAATCCATCGTTACAATACCGTTATCCTTATCAAATTTACACATATCAGCTTGATTGAAATAAGGATGTAGTTCAATTTGATTGATAGCTGGTAAAATTCCAGTTTCTTTTTGGAGTTTTTGTAAGTGTTCTGGAAGGAAATTACATACCCCAATTGATTTGACCAAACCAAATTTTTGAGCATCAATCAATGCTTGCCAGGCCTCAACATACATCCCTCTTTTAGGATTAGGCCAATGCAATAAATAAAGATCAAAATAATCTAAATTGGTACGATAAAGCGATTCCTGTAACGCCGTAATGGCATCATTATAAGCGTAATATCTTCCCGGTAATTTGGAAGTGACTGTTAACTTATCACGATTAATCCCACTTTCAGAAATAGCACGTCCGACTGCTCCCTCATTTTCATAATTATAGGCAGTATCTAACATCGTATAACCATTGTTAATGGCTGAAACGATACTCTGAACGCCACTGTGACCATTTAATTTATATGTTCCAAATCCGAATTCAGGGATATCTCGTCCATCATTTAATTTATACATTTTCTTCCTCCTCATAAACAAACTAGTATTAACGTAACTCAAATTTTTCAAACGGACAATTACTTTAACTTTTAGGCACAAAAAAAGTCCTACATCAATCCGAGATGTAGGACTCTAGACTATTTCATAGAAAACTTTGGAATGTATGAAACAGTCATTTTAAATAACAGATAGGCTTTATCTGCACAAGTAATAGTAACACAATTATTAGTCTTTAGCTAGCTTATAAAGTTGATTAGCCATAGGTTTTAGATCAACTGCTCTTCTCGTATAGTTTTCCAGAGCAATTACCGTTACTTTTCCATCATCAGAAATATGGGATACGCCTTGAAAACCATAGCCCCAACCATTAGCAAAATTATCATCTTTAGTATGATATAGCCCACCACCATAAGTGCTAATACTACCAGGCGCATATAGTTGGTCTCTAGATTTGGCACTCAACATATTGCCTTGAGTGATATATTGTTCTACTTTATAGAGGTCATAAACACTCATATAGACTTGACCAGTTCCCAATTCGTCATACTCTAAGAACTTATCTGCATCAAATACATTCTTATAATTCAGACTTGGAGATAGAGGGTCTGGGTTATTATAACCTGTAGCTTTTTGAATTTTAGGAGATTCATCATAGGCAAAAATGGTATGTTTCAAATTTAATTTATCAATATAACTCTCCGTAAACAATTTACGATAACTTTTTCCAGTTAATTTTTCCAGAATACCACTTAGCAAATTAAAATTAATAGCTGAGTAATCCCATTTGCCATGCAACACATTGACATAACGGATATTCTTAATATCTTCATCAATAATATCAGTATCTGACATAACTTTAGTAGGACCGACACCACCCTTTAAGATCAATCCCGAAGTCATGTCCATCATTTCTTTAATAGTAATATTATTACTACCAGGTATCTCAGGATAAAATTTAGATAACTTATCAGTTAAACTCAATTTTTTATTCTGAATTTCTTTCATGACCATTGCGGCAGTCATTGACTTTTGGATTGAGTCTATCTCATACGATGTATCTATTGTATTAGAAAGACTAATTCCATAATTTGAATAGCCACGGCTAGCCTGAAATATTATTTTGCCATTTTTAACAACCAATACACTACCGGAAAAACTTTTTTTATCTAAAATTGCGTTCGCTTTTTGACCGAATTCACTACTATAGTTAGAATCTACTGAACCTCCAACCGAAGACGTCGTCGGTACGATTCCTAAAATAGCTGCTAAAAACATCAAAATGGGTAAAAACATTTTTTTCATATATTATTCACCTTAAAAACCGCTCAAATATCTTCCCTAACTTCTGATTATAATTTATTTTTCAGAAAAGTAATACTAATTAACCTATTTTTTTATTCAGTCGTGTTTAATACGTGTCTGAATGCAATATGGTAAAATATAGCCAACACGAAAAGAAGGAGATTTAAATGAAAACAATAATCATAATTGTTATTATTCTGATAGTAATTATCGCTTATGCGGGTATGTACAATAGTTTAGTTAAATACCGCAACCGTGCCCGTGAATTCAGTTCACAAATTGACGTTCAATTGAAGCGTCGGACTGACTTAATTCCTAACCTTGTAGAAACTGTTAAAGGTTATGCTACACATGAAAAGGAAACTCTTAGTAACGTAGTTAATTTGAGAAATAATGTTACTAACGCTGATACGCTTCAAGACAAAGTCCAAGCCGATAGTGCTTTGAGTGGCGCTTTGAGACAAGTATTTGCTTTGGCAGAAAATTATCCCGATTTGAAAGCTAATCAAGAGTTTTCACAATTAATGGAAGAACTATCCAATACTGAAAATAAAGTATCTTATGCACGTCAAGCTTACAACAGTCAAGTTCAAGCTTATGACACCGCAATCCAAACTTTTCCACGCAACATTATTGCTAGTATTCACAGTTTCAAAGAAATGGACTTTCTCCAAATCCCTGACGCTGATAAAGAAGCTCCAAAAGTTAAGTTTTAGTAGAGGTCTAGGATGATTTACGAACAAATTGATCGTAATAAACGCAAGACTTACTTTATTTTCTTTTTCTTCTTTCTATTATTGGCTGCTTTAGGAAGTTTCATTGGTGCTTACTTTTTTGACAATATCTACTCTGGAATTGCCATTGCATTAGTAATCGCCATCGTTTACACCTTAATCACCTATTTCCAATCAACTAGCATCGTAATGCAAATGAATGGTGCCAAGAAGTTGGAATCGGCTAAAGATGCACCTGATCTTTGGCATATTGTCGAGGACCTTTCCATGGTAGCTGACATTCCTTTACCAGAAATTTATATCATTGACGGCCCTAGCCCCAATGCTTTTGCTACCGGACGTGATCCAGAGCATGCAGCAGTTGCCGTAACTAGTGGACTTTATCAAATGATGAATCGTGAAGAACTCGAGGGTGTATTAGCCCACGAAATTTCTCACGTTAAAAATTACGACATTAGAGTCTCAACAATCTCTGTAGCTTTGTCCTCAGCCATTATTTTGATCTGTTCTATCATCGGAAACGCCTATCGTTGGTGGATTCCAATGAATCGTAGTAATGATCGTGACAATGATAATTCTGGGGCCATTCGTGTCGTGCTCTGGTTAGTTGGGTTAGTGTTTGCTATTTTAGGACCACTGATTGCTAGTTTGGTCCAGATGGCAATCTCTAGAAACCGTGAATATTTAGCTGATGTCTCTGGTGCTGAGTTGACGAGAAATCCACAAGGATTGATCAACGCTTTAGAGAAATTAAAGGAAAGTACAAAACCGATGCAACGTGTCGATGATGCTAGTGCTGCTTTGTACATTGACGATCCTAACAAGAAAAAACATTTCTCGGGACTTTTTGATACCCATCCGCCATTGGATGATCGAATCGCAGCTTTGAAAAAGACTTTTGAATAATTACTATAAAAATATTTAGACTATTTAAAGTAATTCGATTTTGAATGACTTTAAATAGTCTTTTTTTACGTCTAGCTAAAAAAAGGTCAATGTGGAATCCCACACTGACCTTTTAATATTATTAAAGTTGTTCTCCATTAGTCTCAATAACCTTTTGATACCAATTAAATGAAGCTTTTTTATATCTATTTAAACTACCATGACCTTCGTCATCTAAATCAACGTAGATGAAACCATAACGTTTACTCATCTGACCAGTTGAAGCGCTGACCAAATCAATACAACCCCAAGGAGTGTATCCCATTACGTCAACGCCATCTTCCAAGGCACCCGCAATAGCTTGAATGTGCTTGCGCAGATAACTGATTCGATAATCATCTTGCACAAAATTATTTTCGTCAGGTTTATCAACTGCTCCTAGTCCATTTTCAACTACAAAGACGGGCTTTTGATAACGATTGTACAATTCATTCAAAGCAATTCTCAAACCAGTTGGATCAATCTGCCATCCCCAATCAGAAGCCTTCAAGAATGGATTCTTTACTCCTCCAACAAGATTTCCATTAGCAGTTTCCAAACTCTTATCAGTCACATTGATAGCAGTCGACATGTAATAAGAGAAGCCAATGTAATCAACCGGATTTTCCTTCAATACTTTCAAATCATCAGCCGTCACATCGAGATCTTTAAAACTGAAACCATAACGATTCATGACAGATTCAGTATAGGCAGGATAAGTTCCTCGAACTTGAACGTCACCACAGAATTGATTGAAAGCTTGATTCTCTTTCAAAGCAGCCAATTGATTAGCTGGATTAGAATCATAAGCATAAGTCGTTGCATAAAGTAACATACAACCAATCATCAAATCAGGTCTAATTTCATGAGCAATCTTAACAGCCTTTGCTCCAGCAACAAATTGATTGTGCCAAGCTTGATAAATATTTTTCTTTTCATCGGCACCATTGGACTTGACCAAGCCTTGTCCCATTACTGGGAAATGCAAAGCTGAATTGATTTCATTGAATGTCATCCAATATTTGACCTTCTTGGCATAACGATTCAAAACGACTGAAGCATAATTCTCATAAAAATCGATCAACTGGCGATTCTTCCAACCACCGTATTCCGTTACCAAATTAAGCGGCATCTCGTAATGACTAATTGTGATTACTGGTTCAATCTTATATTTCAAACACTCATCAATTAATCTATCGTAAAATTTCAATCCTGCTTCATTAGGTTCTTTATCGTCACCGTTTGGAAAAACCCGACTCCAAGCAATCGAGAAACGATAACATTTGAATCCCATCTCAGCGAATAATTTAATATCCTCTTGATAGCGATGATAGTGATCAATCCCTTTATGATTAGGATATTTATATTTTGTAGTATCAATCTTCCAATCAAAGTTAGCTTGATTTACAATACTGAATCTTTCCGGACCACCCGGCAAAGCATCAGCAATCGAAAGACCCTTGCCATCCTCATCATAAGCTCCTTCTAATTGATTAGCAGCAGTAGCGCCACCCCACAAAAAATCATTAGGAAATTTAGTCATATTTTCTCCTTTCAAATTAAACAACATAGAATGCAACAGTACCATTATCAACTGTCGTCTTCTCATTTGGTACGACTTCTACAAATTCTTTTGAATTAGTAACAACCAAAGGTGTAACAGTATCATACCCAGCCTTTTTAATAGCAGCTAAGTCAGCGACAACCAGTAAGTCACCCTTCTTGATTCTTTGCTTGTCTTTAACCTTCACATCGTAAGGCTCACCCTTTAACTCAACCGTATCCAAACCAATGTGAATCAACATTTCAATTCCGGTATCACTCTTCAAACCAATAGCATGCTTAGTTGGGAAGACCGTTTCGACGACACCATCAAATGGGGCGTAGAAATTGTTATCCTCAGGAATTACAGCCACGCCATCACCCAACATTTTTTGAGCAAAAGTTGGATCATTGACGCTATCCAACGTAATCAGCTCACCTTTAACTGGACTGTAAACTTTCTTTGTTTCCTTAGCTCCTGATTCAATCTTAGTTGCAGCAACATCATTATTCTTCTTACTATCTGTATCTGTGGCGCTAGCAACTTGAGGTTCTTCGTTGAATCCTAAAACCATTGTCAAAACAAAAGTTATGATAAATGAAGCAATCAACACGATAATGGCATAGATGAAGTTACTTGGAATCTTATTATTAACAAATTGGGGAATAGATAGAATTGAAGGAACAGCGAAAGCAAATGATCTCAAATTAACAATTCCCATAAACAATCCTGTAATAGCACCTGAAATCATTGAAGCATATAAAGGCTTCTTATATTTCAAAGTAACACCATAAAGAGCTGGCTCAGTGACACCAGCTAAAAGAGCTGAAACCGCAGCAGCTGAAGCAACTTGACGAGTATTCTTATTCTTAGTTTTAACAGCTACGGCCAAACTAGCAGCACCTTGTCCAATATTTGCAGCAAGCATTGCTGGTAGAATCAAACTATCTGGTGTAGCAAATGAAGCAGCTAAGAAAATTGGTGAAAAGGCCCAATGCATCCCTGTCATAACGATAAGTGGCATAAAGGCAGCCATCAATGGCATAGCTAACCAAGCAGCATGTTTCTGTATCAACAAGACAATTCCTGACAATAATTCACCAGCCCATGTACCGATAGGTCCAATGATAACTAGAGAAACGACACCGACGATAAAAATTTCCAATAGTGGTTTCAAAATACTCTTAAAACTAGCAGGAACGACTTTATCAAGAAATTTCTCTAAATACTTCATAGCCCAAACAATCAATAAAATTGGAATAACTGAACTAGAATAACTAGCAGCAGTCACTGGCAATCCCATCAAATGAATGGTCTTCCCTGAATTTACCAAGGAAATAAAATCAGGATGAATCAAAATAGCACCAGCGATAACAGCCATCATCTGATTTACTTTATGATACTTAGAAGCTGTTATAGCTAACTCGATAGGCAAAAAGTAGAATGGTGCATCACCGAAGACACTAATAATCGTATAAGTTTGGCTCTTAGTACTCATCCAACCGACCGTCGTCAACAGAATCAAGATAACCTTGATCATCCCACCACCGATTAAGGCAGGAATCAAAGGCGACATACAAGATGAAATAAAACTAGTAAATTGATCAAAGAGATTACCCTTTTTTTCATTACCAGTATTATCAGTGGCATCAGCACTCTCATCAGTTGGAAAGTTACCTAACTTAACCACCTGATCGTAATAATCCGAAACAGCATTACCAATAATAACTTGATATTGGCCATTTTGATGATTGATTCCCATGACACCGGGGATCTGTTTCACTTTCTCATCGTCAACTTTAGATTCATCCTTTAGACGAAATCTTAATCTTGTTACACAATGAGTTAAATAATTAATATTGGCTTCTCCGCCAACTTCGTCATAGATCTGCTTAGCAGAATCTTTTGCACTCATGTTTCTATCTCCTATAAAAATAATTTTTATTTCAACAAATAAAAAAGACCTCATCCATTTCCACTAAGGAAACAAATCAGGTCATGCTCGCATTTGCGATAACACCCTACAAATATAATCTTACAAGTTCTTAACTAATCGACTGATATGAACAGTCAGATATAACAATTCCGAACTCGTGATCGTAAAATTATATTTTTCAGAAATATATTCTTTTATTTTTTGTGAACACTGGTATGGCTTAGCATATCTGTGTTCCAGTGTTTCTAATAAGTCATCGTCTTCTTCATCATCATAGTGCTTACCCTGCAAAATTCTTTGGGCAAAGAACTTTAAATGAGTTATGAAACGATAATAATTCAATGATTGTTCATCAAACTCAGTGTGAAAATAATCTTTAACAATATCCTCACATTCTTTAACTATCTTAGTAATTCCATAGGCTAAATTCTGTTGCGAACTGTCCTCATTCTCTGCATTGACGAAATGAACGGCGATAAACGCTGCTTCATCATCTGCCAATCCAACTTCCTGAGAATCATTAATTACTTGGACAGCCTTTTGACCAACTGCGAATTCATCAGGATAAAAACGTGCTATATCCCATTTCAAAGGATTGCTCAAGAACACTCCTTCTTTTGCGCGTTTGATAGCCATATGAATATGATCTGTCAAATTAACGTAAATGATTTCGTTCAGTTTTTTACCAATCTTTATTTTAGCAAAGTTAATAATTCGTTCAGAAATATCAACCTCTGACATCGGAACATCAATAACCAAGTCGGTAAACTTGTTCATCGTCTCCTTGTCATTCAAAAACAAAGTCTTTTCCACTTTAGCAATTTCGACTTGATCCCCCACTTTCTTATTGAAAGCTATTCCGGGACCCATGACGAGAACATTTACTCCATTCTGATTCGTGGCAATTGCTGCATTGTTATTAAGTGTACGTTCAATTTTCAAGTGGTCACCCCTATTCAAAAGTAGCTTCATAACTTAAGATACTTTATTAAGAATAAGTCATGCTCAATTACCAAGAATAGATAACACCTTATTACTAATACCTTATTGTTTTTGATCTACGTCATAATTGCTAACGCTTACTAATACTTAGTAACACGCAACATTAATATGTATTGTAATTTTTTATGTATGCGTTGTCAAATAAAAATATTCTTATTCTTCCTTTTGGCATATAAAATTATAATCATTACTCAAAATAATTCTAGTTTTATTTGTATTAATTCCGAATAAATCTCAGTAATTTCACAAATATTGTTCAAGATTTCTGAAAATCTATGATAAAATCATACATGAAGATTCGCTAAAATCTTCGTCGTGAAGGGAACGATTTTATGTATATGTTATTACTTGTTTTATTAGGCGCCATCGTGTTGTTCACAACATTCATGGTCAAACCGAAAAAACGTCTGCACCGCAAACTAGTATCACTAGGCTTACTACTGATTGTAGTTGGTGGCTCAGGGGTTTATGAAAACTATCAGAATAATGGTGTTAAAACTGGTGACGATCCCAAGCAAGTAGAAAAAGCTAAAACTACTTCAACTTCGAATCTAGCTAACCTCACCTATTCTGATCAACAAGAAATAGCTGTTAATGGAAATGTTCCTACCTTCACAAAATCCGAACTAAATGTCTCAAATGGTCCCTGGCAAGAATTTGCTGATTTAGATAATCTTAATCGCGCAATTCAAGCTGATGCACTGTTAAGCAAGAGCTTAATGCCTACTCAAAAACGTGAAGCACTTTACGTCAACCCAACCGGTTGGCACAACAAGCGGATTAAGAGTGGCTGGCTATATAATCGTTCACACCTGATCGGTTATCAATTAAGTGGACAAAACAATAATCCTAAGAATTTGATGACCGGAACACGTTCACTGAACTCACCAGAAATGCTCAAACACGAAAATGATATTGCTTACTACCTAAAACAAAATCCTAATAACTATATTCGATATCGGGTCAAACCAATTTATCGAAATAATGAATTAGTTGCTCGTGGCGTGCAGATGATGGCTGAATCAATGACCTCCGATGGCCAACCTGACAAGGCAGTGTCGTTCAATGTGTACATTTTTAACGTTGAACAAGGTGTTAAGATTAATTATAGCGATGGTACAAGTGTAGTTAATAATAATTATTAGGAGATGGTCGTAGTGCAATATAGTACAGGAGATACAGAGGTTTTTGATCTAATCAAAAAGGAAGAAGAACGACAGAATAGAAATATTGAGTTGATTGCTTCCGAGAATATCGTTTCTGACAACGTAAGAAAAGCTCAAGGTTCAGTTTTAACTAACAAGTACGCTGAAGGATATCCCGGACATCGTTACTACGGTGGTTGTGAATATATCGACGGAATCGAACAGATTGCCATTGATCGTGCCAAGAAACTCTTCAACGCAGAGTATGTCAACGTTCAACCACATTCAGGATCCCAAGCCAATGCTGCCGCATACCAGGCCGTTTTAAAGCCCGGTGATACAGTTCTAGGCATGGATCTAAACGCTGGTGGACACTTGACTCACGGGTCAAAAGTGAATTTCTCTGGTAAAATGTATAACTTTCACTCATACGGAGTTAACGCTGAAGGTTTAATAGATTACGATGACGTTTTAAAAATTGCTCAAGAAGTTAAGCCACATTTAATTGTCGCTGGTGCTTCAGCATACAGTCGTATCATCGACTTCAAAAAATTCCGTGAGATTGCCGATTCCGTTGGTGCCTATTTGATGGTCGATATGGCCCATATTGCAGGTCTTGTTGCTGTTGGTCTTCATCCTACTCCAGTAGGCGTAGCTGACATTGTCACTACGACAACCCATAAAACACTTCGTGGCCCTCGTGGTGGTATGATTCTTGCTAAAGCAGAACTCGGTAGAAAATTGAATTCAGCCGTCTTCCCTGGAACACAAGGTGGACCCTTGGAACATGTGATTGCTGGTAAAGCTGTAGCTTTTGGTGAGGATCTCCAACCACAATTTAAGACCTACATGGAACAAGTTGTGAAAAACGCTGCGGCCATGGCAAAAGTAATCAATGAAGCCGACAACTTATCAGTTCTAACCGGTGGTACAGACAATCACCTGTTGAATGTCGTTTTAACCGACAGCGGTTTGAATGGAATGGAAGTTCAAAACTTATTAGATTCAATCCACATCACAACTAACAAGGAAGCCATCCCTAATGATCCATTGCCACCTAAGTTTACATCTGGCTTACGTTTAGGTTCACCCGCTATTACATCAAGAGGCTTTAATGAAGAGGATTGTGAAGAAGTAGCACACATTATCGTTGACGCTATTAAATACCACAATGATCCAGAAGAATTAAAGAAATTAGATGCCCGGACAAAGGCTTTGACAGATAAACATCCAGTTGAATAGTAATTAACGAAGACAGAGTTTAGGCTCTGTTTTTTTTGACCATAAAATTATTGATATAAAAAATAAGGTTCAGAAATCAATTTCGATTTCTGAACCTTAATTTATAATACTTTAATTAATCTGTAGTTTTAGCTATTTTATTTTTATGTTCATACCTGTAATAAAGTATAAATCCAACTAGACCGAAGACAACTGGTCCAATAATTGTCCAAAGTGCATCTGTATATGCTCCTTCAACAATTGGTTGGATTAATGTAAAGATAATTGCGAAAGCCAACACTAAGAAGACGATAATACTTACAGTCCACATAGCGGTTTTATTCTTATAGAACAAATATGGCTTTTCAATATCTTTATTTAAATTAAAGAATGGATATGCTCCAACTAAGAATAAGTATGGAACAGTCGTTGAAACATTAGCCATTAATGTCAAAACGTTGTATAGAGCTTTAGCATTCTTACCACCCATATCAACGATCAAAATCAAGACAATGACAACGATAGCTTGGACCCACATAGCGTAGGCTGGCATACCATGTTTATTTAACTTAGTAACTTTTGCAGGCCAAAAGTCTTTTGGTGTACCTAGAACAAAGGACTTCAATGGTGAATAGATCAAAACAAAGAAAGCACCCATGTAAAGGATGAACATATCAAATCCAGTAAAGCGCGCTAGCCATTCCCCTAAAGTAATTGCGGCAGCACTTCCTAATCCAATATGCGTTCCAAATTCATAGCCTAAGTTGCTCATCATAACATAAGTAATATTACCTAGGTTAACGTTGCCTTTGGAAACAACTGCATTCCAGTTAGCACTCATTGACCAACATAGAATCGTCAATGAATAAAGCAAGGTAATAACAGCGGCAGAAATTAACACACCGCGAGGAAAATCTTTTTTAGGATTCTTCATACTATCAGTGACACCACCGACTGATTCCATACCACCGTAAGCAAATATTGCATAAACGATGAATGAGACCATCCCTAGTGGTGACGCAAACGCTGGATTAGCAGAGTGGATAAATGTATCTAATCCGTGAATTGGTTCTGCAGTGTGGAATCCTGACATGAACAAAACTGCCAAACTCAAAATAAAGAAGATAGCATTTAAAGCAATTGTCATAATTCCACCGAAACTAGAAACTTTCGAAATCTTATCCATACCTTGTGTAGCTGTGTATGTGACAAAAACGATCCACAAAACGGCTAAAATACCGATTACTTGGGTTGCACTTAAACCAAACATACCCCAAGTCTGAGTTGAATCATGTCCTGTAAACATTGTGGACAACGGAATCCAAACTTTTGAAGAAGTCGAAACTAACCAAACTTCCCATGAAGCTAACCACATGAAAGTACCGATAAAGGCCCATTTAGCACCAACGGCACCGTCAATCCAAGAATAAATTCCACCTTTTGCTTCATTAAAAGCGGAACCATATTCTGCCATCATAAATCCTACTGGTAAAAAGAAGAACAAAGCAGCGAAAACGTACCAAATAATACTTGCTAATCCCATCTGCTCATAAGCTACAGTTGTATTAGCGAATCCAAAGATCGCCGTGAAAATCATCATTATTAAACCAAATAACGTGATTGTTTTTTTCGGCGAGTTACCATCATTCATTTTATAAAACCCCTCATTCAATTTTCAATGTACAAATTTTTTATAAATTCATATCTGTCTTGAAGTTTAGAGGTGAAAAATCAGTCGAGTCCGTAATTAATTGAGCGATTAGCTCTTTATAACCATCAAGTGAAATTTTTGCCATTTCAAATGAAGCTTTTGTTAAATAATTAGGTAATTCCTCATCATCTTTGCTTAAAGCTTGCTGATCAAATTCATGCAACTTATTGTATAGCGTGATATTGATAGCTTCTTGCTTATCTTGGAACATTTTTCCAAGTTCATTATAATGACCATCTAATAAAACTCCGGCCAACTTATACGTCCAATAAGCTGACTTACTGTCATATGGTAGTTCTCCAATTTTGTATGCTTCAGGAGTATTATTTATTCCCATATAAAATGGAACATAGACACTCTGTGAAGCAACACCCATGGCTAACCACTGAACACAGGCAATTTCAGGAGCCATCTGTGGTCTGATTTGTAAGACGTGTGACTCTTGAGTTTTAGCCAAACTAATTGGACGGTAACGTTTGTTATCGTCAGATTTATTCAATGGATCATATGGCGTACCTTGAAAATGGGAAGACAAGTAATTCTTTGCATCATCGACACTCAAGAGACGATCAGCCTTTTTAATAAAGGACAGATTCTCACTCTCGGGACTTTCATCGGTTTTGCCAGAAAATTCCTGTTGACCCCACCATACACGAGGCGTGCTGTAGATCTCATCTGATAAATTATGTGTACCAAAAATTTCTCTAAAGTTGAAAGTATTTGGTCGAGTATTCAAGTGATTGTCAGAAACAAATTTTTGAATATCTTGATGATACAAGAAATTATTCTCATCATTAAAATCAATCTCTTGGATTGCCAATTGGTTAGCAACAACAGCGTAACTATCGTCGGGAATACGCTGTGCTACCCAATAATGACCTGATCCATTTTCGAAGTACCAAACCTCATTTTGATCTGAGAATAAGACTCCGTTAGTTTCACAAGTTCCATATTTTTCAACAATTTCACCTAAACGTAAAACACCTTCTCTAGCTGTCTTTACATAAGGCAAAACTACTGTAATCATAGCTTCCTCACCAATACCATTTTCGACAAGAGGATCAACGCCTAAAACACGTTGGTTCGAATAGGCACTTTCGGTCGCGCTCATTCCAACGCCATATTCGTTAAAACCATCCTCTTCAAACAATCCTTCTTTGAAGGTCCATTCAGGAGTGGCAGAATATTTATTGCGAATTTTAGGTAGGTCCATTTGAAAATCATTGGCTTTAGAAACAAATCGTTGTTTCTCAGTAGATTCTTTGTGCTCGTGAATCACAAAATGTTTGGGCCAAGATGCTTTAGCGTCTTCATTTCTACCAATAATAGTAGAACCATCGACAGTAGCTTTCTTCCCAATCAAAATGCTCGTACATGCGGACAAAGAGCTCTTGTTATATTCTAATGCCATAAAATCACCTTACTTAAATTTTACTGCGGTACCATATGCCGCAACTGTTTCCATATCTGCACTGATAGAATCTGAATCAAAACGCATCATTACCACCGCATCAGCACCCATTTTCACTGCATTCTGTCGTAAACGATCAATTGCAATGTCACGTGCCTCTGTCAGTAATTCGGTATAAGCTTTAATCTCGCCACCGACAATGTTTTTGAAACCTGCGCCGATATTTTTTACAACATTTTTGGACTGAGTCGTCAAACCAAAGACTTCGCCAATAATCTCATAATCATGTCCTGGAACATGTTCAGTTGTCGTCACTAATATCTCGCTTTTCTCCATTTATTCACCTCACAAAAATATTTATTTCACTCCATTAAATAATGTAACACAATTAGGACAAATTATAAGCCTTCGCTGGAAAATTTTAATGGTCTTATTACAATGTAAACGGCAACAACAAAATAACTATATTTCGTTGTACAAATCTTTAACAAACGGTAGATTGCAACAATTAATCGAATTTTTCGGACAAGTCACCAAAGAAGACTTGGAGTGGCGTTTTCCACCCTAAACATTTCCGGGGACGCCAGTTTAAGTACTTTGAGATCATAGTCAGCTCTTCGTCCGTAACGCTCTCAATTGGCTGGTTCTTTGGAATGTGTAGCCGAATCTCGCGGTTCAACCGTTCGTTGGTTCCGCGTTCATGTGGCGCATACGGGTGGGCAAAATAATGGGCAATTCCGCAGGCTTCAATTTCCTTGAAGCCTGCGAATTCCTTACCGTGATCACTGGTGATTGACTTGATCAAGCCGCGCAACTCCTCGTTAAGCTCTAGGATTGCCTTAGTCATAGCTTTACTATCACGTCCCGGTAAACGACGAATAATCATTAGTCGGGACTTACGATCAGTAAAGGTAGCTAGGACCTCGCCCCTGGTTTTTCCTGATAGAATGGTATCGACTTCAAAATGACCAATCTCTTGACGCAGGTTAGCCTCGTCCGGGCGTTGGTTGATAAACTTCGCCCCACGTGTGTACTGACCACGACCGTCGTGGCTCTTTCGGTACCGCACACCGTGGTCTGGAAGGACCTCGCGTTTGATGTCCAACCAGCCCTTGTCCAGCCAGTTATAGAGGGTTTTGAATGGCATTTGGAGAATATGCGCGATGACTTCAAAACTCCACCGCTGTTCGAGAATGATCCCACGGACGAATTCTCTTAAATTCTCTGTTAGAAGAGTTTTCCGCCCCCGGTGAGTTAGCTTCTTTTCGCAGTTTTCCTGAGCTTGATCAGCGTCATAGTATCCCTTAGGACAGCGCTTTAGTTCATAGTTGATGGTTGAAGGAACTACACCAACTTCTTCAGCAATTTGTTTTTGTGAGTAACCAACCTTAAGCAGCGTTTGGATGACAGTTCTATCCGATAATGTTAAAATGTGACTCATGGGTAATGGACTCCTATTGTTTATAGTTTTGTCACTTAAAACAATACCGGGTCCATTGCCCTTTTTCTATCCAAATTTTTCGTCTGGGTAGAATTCTATTTAATCTTACAATCTACCAAACAAAAAAACTACCCGATTTAAAAATAACTAAATATTTTTAAATCGAGCAGTTTTAATTTGTCTTAATTATTATCAGTTTTTTCATTAACTTTATGGGCAGCCTTGTCAACAGTTTCATCAACTTTATCCTTAGCCTTACCCATAGCTTCTTGAGCTTTACCTTTTGCCTCTTGCTTGTCATTGCCAGTGGCCTTACCTACAGCTTGATTTGTTTTACCCTTGATCATATCTTTCTTGCTTTCAATACTCATAATAAAACTCCTCTCATATAAATAATTTGTTTATATATAGAGATTAGCAAATTACTGCTTACTTGAACAAGATATTAGCCCTCTGTTTAGTTGATCGTTAAAACAGCTTGACAAATAAAGTAAACGACAGTAACTAAGATAAACACCTTAATGATCATTAAATTACGGTTTAAACGTTGTTCTTTTCTTCTTTGGTGTACTCTGTCAATTCTTGTCAATTGCTACACCTGCTTTCTTACTTATATCTTTATTTTATAATACTTAAATTATAAAACCCATTTTTTAAAGAATCCTTAAAAATTACTTTAAAAAAGAAAACTACAAAAAATATTAATAATACAAAAAAAGCCACCACCTAAGTAATGTGATGACTATCTAATCATAATATTAACAATTTCTATTCAATTTATTGGGCATATTGGGTTCGAACCAATAAATTGCGGATTCAGAGTCCGCTGCCTTACCATTTGGCGAATGCCCATTAACAATAAAATGTTATAAAAAAAACACTCCAATGTCAATAGCAAATAGGTATTCAGCTCCAATTTACTATTATTTTCACCATTTTTTTAACAAAAAAAGGAGCATCTTAACTTTTTGCGGTCAAGGTGGACCTAAAAAAGCTAATTTTCATTTAGTTCTTTTTCTGTTTTGGAACCAGCCTCAAGAATTTTAATGGATTTATCGATTGATTCAAATATCTCAGTATTCAAAAGCTCAATGATTGGGCTTAATCTTTTATACTCATGTGAAAGTAGATCCTTATTCATTTGTTCATCGTCTACGCGTTTTATTTTCAAGTTATAATCCATCAACGCATTGATCCGAATTTTTGAATCATCCAATTCACATAAAAGATCATCAATGTCATCCATATTGTAAGTTCTCGTTAAGTTCTTTTCCTTGCATTCATCCATAATAAATTTCCCCTTTTTCATCATCATAATATTATCAACTAAGTAATTACATCTTCACTTCCTCCTTACCCAAATCCTATTCTAAAGGCTTTTTATGGCTAAATATACACTACTATCCAAAATGTAAACCTTTATACCAAATTCATATTTATCAACTATAAGAAAAATTATTTCAGTTACTTATATTCCTATAATATATATTAAATATTTTCAAAAGTTATATTTCTGTGTTAGACTTATCTAGTTTTGCTGAAAACATTCAACAAATTTACATGCAATTATTATTAAAGAAAGGTGAACTAACACATGCATTTAAGTACTACTGAGAAGAAAAATTATCTTATAGGGTTTTCATTTATTATTATCATGGTGGCTAGTGCCACGATGTTGAATGATATGGAAATTATTTTGCCAGAAATTGGAGCTTTGACTGCTGGCACCTGGATATATCAAAACGGAACTTGGATAAATCAGCCACTAAAAATATTTTTAGCACCTTCTGGCACGGCAATAATTGGTTTCTTAGTTAACCAACTAACAATTTCATATGCCCAAAAGGTTTTGCTTGGTTTACTATTAATGTTAATTTTGTTGCGCGTTCTCCATTCTAACCTTGCTCCTTCATTTGCAACCGGCTTATTACCTATTATTATCAACGCTACCCATTGGTCATTTATCGTTGCAATTTTACTTTTCACACTTGTTTTAACCTGTGGGGTCTTCTTACAAGGGAACTATAAAAATACAACACCAAGTTCTATTATGAAAAAACATCATATGATAATTTTTGCCATTATGGCTCTTGTCTGGGTAGGAGCAGTCTGGTTCTTTGGCTTTTCACAGATGGCCGCTATCCCTCCTGTAATGGTAGTTTTCTTTGAAGTCCTACAAGAAACCTGAATATAGCTTAAAAATGGCTAGTAAACATTTTCTAGCCCTTGTAGGGGCCGCTAGTATCGGAGTTTTGGTGCACACATTCCTTAGTTCCTGGTTATTGAGCGCTATTATCGCCTTACCATTAGTCTTTGTCCTATTACAATTGCTTAGAATCAAACTTCCGGCAGCCTTTGCCTTTCCATTATTAGCCTTAGTTCTGCCAGAAAATATGTTTCACATGCTCCCTGTTACAGCAATACTAGCCACAACTTTTTTCCTTGGTACTATTGTAATTTTAAAGAAATACTTCTCACCTATAAAAGTTACTGAATAATTTTAAAACAGAATCCAATAAAAGACCGCTGTAGCAATCACACCTAATGATTGTTATAGCGGTCTTTTGATTAGCTATTATGAATTTTTTCCTTCAAGCTATTGCCTGCTTTATCAATTCCTTTGGCGGTTAAAATGGTTCCTCCAACTAAAACACCACCAACTACTACCGTACTTATTGCCATGAATTTAAAGACTGATTTAAGAGTTTTCATTATTCCACCTCGTAACTTTCCTTAATAATATTTATAATCTAATATTATTAAATTCCAGTAAATTACGCACGAAATATGCTATCAACATAAGTCAATATTTTTCTACAAGTATTTAAACCCATCATCGAACAATTGTTGCAATGACTGGACTATTTATATACCATATTTAATGATAAGTATCTCAATTCAAAGAAAAGAGTGGTTTTGTAATGCAAAAAACATTGGTCGTCAACGCTGGTAGCTCATCTTTAAAATGGAAGTTGTTCGAAATGCCTTCCGAAAAAATCCTTGCCAGTGGTACCGTGGAAAGAATAGATGCTCCAAATTCTCTATTCAAGATTAAATATGCTGGTAAAAAAGATGAAATTACCAAAGACAAATTAACTCAAGGTCAAGCCTCACAAATGGTTTTCACCGAGTTACAAAAACGCAACATTATCAAGAATCTCTCTGAAATCACCGCTGTAGCTCATCGAGTCGTTGCTGGAGGACAAGTCTTTAAACATGCCGTTGAAATTACACCAGAGGTATTGAAACAAATCCAACAATTAAGTAACTTTGCCCCACTACACAATCCTATGGAAGCCAAGGGTATCAAAGCTATGGCCCAAACCCTTCCTAATGTTAAACAGTATGCCGTCTTTGACAGTCAATTCTTCACCGACCTGCCTGAAAAAAACGCCATCTACAGTTTGCCTTATGAATTAACTCAGAAATATCAGATCCGTCGCTACGGAGAACACGGTATTTCCCACAGTTATTTAACCAGTCGTGCCGCTGAACTACTAAACAAGTCCCAAGAAAAACTCAATTTAGTCACAATGCACTTAGGCAGCGGTGCTTCACTAGCCGCAGTTAAAAATGGGAAAGCATTTGATACCTCAATGGGATTCACGCCACTAAATGGTGTCACTATGGGAACACGTTCGGGTGACATTGATCCCGCTTTAGTTCCTTATTTGATGAAACAATTGAAACTTCAAGATCCTAACGAAGTCTTAGATATTTTCAATCAAAAATCCGGTCTTCTGGGTATTTCTGAATTTTCCTCCGATATGCGTGACATCAAGTCTCAAGAATCCACTAATAAACAAGCTAAGTTGGCTATCGACATCTTTGTTAACCGTGTCGTCAAATACGCCGGAAGTTTCTTAACTGAATTGCATCAAGCTGACGCTTTGGTCTTTGCTGGTGGTATTGCCGAGAACAACGCTTGGCTGAGAAAACAAATCATCGAAGAACTATCAATTTTTAACGTAAAAATTGATGACAAATTAAACGAAGCTGCTCAAGAAGGTCTCATCAGTAATCCTGACTCAGCTATCAAAGTTCTTTTGATTCCAACCGACGAAGAATTGATGATGGTTAGACAAGTTGCTTCTTTAGAAAAATAATTTTTAACTTCCGCTTCAAATTCTTCACAATTGTTTCATGAAACAGTGTCTTGATTGACAAGACAAATCGTCTGATTTAGGTTGTATATACGGTCGTTTGGCACAGAAGTCTTGTTCAACAATAACGACTTTGTCCAACAATTACCTGAAGACAAAAAAAGCTGTGAGGAATGAAAGGAAGTTAATTAATTTGCGGAGAATCAATCCAGAAAAAGTAGAAAGAATCGGGACAATTGCTAGCGCTATGTCTGTTCTAATGTACGTTTCTTATATCCCACAGATTATCTCCAACCTATCAGGCAGTAAGGGAAATCCCATCCAACCACTCGTTGCCTTTATCAACTGTACAATTTGGACAGCCTATGGTTTGATGAAAAAGGAAAAAGATTGGCCAATAGTTTGGGCTAATGTTCCCGGAATTTTTCTTGGTGCAGCAACATTTATCACCGCTGTATTTAGTTTCAGTTAGAAAAATTATTAAATAAAAAAAGTCGATATAACAATTATGAAATCATTGTTATATCGACTTTTTTCTATATTCTTATTTGTCTAACAAACCTTTTTTAACCAAATAATTATGTGCTACAACACTTGCCTTCTTATTTTTGACGGTCACTTGGTAATTCATATCTTGCATATCCTCAGTCGAGATCTTACCGCCTAAACGATTCAAACTCTTCACAATACCAGGATTATCTTTAGCAAACTTCTCATTCATCAATGGTGCTCCTTGATAAGGTGGGAAGAAGTGCTTGTCATCCTTTAAGACTACCAAATTATACTGTTCAACTTGTGGATCGGTCGTATAACCATCGACTAAGTTAACCTTCTTATTAGCAATCGCCTTATAACGTAAGGTTGGCTCCATTCGTGTTACTTGGGCAAAATCAAGATTATACTTTTTCTTCAATCCTAAGTATCCATCCGCTTGGTTAGAGAAATCAGGATCAAAAGCGGCCTTGACTTTGTCATTGACACGCTCTAGATCACTTAATTTAGTAACATGATATTTCTCTGAAAATTCTTTAGTAACTGCTAAATCATAACCATTCTCATACTTCATTGGCGTCAAGAAACGCATATTTTCTTTTGTGGCCAATTCATCTTTAGCAATATGATAAATCTTTTTAGGGTCTTTAGGAGTCTTTTTATCGTACTTTACTAATGACTCCAAAACAGTACCAGTAAATTCTGGATAAATGTCAACTTGATTTCGCTTCAAGGCTTTATATAGGAATGAGGTTCCACCAAAGTTTGGTTTCAAAGTTATTTCGGTATTCGGATTATCCTTTTGAATCAAGTCTTTATACATATTCATTAGAATCTCAGGCTCGCTGCCTAATTTACCGGCAATCGTTATTTGAACTGGTTGAGGTTTAACGGCTTGATAAATTTTACTACCGCCCAATCCTAACAAAAGCACCAAAATCACAACGCCACCAGTGTAAATTCGTTTCTTCGATGAACCCATATACTTCAACAAACCACTGAAAATAAAAGCTAGTAAAGCTGACAAAACACCACCGATAACTAAGTAGTAATTATTATTCTGTTGAATTCCCAACATAATATAATCACCCAGACCACCGGCACCGATAAAGGCAGCTAATGTTGCCGTACCAATAATCATAACTAAGGCAATTCTAATTCCTGAAATAATCATCGGTAAAGCTAAAGGAAACTCTAAACGTTGCAGTCGTTTCCACTTCGATAATCCAAAGGCTACAGCAGCTTCTTCCAAATTAGGATCAATATTCGTCAATCCGGAATAAGTATTCTGATACAGTGGCATAATTGCATACATTGTCAAAGCGACTACCGCAGGTACCGTTCCAATTCCGACAATAGGAATCAACAGTCCTAATAAAGCTAAACTAGGAATTGTTTGAATGATTCCAGCTATTTGTAACCCAATCTCACCAAATCGACGGTGATTTCGTAACAAGATTGCCACTGGAATCGCAATTAACATAGCAATCAACAAAGAAATAAAGGAGATCTCAATGTGTTGATATAACGATTTTAAAATTTCAGCACGCTGACTGACCATCGTTTGCATTAACATTTGCATTATTGATTACCCCCCTCTTTTTGAAAATATTCTAGTAATTGCGTCGTCGTTATAACGTAGTTTTTATCCTGATACTGAAATTTCAATTCAGGAACTTGTTTTAATTTGTCAACTAAATCGCTAAATTTGTTGATTTGAGGGAGATCTTTATCATTAACTTGAGTCAACATTTCCGAGCCCACCAAGAAATCCATACTCCACCAATGCGGCGTTTTAGAGCCAAAAAAGTTCTTAACAAAATCATTGGCAGGATTTTGCATAATGTCATGTGGTGTTCCAATCTGTTGAATCTTTCCTTGATTCAAGGCGGCAATCCTCTGGCCCATCCGTAATGCTTCTTGCATATCATGCGTCACAAAAACAATTGTCGTTTTAAATTCTTTATGCAATTTCAAAACAAGATCTTGTGACTTAAGTCGTAACACCGGGTCCAAAGCGCTGAATGATTCATCCATCAGAACCAAACTCGGTTCGGTCGCTAAGGCTCGAATAATTGCCACACGCTGTTGTTGACCACCAGATAATTCATCCGGCATTCTCTTAGCGTACTTAACCGGATCAAGGTCAACTGATTTTAATAATTCAGCAGCCCGTTTGCGCCGTTTAGCTCTTGTAACACCTTTTTGTTCTAATTGAATAGCAATATTATCTTCAACGCTTAGATTAGGAAACAGACTACTATCTTGTAAAACATAACCCGTATCTAGTCGCAATTGTTGAACATCGTAATCCTTGATTCTTTTGCCAGAGAAGTAAACATCCCCACTAGTAGGAATCGTTAATTGATTTAACATTCTCAAAAGCGTCGTCTTACCACTACCACTAGGCCCAACTAGTACAAATAATTCTCCATCATTGATGGTCAAATTGATATCATTCAAAATGGTATTTTGACCATATTTCATTCCGACACCCTTATAAGTTATCAATTTGTTTCCCCTCTCTTTTAACTTACCTTAATAATAAATATATTCCGACTTTTAAACAAAAAATTAGCACAGTTATACTTTGATATTTGTAACCCATCAATTTATAAAGCATAAACTATACATGAACGTTACAGTCAAGAATTTGATTTAAAGAGAAAACCTTTGTAGGATGAACGTTTACCCTGTAACAATTGATATAATCAAACATTTCATTTTTATAAAAAACTTATCATATAGTATAGTTATATTAATGGGAGAAACAACATGGACAATATTGATCAAAAAATACTCAAAGAATTAAACCGTAACTGTCGTATCACTAAAACTGAACTAGCAAAAATCGTTAATATGACTCCTCCTGCTGTTAATACTCGGATTGAGCAATTAGAAGCTGAAGGTGTTATCAAATGTTACACAATTGAAGTCAATTTAGATAAAATGGGCTACACCCACCAAGTTTTTATCGAAACCCAAATGGAATATTATAGCCACGAGAAATATCTACAATTTATCCATTCTCAAAGAAACTTCATTCGTCATCACTACAAAATATCAGGTGAAATGAATTATATGATTCATGGAGCTTTCCATTCCAGTTCTGAATTAAATGATTTTTTAGAAAAATTAAATAAATACGCCAATTACAAAGTTTTGGATGTTATTTCCGAACTGATTTAAATAAGACTTCACAGCCGTTAGACTAATTAATAACGATTGTGAATTTTTTTTATGGCAAAACAACTACTTTTCCTGGTTTAGTTTGATTTTCTAAAAATTCATGTGCTTCTGGTAATTGCTTTAAAGAAAATACTTTAACTGGATGAACATCTATTTTTTTATCAGAAATCAACTTCAAAAGATCATTTAATTGTTCTTCGTCAATTACATAACTAGCAAATGATGTCATATAACGATCATTTGGAATATTCGTGACTGGATCAAAATGTTCAATATCCCAAATTCCACCCATATCACCAGTGATACTTGCAATACCAAACGGCTTCAAATTGTTCATTGAGTCTATAGCTGTGGCAGCCCCAACCAAATCAAAAATTCTATCCACTTGTTTACTCATCTGTAACTTCTGATGGTCATCCAACACAAAACCATCATAACCCAATTGAAGAACCTCTTCTTTAGCAGCTTCTTTTCTTGAAGTACCAAAAACTTTAATATCAGGGTTCATTGCCTTAGCTAACTTCAAGCCTGCTATTCCAACACCACTAGTTCCTCCACGGATCAATAATGAATTGGCCTTATCGATTTGAAGCTGCAATAATGCTCGATAAGCAGTATGAAAGGTTTCTGGAATGGCCGCTAAGTCTTCCCAAGGTATATTAGTTGTTACTGGATGAATTATTTTGTTTGGTAATAGTGCATATTCTGCATAACTTCCATCAAAATCTCGTCCCATTTCACCGTTCATGGCGATAATCTTTTGACCAACTGGAAGACGTTTTGGATCGCTAGTTTGTTCAATAACACCGACACATTCAATACCCAAAATCCTTGGAAATTTCACAGACGGGGACTTACCTTGACGTGTGAAAATTTCTGAGTGAATAATTCCAAATCCTTTAATTTTTACCAATGACCAACCAGCTTTTACCTCTGGCGTTGGAACTTCTTTATATTCCAATACCTCAGGACCACCAGCTTTAGAAACGACAACTGCTTTCATAAAATTAATACCACCTTTCTATTTGCCTGCTGAAAATACTCCAAATTGATGCCCAGTATTATCATTCAATCTAGCAAATGTTAAACCTGTCTTATCAGTAACTGGACCCCAAATAACCCTTGCTCCATTATCCTTGGCTGCCTTAATGGCCGTTTCAACATCACTTACCAAGGTATAGAATGTCGAGTATTCAGCAATTTTACCGGCTGTACCCAAAATACCACCGGTTGGATATTCATTACCTGGTTCAATAATATTATAGTATTCATTTTCCATATCTGTATATTCTTGGAATTTCCAGCCAAACATTTTTCCATAAAAGTCCATCGTTTCTTGAGGATGATCTGTTCCAATTTCAAACCAATTTACATTATTGTTGTTCATATTGAAATTCCTTCTTTCTTAACTGCCTAAAATAGTTTAAGACAAAAGGTTTAATAACCGAATACATAAAATAAAGTATTCTGACTAAATATTTTATTTTTTAAAGCTACAAATTGTAAAATTTAACCAAACACTAATAGACACAAAAGCATAATGACCTTTAACTTGTAAGATTGCATAAAAAAATCACTACCCATTTTTTGTATCTTAGGTAGTGAATTAGTTAAGATTTAATATCTATTTATTTATATTCTGATTGATACTGTTCTTGATATTCAATTAATTCCTTAATATCTTGACACTTTGATAGAGCCTCTTGATATTGTTCATGAATATCAGGATTTACCCTTTCACCTTCATCTGTATCGACCATGTGAATCTCTTCAGTACCAGCTTGCAATGAGGTTTTAAAATACCACATTTTATAATGTAAAAAATCTAATTGATTTTGTAAATTCTCAATTTGACTCTTTACTGATTCTTCTTCGCTATTAAGTAGATCATATCTTTCTTGAAGAGTAATATCTCCTTTCATACAAAGATTAATAAAATGACGAATCTCTTTAATAGTCATTCCACATTTTTTCATACAATTAATTACTTCTAAAAAATTAAGATCATTATCTTTAAATGAACGTCGACCAGCTTGATCACGATCAACGAATGGCAATAATCCATTTTTATCATAAAATCTTAAAGTAGACGTTGGTAAATTCAACTTCTTAGCAACATCGCCAATTAAATATCGCAAAATATTTCAACCCTTTCTTGACTTAAACCATAGTTTAGGCAGTATTGTAACACACGTATTTAATAAATAACTATTTAATTAAAGGCTTACGTAAAATTTCCTTGCCAGCAGATCAACCACAATAAAGTTAGGAATGAAAGATTTTATTATTAAGCAAGTAAAAAAGAACCCAGAAAAATTAATTTCTGAGTTCCTTTTTTCTATCTCTTAAAATTCAGCGTTACCAGGTGTTCTTGGATAAGCGATGACATCTCTGATATTTTCCATACCTGTGATATACATTACTAATCTTTCAAATCCAATACCAAATCCTGAGTGAACTGTACCACCGTACTTACGTAATTCTAAGTACCACTTGTAGTCTTCTTCGTTCATATCAAGTTCGGCCATTCTCTTTTCTAGTTTGTCCAAACGTTCCTCACGTTGTGACCCACCGATCAACTCACCAATTTCTGGAACCAATAAGTCAGCTGCAGCAACGGTCTTACCATCGTCATTTGCGCGCATGTAGAATGCCTTGAAGTCTTTAGGATAGTCAGTAATGAAAACAGGCTTCTTATAGACTTTCTCTGATAGGTAACGTTCATGTTCAGAATCTAAGTCTAAGCCCCAATATGGTTTAACTTCAAATTCAACATCAGTGGCCTTTTCCAAGATATCAATAGCGTCTGTATATGTAACATGAGCAAATTGTTCATTGGCAGTAGCCTTTAGGCGATCAATCAATGTGTTATCAACATTTTCATTCAAGAAGTCTAATTCTTCTTTAGCATGATCCATCACGTAGTTGATTACATACTTCAATAATTCTTCTGAACAGTCCATTTCATCTTTCAAATCGGCGAAGGCCATTTCTGGTTCAATCATCCAAAATTCTGAAGCGTGACGTCCTGTATGGGAGTTTTCAGCTCTAAAAGTTGGTCCAAAGGTATAAACATTTCTGAAGGCTAGAGCAAATGGTTCAACTTCTAGTTGACCACTAACTGTTAGGTTAGTTTCTTTTCTAAAGAAATCTTCACTGTAGTCAACTTTGCCATCGTCTGTCTTAGGAACATTGTTCATATCAAGAGTTGTTACTTGGAACATTTCCCCAGCACCTTCGGCATCGGAACTAGTGATGATTGGTGTGTGGATGTAAACAAAGTCATTGTGTTGAAGATATTCGTGGATAGCAAAAGCTGCTAGTGAACGAATTCTGAATACTGAATAGAATGTGTTAGTTCTAGGACGAAGATGAGCTACTGTTCTCATGAATTCATATGAGTGAGCTTTCTTTTGCAATGGATAATCTGCGTCGGAGCTACCTTCCTCAATGACTTCGGTTGCGTGAATCTCGAATGGTTGTTGTGCTTTAGGTGTCAAAGCTAATTCACCGACAACTTTAATAGTTGTGCTGATAGGATATTTGACTACTTCAGCATAATTTTCCATGTCACTAGTAATAACTACTTGAACATTCTTGAAAAATGAACCGTCGTTTAATTCGATAAAACCGACTCTCTTTGAACCTCTGATTGTCCGAATCCAACCAGAAACAGTGATCTTGTCACCGTCAGCAAATTCTTTTTTATATAGATCTTTAACTAAAACGTTTTGCATAACCTTCTCCTTTAATTTTAGAATCCTGCATACAAAAAAAGATCCTTCATCCCCATTAAAAGGGACGAAAGATCTTTCCGCGGTACCACCCAAGTTTTTTGTAAAAAACACCTCAAAAGTACATTATATACTCTCCAGTTATAACGTACTGGGTTACGTCTGAGCCTACTCTTAAAAATTTCAGCTAGAAAACCAAAGATGTTTTTCCTATATACCGACACGTTAAGTTCTCACTACTCTTAACTCCCTGTGGATAAAGTATACAGTACTCCTTCTTTTTAATATTTTGACATATTAATTTTCTTAAATGTAGCATATTTTAAGTCGCTTTGTAAAGTAGAATATAATTAATAGATAAAGGAGGGAATTCATTTTGAAAAAGATTTATAAATGGTTACTAGGCATTGTCGCAACTATCCTTATTTTACTGATTGCTTCAATCGCTGTCGTTAAAAATAAAGAGTATCAGCCCACTGCCTCAGCCGTCAATGCTAGTAAGGTAGCCACAACTACTAATGGAATCACAAAATTTTCCGGCAACAGCCAAAATCCTAGTATCATTTTTTACCCTGGAGCCCTAGTCGAGCCCAAGAGTTACAGTATTTGGGCTAAAAAAGTCTCAGAAGCAGGATTCAACGTTTATATCGTCAGATTTCCCCTAGATTTAGCTGTTCTAAAAACTAATGCTGCAGATAAAATAACTAAGAAATCCGGCTACGTTATCGGTGGTCACTCTTTAGGTGGAACCATGGCTAGTCGATATGCTCATAATCATCAAAAAAATCTCAAAGGCGTTTTCTTCTTAGCCAGTTATCCTGAGAAAAAAGGTAACCTACAGAAAACCTCCGTCCCCGTTTTATCAATCACAGCTACCCAAGATGGCGTTTTACAGCACAAAAACTATCAAAAAGCCAAGAAGTTCCTTCCTGATAAAACAATCTACACAAGTATCTCAGGTGGAAATCACGCCGGCTTTGGTAGTTATGGCACACAAAAGGGTGATAGACAAGCTTCAATCAGTAATCAAAAACAGCAAAATATTATAAGTCAACTTTTAATAAATTGGTTAAATCAAAAAATTATTAAATAAATTAAAGCGCTTTCATATTTCTCAACAAAAGCGCATACATTTTTGTTATACTAACTTTAGTCGTTACAATTTTTGGGGGAAACATGACTAATTTATTGAGTAAAAATTTAAATTTAACTAAAAATGCTAACCATTTCATAACGAAATATATTAAATATGTAAAAACAATCAATCCAAACGATGTCTTTGAGGGAAAGAATGATAAACAGATCTTAAGAAACAAGTTTATCTTTAAGATTCAACAAATCACTAATCTGGACTTAGCTAATATTAGTTTACATCTGACTTCAAAAAACATTGAAGTTTTAGCTAAAATACCGGACTCAAAAGCCACTATTATTGGGACCTATCCTCTCAATTCCGAATTGGAAAAAATGATAAATCACGGTGCTTATCCGACAATTAGAATCACCGGTGGTCAATATAAAGAAGTCGTTTCCGGTTCGTTTGAGGATAAGATCTCTAATGGTTTTGAACCTTATGGAATTGTTCTGGAATTACATCAGCCCGAAATCGTCAATGAGAAAATTAAACAATTCGATAAACTCTATCATCATACTTTCAAAAACGAACAGAGTTTAGTCAATCTTTCTAAAATATTGATGTCGCTTTTTGCCTTGATTGGTTTAGTATTAGGAATCGGTTTTATGTTCTTAGGTTTTCTTATGACAGGATTAGTAGTAATTATTGCTTTCTTCGGCTTTAATTCATATACTTTATTGCTGTCCAATTCCTATAAACCCAAACAAGCAAATTAATTTAACTTACAAAAGGACCCTGATGAAATGTATTTGACATTTTATCAGGGTCCTTTATTCGTTCTATCCTATTTATAATCATTTATAGCCTTTTTTAGACGATCCAAACCATCCTGAATCATTTCAGTTGGACTAGCAATGTTCATTCGAATGAAGTGCTGACCGTCCCCACCGTAAACATCTCCAGGGGTAACAATCAAGCCAGTATCTTGACGAATGAAATCGGTCAACTCATCGACATCTTCAGTGATTTGAGAAACATCGAACCAAAGTAAATATGTAGCTTCACCCTCAACCCATTTGATATCAGGAATATTTTCCGCTAGAAAGTCTAGTACTAATTTACGATTAGCCAAAACCTTTTGCTTCAATTGTTGTAACCATTCATGTCCCTTTGTATAAGCGGCAATTGTTCCAGGAACAGCTACTAAGTTAGGTTCGGCTAGTTCTTCACTATTTAAACCGCGGCTCACTTGAGCTCTTAGATTGCTGTCAGGGACAATTACTGTTGAAGCATGAAAGGCAGCAACGTTAAATGTTTTACTTGGCGATACAGCCACAACGACATTTTTCAAATACTTATCTTCTAGTCCAAAGACCGGATTATATCCATCCTTGTTAAAAGTAATGTCACCGTGGATCTCATCACTAAACAATTTAATATCATATTTCAAACACAAACCAGCAATCTTAGTTAATTCTTCAACAGTCCAAATCTTACCGACTGGATTATGAGGATTGCATAGAATCATCATGTTCGTCAATGGATCACTTAATTTCTCTTCCAAGTCATTAAAATCAATTACATACTGATGACTCTCTTTAAGATAAACTAAATCGTTTGAGACAACGTGACGTCCATTATTAACGATTGAGTTATAAAAGACATTGTAAACTGGTGCTTGGACTAAGACATTATCACCCAAAGAAGTTAAACGACGTACCGCTGAGGAGATTGAAGGCACTACTCCAGTTGCAAAAATCATCCAATCTTCTTTTGGTCGAACGCCGTGCTCTGTTTCATACCAATCGGCCACAGCTTTACGATATTCATCAGGTATTTCCTCATATCCAAATAATCCCATCGCAACCTTTTCTTGCAAGGCTTTCACAATTTCTGGTGCCGTAGGAAAATCCATATCAGCAATAGTCATTGGCAATTCATTCTTACCAACATCCCATTTAGCTGAATTTCCAGCTCGTTTCTTATTCAACGTTTCAAAATCATACTTCATACAGCCACTCCTTAAACTTTTTGAGCCTCTCTGATCGTGGTCTTGTTCTTATCAATTTCAGGATCATCAAAGATTAATTTATCAACTGATTTCACCTTGATTGAACCACTGATAGGATTCTTAATACTCATAACATTAGTTGTAATCTCAGCATCAATATTTGAACAGTATTCAAATGCCAAGTCAGTTCTCAAGAGCTTGCAGTTGATCATCTTCAAGCCATCAATGTAACAAAGACCCTGATCACTTTCAATTGTACAATTTATCAACGTAAAATTCTTGGTATTCCAAGCTAAATATTCACCATTGATCTTAGAATCATAAATCGTAACATTTTCACAATTCCAAAAAGCATCTTTGGAAACAAAAGTCGAGTTGTGAACTTCGATATTCTTTGCACCATCGAAAACATAATTACCGACAACGTTTAAATTTTCAGCATAGATATTTTTACTATCCTTGCCAAAATAATTTCCGTTAACTTGAACGTCGTTTAATTTAATGTCATTACAAGTCCACAAGGTTTCCTCAGCGTCTGCGAAATGAACATTATTCAATGTTATATGTGAACCACGACGGAACAATTTAGGAGCTTGTAAAGCTGAATTGTTGATCTCAATATTATCGGTATACCAAATTCCAGAGCGTGACATCGTTTCAAAGATTGAATCATCAACCTTGATATCCTTAGCATACCAAAGTGGATATTTCCACTTGAAAACTACGTCTTTTAAATCCACATTGCGTGACTCTCTAAGTGGGGATTCACCCTCACCAAAGGTTGTGTCAGAAACCTTTACATCATGAGCTTTGAATAGAGGACGTTCACCCTCAAAGTAACCCTCGTTTATTTCTTTTTTCATTAATATCTACCAAACCTTTTTTATAAAATCTTTATAAATCCAATTGTCGTTCATAAAGCGACATATGTTAAATACTTATTTCAAATAGTGTTCCATGCATTTTAGTTATAATTAATTATTTTCAACCGATTGTAAGGCATAAAGTTCAGCATACTTGCCACCCTTGGCTAATAATTCCTCGTGCGTTCCCCGCTCAACAATTTCACCAGCACTTAAAACCATAATCTGATCAGCATCTTGAATTGTTGATAACCTGTGAGCAATCGAAATTGTCGTACGGTCATCACGCATTTTCTTTAAACTTCTCGTAATACTTTGCTCAGTCTGAGGGTCAATATTGGCCGTGGCCTCATCTAAAATCAATACTTTGGGATTACGGACAATTGTTCTAGCAAAGGAAATCAATTGTCTTTGTCCAGTCGAAAAACCACCGCCACGTTCAGTTACCGGAGCGTGGTATTTTTCTGGCAATTTTTGAATAAATTCATCAGCGTCAACGAATTTCCCAGCCTGCTCAATCTCCTCTTCCGTGATCGTATCATCGAACATCTTGATATTCTTAGCAATGTCGCCATAGAACAAATAAGGCTCCTGAATCACAAGACCTAATTTTTGACGCAATTCTTTCGTAGAATAGTCTCTAATATCGTAATCATCAATCAGAATCTGACCTTCGCCAAATTCATAGAATCGCAGCATGATATTAATAATTGAACTCTTACCACTACCTGTGTGACCAACGAAAGCCACATTCTCTCCAGGTTCAACTGTAAATGAAATATCCTTCAAAACAGGTTCATCTGGATTGTAACCAAATGTTACATGACGAAATTCAATCTTACCTTCTGTAATTTTACTTTGACTATCTTCATTTTGTTTAGGAGCAATGGATTGATTATTGAACATCCGCATAATCCTATAACCCGCAACTAAACCGTCTTGGAAAAACGACATGTAGTTCATCACATTTGAAAGCGGGTTGAAAAAGTTTTGTTGATAAGAAATGAAAGCATAAATCACACCTGCAGCAACCAGACTGTTCATACTTTGAATTCCAAAGCCTAATAGAGCTACTAATTCAGCTAAGGTAAACATCAAATTGATCATTGGGTTCAAAAGGAATGAATTAACATTGATCATTTGTGAACGCATCTGATAATAAGCATTGTTCTTACTTTCAAATTCCGAAGTTTTACGTCCTTGTTGACCGAATTGTTGAATAATACTGATACCCATCAATGATTCATTCAACTTTGTATTGATCTGACTCAAATACTCACGTAGTCGTTGGTAAATCTTTGAACTGATGTGTTGATAGATCCAGACTACTAAGTACAACAAGACCACAAACAAAGCTGTCAAAACAGCTAACCAAAGATTAACTGAAGCCATAGCAATAAAGGCCGATATCATTGAGAAAAGTGCAATAATCACCATCAAAAATAAGGTCCAAAAGTTATAAAGCGTTTTAGTATCGTTGGTAACTCGTGAAACGATTGATCCTGCTGGCGTGACATCGAAATACTTTAATCCCAACGTATGCAGCTTGTGAAACAATTGGCTCCGGATTCTTTCCAAAGTCCGTTCTGCACCCATTGAGAAGAAGAAGTTCTGGATAAATTGCACGATTGCTTGAACGATTGTTCCGAAGGCATACAGAATTGCAAAACCTACGATCAATCTCAAGGCCGTACTTTGATTAGTCAAATAATTATCCATATAGTATTGCAACATTCGTGGCAACATAATATTGATGATACTTAAAACTAAAGCAAATCCAATGGCAACTCCAAATTGCAACTTAAAATTCCAAGCGAATTTAAAGAGCCATTTCAAAATAGCGTTCTGATCCTTGCGTGACAGGGACCGAACTTTCTTTAGAATATTTTCTTGCTCATTATTATCCATTGTTCAACCTCCCCTCTAATTGGGCTGTTTTCTCTTGCAAATGGAACGTATTATAATACCAACCCTTTTGAGCCAATAATTCATGATGATTACCTTTTTCAATTATCGTTCCGTGGTCGATCACAAGAATTTGATTAGCGTTTTCCACTGAGCTCAAACGACTTGCTGCAATAATTGTTGTCGCAAAACGACGATTTTGAGCAATTCTTTGTTCAATATTTCGTTCAGTTTTGAAATCGACCGCTGAGAGCGAATCATCGAGAATCAACAATTTAGGATTACTCAAGATGGCCCGAGCAATCGCCAAACGTTGCTTTTGACCACCTGACAAGGAAACACCTAATTCACCAACTTGAGTGTCGTAGCCGTTAGGCATTTTTTCAATATCAGTATCCAAATCAGCCACCCGGCTAGCTTTTTCAACCTCTTCTTGACTAGCTTCAATATTAGCGAAACGAACATTGTCACGAATATTAGTTGAAAATAAGAAATTAGTTTGAGGAACATAACCAATCGTATTCAAATAATTATCAACATCATATTTACGAATATCATGATTACCAACTTTGATTGCGCCGTCATAATGATCGAAATCACGCATTAATAAGCTGATGATGGTTGATTTACCACCACCAGTAGGACCAACAATACCTAGAGTTTCCCCTTCTTTTAATTGAAAATGCACATTTTGCAAAGCTGTTGCTGAATCATCTGGATAGTGAAATGAATGAACATTGAAATCCAAAGTTCCATCTGGAGCTGATTCCACTGCGTGCTTTGGATGAACCAAAGAAGATTTTTCACCTAACAGTTCACTGATTCGATCATAACTAGCTGAACCACGTTCCAAAACATTGAATAAACTACCAACTGCATACATTGGCCAAGTTAATTGAGCCATATATGTAATGAAAGAAACCAATTGACCAATTGTGATCTGCTTATTAAGTACTGACAGACCACCCAAGATAATTGTTACAACATATGAAATCCCCATGATCAATGTGGTCATAGGATCAAACAATGAATCCAACCTATAAGAACGTTTATTAGCTTTGATATTATCTTCAACGTACTTATTAAAATCCTCTTCGTCTTCTTTTTCTTGACCTAAGGCTTTAAGAACCTTGATACCAACGATACTTTCTTGAGTCTTATTATTAATATTGGAAAATTCTGCTTGAGACTTGGAAAAAGCATCATGAACTTTTCCACCTAAGACATTAGCCATAATTCCCAATAATAGTAATGGTAAAACTGCCCAGAGAGTTAATTTCCAGCTGATCATTAATCCCATTGCCAGGATTGTCGAAGTACCGGTAATAATAGAATCAGCTAACGTTAAGATACCTGGTCCAGCAACTTCACGAACCGCATCAATATCATTAGTCGCATGAGCCATTAGATCACCTGTTCGCCACTTTTGATAAAAAGTTGCATCCATCTTCATGAATTGGCGATACAGTCGACTTCTTAAGTCTCTTTCCAAAACAAAAGAACTGCCAAAAATCATCTTCCGCCATAAATAGCGCAATAAATACTGTGCAATAGCTGTTCCTAAAAAGACCAACATATTAACTAGAAGAAAATGTGCCGTCATATTACGCTTGCTGACGGCATCTACTACATCCCCAATGATCCGTGGAGGAATAACATTAAAAATCGCAACCACAATCAGAGCAATGACTCCAACTAAGTATTGTCTCCACTGGTTTTTAAAAAACCACTTTAAACGAGAAAAAATCCCCATATCATCTCACCTTACAATCTATCTAAAATGCATTAACATCACTCTACACCCTAAAGTCGACTTTAACACAACTCAGAAAACGTTTTCTTTGCTATTTTATAATTTAATTATAAAAAAATAGCAATATTCTCATAATTAAATAAGAATACCGCTAATTGATTATTTTTTAAACCCTTTACTAATCTAATAATTGATTATTTTTAACATCATTAATTGTCTTAGTACCGGCAAGTTGCATTGTGATTGACAACTCCATATTCAAATGATTGATTACATCAGTGACACCTTGAGCGCCACCAAGATTCAATCCATAAATAATTGGACGACCAACTGCAACTAAATCAGCTCCACTGGCCAAGGCTTTGAAGACATGTTCACCACGTCTTACACCACTATCAAAGATAACGGGAACACGCTTATCAACAGCCGAAGCGATTGTGGGTAATACATCAAATGAGGCAGGTCCACCATCCAATTGACGACCACCATGATTTGAGATCCAAATACCATCAGCACCAAAATCAATGGCCAATTCTGCATCATCAGGGGATTGAATACCCTTAACGATTACTGGTAAACCAGACATATCCTTGATCTTTTGAATATCGGAAGGAACAATTCCCTGTTTAGCAGCAGCATAAATCTCAGAAATGCCTTTACCTTCGCCATCGCCTTCTGAAAAGGCAGCTAAGTTAGGCATTGGCAGTGGGAATTGGAACTTATTGATAATATCCTCTTCACGATAGCCACCAAGCGTTGAGTCAACCGTCAAGACAATTGCTTTAACGCCAGCTTTAACAGCTTCTTTAATCAAGAATTCATTAAATTTATCATCTTTACTCATATATAGTTGGAAAAATTGTGGTGCATCCGGTGCAGCTGCAGCTGCATCTTGAACAGAAGTACTTCCATAAGTGCTCATTGAAAAGATAGAACCGGCATCCGCAACACCCTTAGCAGTATCAACTTCACCTTTAGCATGTGCTAACCCATGGGCAGCTGATGGAGCTTCAATGATTGGAGTCTTCAAGTCAATGTCCCATAATTTTGTACTTAAATCGGCGTGATCGATACCTTGCAAGACACGAGGCATAATCTTTTTCTTACTGAAAGCTTCGGTGTTTTGCTTCATAGTCCACTCGTCTTCTGAACCGCCGCGGATATAGCCAAAAGCACCCTTTTCATTGCTCATGTGGTCCTTGACGCGTTTTTCAAGACTGGCAATATTTACAATTTCCAAATGTTTTTCTTCGGTACTTGCTTCATATTTTTTCTTCATTAAAAAAGACTCCTTTTCCTGTTAGTTTTTTCTTAACAGGATTAGTGTAACGCACCTTGTTAAACTTTGCTTAAATTTATTCCTGATTAGGCTTCTTTTGTCTCAGTGTTACCTTTGCTAAGAATTTTATTGAACAACGTTGGTCCAATTAAACAAGTTATAATTGCAGCCAGAGTGATTGCTCCTGCTTGTGGAGTTGTGATCAATTTCAGATTCTTTCCTACTTCCAAAATTGGCAAGACCAAAGTTATCGTTGTTGAAGCTAAGATTGTTGCCGCAGCTGAATAACGTCTTCCAAATCTCTTTCTGAAGACAAAGTAGACGATAGTCTTTGACAAAATAAAGGCAATGAAGAAGACCGGAATCAGAATCAAAGCTTCTTTATTGGTTAATAATGTTCGCAGATTCAATTTCACACCAGTAGTAATAAAGAAAACTGGAATAAAGAACCCGTATCCCATTGAACTTAATTTCTCCTCAGTATCTTCCTTGGGCCGTAACAATTTCATAACTGCTCCGGCTAAGAATGCACCTAAAATATTCTCAGCACCAATTTGTTCAGCAAAAGTTACCAACGTAAAAATCAAGAAAAAGGCCAAACGAATATCAAGTTGCGTCGTTGACTTATCTATTTTTTCAAAGAAGACATAAATTCGGTTAAATCGCCTCAATAAGATAATTGCAATGATAAAGATCACTGGTAAACCTAGAACCGACAAATAATTCTGACGTTTTACCGCCGCATAAACTGTCAAGGCTACCAATGGAATGAACTCACCAAAAGCCGACGTCAGTAAAATCGTCTGTCCATAGTCAGTATCGAGTAGTCCCACTTCTTTCAATAGTGAAATGATAACTCCTAGAGCAATCGTACTAAATAAAATAACCGCTAAGATAAACTCACTGAAAATACCCAGTGCATACAAGATTCCGCTTAGAATCAATGACAAAAAGAAGATTGATCCAAACCCAGCAAGTGACGTTCCTAATGGCGAATATTGTCCTTTCTTAGGTTCCAGTAAAGAGAAGTCGATTTCCATACCACCTAAGAAAATCAGCATTATCACACCTAAATTAGCAACATATTGCAGACTAGAATCTGGCTGCACAAAATTGAAACCAGTCTTTCCGATGATGATTCCCATAATTATCTCAGAAATAGCTGTCGGCATTCTTTGCAAATGAAATTTAGCAGTAATTAACGGCGTAGCTAAAGCCGCAAATAAAACAATTAATAGCGAAAATTTTTCCATATATTATTCCCTCGGAAAAATAATATAACACTTGAAATGATTTACAAAATAAAACGAATCGAACTACGCTTCTCTATTTAATTTTTCAGGTTCTCCAATAATAAAATGATCACCAATAGCAATAATCAGGAAGACAAGTGCTACTAAACAAACGCCGATCCAGCCGAAATGACTCCAAGCCCAAGTAGCAAATAAAGTTCCAAATGAACCACCTAAAAAGTAACTGAACATAAAAATAGAATTATTACGACTGCTTTCTTTGCGATTCAACGATTGTACGATAGCTTGATTGGAAACTTGACTGAACTGTGTTCCTAAATCCAAGAGAATGATTCCAATAACTAAACCAATCAACCAAGCACCGATCAACCAAAAAATCACAAAAGCAACTCCAGAAAAAATCATACTCAAGCCAATTGTCAATCGTGGCGAACGTTCATCGACTAAAGTACCTACCCAAGGAGCTACTAAAACTCCTGCTATACCTAATAATCCCAACAAGCCGGCAACATTACTGCCTAAATTATATTGAGCTGCTAAATAAAAGGCTAAAGTAGACCACAAAACATTCGACATCCCAAACATACAAAATCCGTTTATGGCTGAACTTCTCAAAGCCTTTTGACTGGCAAATAATTTTGGCAACGTCTTAATAACTGGCCAGTAACGCAAATCTTGATGACCACGTTCATCGCGAGGCAAGAAACGATTAACGATGACTAAAAAGATCAAGTCGATCCCTGCAGCAATTAAATAAATATCCTGCCATGGCATAATACTACCTAATAATCCACTAAATGACCGTGACAAAAGAATCCCCGTCAATAATCCACTTAAGACTATTCCTAAAACTTTTCCCCTTTGCAGTGGTGGAGCTAAATAACCTGCATAAGGAATGATTATCTGTGGTGCTACCGAAGTGATACCGATCAAAGCCGTCGCAATGGCGAAAATTGTCGCATTCGGTGATAAAAAGGCCAATAATAATGAAATAATTGATAGAATCATCATGAATTGAATCAACCGATAACGATTGAAAATATCGCCCAGCGGGACAATTAGTAATAATCCTAACGCGTAGCCTAGTTGAGTAATCATAGCTAACATACCGACTACTGCTTTTGAGATTCCGAAGTCAGTTGCAATCAGATTTTCAATTGGCTGAATAAAATTTAAATTAGCCACAATGACTCCTGTGACTACTGCCATCAATAAGATGGTCTTGCGTGACATTGTTTCTGGTTCTTCCAAGAGAAATTCCCCCTATTTTTCAAACTCTTTTAATGCTTTTTCGACCCAATCTAATGCAGCCTTAGTTTTCATCTGGTCTAAATCAATGACCCATTTGGCATTTTCTAGGTCCGGTTGAGAAATATTTGTTTGTGGTAAATCATGAAACTGTTGTTTTAATAAATTTTGATTCTCTAACAAATAATTTCGGTAATCACCCAGTATTTTTAGACGTAATTTCAAATCAACCTGATGAAAATTACGAAATTTCACACTGTAAGTAAATTCTAGATTAGGATTCAACGGTACTACTTGTTCCATTAACTCCTTAAAACGAATCCGACCCTCTTTGGTAATTGAGGCCACTTTTTTAGGGCGGTTCCCATTATCACTTTGTTCTTCCACTAAGTTGATATATCCTGCTTCACTTAATCGCTTAAAAAGCGGATATATCATTCCAAAACTGATCTTACGATTACGCCCTACCAACTGCTGCAAGATTTGTTGCATCAAATAGCCACTCATAGATTCGTCCATCAATTGTCCTAAAACAAATAAATCATACATAATTTACTCCTTATATATCAGCCTGATATAAAACAACTTTTTTCAATATATATCAGTCTGATATTTCTGTCAAATAAGGAAGAAACCAAAAAGCCGATATGTTCGCCATTTCAAAATGGTTATCATATCGACTTTTTTAACAACAAAATTATATTTACTTACCGCCACCAAAAATATGATCCAAAGTGGCATTAAACTTTTGACGATCTTCTAGAGTATGCGGTTCACTGCTCAACTGCAAACCATCGTGGAATCCTTGTAATAGAAATTCCCAGAATGTTCCAACTAAACCAAGTTCCTCATGATCAGCTGGTGCAATCGTATAACGAATAGCGTCCTCATCGCCCGCAATAACTTTTTGAACCCAATGTGGTTCACGCAACATTTCTCGACCTAAAGCAGCAAAATCAATTCCTTCATCAAGAACCTTTTTAGCGTCTGCCGGACTTTGAATATCGCCGACACCAATTAGGGGAAGCTCTCCAATATGTTTTTTAATTGTCAAATTCAACGGTGTCGTAATTGTCTTATCATTCAACGACTTTCTCCAGACATTTCCCATAGAAACATGAAGATAATCCAAAGGTTTCTCTTTCAAGGCATCGACTAATTTCAATGTATCATCGAATCTAATACCTGGCTCTTCAATTTCCTCTGGTGAAATACGATATCCCATCAAGAATGGTCTGTCAGCATATTTATCAATTGCCTTTTGAACTTCATCAACGACTGCTAAAGGAAAAGCCATCCGCTTCTCAAGACTGCCGCCCCACTTATCAGTCCGACGATTAGAATGCGGTGAGAAGAATTGTTGAATCAGATACGTATTAGCTCCGTGAATTTCAACACCATCAAACCCCGCTTGAATCGCACGCTTAGTTGCTGCGCCAAAGTCTTTAATAGTTTGTTCAACCTCAGCTTCACTTAAAGCACGTGGAGTTTCTGAATTCTTTCGGGTCGCCTTAACAGCACTAGCACTGACTGGCTGTTGTCCCCGTAGAACAGCTGTTGAAGACATTCTCCCTGCACTAAAAATCTGCAAAATAGCCTTTGTCCCATCTTTGTGAATTGCAGAAGCTAATTTTGTCAGGCTAGGAATAAACTTATCGTCCTCAGCACTAAGTTCACCCTCAAAACCTTTTCCTAAAGCATTAACATTTGCAACACCCGTAATAAATATACCAGCTCCACCACTGTGAATATGATAGTAACGCAATTCATCAGCCGTTACTTCTCCATTGGAAAAGCTCATTTCCTCAGTCATTGGTGGTATAACAATCCGATTTTTAACCGTAATTCCCTTTTTTTCAAAAGTATATGGTTTCAAAAAATTATAATCTGTCATATTACAAGAGCCTCACTTTCATGTTAATTTTATCACAATATCGACACTTGTAAACACTTTCATTCGAATGACAATTTCCTAAATATTTTGTTAATAAAAATCTAGACTGTACTAAAATAAAGATAATAAAGCTCGAAAGGATCATCAAAATGAAATTAGCAATGTACCATAATCAAGTTGTCGTTATCAATTCTGACAACATTCAACCAGTCAAAGGTTTTAATAATTTACAGGAAATGCTTCCCCATTTAAACGAAGAAATAAATTTGGGTCAAAAAGAAAGCCTACCTGACTCAAATGACTTCTCACTACCTATTCAAAAACCTCAACAGATTTTTGCGGTGGGATTCAACTATCGCGACCACATGAATGAGCTGCACACTTCAGCTCCCAAGGTACCAAATATCTTTACTAAATTTGTCAGTTCATTAACCGGACCTAATCCTACCGTCAAGATTCCTAGTCCCCAAACCGACTGGGAAACCGAATTAGTCATCGTAATTGGCGATGGTGGTCGCAATATCAAATTAACCGATACCTCAAAACATATTGCTGGATATATGGTCGGTCAAGACTTATCCGACCGTCAACTCCAATTTGCCAATTCGAATCCACAATTTTCCCTAGCTAAGTCTTATCAAAACTTCTCACCTATCGGACCTTGGTTGACAACTCCTGATGAGATTCCAGATCTAACTTCATTAACTATTACTACAGAAGTCAACGGTCAAGAAAAACAACACAGCCAGTTGGGTAATCTAATTTTTAACCCTGAGAAACTTGTTAATTATTTATCAAGTATCACAGAATTATTCCCAGGAGATTTAATCTTTACAGGTACTCCAGGTGGAGTAGGATTCGGTCGAAACCCCAAGGAATTCCTACAATCTGGCGATCAACTAGTCAGCAAGATTGATCAATTGGGACAACTAACTATCAATATGCAATGATATTTACGAAAAGAACGTTATAATTATCACATAATATTATGGAGGGAAAAATATGAAAAAAGCTGTTTTCGAACGTGTCGGTGAAGTAAAAATCGAGGATGTGGACAAACCTACGATCCAAAAGCCTGACGACGTCATCATAAAAGTTATTCGTGCTTGTGTTTGTGGTTCCGATCTTTGGGCTTATCGTGGTTTAGAGGATAAGGCAAAACATTCAGAAAACGACGGTCACGAAGCAATTGGAATTGTCGAAGAGGTCGGCTCAGATATCACCACTGTCAAGGTTGGCGATTTTGTGATTGCTCCATTTACTCATGGATGTGGACATTGCCCTGCTTGTCTAGCTGGATTTGATGGCGATTGTCAATCACACACTGATAATTTCAGTAATGGAAATCAAGGCGAATATATCAGATTCCAACACGGACAATGGGCTTTGATCAAGGTACCTGGCAAACCCAGCGATTATAGTGAAGGCATGCTCAAATCATTGTTGACCTTAGCTGATGTTACAGCTACTGGTTATCATGCAGCTAGAGTCAGTCATGTCAAAAGTGGTGACACAGTCGTCGTCATGGGCGATGGTGCTGTAGGACTTTGTGGTATTATTTCTGCAAAATTGCTTGGTGCTAAAAAGATTATTTCAACTAGCCGCCATCCTGACCGTCAAGCTTTAGCTGAGAAATTTGGTGCTACAGATAATGTTTCTGAACGTGGCGATCAAGGTGTTAAGAAAATACTTGCTTTGACCAACGGATTTGGTGCCGATGCCGTTTTGGAATGTGTTGGAACTGAATTATCAACTAAAACCGCTCTACAAGTTGGACGTCCCGGAGCAATTATCGGTAGGGTTGGCTTGCCACACACAGGGAATATGGACATAACTACTCCATTTGCTAACAACATTACTATTGCTGGTGGACCCGCATCCGTTTCAACCTACGATAAACAACGTTTATTAAAGGCTGTTTTAGACGGTGAAATCAATCCCGGACTAGTCTTTACTAAGAGTTTCAAATTAGATGACATTAATAGTGCTTATCAAGAAATGAGAGATCGAAAAGTTATTAAGTCCTATGTTGTCGTTAGTGATTAACAGATTTTTTTAGTCTAAATAATAGACCAAGGCAATCGTATTTTGACTACCTTGGTCTATTGTTTTACCTATTTTACTATCTATTAATTTATTCAAATAACCAATCGAACAATTGCTAGAGATACTATACCAACAATAACGATCACTAATAGTTTTTTCGTTATTATGGCACTTAAAACTGTTGGTACCGAAGCTAATAAATTTTCATAATTAATTTGCGGCAAGTGACCTAAATGCTGCTCGAACAAATTTTCAAACCAAAGTGCCGCCATGATTGTTATTGGTACAAAGCTTAAGAATTCCACCACTTTAGCGGGGAGATTAAACTTTTTTAACAAAATAAATGGCATGATTCTTGATAACAAAGTGACGATTCCACAGCCAATAATAGTCCAAATAATAAATTCAGTTGAAGGCATGTTTCAAGACCACCCCTAACGTACAACCTATTAAAGTAACAACTAAGATTAACAGATCTGAAGAAATGAATACCAGACCAAAATAAACTAATGGCAACATAATTAACACTACGATCAATTGAATTTTTAAAGAAATCGCATGGTCGTTAATAATTTGTAAATATAATAGACCAATGAACATAGCTACCAAAGCAAAATCTAACCCCAATTGTTTAGGATCACTGATAACTTTACCAAGCATTGCTCCCACCATAGTCGACGCTGCCCAAACTATATAAGCTAATAAATTTACAGTATTGAACCACTTGAACGACAATTTGCCATTGGTGAAATTCAACTTGTTCATACTGAGTGCAAAACTTTCATCGGTAATCAGGCTACCCACGAGGATATTCTCAAAGAGCGAATTCTTTTTAAAAAAATTGGCTGTGGTCATACTCATCAAAATCATTCGTGAATTAACTAAAAAAACCGATAAAATTATCGAAACCATCGGTGTTCCAATAGCCAATGAACTAACCAAAATGAATTGTGCTGAGCCTCCGTAAACTATCAGTGACATCAAGGTGGCATTCAAGACGCTCAATCCAGCTGCAGCAGCAACAATTCCAAACGAAATTCCAATTCCAATATATCCAAATACGGTTGGCAATGTGTCTTTAAGAGCACTGTCAACGCTTAAACTATCGTCCATAGACTCATCCCTCTCAAATAGACATATATAAATAATAATATTAATTATAATTAAATTAAATGTCAATTAGAGAAAAACAAACTAGTGTCGATACTTAGGGTGATATGCATGCTTATAATAAGTTGCTTGGTTTTCTACAGCTGGTACCCGTAACTTATAATCAACTACCGACCTTCCTGTTGCATAGTCAAATTTAATTCTATCTTGAACGTTAAACAGATAGCGGTTAAATTTCATAGACCCATCCGTTGTTAGTGCTTGAACCCAAACTCCTCGAGCCATCAATTCATTACCACGAAAAATTGGTTCAACTTTGTAGATAACCTTCTTATTTTGAGCTAGAGCTGTTCGAACTTTTTGTTCCACTTGCGTCATCGTCTGTTGATTAGAAAACTCTGTTTGCGTAAAAAGATTATAAGGATTGTCAATACTACCAAGTTCTCCTACTTGTTCTTGTCCTTTATTGTTTAAGTTGAATGTCACTGTATAAGCAATCAAATGGCCACGATTTTGGGGAATAACTCGTGTTCCATCAATATATTTAGGCTGATTGTGCCAACCAGTTGGTCGCCAAATTTGTCTTGTTCGTGTATTAGAATGACCTAGATTATTCTTTGTTAAATAAGCTGTTACAGCCTTCGTCCGCTGCAATTTGTCTAAACCACCATAGTTAATATGGGAATATTTAAACTCAGATTCTTTAATAGTTGTCGGATTATCATGATTAATTATTTTCACCGGTTTATCGCCTGATTGATAAGTCCACTCACTGATATTTTTGGTGGATGTTTGATTGCTAGAATCAATTCCATTTCCATTAGTACAGCCAGTGAGTAAAGTCGGTAATAACATTAATAATACAATTATTTTTTTCAAAGTACTTCCCTTTCAAAACTTCGGATATTTTTATAGCCTATGTCGTGGTGTTCTCAAAGAGATTTTCCAAAGTAGAATTATTCCTACTATTATATATACCCCGACACATATACCCAACAAAACTTGCAAACTAGTCTCATTGAAAGCTATATTATAAAGTTCGTAAGTTAGTTGAAAAGGACTAACGATTACTAAAAAATGTTTCATTATTCCTTGTGGTCTAATTCCTAGACTAATTAAGCCCAAAATAAATATCAAACCAGTTAATATATTAAAAGTTCCTCGTTTCAATTTTAACAATAAAAACATTGACCACATACTGGAACTGATCAACACCGCCAAAAATGAAGCCAAAAATCCATAAACAAAGGTTTCCCAAGAAAGATGCGTTACAAATATTGCCATAATTAGATTAAAACAAGCAATTTCAATTTGAATAACAATCAATTGAACCAAGATATTCGTTAAAATCACTGTATGATCAGATTTCACCAACAAAGAAATGTTTTTAAAGCGACCATTCTCACGCCAACGAACTAAATTAATGAGAAAACCATGGAAAACAGTTGTCACAACGATATATGACCAATAAATATAAATCGTAATATCATCTGGAAAATATAAATTCTTATTCAGAAATAATATCAGTATTGGTATCAGCAATGTATAGATGAAATGCATTTTTTCTCCCCATGCTGATTTCAATTGCATTTTTAAAAAATCCCAATCATTATCAAATATCAAGTTAAGCCCCACCTATCCCCTTAAAATCTCTAATAAAATTAATATATTCTAATCCAACTGTCAATTAGCATTTAAACATAACAAAATATATTTAAATTTATTATTCAAAAACGAAAAATAATTAGTGTTTTTTTCAAAATAATCGTGTATGATATTGAGAGAAATTTTTTTATCGAGGAAAAGCTTATGAACTACTTACTATTATTGGTCTCCATCGGTTTTGAAGTCTTGGGAACTTCACTATTAAAGAAAACGGATGGTTTTACCAATCTATTACCAACAGTGGGAACTTTGGCGTCATACTTTATCTGCTTGTTTGTTCTTTCCCACGTTTTGAAAAGACTTCCATTAAGTCTTACTTATGCCACTTGGGGTAGCGTTGGATTAATACTCGTTACAATTGCTGGAATCGTCTTCTACAATGAATCAATCTCCATCTACTCTGTAGTTGGTTTATTCTTAGTTATATCTGGCACAGTTCTTATTAACGTCTTCTAAAAAGCGAAGATAGCTATAGATTAGAATCAAATAGCACTTATTTGGGATTTACATCAATTTTTAACCGATGCAGTTTATGCCTAAATAAGTGCTATTATTTTAAACAAAAATAATTTTTCAATTATTCTTTCCTATTTTTTCTGTAATACCAAATTACTAATCCAGCAATTATTACTAAGATGGCAATAATAAGAATTATTAACTTCTTATTGTTATTAACTGGTGTCTTCTTATTGATCCGTCTTGTCTGTGCACGACTGATCGTCATTTTCCGTTGCAAACGCCAAATATTTTGACTGCCATTGTCCTTAATATTGAGGTAAACCATGTATTTGCCAGGACGTAATCTATTACTCTTTTTAGATCCAGTCACAGTATTAACATTAATCGGATAATCAAAGTAGCTGTCTGGTGCCATAGAAACATTTTCTTTTTCAGAACGTAAGATTACTTTCTTACTATTGAGTGGTGTCACTTTCGCTGCTACGTTAAATTTCTGTTCAACCTTAGGAACATCGTTGTCGATTTTAGCGTCAACATAAACTTGACCATTCTCGCTTGCTTCAGAAGCCTTAACAAATTTCAAATCTGGTTGAATATTTTTCTCATTATTTTGTAGTTGAAGCCCTAAAACATAACTATATTCATTTTTTAGTGTCACACCTTTTTTAGTGGTCTTATTGCTAACTTGATTATTTTCCATTATGAAAATTCCACCAAGCAAAACTCCATCGAACCTCTTGGAAGGACCAGTAACATTGACTGTTACCTCACTAGATGTCTTTGGTGCTAGTGAAATATGTTTAGGATAAGTAACTAGCTTCTCAATATTACACTTCAAATCATTATCTGGTTTTACATTATGTTTATTATAAATAATCACACCATTCTTATCCGTTGCAGACCGATTAATAGAAATAGTATAACTATGTTTTTTAGTATCATTATTATTGATTTTGAATTTGATTTGTTCTTTTTGATTTGGTGCTATTTTTAAATCAAAATAGCCAACCTTTTTATTAATCTGATTACTGGATAATTCCGGCATAACGTTATAACTAACCGGTGGGTTTGTAGCAGCTTTAACCTTTTCACCGTTACAACCTAGAATTGCAATAATGCTTATCCAAAGAAAAATTGGAGTCCAAAGATACTTTTTCAAAAGAACATCCCTTTCCAAAAAAAGAAGGCTTGTGACAAAACTTGTCACAGACCCTCAAATACCTTTTTATGATGGTGCGTTAGATAATGTCCAGTTCAATGTTGAACTATAAGAACCGCCGATATTACCAGCTGGTACTTTGAGTTCAGCATCTCCATTACCATAGCTTGCTGTATAAGCACCAACACCAGTTCCTGCGGGTGCACTCAATATATCAACTGGATCACTTGACAATATCGCGTTAGCAATCATTGTTGGTGGTGTTGAAACATTGTCGCTATCTACTGATTTAACAGGATCTGTCTCATTATCATCCAATAATAATTGTGCGTTCTTCAAAGTCGTAGGATTTGCACCTGATGTTGTAAATGGACTAGCCGTAACACTTACTGTATAACCAGTCCCAGATGCAGCATCAGAAACCGATACATTACCAGTTGTAGACGTTGATGTGTACATTGTATCGTTAGCTGAACCTTTAACTGTACCAAAGAGGAAACTTGGTCCCGAATTAATTGTTATCTGTCCAGGTGTAATATCTGCAGTAGCTGTTGAAGTTGTTGATGGCGTCGTCGTTGTCGTACTTGTCGTTGGAGTCGTTGTTGGTGTTGTCGCAGCTTGTGCAATACCGCCAACTGAACTAATTCCTAAAATTGCAGCGCCTAACATTAAACTATTTCTTAACATTTTTTTCATAATCTATTTCCCCCCTCATATCCGATATAAAATCGATATGACTCAGAACCCAACCAAGGATGATATCTCATGGATTCAGGGGAGGAGTGATATCTTATATCATCCCGAGGTCTTTCCTAACCTCCACGTATGTTATAAAATTTTTCTATTCAATAAACAAGAATAAAACCGTCAAATCATTGGAACTATACAACAAGTAAATTATAATAAATCCATATTATAAATGAGGTTGAATAATGACAGACACATCGATAAATAACAATTTAAAAATCAGTATTGTTAATATCATTTGGAGTTTCGATACATCGAACAACAAAGTTTTGATCCTACTAATCAAAAATGCACTCGGCTATAACACAGACAAGTGGGGACTTCCTACCACCATTTTACGAGCAAATGAAAATGCCGAAGAAGCGTCACTACGTTTGATTCGGGAAAAAATTGGTATCGATTTGCCAAATTTTTATACCGAACAACTAGCGACCTTTAGTGACATCAATCGCTCCATCAATGACCGTGAAATTGCTCTCAGTTACATGACCTATCTCCCCTATATGCCAAAATTAACCGCTGGGTATGGGGCAAAAGATGCTCAATGGTTTGAGATAGATTACGATAAAGATTGTTTTATTCTGAAACATAATGACCTAGTTTTCAAAACTCTGAGTGAGAAAGTATCGGATAATAAATTCTACAAAGATATTGGAAAATATGATAATGCTAAGTATCTGACTAGCGATCACGCTTTGATTTTACGTCATGCCTTTCAAAGAGTTACTAACCGTCTAAATTATTTGCCAACGATTCTATTAATCTTAGGCAACGATTTTACACTAAAAGAAGCTCGCGAAGTCTATGCAACATTTTGGAAGGAACCCTTCCAAAATATTGATAACTCCAACTTTAGAAAAACTCATGCTCACCTCTTTACCGAAATTGGAACTGAACACGGCAAAAGTGGTCGGCCCGCTAAGTTGTACAAATTAAGGTTATCGCTTGACCTCAAATAAGACTAATGATAGTCTTTGTTTTGCATTACTAAAGGTAAATTTTACTTTTAATTAAATAATTTATTTTTAGATATAATTTTAGGAGGTATTAAGATTTTGAATGCTCAAATTAAGGAAAAAAGTGGCCTTAAGCTTTTAATGGTTATTGGTACTGCCTGGCTTTTTGACGCAGCCGATGTAGCATTATTATCATTTATCATGCCCTTAATCAAAAAGGAATGGTTTTTGAATGACAATCAGATTGGATTAGTTAGTTCTATCACAACCGTTGGTATGATGGTCGGTGCAATTCTTTTCGGCTACTTAGCTGATAAATTTGGCAAAAAGAATATTATTATTATTACGCTCTTGATTTTTTCTATTAGTAATTTAGTTCTAGCTTTAACGACAAATGTCTCTCAATTCATGCTTGTCCGCTTCATCACGGGAATCGGCTTAGGTGGCGAACTACCAGTGGCTACCACCATTATCGCCGACTCCTTTTCTGGTCACAAACGCTCCAAAATGCTTATTCTAGTCGATAGTTTTTGGGCAATTGGTTGGATCGTTGCATCTCTTTTAGCCTTCTTATTCATGCCGATCTATGGTTGGCGTTTTACAGTCATTGTTACATCAGTCATGGCCCTTTACACTTTAGTAATACGTCGCCACTTGCCTGCTCAAACCAATATTAAAAACGAGAAACTTAATCTCAGAATTGCCCTAAGTCAAATCTGGGCAAAGGATTTCCGTCGTGCTACTATCTGTCTGAGCTTACTTTGGTTCATCATCATGTTTACTTATTACGGCATGTTTCTTTGGCTTCCTAGCGTCCTAATCAAACGAGGCTTTTCAGTTGTCCACAGTTTCGGTTATACCTTATTGATGAGTTTCGCTCAATTACCCGGTTATTTTCTAGCAGCCTATTTAATGGGTAAACTAACTCGTAAAAAAGTCCTCGAAATTTACTTAGTCGGCACAATCATCGGAGCATTCTTATTTGGAACAGCTCAAAATACCTTCTTAGTCGTCTTCAGTAGTTGCCTTTTATCATTTTTCACTCTTGGTGCTTGGGGAATATTAATTGCTCTAACACCCACCCAATATCCCATTGAAATCAGAGGTGTCGGTATCGGATTTACTCAATCAATTGGTAGAATCGGAGCAACCATCGGACCTTACTTGATTGGTTTCTCACTCAGCATTAATCTAAGTATTGCTACAATTTTCTTTTATTTTGTTGGTTCTTTGATTCTGGGAATTATCATTTTGATTTTTGGAATGGTCGATAAAGACCAAAAGGATTCTTTAGTCCTAGAATAGAAATCATTATTTATATAACTGAAAAGCCAAGGCGTATAGTTAACGTCTTGGCTTTTTAGTTCATAATTATCTTGTTTATAGCTCTTCAGTTTCAAAATCATTCTTTGTTAACTGTTTAATTTCACCAGTAACTTGAAAATACTTTTCTACCAATTGTTTTAATTCATTGATGGCCTCAGTCGCTCTTCTTATTGAAGCAGGATCGATTGCCTCAATTACCAAAACAGAATCAGTCGTATCTTCAGTCAGCATTGTTCTTTGAGCTTCTCGCCAATTCAAACAACGACAAATTGCTCCTGTATTATCATAATAAATAATTTCACCAGGCAATGCGGGAGCATCCTCATCTGATCCTAATGGTTTGAAACTCTCTCCACCATTAGCCTTACCTAAGTGGAGATTCCCATCTATCGCATTAAGATTCTCACCACCACAAGGAACTCCATATTTCAAAGAAATACTATTATAAATATCAACTAATGGATTGATTGGTGAGAACTCACGTCCCTGTGATACACGTTTTAATAATGCCTCAATTGAACAGCGAGCTCCTTTTTTAGTCTTAAATTTTCTAAAGGCCTGACGCCACTCATCTACAACCTCATTATCACGAAATACTTCATTTTCAATAAACTTCTTTGACTCTTGTGCTCCATCCTTAAGCAATTGTGCAAAATATGGATCATCTGATTCATATACATGATTATCTATTTTATGAATCGTTAAAGTACTGATCTGTGCTTCTGGAAATAACTCCCAAAATTCTTTATCTACAATAACTCTTGTCATTTTTTACCTCAATCCCTTTTTTAGGAGAAAATCAGTTTGAACTGAATCTCCCATTATAAACTTGTGTTCACTGAATCTTTCAAACCCAAGTTTCTGATAAAATTTTTGTGCTGAATAATTATATTCCCAAACACCCAACCAAATATTGCTCTTCTTCAAAATATTGGCTTGGTCAATTGCAAAATTAAGCAACTGTGTACCCAATCCTAAATGTTGGAAATCTTGTTTAAAATAAATTCTTTCAACCTCTAAATAATCAGTCGGCATTTCTTCCGATTGTGCATCAAAAATGTTTAATTTCAAATAACCGGCTAATTTACCTTGATAATAGGCAAAATAAAAGCTTGAATTTGGATCAGCCAATTCTTGTGTCAATTGTGCCTCATTATAAGCTTCCTTTAAGTAAGCCATCATATTATCCTCAGTATTATCTTGTCCAAAGGTTTGTCTATAAGTTGTTTCACTTAACTCTTTTAAAGTTCGTACATCATTTAGTTTACACTTAGTTATTTTCAATATTGACGATGATTTCCTTTCTTAACGTACTCCCAATCAGAAGCAACATTATCTTCGACTACTTTCAATAATTCAAAGATTTGCCGTTGTTCAGCTGGACTTAAACCCTTTAATGCCATTTTGTTAGAGTAAATATTTTCTCGATAAATCGTTGGATAAACTTCTTTACCTTTTTTTGTAACATAGAGTTTCTTCTCTTTTTTGTTATCAGATGATTGCTTTCTAACGATAAAATCATTATTCTCCAATTTCTTTATAGCTCGAGCGGCAGTCGTCTTATCGACTTTGATCATCTCAGCTAATTTTTCCTGAATAATACCAGGATTTTCATAAATCCTAACTAAATATAAATATTGCCCTTTAGTTAAATTATATTTTTTAAATTCAATATTACTGATTGAATCTAGTGAACGAGCAATAATTCCGATTGAACGCAAGATCTCTACCACAATTACTACCTCTCCTTCTATAAAAATCATTTTACTATCGAATTGTTGCATTTGCAACAATTTTTAAACAAAAAAAACATAGCAATCTTTTCGACTGCTATGTTGTCTCTTTCTCAATTAATTAACTGCATATCCTAGGTTACGTGAGTATTGATCAATCTTTTCTTTGTATTCTGAACCATTGTCCATTTTCTTCAAAACACTTTGAACTTGACGATCATCTCGCAAACGACCAAATAAGTATGTTTCTGAATAATTCTTATCTAGCAAATTATATGTTTTCAATACGAAATCTTTACTATAGTCGTTTTGATCGAGCTCTTTTTCATTATTAATATCGGTATATAGCTCCGATAAAATTCTCTTTGCCTCTGTATTGTCATTTAGTTTCATCAATACGCACCACCTAATTAATTATTAAAACCTCTCACAAGATAGCACCAATTTGTAAGCGCTTCCTATATCTTGTATTTCTATTATACGACTAATAAATAAAAATTTCAGTTAAAAAACTATTAAGCTTAGATTAATCATTGACGGTTTTAAAATTATGTTTCAATTGTGGCCAAATAATTTTATCGGCTGTTGCAATCAAAATTCCATTGAACATAAAGGAGAACAACGTTCCAATATTGACAGAATAAACATTATGAATCGCAAAGGCTGCAATCACAATAATAATAATTGGTGGTAAGAAATCAATGATCTGAGCCTTAGTGGAATTACCCTTCAAATAAAAGAATCGTAATATATTGGTTGTATCATCGTTAGGATGCATGACAATATTAGCTCTTTGATAAAGCGAAATTGCAACACAGAAAAAGACGACACCTAAACAAGATAAAATTGCTCTTACTACGATTGGTAAATTAGGTACACCAACAGCAGTTAATAAATTAGTAAATATATCAACAAAATAACTAAAGAATAATACATAGAGTATCTGTCCTACTAATCTTCTTCCATCAAAATGCTTAATCAAAAATTGGTTAGTCAAAGCATTAACGACACCAAAAATGAACAAAACCAAGCCAATATTAATCGCAAACCATTTATTTAAATTGACCGCTGCGGCAGTCCATAATCCACTACCCATATCGGCAGAAATACAAAGTCCATTACCAAATGCGTTCAAAATCAGCCCACTGACTAAACCAATTATTCTCGTTTGTATAGAATTTTTAATACTATCACCCCTCACACAGTATGCTGAATATATTACAACAACTTGAGGGCTTTGCCAAAAATATTTTCTTTAATTTTCAATCTCAAGCAATTTTTCTTGTAATATTTGAGTGATTTATTTCACTGAATTTTGTAGAAATTCTGTCAACTTTTGAGCATCGTGACCCATAATCAGCTTAAAATCATCACTAATCTCATTTAAGAGCCCTTTTTGTCCGGCATCATACATTGACGATAGCATGTGTCCTTCATTGCCTTCATTATAAATTTGAGCAAACTCTTCTAAAGAAACTGGCTGATAACCAATCTTAACTCCAGAAACTGTCGATAGAACCTGTGCCAGTTCAGTCATGGTATAGTTTCTATCTTGGGTCAAAGTATAAATGCGTCCATTCTTTAATAACGACTCATCAAAAGCTACCTTGGCAAATGCTTTCGAACTGTCACGTAAACTAATAAAAGACAGCGCTTGATCCTTCATTGGATAAATAACATTTTGACGTTGAACTAATTCTGGCAGATAAGGTACCAATGGATCCGCATATAAAGCATTTCTTACAATGGTATAAGGAATCTTTGAAGATGCCAAACGACGTGGTAAATATCCATAAAAAGCCGATAGATCAAAAGGATTGTTAGCTTGATCAGCAATGAATCCCATAGCTAGAATATGACCAACATTACTTTTTTTAGCTGCCGTCAAAACATTCTCCAACTCTGTCACTCGACTTATGCTATCATGACTTTTACTAGGTACATAAATCAATAGATCCTGGTTTGAAAAATCCTCAATCAAACTTTTTTCCTGTAAAAAATCAATTCCTACTATCTTGGCTCCAGTATCGGCAATATCCTTAGCTTTTGAAAGAGTATGCACGGCTGCCGTCACCTGTGAACTTGGCACTAATTTAATTAATTCATTAAAAATGTGACTTCCTAAATGGCCACTTGCTCCAGTGATAATATATTTCATAAAGTTACCCCGCTTTCATCTGCATGTTAATATTAAAGTAACAATAATACAATAAAAAAAGAACGACTATTCGTCCTTTTTTTGAATTACCATTGCTCATGATTCCAAAGACGACCATCCACTTCGCCTTTAAGCAATTTTAAGCGTTCATTTTGTTCCTTGACTGTCTTTTCCATTGCAACTAAAAATGCACGATTCTCATATTGCTTTTGCTTGCCAGCTAGATCAGTAATTTGGTCACTCAACCATTTACCAGTACTATCTTCCATAGCTCAATCATCCTCTCCTTGTTTGATTAAACTGATTGTACTTTTTAACTGCTCCAAATCTTCTTTTTGTTGAATAAAGGTATTCAAGATTGTTTCACATTCAGTACAATTTGTTTCATCAAAGTTTTTGAGACGATCTGAAAATTCACGTTCAAACCACTCTTCACGACGACTTAAAGTATCAGGATATTCTTGAGTTAAGTATCGTTGATAATCAATCAGTAATTGCATCTGTTGTTCTTCTTTCATGTATTGAAACTGTGCAATCGTAAAGACTGGTAAGACTTTCATTTTGGCACGATCAGCGATTGCTCGTAATGGCGCCATAATTTGATCAATCGTAATATTTTCACTGCCACCACGTTGAAATTCTTTTAGAGGCATTCCTGTGGAAACAACAATACCAAATTCCTTATCCATCAAATTATCATTGCCATCGCCGTAAATAAAATTACGTGTTAAAACTTTATCTTCCCAATTCTTCAAACCAGCTGGGGCTGCATACCAATAGAGCGGAAATTGAAAAATTATTCGATCCGCTTCCATTAACAGTCTCTGTTCATTATCGACATCAATTTTTTTCAAGCCTTCGACATGGTGTCGTGTGACATCTAGCAACTTAGCTCCTTGCAATAAAAATTGTTGCGTCTGAGAATTGTTTATCTCCGGATGAGAAACTACCACTAACGTTTTCAAACTAACATCTCCAATCACCTTTAGAATAGCAAAAAACGATAAACTAATACAGTTTATTGCAGATTAATCCCCAAATGAAATGATATAATTTAGAAAATAGCATTAATTAAAAGGAGATAAATATGGAAAAATACTATATCGTCGACAGTTCTATTCTTCCGGAATCCTTTGATCGAGTAATCAAAGCACGTAATTTACTTGAAACTAAGAAAGTTCATAATGTTAGTAAAGCGGTTAAAAAAGTCGGTATCAGTCGAGGTACTTATTATAAATACAAAGACATGATCTTTTTACCTGATGAAGAAATGAATGATCGCAAAGCTGTCATCTCTATGATGCTCCACCATCAACAAGGAATCCTTTCCAAGGTACTCGTTGATATCTCTGAATCCAACGCCAGTATTCTAACGATTAATCAAAACATTCCAATTCATGGAATTGCGACAGTTGTCATCTCTTTAGATATCAGTCATTTAAATGGGACTATTGATGATCTATTTGATAAATTAAGGGAATCTAATTCTGTCGATAATGTTCATTTAATTTCGATTGAATAAAATAATCCTCATTAGGATGTAATTATCAAATTACATCTTAATGGGGATTTTTGATTTAAAAATATAAATATGTTCACTTCGGCCAAGCTATATACATTGCCAAAATTACACCAAAGGTACCAATGAAATAAAAAATTTTGGAAATAAATGCACTCTTAATGTGACTGCCTGACATTAAGAAAATAATTCCCAAAACGAAAATCACTGCCATTATTAAGAAATTCATTTTTTCACCTATATGTCCCTATTAAAATTTTCTAACAAACACTCTATCGGAAAAATGTGACGAATTAATGAATTTGTAATGAATTTGTCATGTTATCTATCATCTGACCACAGAAAATTTTCAATATCATGTAGGACTTTAGGATTTCGTCGCGTTAAGGCACTGTGCTCTGCCCTGGGTCCTGTAAAGATTCTGGCACGATACGTCTGATGGGGTCCTCTAAAAACTCTCTTCAATGAACGGGCTGAAGAAACTGGCACAGCTTTGTCAAAATGATCTCTAAATGACAGTTGTCCAATAATATTCAATTCTCGAATATGCAGTCTTCTGATATTAGAATCTGGAGCAATGTATGATTTGAAATCCTTATGCAATTGCGGAGAATATCGCCAATCATTGCGACGATAAATATCCCGGCTTAAGACTTGCATTGGAGCTGCTATATTTACTAATGAATCAATTTGTGGTTGATTCTTTTTGCGACTGTAGTGTTCCAAATAGTACATAATCGCATTGTTCCCCCAAGAATGAGCCACCGCATTAAATCGAGTCACATTATATTTACGATGAAGCATTTTCAAAATTTTATCGATCCATTTAGCTGTGTGATGGTAATCTGACTCATGGTTGTTACCAAACAAAACTTGAATCTCAGGATTCTTAGCTCCTTTAGGCCATCCTCCGTCAAAACTCAATTTTCCTTGAGGAGACACAAAAATTGTCAAAGTTCTGGTCGCATAGCCATCGGCTTGGGATTGATCAATTAGATAGTCCATAGATCAAACCGTTCCACCAAAACCATGAAAGAACAGGGTTGGCATTTGTCGTCTTGAATTTTGAGTAGCTTGTGCTTTCGCCAGAACTGGTTGCTCTAAGATTACGATTGCAGAGACTGAACATAAGATAGCCAAAATTAAGCTCACTATTAAATTAGATTTTTTCATTATTATGAAGCGTGATACCCATAAATTCAACTGTGGGACGCAAGCTCACTTCTCCTTTATTAAATACATCAACTTAATTCATTACCAAATTTTAGAACAGATTCAATTTAAGTCAACTAAATAATAAAAACAGCCCAAGTTTGGGACATAATCATCTATTAGCTATAATTTGTAGTGTAAGTGCAGAACAGAATATAGCTTTTTTTGCTTTAAAAAAATGAACTAGAGTAATATTACCCTAGTTCATTTGCCTAACTGTTTAAAAGCTGACCACGTTATATTCTACTCTATTCAATATAAAAAAGATTTGAATTATCTTATAAATTCTGACCTTTTTCCCAAGTTGTCTTTGAAAGAAGCAGACCTTTTTTAACTAAATTATTAAATAAATCGTGAGTTCTCTTTGAAACTTCACCAGCTGTCTTAGAATTACTTTCAGTTAAGAATTCCGAAACGTCATTGGTAAAGCCATCAATCACTTCATCAGTGACTTCAATTCTTTGACGAGCATATGATTGACATGCGTCAAGATAAGCATGGATCATATCTGAATATTCGTGATAATGAGGCTCAATCATAACTGACAAAGTCTTTTCCAACCAATAAACATTGTCGATTGAGACTTCATTGGTCGTATTCTTATAATCCTCAGGCGTATCAGTAACATTCGTATAGAAAGGCACGTAAGGGCTATATGCAAAGAAGCCCATTGCCAACCATTGAATAGCCGCATGATTATCATCGACATCATTTCTGATTTGTAGAATAGAAGAAGCTTGGTTTCTATCCATCGCAATTGAGCGGAATTGACGTTGTTCCTTATCAGTGCCAGAAGTAAATGTACCGAATGGATCATACTTAGTCCCGTTGTAATGTGATGACAAGAAATATTCGACATCTTCAATTGCAATTTTCTTAGATGGCTTTCTAACCATTGGCATAGTTTGTGATGTTGGAGACTGTTCAATTTCAGGATTAAACAACTTTTGTCCATACCAAGTACGAGGCGTGTTGTAATAAGCATCCGCTTCACTTTGAGTACCGAATATTTCTCGGAAGTTAAAGTGACCTGGTTGTGGATTTAAGTGATGTTTCTCTACGAAGTCAATTAGGTCTGTGGCTACCAAATAATTATCAGCGTCACTGACATCAATTTCTTCTACCACAGTTTGGTTAGGAACAATGGCATAAGCATCATCTGGCAAGCGCATTGCAGCCCAATGGTGTCCACCTGCTGTTTCCAATAACCAGACCTCATTTTTATCATTAAAGGCAATACTGTTACATTCGCCTGTACCATATTTTTCCAAGAGCTTTCCTAAACGCAAAACTCCCTCTTTAGCTGTTTTAACATATGGCAAAACTAACGTTAGCATTGCTTCTTCATCAACACCATCATGGACTAATGGATCATACCCCAAAACTCGAGCATTAGTAGCAGTCGTTTCGGTGGAACTCATACCAACATTCAATTCGTTGATACCAGCCTCTTCATATTGACCATCACTTTGATCAGCTTGTGGTGTAGCAGTGTAACGATACGAGTGATTAGGTAATGGCACCTTTACTCCGGTAGTTTTGGAAACAAAGTAAGCATCTTTTTGATCAGTAGCAGCGTGAGCTACGAATTTAATTGGATTAATTGGGCCATAGCCATCCTCGTTACGGGCAACTATAGTGGAACCATCCATACTAGCGGCTTTACCAACTAGAATTTCAGTACAATCAGAACTAGGATTTTTCATTTCGTTCACTCCCTCTTTATAATCCAGTATAGGATTAAAAGAATTGATAAGCTAGGGGATTTATTAGAAAATTTGTAATATTCAATTCATTAAATAAAATAATTATTTTTCTCATTGCATTTTAAAAGAAAAGAAGTATAATCAATTTTGTAAACAGATAGTGAGTACTCACTATCATAAAAAGGAGAGGATATTATGTTTACTACAATGTTTTGGATTTTATTAATTTGGTTCGTTATTAATGTTATTTGGATGTGGTTTGCAACCAACAATCAAAAGTTACAAAAGACTTTTGCATGGATCAATGTAGTTGCAATTATTATTGGTTTCTGGGTTTACTTCGGGGTTACAAAAGTTAGTGGCATCGATACTTGGTTTAACATTATGAACTATGTCAATATTGTCATTGCTCTTATTCAGTTCTACTACGGCTACAGAAATAATTCTAATGTCAAACATGCTTAAAAAGTTTACCTCTTAGATTCCATTTAGGATAGAATGGAAGTATCAATAAAATGAGGTGTAGCATATGGATAATCAATTTGATATTTATCGTGAAGCAGAAAAAACTGAAAAATTAACACCAAAACAAAAATTGATTTTCCATTCAGCAATTGATTTGTTTTCTAAACAAGGTTATGCTAACACTTCAACTAAAGAAATCTCTGAACATGCTGGAGTTTCCGAAGGAAGCATTTTTCGTAAGTTTAATAATAAAGAAGATTTATTAATGGCAATTCTGACACCTTTGACAAATAAAATCTTGCCCCAAGATATAAATCAATTTTCTCAAACTGCCTATCAGAACGGTACTCTTAATTTAAAGTACTTTTTAACAACTATGATTAATGACCGTATCTCACTTTTTAAATACAACTACAAGATAATGAAGATATTCTTAAGTGAATTTATTTACGATCAAGAAATACACGTTCGTTTGATTGAGAGTATTCCTAAAAAATCTTTTCAACAGTTCAATCAGGTTTTGGATGAATTAAAAGAGAAGAACTTATTGATTGATTGGAACAATCTGGAGATTCTTCGATTCATAGCCTCAAATATTTTAGGATACTTAATTCAACATTATATTATTGCAGATGGAAAAAAGTGGGACGAACCCTTGGAAATAGAACATGTTACGGAATTTATCGTTAAGGGATTGACACCAATAAAATAGCTTTACAAATAATAAATAACAAAAAGAGTCGGTGAATGAAAGTAATATTTCATTCATCGGCTCTTTTATTTGTTTAAATTTATTAATTAAATTACTTCAACAGATGCTGTTGTAACACCGTATGAAGGAATTTGGTTATTTGGCATAGCAACGTCTAATTGGTTAGGGTTGCTGTAGGCAAATGTTCCTGTATCATTAACTGTTCTGTACAATACTGTACCGTCAGAAAGTGTGATCTTCAATTGTGTTCCCTTAGGGAAAACTGAAAGGTTAGCAGCAACACCGCCATAACCCATATTTGAACCTAATACAGATGGGTCATAGAATGAAATCTTGAATGTACCCTGTGATGTACCTGTTGTACTTGTTGTATTAGTGTTTGTTGTTGTGTTACTTGCAGCACTAGTAGTTGTACTTGCTGTTTGTTGTGTAGCACTTGGTGTTGTTTGTGCGCTTTGTGTTGTAGCCTGTGTACTTTGTGTATCTTGTGTTTGTGTTGGTGCTTGGTAACTTGTTTCTTCAACACTAGCTTGTGGAGTTGTTGCTTGCGATGTAGCTGCTTGTTGTGTATCAGTTGTAGCTGTTGTAGCAGTAGCACCTGGCAATGTAACTGTTTCACCAGGGAAGATTAAGTCAAATCCGCCAACTTCACGGCCGTTTGCTTGTTCTAGTTCGGCGATTGTAATGCCGTTAGCAGCAGCGATACTCTTATATGTGTCACCTGCTTCAACTTGAACATGGTTACTGTCGAGTGAGACTGCAGCTTGAGCAGTATGTGATGTTGCTGCAATTGCTGTCAAAGCCATAGTACTTACTAAAGCGATAGATAAAACTTTTTTCATGAATTAATTACATCCTTAATGTTTAATTTGTTTAGCCCTCATTTGCTATGTTGCATATACTAACAGGTATTTATTACATAGAAACGTCCGTCAAGTTACAAAATTGAGTTTTTCTGTAATTTTAGTAATATGTTTGAAACAAATATGTGTTTTATCGTTGATGTAATAGTATTCTGAAATTTATTAATTTGAAAATAATTAAAACTTATTCTGAAAATATGAGAGTATTCTTATAGGAAATATTAAATAAAGATACTTAAAATCATGACACAGATGATTCCAACAACTGAAATCAAGCTCTCCAAAACGGTCCAGGTCAACAAAGTCTCCTTAACTGTCAGATCAAAATACTCTTTAAACATCCAAAAACCAGCATCATTCACATGAGATGCAGCTAATGATCCTGCTCCGACAGCTAAAACCATTAAAGCAGGATTTACACCAGCGGAAGTCATCAATGGAAGTACCAATCCAGCTGCGGTTAATGAAGCAACGGTGGCTGAACCTAAAGCAATTCTCAAAACAACTGCAATTAACCAACCCAATAGTAGTGGTGAGATATTGACGCCAGTGAATAATTTCATAACTTGATCACCGACACCGCCATCAATCAAAACTTGTTTGAAGGCACCGCCACCACCAATTACTAGTAGCAACATAGCAATTGATTTAACAGCATCTTCCAGACTCTTCATAATTTCTGGAGTTTTGAATCTTCTGGCCCAACCCATGGTGTACATGGCTACCAACAATGAAATCGTCATTGTAATAGCAGGAGTTCCGATAAAGGCAATAATTGAATCTAATAATGAAGGATTTTTAGGAACAGATCCACCATTAAAGACTAATTGATAAACTGTTGTAATTGCCATTAAGATAACTGGAAACAACGATGTTAAAACACTAATACCAAATCCTGGAGTATTCTCTAATTCAAACTTCTTCTGTGGTCCTAAAGCAGATAGATTACCCTTTCGATTAAATGCATCAGGGACAATTTTTTTAGCAATTCGAGTATAAACTGGTCCTGCAACAATAACAGCTGGAATCGCTACAATTATTCCGTACAACAAGACATGACCTGCATTAGCATTCAAAACCGCACTGATAGCTGTAGGTGCAGGATGTGGTGGTAAGAATCCGTGTGTGACGGAAAGTGCTGCTGCCATGGGAATTCCTAAATAAAGAATTGAAACTCCGGCTTCTAGTGCAATAGCGAAGACGATTGGAATTAAAAGAACCATCCCTACTTCAAAGAACAAAGCAATACCAATAATAAATGATGCTAAAACAATTGCTAATTGAAGTCGTTTTTTCCCAAACTTTTGAATCAAAGTATGTGAGATTCGATAGGCACCACCAGCGTCAGCTACCAGTCGACCTAACATAGCGCCAAAACCAAAGACAATTGACAATTCACCTAATTGTCCACCTATCCCGTCTTGAATACTTGTGGCAATTTTAGTCATCGGAATTCCTAAACCAATTCCAACAGCTATAGAAGTAATGATCAATGAAACGAAGGTGTTCATCTTTAATTTAATTATTAAAAATAATAGTAAAGCTACACCTAAAATTAATACTAAGAAAGCCATAAATAGTCTCCTCCTCTTTGTTACCGCTTACAACATTCTGAATAAAGAAAGCGCGTTTGCGCGCACTTTTTATTTCATATGTTTCTTCTGAAATTCAGCAATATTCTTATATTCTGGTTCCAAGACTCTTGATAGTCTTATCCAAATTGGCAACAATTCACGATAAACTTCAAAATTCTTTTCATTTGGCTTGTGAACGTCAGTCACACCAACCATATCTTTTACAGCCGAGAGATCATCAATATAACCTAATGAATACATCCCTAAAACTGCTGCGCCTAGACATGAGCTTTCGAAACTTTCGGGGATCGTTACATCTTGCTCAAAAATATCAGCTAACATCTGTCTCCAAAGTGCTGAACGAGCAAAGCCTCCGGTTGCTTGGATACTCTTAGGCTTTCCAGTGATGCCTTCAATCATTAACATAACGATATAAAGGTTATAAACAATTCCTTCCAAAGCAGCTCTTACCATATGAGCCCTGGTATGCTTTCTGGTTAATCCGAAGAATGAACCTCGAGCATAAGCGTCCCAAATTGGAGCTCTTTCACCACCAAGATAAGGATGGAACAATAGACCATCAGATCCAGCTGGAATCTTTTCAGCAATTTGAGTCAATATATCATAGGTAGAAACTTGCATTTGTTCTGCGGTAATTTTCTCTGGAGCAAACAATTGATCCTTTACCCAGCGAAAGACAATTCCACCATTATTGACTGGTCCGCCGACAACCCATTTGTCCTTGGTTAAGGCATAACAGAACAATTTTCCATTAGGATCAACAACTGGCTTATCAACAACTACTCGAACAGCTCCACTAGTACCGATAGTTACCGCTACCACTCCGGGGTCAATCGCATTGACACCTAGATTTGATAAGACGCCATCGCTGGCACCAAACACGAATGGTACATCCTTGGTAATTCCTAAGACTTTGCCATATTTAGAGCTAATACCTTTAATAGTATCAGTTGGTTCCACTAATTCTGGTAATTGCCGTGTCGAGATTCCTAGGAGATCTAGTGCTTGTTTTTCCCATTTCAACTTGAAAATATTGAACATACCAGTTGCGGAAGCGATGGAATATTCCATCTTATAAGTTCCAAATAATCGGAAAAATACATATGATTTTAAATCAATAAATTTCTTAGTTTTCTTGAATAACTCTGGCTTTTCGTTTTTGATCCAGAGAATCTTTGACAAAGGTGCCATTGGATGGATTGGTGTACCAGTTTTGGCATAAATCTCAGCCCCAATACCATTTTCTTTTAATTCTTCACTATACTTAGCAGCACGATTATCAGCCCAAGTTATTGCACGTGTTAGCGGTTGATCATCCTTGTCCATTAAAATCAAACTGTGCATTGCTGATGAAAAGGAAACACCCTTCAATTCATCCTTTTGAACTTTACCCTTACGAATCACTTGGCTCAAAACTTCAATCACGGCATCAAAAATCTCTTCGGGATCTTCCTCTGCCATATCAGGTATATCTTGATACAATTGATAGCCACTATTAGCGTATGCAATAACCTTCCCTTTCATGTCGTACAAGACACTCTTGGTACTAGTTGTTCCAATATCAACGCCAACCATATATTCCATAATCAAACTCCTTACACTTTTTCTAAATAATTAATATTATTACATACCTTGAGAGTTTTTTTAGATTTCTTGATCTAAAATTATTCACACTTATCGGTTGCGTGACCACCAAATTCGTTTCTCAAGGCAGAAACAACTTTTCCAGTGAAGGTATCATCTTCTAATGAACGGTATCTCATCATCAAGGACATGCCGATAACTGGGGTTGGAACTTGCAACTTCAAGGCTTCATCTAAGGTCCACTTGCCTTCGCCAGATGAATGCATGATTCCTTTGATATGTTCCAAATTGTTGTCTTTTGAAAAAGCGTCTTGAGCTAATTCCATCAACCAACCGCGAATAACGGAACCGTTTGACCAAACTTTAGCGACGGCTTCATTATCATATTTGAATTGGCTGTGTTCCAAAACATCAAATCCTTCGGCAATGGCTTCCATCATCCCGTACTCAATTCCGTTATGGACCATCTTGAGATAATGTCCACTTCCAGCTTTGCCGGTGTACAAGTAACCATCTTTCATCGCAATGTCCTTGAAAATTGGTTCAATATATTGGAAGGTTTGATAATCGTCGCCGCCAATCATGAAATTACCATCTTTATTAGCACCACTCTTACCACCGGAAGTTCCACAGTCAAAGAATTTAATTCCTTTGGCTTTTAATATCTCATTATGTTTGAGTGAATCTTCATAAAATGAATTTCCGCCATCAATGACGATATCGTCTTGATCCAAAAGTTGACTTAGTTCGTTGATTGTTTCGTTAGTTGGTCTACCAGCGGGCAACATTACCCAAACGATTCTTGGTTTTTTTAAAGCTGCAACGGCTTCTTTGAGACTAGAAACATTCTGTGCTCCAATATCACTAGCCTTTTGTCTAGCTACTTCATTTAAATCAAAAGCGACGACTTGATTATCATTTCTAATTAAATTCTCACACAGGTTAATACCCATTTTTCCTAAACCGATCATTGCTAAATTCATATTTAACGTCTCCTTTTGTAAAGCGTTTTCATTTATTGACTATATTATATGAAAACTATTTTTAAAAATCAACAGTTTTGAAGAAAATTCTTTTCAAAAGGAAATGATTATGCTATTTTATTAGTGTGAGGTAAAGTCTATGCAAAATAATATTAATATGTTAATCAAATCCTACTATGATAACTTAACTGGAACTTCGAAAGATATTGCCGACTATCTTCTAGAAAATCCTCAAACTAGCTCTGCTTTGACTATTACTGACTTAGCCAAAAAAACTAATTCTTCGATTTCCTCGATTTCTCGATTCGCTAAGAAATTAGGCTTCAACAACTTTCAAGAGTTGAAAATAAATCTTTTAACATCGACAACCACTAAAAGGGAAACTAATAATCTCTTTCAAGAGATCAATCCTGACGACACGCTTAAAGAAATGGCGAAAAAAGTTTTCACATCTAATGTATCAGCTTTGAACGCTACTATTGATACTTTGAGCCAAAATCAACTTCAAGCAGCCGTTCAGATAATTACCAGTAAAAATTCCATCGCCTTCTTTGGGTTGGGAGCTTCTGCAATTGTTGCCTTAGATGGATACCACAAGTTCTTACGCTCTGATAAAACGCCCCTTTTTGCTAATGATTTCCACATGCAATTGATGATGGCTACTACTTTAAAGCCCGATACTTGTGCAGTCGTGATCTCCCACAGTGGCGAAAACAGAGACGCTTTAAAATTAGCTCAAAAACTCCGTGAGAAAGATATTAAAACAATTGGTATCACAAGCTACGGTAATTCATCCTTAACCAAATTAGCTGATCTGACTCTGCTGTCAATTTCCGAAGAAACTAATTATCAAGATGAAGCACTGCACGCTATCATTGCTCAAATTTCCTTAATAGATACACTATTCGTCTTAACTGCCATGAAGGATGACAAGCAAACTACTGATATCTTTCAAGAAATCCGCGAAACTATCAATGACACTCGTCTAAATAAATAATGACTATCAAAATAGACTTAATACCTCGTATATACGAAATATTAAGTCTATTTTTTATTACGACAATCAATGTTAATTATTATTAATAAATTTTGGACGAAAAAAAACGATGAAAATATTCACCGTTTTTTATTATCTACTTATCAATACTTGTAGCAAATTCTGGTTCATAATACGAATTACTCTTCAAATTAAGTCCACTGTTCAATCTTGTATCAGTTATCCAAACCCATTGGTTGGTAGCAACTTGACCCCAATATGAGCCGTACTTGTTAACAACTAATTGACTAATCTTCCAAGCTGAGTTGACTGGTAAAGTTTGACCATATGAATTAGTTGATGAGTTGTAAACTTGCTGATTCTTTGTCAATGTTGCAATCAAACCATTACCTGGTGTTGGTACACCTGAAGAATTAGTAGTATTAGCAGTATTGGTAGTAGTGCTATCACTATTAATATTCATATACATATCAGAGACAAATTCATCAGTAGCAACTTGATAAAAGGCTTGTTTGTCATAATTCAAAGTTTGACTGCCGACTTTCCATTGACTGCCTTTACTTAAAGTTTGTCCAGTTGCTATTCCAGCGCCATTCACGATTGGTGCATTATTTACCGTTATTGTACCTGTTTTACCGGCAGCAGTACTTCCACCAATAATATAGCTTCCATTATTAGTAGTATTACTATCGACACTAATACCAGTTGCCAAAACCCATTCGTTAGTAGCGACTTGATAATATCCGACACCATTTAACTTCATATAACTACCGAGTTTCCACTTACTACCTGTAGGTAAACTAACTCCGATTGCTTTACCACTACTATCAACTAATTGTTGAGTATTTTTGATTGTAGCTGTTTTTCCAAAGTTTACATCTTGAACAGTTTCATTAGAATTTCCCGCTTCGCCAGCAATTGAAACATCCGTAGCAAGAATATACTCATTAGTCCCAACTTCGTAATAGATCATCTTATTAACGTGTAAAGTTCGACCAATTTTCCATTGACTATTAGCTGGTAAAGTTCTTCCAGTTTCATTGCCATAACCGTCGACAATACTCAATGTTTGCTTAGCTGTAACAGTCTTTCCGGCATCAGGATTATTTGAAATATAACGTCCAACAGTTTGTGTGTCATCTTCTGGATTTGCTGAACCAACGACATTTGTAATATATGTTGCAGGTACATATTCATTAGTAGCAACTTGATAATTAGCTACTCCGTTTAGTGTAATCTGTTGACCTAATTTCCACTTACTACCGGCCGATAAGGATTGACCAGTTAATTTACCATTTGCATCATAAATAGGTGTAACAGCGGAAGTTGTTCCAACAGCAGCTGCATCAACGGTTTCTGTTGGTAAAGAATTCAAAGCGACTGGAGCTAACATAATTGAAGCAGCAACAGCAACTAAAAATTTTTCTTTTTTCATTTTTACATCCTCTTAAATTTTTATTTATTACTCCCTAAATCACTTCTATGATAGCATTCTCAATCTGTCATCATGCCGAGTTTAATGAAAACTTAAATATTATTATTTTCTCTTACGACCGAAATATACTAACTGTCCTAAATATAAAATAATTAGACCCAATAATATTAATTTACCGTTGAAGTTTTTCGTCATGACTTGAAAAGTTATCAAGGCAAAATAAATTACTCCTAAGATCACCAATTCATAGACAAACAATAAATTAACTTTTTTAAAAATTTCATACATCTTAATAAACTCCCTTGAGGTAATAATTAGTCTATTATACAGGAAAATTATTTATGGGAAAATCAAGGAGAGTATCTATTGTTTAATCGTGAGGTACACAAAAAGACGTTAGGTAATCTAAAAAAGATTATCTGACGTCTTTTTGTGTTTCCTTTTGTTCTATCTGAATTTTGATGTGTCAATAATTCGGTTACATACCATTTCACCAAAATTAAATTCACTATAATTCAAGTGATTCACTTAGTTTCTTTATTGATAGTTTAATTTTTTTCGGTTTTTTACATTGCATATTTTTATCTACATACAATAGTTTATTACTTTTAATCCTGAAATGGATTGTTTTTGTTTGATTAGGTTCTAAAAAAACCTTCCTATAGTCTATTAATTGCTTCTGCCGTGGAAGTACATCAGTTCCAAAGAAGCTTGAAAATAGCAATATTGTTTCTTTACCATCCCGACTAGATATATTCTTTATATCTATAGAGATCTGAATAATATTATCTTTATATTTTATTTTCAAGTTTTTATAATTAAACAATGCATAACTGAGTCCATAACCAAATTCAAAAAGAGGAGATCCCGTTTCATCAAAATAATTTTCATTTCTTAAAACCCTTCTCTGATAGTAATAAACAGGTAATTGTTCTGTATTTCTAGGATAGCTGATTGGCAATTTACCATTTGGATTAGTTTTTCCAAATAAAATATCTGATACAGCTTTAGGACCTTGCTGTCCGGGGTACCATGCTATCAATACGGCATCTGCTAGTTGCATTACCTCTGTAATATCATAAGGCCTACCCTGAATCATAACTACAATGATCGGCGTCCCAATCTTCTTTAAGGCTTTTAATAAATCAATTTGATTACCTCCAAGACTAAGACTTGCAACATCTACATTTTCTCCCGTATCCGTGTTCCTTAGAATACTTTCATTGCTCATAGCACCATTATTTAAAAAACTCATATCAAAGTTTCTCATTGATGAACCACCCATCGTTAGCACTACGGCATCAGCGTTACTGGAAATATTCACTGCTTCATTAATTAATTTATTACCTTGAATGGTTTCTCTAATATTACTTCCTTTAATATATGTAATATTAGAGGTATATTCACGCAAGGATTCAATAAATGAAGTGTATTGACTATTTAGTTGAGGGGCAGTGTAGTCACCTAACCAATGATAAATATTTTTTACGTGTGGACCAATTACGGCAAGTTTTACTTTCTTTTTAAGCGGTAATATGCTGGAACTTTTTTTTGATGGTACTCCATTTTTAACTAAAGTTATACTTTCAGATGCCAGTCTTAAGTTTAAACTATTACTTTCGTATATTATCTCTTCCATAGTCGTATCGTTCTCATCAATATATGGATTGTCAAAAAGTCCTAATAAAAACTTTACTGAAAGTACACGTTTTACCGAGTTATTTAAATCAACTAATAATTGAGGATGTTGCTCTATTGCATCAGCTATATGCATATATACATCATCCCAAAGACTCAAATCAACTCCAGCATTCAATGCAGCAAATACTGCGTCACTATAATTGCCATAAAGATCCACCAATCGGTCCAAAGCAGTGCCGTCAGCCATGACAATTCCTTGAAATCCATTTTTTTACGCAATAAATTATCTAACAGATAACGATTTGCATGGCAAGGAACTCCATCAATATCATTATATGCAGCCATCACCCCGACAGATCTTTTGAGACTAGAAATAAGAGGACCATACACTTCCAAGAATTCTCTTTGTCCCATTGGAACTGTACCGGAATTATGCCCACCTAATGCTTCTCCTTGTCCAATAAGATGTTTAATTACAACGCCAACGTGCTTACGAGCATTTTGTGATACCTTCTCATCCAAAAAATTAGTATCACCAATGAGATCGCCTTGAAAGCCATTAATTATTGCTCTCGTATAGGACCCTGTTAAGTATGGGCTTTCCCCAAAAGTCTCCTCCGACCTTCCCCATCTAGGATCTTTCAATAAATCTAAAGAACTTACAAGTGCCAAATTTCCACCTTTAATCTGAAGTTCTTTAGCCTGCAATTCAGCTGACTTCTTTATAAGTTCTGGGTCGAATGTGTTCCCTTTACCAATGTTCGTTGGGTATGCTACGGAATCTAATGCCTGATGTCCATGAGGCATTTCTTCGACAATTAAAGCTGGTATTCCTAAGCGAGATTTACTAATGACATATGATTGAATCATATTTGATAAACGTGTGCTTTCATTGACACGAATACCATTGTCATAATTCTTTTTAGACCATGGATCGGCTCTAAATAATCCATACAAAGCACCTAATCCTTGTCCCCAATTAACATGATTTTTAAATTTATTAGTTAAATTAATACCTGATGAATCCTTATAATATGATTGCCATCCATAAAGATGCTGATTAACTTGTCCAATTTTTTCCTGTAATGTCATCTTAGAAATCAAATCATTGACACGTTCTCTAATAGTTAGATTTTTATTCTGATAAGGGGACAAGAGTATTACCTCCCTACATTCTTATTAATAAAATCTAATGCTAACTGGCAATATGTCATATTCGACCAAGAAAACCAATCTCTCGTATACTTGCTTTGGTCATCCATATCAATACTCTCATGACATTGGGACGTATCATTGTTTGTTTTCGAAATAACATCAAGTTGATGAGCCTTTTTATTTAAATTATCTGAAGTCAATCCTTCCATAGCGATACTGATAGGCCAAACGTAATTGATTGGAGTGTGATTACTTCCAATTCCTTGTAATAATTTTCCTGAATAATAGTAAGGATTCTTCGTACTCAAAATGAATTTACGTGTATTTAGATATAACGGATTATCTTTTGAACAATATTTAATGAATGGAAGTGATAAAAGACTTGGTACATTTGCATCATCCATTAACTTATAATTCCCCAAACCATCGACTTCATAAGCATATCCAAACGAATTATCTGGTAATTTTACAATTGCATAACGTTTAATTCCTGACTTAATTTCATTCAATAAAATTGACATTTCATCTTTCAAAGTCTCAAATTTTTCGGGAACCCTATCCAATAATGGCGTTAAAACAGAAACAACAAACATATTAGAAGGAATGTGATAACCATAAACACATGCATTATCACTTGGTCTAAATCCATTCCAAATCATACCTGTATATGTGACTGGAGTCCCTCTTCCATCATTTGGCAAAGTATCATTTGAAGGGCAATCCTTTCGCTTGAAATAGTATGGTGAAGTGTTATGATGCTGTTCAATTTTGAATACATCCATAATTATTGATAATGTATTCCAAAATTCTTCGTCAAAAATGTTAGTATTTCCCGTTTTTTCATATAAATTATTTGCTAAAAATAATGGTGCACACAATGAATCAATTTCAAATTTTCTTTCCCAAACATGATCAGAGACGGGAATATTCGAATCATCATCACTCCAATGTGCTCCCGATGAAGTTTGATTAAAGGCATTAGCATATGGATCCATTTTTACAAAACGTAATTCTCTCTTCAATACTCTTGTTAATAAATCATACAAATCTGGTACCTCATTGATTAATGACACATATGGAAGAACTTGAAATGTAGCATCCCTTAACCACATAGCAGGAATATCGCCAGTTTTCACAAAATATGAGCCATCATCTTCATATTTCGTTGCTTTGATCAAAACATCAGTTAATAGACTTCTAAACAGTTTTGTATTCTTAGTATTGTTTAATTCATATTTAGAAGAATATTGATTAAGATCAGTGATTACTGACTCAAGTACATTACCTTTTACTGTTTCCTTCATAATTATTCTCCATAACTAACTAAAACACTCTAAATGAATAGAGTGTTTTAGTTTTTTATTTAATTGGGTATATTCCAAACGTCTTTATTTCACTTGGACCAAATGATGACAATTCATATTCTTTAACATTATCAACGCCATTTTCAATTACTTGATTATTGAGGTCCAAAATTTTGATATTGCAATTATCATACAATGAGATACTACCAGGGTTTTTAAGCGTATTTTTAAATGGATTATATAATCTTACAACTAAGCCCGTCCCATCCGTTGTTGATGTAAATGAACTTTTTACTAAATCATCAGCTTTTATATCAACTAACGACTTATGGACTAATGTTTCAATATTTTTATTAATTCTAAAATATTGAACACGCATCGTAAATTTGTCTATATCTTGATTTTGATAGAATAAATCATCAACACTCAGTAAATTATGTACTCTCTGTAATTTGGAAGGATCAAATTTCTTGCCGACAACGATACCACCTCTGAATGTCATATCTCCTTGAAGTTGACTATCAGGTGTCGAAACATATCTAGTTTGTAGTCCAGAGGCATCGCTGGGTCTCCTTAATAGATCAGGTCTACCTAAAAATCCAACTCCCCTAAATAATGTCACAGCAAGTCTATTGAATGAATCACCAATTACTTGAAAATCCCTTTCTCCTAGACCAACAAATGAAACACTTGATTCATCATTATGGATATTAGTGAAATGAAGAAATGGTCTTATTGAAGTTGGCTCTTCGTGATAGCCAATATCTTTCCAATCTTTCAAATGTGGATCAATCACTGGACGTTTAATTGTTCCAAATGGTGTATCTGAATAGCTATTCTTAGCATTTATATCAGTATTAATCACCATTCTTAATCGATGATCCAAAACATTATTAGTTAATTTTAATATCACACCAATTACTGGATTATTTTTCTCCAAAGTAAGTTGTAAATCGTATTTTAACTTTTTATTCTTTTGTTTCTTACTTCGTTCTACCAAATCCGCTGGCAATAGCCAATCGCCTTTGATTGAAAGTGAATTATATAGTTCCCCTCTAATTCCCTTAACCACAGAATCATTGAAGTTTAATGATAGAGTCCAATCTTTGTATGCCGGTGAATAATCATACGTATCCCCTTCATCTCCGCCATCTTCAACAGTAAGAAAGTCATGATAAACTTTTCCATTCTTCCTATCAGTCAGTGTAAGATTAGAATGATTCATTGAAATTTGATAATATTCATTTTCAATTAAAGTAGAATCTTTAGATGCAATATTTTTATCAGTAACATCTTCCTTTATTAAAATACCGGTCCAATCAGTAGGCTGAATAGTTAGCATTACGGCAATTGTTGTCTTGTAATAATAATCTGATACCATTTCCTTTTTATTACGGCGTAATACCGCTCTATTAACCTTATCTTGTTTAATAACTTGATATTCTATTCTGTCCCCTTTTTCATTCACAAGTTCAAAATTAGGATTCTTTGTAATAACAAATATTTTATGAACTTTAGTAACAGATGAAACAGTGGGATTCCAGAAAAACAAATCCATCTTATCAGTAACATTGCTGCTTAATTTGCGAAGAAGGTAGCCCTTCAATGATAATCCTAATTGTAAGGCGATTTCTCCTCTATGATAAATGTCACGGTTAGTTTCGTCACTATTACACCCTCCTGCAGAATCGTGGGCTTGACCTCTAAAAACGGTCTTCCAAATTTGAGAAATTATTCCTGGTTTCACTTCAATTCCATGATATCGGGCCATGGCCATTAGTGGTTCTACCTCATATGTCATCAATCTTTCTATTCTGTCATACATCATTTTAAGGTCGGCTCTAGAAGAATAAATTCCTCTATGTATTTTGGAGGTACTAGGATCTACAAACTCACCAGAATAAATAGGTAAATTCTTTTCCTTAGCAAGTTCTTTAAAATATTCAGGATATGTTCCTTCTACCAATTTAAATTCATCCTGTGAATCATTAGCCTCTTTTATTTTTTGCTTTAGATTAAAATCGACAGGTCTTTGATCGCCACCTACAGGAAGTACCAAGTTAACTACGTTAGTATCTGTACTAATTTTATGTAACAAGTCAGAATAATTTGACGATTCCATTAAATCAACACCAACCGGATATCCATTCCTTAGATTGGCAACTAGAACTTTTGAATTATCATCACTTGTCCAATAGAAGTACCTAGCCGATTTTTCTTTAGGCATTCCTCTCCAGAAAACAGCATTTTTAATGCCAAAACCATTATAGATTTTCGGTATATCTTGACTTTGACCAAACGAATCAGGTAAATATCCAATAGGAACACTTCTACCTAGTTTAGATGAAAGCCTAATTCCTTGTTGTAAATTACGAACCATCGATTCTCCAGATGTAACCATTTCATCAACTTGAGTATACCAAGGACCTACAAATAAACGACCGGACTTTATAAATTTTCTTAATTCTGGGGCATTCTCTGGTACACTTTCCAAATAATCATCGATAATAGACATCTGTCCATCTAGTAGATAGTAATCAATAACATTATTCTTCAAAGCTCGAAGTACTTCATCCATGTGATATATGAATTGAATACGAGCATCTTGTCTAGTGAAATACCATTCAAAGTCCCAATGAGTATGAGCAATAACGAATACTTTTTTCATTGTTGAATCTTCTTTCTCAGTATTTTTAAGCTGTTTCAGGACCATTATTTGGCTCTTCTTTAGTATCATTCTTGAAAACTGATTTATCTTCTTCGTTTTCCTGTTCATTTTGTTTTGCAATGACAGCACGTTCACTATGTTGATTTAAAATTACGAATGGAGCATATAAGAATGTATCCAAAATAACTAATACAAGTGTTAATACAACTGGACTTGTATGGAACGCACCGGTTAGCCAAGTACTGAAGAATATCGGCTCACTACCGGAGTTCAAAACAACTAACGGCACAACCCATCCAATCTTAGTAACGACATAACTGATAACAGCATTGATAAGTGGTACAAAAATCCATGGTAAGAACATAATAGGATTTAAAACAATTGGTAAACCAAAGATGATAGGCTCATTAATTCCAAAGCATCCAGGGATGAATCCCAGTTTTGCAACTTCACGTTCTTTTTCACCTTTTCGAGTAAAGATAAGCATGGCAATTAATAAACCAAATGTAGCACCAGAACCACCAATCATGGCATAAACATTTGTCATTGTATTAGGGGCAATTCCAATACCAGCGAAACTCTGAGTTCTTGCATATTGTGCACAATTTTGTAAATAAATTGGTAGCCAGAATGCTGAAACAACACCCCAAACGATGTTAAATCCATGTAATCCTAGGAACCATAAAATTTGTTCCATCAAAATCACTACAATAATTGCAGGCAAACCAGTACCGACAGATAATAATGGTTTAACTAAAACGTCTGTAATAATTTCAATAATTGAAGTGTAACCTAAACTTTGAATAATAATACGAATGATACCAAAAATCATTAATGCGCCAGTGATAGGTACAAGAGATGCAAATGAATCAAAAATATTCTGCGGTACACTATCGGGCATTTTAATTTTGAACTTAGTTTTACCAAAGCGAGCATAAACCCAAACTGCAATCATACCTACAACTAAGGCTGTAAACATTCCTTGGTAATCAAAGAAATTAGTGGAGAATCCTTGAATAACTTTTGCCTTAGGGTCCGCAAAATTAACATTATTTGGAACCATTACGAAGTATGCTGCCAAAGCTAAAATAACAGCAAGAAATACGTTAACTTCTTTATACTTTTTCTTTAACTCTCTTGCATAAGAATATGAAGAAGATAAAACAACAATAACTCCGATAATTCCTAATGTTGCCGCATTCAAGTAACCAAATAAATTGCTTATATTGGTTAAAATTTCACTATGAATATGTTGAGTTTTAATTAATTGATCAAGTTGCATTTTAATAACATTTGAAAAAGAACCAACAATTGTAAACGGAATAGTCATGATGAAGGCATTCTTAATAGCTTGAAGAATGCTATTACCCTGAACCCATACTGAAGCTTTTAATATAGGCTCTTGAACCTTTTTAACGTCAAACTTCATTATATTCAACCCCTTGATTTATTTGGAAGCGCTTTCCACAACATCAATTATATCGTGATTTACATTTATGTAAAGACGTTTCTTAAAATTTGTATATATGAATTTATATATATTTTGCTATATTTGTATACAAATTATTGGTGAGTGATATAATTAGCCTTAGCAAAGGCAATTGAGGTGGAAAATTTGTATAGGTATAAAGAAGTATATTCAGATATAAAAAGAGATATTTTGCGAAATCATTATCGTGCAGGAACATTAATGCCCACTCAAGATGAACTTGCAAAGAAATATAATATTAGTCGAATAACCTTGAGAAAATCCTTAGATCTATTGATTGATGAAGGCTTAATACACACTCAGCAAGGCAGTGGTACATACGTTCGTCCGCAATTGGATGAAAACTCACCTGAATTACTTCCTTTGGATCTTCCTATTGGGACCACTTACTCTCATCGGGATCAAAAAATAACCAGCAAAATACTATTCTTTGGTGCAAGATTACCTAGTGAAATTGAACAAAAAAATCTAAAAGTAAAAGCTAACGAACCAGTTTATGAAATTAAGCGTGTTCGTCTACGTGATAATAAAATCTATAGCTATGAGCACACAATTATGCCCACAAGAATCGCTCCATTAGATGAAACTATTCTAAAGGGAACTATCTATGGTTATCTTGGTGGAAAAATGAAGATTTTCATGACGGATGCCAGAAGAGTCGTTTATGCCGAGTCCGCAAGCAAAGAAAGCGCTCAAGCCTTAAATGTTGACGAAGGTGCTTCCTTATTAGTTATTGAACAAATTGCGTACGATCAGAAAGGTGAAGCTTTTGAATATTCCAAATCTAGATTTGATGAAAATCACTCAAAATTTGTTATTGATATACATAGAAACGAATTCTGGTAATCACTTTTTTGTTTTGTAGGTATTTTTCCAAAATAAAAGGAGATTAGCTATAAATACTAAAGTGAATTTGCTCTTTATTATGATATTTTCCAGCGTCCAACTGAATATCAAAAAAACACGATAGAGATTCCATATTTAATGGAAATTTCTATCATGTTTTTTTGAATCGGAAATTATGTCCCGGTCACAATTAGTTCTAAAATTGTTCAAACAGTTTCGGACTGTTCCTTTAGTAAAAAATTGACTTTCATCATCTCTAAATATTGAATATTTATTAATAATTGCATTTAATAACCATTCAAGCAACCTGGCAACTTTTATACCTTTGAGTTTTTTTCACATTGGAGAATCTTAGAATTCCAGAGAAGTGTACCAACCTAAGTCGGGGTTATTGTATAATATTCAATTTTCAATCTTTAATAAAATAAATAAATCCACTTTGACGGGTCTAAAATTTTTAAAAAGTTATTCAAAAAATTCTTTTTAAATGTTCCCCCTTTTTTCTTTATTAGCCAATCTATCAGTGTTTTGAAGATAGCGATTAGTAAACAAATTAATACATAGCTGATTAGAAATATTATTAAATATTTTAGCGCATTATATAGTAAATGAAACACGGCTTCTTGCATCTTATTTTCACCTCTGTTATTGCACTTCGTGTACCAATTATAAACACGGAGGAAATTATGACGTCAAGTATTTATAAATCAATATTATTATCAATGAATGCAGTAACACTATTCAGTGGTTTCATTTCTGAAGCGCTCACAGTAAATGCTGCTACAGGGATCACTTCTTCAAATACAGGCAACAACGAGGTTAATGAGCTTTTAAGTTAATTACCAGAAAATAAGCAAGCCGAATTTCAAACATTTGTTTCTAAATACAATATCTCACAATCAGATCAAATTAGTTGGTTAAATGACGCCATTCAATTTTAAAACACACCAAGTCCAAGATGAAAAGGTTGGATTGCAAAACAAGCTTTAAAATTTAACAGGACTGTTCAAAGTTTCAAATAATGAGAAATCAAAGACAAATGAGTATTAATGCAAATTGGGAATAGTTTAAAAATAAAGCTAAAGAAAGCCTTTCAAGTGAAGTTGGTCAATCGAGTCTCGGTTAGAGGTCTTGAAAATGTAAAAATTGAAACGGGGATTAGCATTAATAGCAAATATCAAAAAGCGAGATGACAAATTCCAATAATTGGAATTATCATCTCGTTTTTATTTTGAATTAGAACTCATGTCCTGTTCTCTTCACTTCAAGTACGTTCTTGAACAATTTTTATTAGTTAGCTTGTGCAGGTTCACGGCTACCTAATCTTACCTTCTCAACAGCATGACTGCTCTCAAGATCTTCTTCTTTGAATCCGAAGAGGTAAGTACATACAAAGGCTACAATAATTGTTGCGGCTGATGCAATTAGATATCCAGTGAAACTAGCATCGATACCCTTTGGATTAATAAATGAAGCAAATCCAATCAAGGAACCAGCGAAGCCCCACATATCAACATGTAATAATCCGGTTAGCAAGCCACCAACGGCACTACCAATATTAGCAGTCCAGAAAATGCGGCCATACTTCAAATTAATACCATACATTGCAGGTTCTGTAACTCCAGCAAAGGCTGAAAGTGTTGCGGCACCAGCAATTTGTTTCATATCAATATTTTTCTTTGTCTTTACAAAGACGGCCATTGCAGCGGCACCTTGAGCAATCATAGTTGCTGAAACGATAGCGTTCAAAGCACTATGTCCGGTTGTAGCGATTTGACTAGCAACAACTGGGATAACGGCCCAATGCAAACCGAAGATAACCAAACATTGATAAAATCCACCAATGATCAATCCGGAAATTGCTGGACTGAACTTCAATAGAGCAACGATACCACTTGCTAAGTAAGAACTTAGTAAAGTAATGATTGGTCCAACGATTACGATAATAATTGCACTAACGATAAAGACTTCTAGCAAAGGACTTAGAATCATCCGAAGAGACATAACAATATGTTTCTTCAACCAAGGTTCGATCTTGGAAGCCAACCATGCAGCAGCAATCATTGGGAAGATTGAATATGTATAGTTAGCAATGTGGATCGGAATACCAAAGAAATCACCATTGATATTCATAGAAGTACTGGTTGTCTTAGTAGCGATTTGAACTAGCGTTGGATAAGCTAAAACACCACCAATGACACCCATAATTATTTGATTTGCTCCTAATCTCTTAGCAGCTGTGAAACCAACTAAGATTGGTAGGAAGTAAAATACTGAATCACCCATGGCATTGATAATCATATAAGTTGAACTCTTATCAGACAGCCATTTAGCTGAAACTATTAAAGCTAATAATCCCTTTAAAATACCTGAAGCAGCCAACAACCCGATAACGGGCATCATGCTGGCAGTGATGACTCCGATCAAAGCACTGAAGTAGAATTTAGTCTTAGGCCAAATTCCCTTTGGAGCAACTTTTTTCTCAGTTTTTGCAGCACTGTCGCCACCAAATGATGGTCCCAAAGCTTTAACAACTGCATCGTAAACATCTTCAACAGCTGGTCCAATAACAACTTGATACTGTCCACCAGCTTTAGCGACATCTAAAACGCCCTTCATATTCTTAATGACATCATCATTAGCCTTGTTGTCATCTTTAAGATAGAAACGAACCCGAGTAATACAGTGGATAACATTATCAACGTTACTTACTCCACCAACGTTTTTAACAATATCCTTACCTAATTGATCGTAATCTATCTTCTTAGATGGTTTAGCAGAAGTTTCACCTGGAGCCATTAAATTGACCTCAGCAACGTTAACTCCGGCTTTAATATCGCCTTTTGTTACATTGACTTCTTTAACCATCTTATTGCTATTAGTAATAGCTACGATAACATCGGTAACTTTACCAGCCTTTTTAACAGCCGCAATATCCATTGTAGCTACTTTCTGGCCAGCCTTTACTGTATCGCCTTCTTTAACGAACAATTCAAATGGTGTGCCATTTAGTTCAACAGTATCGACACCCATGTGAAGCAACACTTCAAGACCATCATCGGTTTTGAATCCAATGGCATGCTTAGTAGATGCTACTAACATAACTTTTCCTGAAACAGGGGCTAATATTTCGTTATTAGTAGGTATGACACCAAAACCATCGCCCATATCTTTTTCAGAAAACATTGGATCATGAACCTCAGTAATTCCAATTGCTTGACCATCAACTGGCGCAAGCATTTTAATTACTTCTTTCATAAAGATAGCGCCTCCTTAAATTTTAGTAACCGATTACAACTTCCATCTATCACTATAATACATCTTGTCATGTATAAACATCAAGTTAGAATATTTTAAATTATTAAATTCGTATTAAAACTACATAAATCGGGTGTATAATATATATTGTATGAATATGTTTAAACAAATAAAACAAGTAATTAGGTTATGGAGGAATTAATTATGAAACCCTTGTATCTTAAATTTACCAACGGTGTTATTCATTATTCTGATGATCAAGACTTCGTTAATGAACAAAGTTACGAACTTAATTCTGAACTAGAACTTAAAGAAAACTTTCGAGAATTTGAAAAAAAGATCTATATGCCAATCAGCGTCTTAGTTCTTACAAATCCTTATGAAAATTTACTAAATAAAGATTTGATTAAATATAACAATCAACTCGTCGACTGCAAAAACTCTTTAGAGGATGTCTTTCACATCCCCGTCATTAATCAAACGCAGGTCAACGAATCTAATCTCAATTTTGCTACCAACCAAGAACGCCACTATTCTGGATGGCACTTGGACTATCTCGGTACTAGTCATGGCAAACGCCAATACGGGCAAGAGTCTATGCAAACAATTGGTAACGGTTTTTTAGGCTTAAGGGGAACCTACCTAGAAGCTAAATATAATGAAGACAATTATCCCGCAACTTATGCAGCTGGTGTTTTCAACCAACTAGCAACCCCTATTAATGGTAGAAATGTGATCAATGAAGACCTCGTCAATCTACCAAATTCACAATACATTACCTTCCGTGTCGACGATGGACCTTACTTTGAGATAAACGAGGAATCAATTCTCGAATCAATCCGTTCACTGGATATGAAACATGGAATTTTAACAATTACGATGATTGCTAAATTAAATGATGGCAAACAAGTAAAAATTGTTGAGAAAAAAATTGCTGATCTCAAAAATTATCATGATTATTACTTACAATATTCCATCACGCCTTTGAACTTCTCGGGAAATATTACTTTCCTAACTCAAACTGATGCTTCAATCGTCAATTCTAACGTTGAACGTTATCGCAATTTGGCTAATAAACATCTAGCTGTAGATTCAATGGAAAATTACGATAAAGATTTACTTTTATTTGCTCACACAACTCAATCAAAAATAAAGTTAGCAATTAAAACTAATATTTCCCTACCTGAAATTGACGTCAAAGAATATTCTGCTCAAAATGACATTGAAATTGCCAATCAAACCGTTGAATTTTTTGCAGTTAAGAATCAGACATATACTATGGAAAAGTCTGTCAGCATTTTCACATCACTTGAAACCAAAACTGACCTCGTTACAACTGCTAAAAACCATAAATTCATGTCGTCTTTTGACAACGCTTATCGTGCTAATCAATCGGTTTGGCATGAAATTTGGAAAAAGGAAAGTATCAAGATAACTGGCGATATCACCGCTCAAAAGTTGTTACATTTAAATAGTTTCAGTATGACAATTGCTGCTCAAAATGACGCCAATAAGAATCTTGACGCTTCCGTCGGATCTCGTGGTTTAACTGGCGAGGGTTATCGTGGACACATTTTCTGGGATGAATTATTCGACATGAACTTCTACATCTTGCATTCACCAGACCTAGTCAAGAATCTTTTGAAATATCGTTACAATCGACTAGATGCAGCAATAAATTATGCTTCTGAGAACGGCTATAATGGAGCAATGTATCCTTGGCAAAGCGGGATGTATGGCGATGAACAATCACAACTAGTTCATCTCAACCCCATCACTAATAAGTGGGACCCCGATAATTCACGAAAGCAGCGTCACGTCTCATTAGCCGTTGCCTATAATGTTTTGAATTACTACAATGCCACTCAAGATAATGATTTTATGAATCAATACGGTCTCAAAATGTTACTTAAGATTGCTCAATTCTGGATCAGCAAAGCAAAATTGGATTCTACGACTGGCAAATACTCCATTTCTAACGTCATGGGACCAGACGAATTCCACGAAGAATATCCTGGAGATACTAAGAATCAAGGACTCAAGAATAACGCTTATACCAATATTATGGTCAGTTGGTTCTTTAAGAAATTGACTCACTTAATTAAGAATTTGCCCGCTCAAGTAATTGATGACAATCTCAAAGAGTCTCACTTCACCAAAGAAGATATTGACGACTTGGATGAAATTAGACACAATCTCACCTTGGAATTTCAAGGCGATATCTTAGGACAATTTGAAGGCTATTTTAACTTGAAGGAACTTGATCTTACTAAATACCGTCAAAAGTACGGAAATATTTCCCGAATGGATCGAATTCTCAAAGCTCACAACGATACACCTGATAAATATCAAGTCGCCAAGCAAGCTGATACGTTAATGCCACTCTTCAACCTCCGGGATAACGTTTTCTTCGAAATAATGTCTGAACTTGGCTATCCTATCAATAATCCTAAACAATTTATCCGTGACAATATCAAATATTACATTGCCAGAACTACTCATGGCTCCACGCTTTCCAGAATCGTCTACTCAATGTTGATGTTAAAGATTAACGACGACAGATTAGCTTGGAAGCTATTCTATGAAGCTTTGACGAGTGATTACTATGATATTCAAGGTGGAACAACGGCCGAAGGAATCCATTTAGGTGTTATGGGAGCAACGTTAAATGTGGTTACTTCTTACTTTGCTGGCGTCGATTATCGTGGCAAAATGCTTGAAATAAATCCTCATATGCCTAAGCAATGGGAAGAAATCGACTTTAACATGACTTTCCAAAAAGTTAACTTCAATTTCAGAGTGACAGACAATACCTTTATCGTTACAACCGATAAGGACACTGAAATTAGATTCTTAGGTAAAAAATTACCATTAGTCGCTAATCAAGAAATCCAATTAACTTATTAGGTGTGACAAATTACTCAGAAAATAACTTAGGTTTATTTCCTTAACCCCCTTACCAATAAAAAATAAAATGATAGAATATTCATAATCTTTATGGAGGGGTTTAAATATATGATAGATCTGACAAATGGCAGACCTATGAAAGTTATATTTCTGTACACTATTCCTTTACTATTAGGTAACTTTTTCCAACAATTTTACAGTTTCATTGATACTTTAATTGTTGGGAAAACTATCAGTGTCAATGCTTTAGCTAGTGTTGGTGCAACTGGGGGGTTAACAGGATTAGTGATCGGCTTTGCACAAGGCATGACCAGTGGTTTAACAATTTTAACCGCGAGAAAATATGGTGCTCACGATGAGGCCGGAGTGAGAAAGAGCTTTGCATCAGGAATTATGATCTCACTATTCATCATTGTTTTCTTTACAGTCATCGCCTTACTAGTGGCTTATCCACTCTTAATTGCAATGCAGACGCCAAAAGTTTTACTGCATGACTCATTTATCTTTTTGGAAATAATCTTTGCAGGAATTTTTTCTTTCGTAGGTTTTGATTTTCTAGGAAATACCATGCGGGCTCTGGGTGATTCCCGTGTACCACTATTTTTCCTAATCGTAAGTACGCTTCTTAATATCCTTTTGGAATTAGTCTTCATCCTCTATTTACACATGGGTGTGGCTGGAGCTGGCTTAGCAACTGTTGTTGCTCAAACAATTACCTTTATTGTCCTCTACTTTTATATCAGAAGACACATTCCATATCTTATCCTGTCTCATAAGGACTTTAAGATTGATATGGGAGAAATTAAAGAATTGCTGAGCATAAGTTTACCAATGAGATTCCAATCATCAATCATCGCTATTGGTTCAATTATTTTACAATTCATGCTAAATACACTTGGAGCAAACGCTGTGGCTGCTTATACAGTTGCCGGCAGAGTTGAACAGATTGCTACCTTACCTGCCTTTAGTTTTGGATTAGCCTTAGTTAATTACACTGCTCAAAATATGGGTGCTAGAAAATTCGATCGTATCCTCAAAGGTGTTAAGGATGGTATCCTAGTCTCCGTGATTTCCAGTTTAGTTATTGGATTTCTCTTAATATTATTTGGACGTTCAATTTCACATCTATTTATGAACGGCAGTGAGACAAACGTCTTGAACTTAATTCAAATTTACTACTACTTCAACGGTTCTACCTACTTCATCCTTTCAATTTTGTTCATTGTTAGATACACGCTACAAGGTTTGGGAAATCAAAAAGCCCCAACTATTGCAGGTGTGGCAGAGTTATTAATGAGAGTCTTTGCCGGAATCGTATTGATTCGCTTCTTTGGATTCTATGGTGCCGCATTAGCCAACCCGCTGGCTTGGAGTGGTTCCGTCTTAGTTCTGGTAAGTACTTGGAATTTTGAAATCAAGAAACTTAGAAATATGAAAAATATGTTGACTGAATAAAAAAATATCTGTATCTGTTAGTGATTCCACCAACTGATACAGATATTTTTATTTTTAATTTAATTCATTAGCACATTCATCTAAAGCGTCTTCAACTGCTGGAACTTGCCCAACGTAATTCAAGAATGCATGAGCTAGTCCTCCGTAACGAATATACTTAGCTTCACAACCTGCTATCCCAACTTTTTGAGCGAAAGCTTCATCTTGTAATCTGAACGGATCAAATTCACCTGTCAAAACTAAGATTTTTTTAAACATTAACGGATCAGCTTTCAATGGCGAAAGTATTGGTGAGGATAGATCATAATCTTGACCATTCAAATAATATTTCGTCATAATCTTATCTAATTGTTTAAATTGAAGATAATTATTGTGTAAGACGGTTCTTTGTCCTGGATTAATAGGAATCAAGTGATCATTCCACAAAGGACCTTGATGATCTGATCCATGGACTACCGTAGGATAAAAGAGAACATGTTTGTATATCGAACAAATCCCCATATTTTGACAGAGCTGACTAGCTCCTAAGGCTATAGCTGCACCTGCGGAATCTCCGCCTAAAGAAACTTGAGTATAGTGATTGGCCTCTTCAATTAAAACAGATAAACAATCCTCTACCCCTAATGGATAAGGGTATTCTGGTGCTAAGCCATAATCAATGCTATAAATTACTCCCTCGAATTTTGTTGCTAATAAACGTAAAAATGGCAAAGTGTCTTTGGCACAACCGCCGTAGTAAGCTCCACCATGCACATAAAACAGTGCCTTTTGATAAGTATTCTTTTCATTTTGACGATAGATTTTTAAGTAAGGTACGTTTCGTCCCATTTTTTTACTATACTTCAATTCGACTTGAACCTTTGGAGCTAGAATATCAGGTACCCCCGTTGCCTTTGTTCCCTCACGTAATTTTGATAAATCGTCAACCAAGTCTGATTCTTTACGTAATTTTTTCATATGCTCCCAAACGGTTGGATCATAAGTATGTGAATCAACCCGGTCTTTGACAATCATTTGAACATTTCTTAAATGGGGAATGTCAACCGGCTTCATTAAATTGAGTCGACGCAATTCAATATTATAATTATTATTTATCATAGTATTAGCCATTCCTTTTTATTAAAACGCATTCATCCCTGCTATAAATAGTATATATCGTGTTTAAATATCAAGAAGACTAAATTATAATAATTATTTTTATTAAAATTGACTAAATAATTCGTCCTTTCTAGCTTAAATTGAAAACGTTTTATCCGTTTGGTACAATTGCTTTAATCTTAGTTAATATTTTAAAGGGAGTTAATATGAGTATAAAATTGATCGCATTAGATATTGATGATACATTACTGGATTCACAGAATAAAATTTTACCATCAACTAAAAAGGCTCTCGACAAAGCTTTAGATAAAGGAATTAAAGTAGTCCTTTGTTCAGGACGTCCTTTAGCTGGTGTCAGCCCTTATCTTGAGGAATTAAATATTTCAGGTAAAGAACAATACGTTATTACCTATAACGGTGGTTTAGTCGAAACGGCTTCCGGCGATATCCTTTCTCGAAAGATTATCGACAATCAAGGTTTCAAGAAAATTGTTGGTTTTGCGACTGAAAAAAAGATGCCTTATTATTTCTTAGATGATCAAAGTAACGTTTACACAGCCGACAAGAATATCAACCGTTTTACAATCGTTCAAGCTTGGGAAAATAAAGCTGGTATCTTTGTCAGGACTCCCCAAGATTTCCCCGACGACTTTGAAATCACTAAGGTAGCTGTTGTTGGCGAAAAAGATCAACTTGATCAATATGAACAACCAGTGAAAGATCAATTTGGTAACGACTATTATGTTGTTCGAGCCGGTGACAATTTTATTGAAATAATGAATCCAACTGCCAATAAAGGTACTGGTTTGGAAACTCTAGTAAAGATTCTTGGCTTTAAAAAAGACGAAATAATGGCTTTTGGCGACGAGCAAAATGACTTACCTATGTTTGATTACGTGGGACACGCGATCGCTATGGGCAATGGCTCTGATGTCGCTAAGGAACGTGCTGACTATGTGACAGACAGTAACGACAATGACGGTATTGCAAAAGCTTTAGATAAATTGGTTTTTAATGATTAATAAAAATCCTCTAATACCCAATTCGAAAGGAATTACTATGACTATCAAATTAGTTGCAACAGATATGGACGCAACATTTTTAGATGATGACAAACATTTTGACAATAAGAGATTCTCAAAAATTTACGATTATATGGTCAAAAATCAGATTTACTTTGTTTCTGCCAGTGGTAATCAATATTATCAACTCAAAAATTTCTTCAAAGATTACCCGCAAACACTCTTTGTAGCCGAGAATGGTGCTCTGGTCGGAAGTCATCAAGAAATTTTTAAGACCTGGAATTTTCCACAGTCACTTGTCGAAAAGATTATTGACGCTCTTGAAAATATCGAACACATTAATTATGTCGTTTGTGGTCAAAAGTCAGCTTACGTCTTGGAATCAGTTCCGAAGGATTACTACGAGATGACTAAATTCTACTTCCCCAAAACTAAGCGTGTCAGTAATTTTGCCAATCTGAACGATAAAATTTTAAAATTCTCAGTTGATTGTCCTAAAGATGAAACCGAAGAATACATGGAAAAGCTTAGTAGTGCGATTGGTCCCAGTGTTTCAATCGTAACTAGTGGTCACGGCGATATTGATATTATTCAAGCACAAGTCAATAAGGCTACTGGTCTTTTGTATCTTGCGGAAAAATTATCAATCAAGCCTGAACAAATGTGTGCTTTCGGCGATGGCGGCAATGATTTGGAAATGCTTCGTTTTGTCGGTCACGGGGTCGCTATGAAAAACGCTAGTCCAATTGTTTTAAAAACTGCTCCTTACCAAACGGTCGACAACAATCAACAAGGTGTTCTAAGCCATTTGGAAGAACTCTTTGATTTGCGTCACTAATTCTTCACATTTACTTTAAATCTTTATCAAAATTCCTAAATACTAAATTCATAAGTAGTTGGTAGGATGTATCTATAATCAAATAGGAGATATTTGGTTATCCTCCCCCCTACATTTAATGTATGAATTAATCTAAAAAAGCTAGGCAATTGTAATTTGATTACCTAGCTTTTTTATTATTTTCTAATTTTCAAAATATCTAGCTTTTTCTGATTCCCAATATTTTTTATCGTTATCGTCTATCTTTCTCAAGACTCTGCAAGGATTTCCTACTGCTACCACATCATCTGGAATATCTTTAGTTACGATAGAACCAGAACCGATAATAACGTTATTGCCAATTTTAACATTCGGATTAACCACGACGTTGCCACCGATCCAAACATTATCGCCAATTTCAATCGGCTTGCCGTATTCAAAATGTTCATTCCTAATCACTTTGTCAATGGGATGTCCTGCTGTGTAAAGACCAACTCTAGGTCCAAACATTACATTATCACCGATTTTAACGTTCGCAATATCTAAGATAATACATTCATAATTAGCATAAAAGTCATCCCCAATTACGGTATTACAACCATAATCAGTATAGAAAGGCGGCGTGATTGATGGTAATTTATTACCGGTCTTTTTAAACAAATCCTTTAGAATCTCTTGGCGGCGAGTTCCTTGATCTTCGGTAGTCTGATTGTATTCACGCAATAACTTCTTTGCCTTTTTAAAATCACTTCTCAACTCAGGATCATTAGCGACGTACAAATCCCCTGCCAGCATTTTTTCTTTTTCTGAACGCATTTATCTTCCTCCATCTAAAAAAATTTTATTGCTCTATCTGAAAACCGGCTTACTATTACGATACTGAATATCCTCTACTCCATCTAATACATTACTGAAACGTGCAGCCGCAAAGAAGTAATCAGATAAACGATTAATGAACTTCAAAACATAATCATTGATTGGTTCTTCTTGTAACAGAGCCACTATTTGACGCTCAGCTCGGCGAGTAACCGTTCGTGCTAAATGCAAATTAGCAGCGGTTTTAGAACCTCCAGGTAAAATGAATTTTTGTGTCGCCGGAACTTTATCAGAATATTCATCAATTTTCTTTTCTAACCAATCGACTGCTTTATTATCATCGGTAAAAATGAATTCATGTTTTTTATCCTTAGGAGAAATAGCTAGATCAGTTCCACAGTCAAACAACAATTGTTGAATCTCTTGAAGTTCATCTTTTAAAATAATTGTCTTATCTGATAGATTAGCAATTATTACTCCTACAAGTGAATTTAATTCGTCAATTGTTCCATAAGATTCAATTCTTGGAGCTGACTTATACAAAACGTCATTTCCAATAATTCTTGTCTTGCCTTTGTCGCCTGTTCGCGTATATATCTTCATTTTATAAGCTCCTTAAAATTATTCTTGTGTAAATCATACCAACAAATAATACTTTTGAGATAGGTTTTTTTCGCTTTCTTTCCGGTATCTATGTATAATCAAAATATGTAAGCGTCGACATAGTTAATTGGGAGGAAAATTTATGCACGATAGTTTAACGTTACAATTAATCGGTGAATTTATTGGTACGATGATCTTGATTCTTTTAGGTGATGGGGTTGTTGCCGCCGTCAGTTTGAACAAATCTAAAGCTCAAGGTGCCGGATGGGTAGCCATTGCTTTAGGTTGGGGATTAGCTGTTACTTTAGGAGTATACTGCTCTGCTTTTTTGAGTCCAGCTCATTTAAATCCAGCCGTTACTCTGGGAATGGCAATTGCGGGTGTCTTTAATTGGTCATACGTAGTTCCTTATATCATTGCACAAACTTTAGGGGCAATCGTAGGAGCTACAATCGTTTGGATCAATTACTATCCACATTGGAAAGAAACTGATGACTCACAAGCAATTCTAGGTGTTTTCGCTACTGAACCAGCAATTAGAAACTATCCAATGAACTTCATCAGTGAATTCATCGGAACTTTTGTTTTAGTCTTTGCATTATTAGCTTTCACTAGAGGCAAATTTACTCAAGGGCTTAATCCAATCGTGGTGGGACTCTTGATTACTGCTATTGGTTTCTCACTCGGTGGGACAACTGGCTATGCCATCAACCCTGCCCGAGACCTCGGACCAAGAATTGCCCATCAAATCTTACCGATTGCTAACAAGGGTGACTCCGATTGGGCATACAGCTGGGTACCTATTCTAGGACCATTGGCTGGTGGTGCCGTTGGAGCTTGGATCTACCTATTAATACCTTAAATTATATAAGTAAATAAGTCAGGTAATCAAAATAGATTGCCTGACTTATTTTATTGGAATAAATTATATTTCTGTTTGTAATGATTGAACAATTTCATCCAGCGTTTCCCCACTATAAGAACTAATACTGCTGTGAAAATAGCATGGACGAAGTCAAAGTAAAAGCTTGCTGCAATTGAAGTCACGACACTCTTCAAACTGATAGGATTTACAAAACCGATAATATAGTAAATATCCATGATCCACCCCATCAAGAATCCTGTAAGAAAACCCCAAATGGTCAACTTCCAAATAGCTATATCTTTGTTTTGCATCAAGCCTGAAACTAGCCCAATGATTCCCAAAGCAAACATCTGCCATGGCGTCCAAGCACCTTGACCAAAATACATGTTAGAAGCCAAGGCAATGATCGTCCCCATTAAAAAACCAGTTTCAGGTCCACTGACGATCGCTCCTAGAATTAAAATAAACAATTCTGGCTTAACTGATGGAATCGCCGCAAAAATGATTCGTCCAACGACTGCCAAAGCACAAATTATTGCAATAAAGACGATTTCTCGTGAGCTGTGAGCTGTTTTTTCAAATTTCCAAAAGTAAATCCCAAAAGTTAAGATCAAAAAAGCAAAGTACACTAATAAATAATTCTTATTGGAAATAACTGCCATTAATCCTAAAACTATAATTGATAAAATTAATAATAAAATTGATTTACGATTCACGTCTCTTAATATCCTCCCAAGTTAAAGCCGTAGGGAAAGTATCCCGAACAGCCTTGTTGATTTCAGTTGTATAAAAAAACTTGTCTTTAAAAAACTCAGTCGGCTCAGCAAATTGACTGATCTTACCATCAAACATCATCGCAACTCGATCAAAATACCGTGCCGCAAATAACAAATCGTGACTATTAGTAAAAATAGTTCCACCTTGCTTTTGAAATGCTTGTAACATTTTGCCTAATTCAATCCGTTTATTGGGATCAAGTCCTTTAGTCGGCTCATCTAAAAATAGTATTAAGGGATTCTTAATGAAACCTAATGCCAATGCTAAGAATTCTTGTTGACCACCGCTTAAATCGTACGGACTCATCTCTTCTAATCCTTGTAAAGAAAATTTCTCTAAAATAGAATTGAGTGATTGCTTACTCCGACTCTCCTGCAATTGATAATTTATTTCTTCAGCTACCGTGTCCTTCATGAATAAAGTTGCGGGATTCTGTGGCAAAACGAATGCCTTTTGATAAAAGTCTGCTTGTAACTTTTTACCCAGAAATCGTATTTGACCGGACTGCGATGACAATTGCTTCGTCATCACTTTCATAAGTGTCGTCTTCCCCATGCCATTGGGTCCAATTACACAATATGAGCGTCCCTGCTGTAGTTCAAATGAAACGTTATCAACTACTTCACGTCCATTGAAATCGAAGTGGAAACTGACTTTTTTAACATTCAAAACATCCTTAGTTTTAGTGTTTGGCTTTATTTGTGGTGAAAGCACCAACTGTTGCAAATTTTTTTGAACTAATTGACCGACTCTCTTATTACTCAAGGGCAGTTCATCGGACAAATTTAATTCCAGTGCTAACCGATCAACTTGGGTCAAATAATTTTTAAATCGTGGTAATTGATAAATAGCTTTTAAGCCGTCTCTTACAGGCTGATTTTCTATCAATTGACCGTCATCCATTACCAAAATTCTATTGGCAAATTTAATTGCATACTCTAATTCGTGCTCAACCAATAAAATTGTGACATTTAACTCTTCATTTATTTTATGAATCATCTGCATCAATTTCTCTGAGGCAATCGGATCTAGCTGTGAAGTGGGCTCATCTAACAACAACACTTTCGGTTTCAAAATCAAGGCACTGGCCAGATTAACCAATTGTTTCTGTCCACCAGATAAATGCTTGGCTTCAACATCTAACAAGTCAATAATTCCTAAATAGCTAGCTATTTCTGTAATTCTCAGTTGAATCTCATTTTGAGTACAGCCTTGGTTATCTAAAACAAATTTCAACTCATCTCGTGGCGTTTCCATTATCATCTGATTGTCGACAAATTGTGATACGTAGGAAAAATTATTATTATTCAAAGCTAAATCAGTTACCACCCGACCACTAGTTTTTGTCCCCACTACCAGATCTGCCAGCAATTGTTTCAACAACGTACTCTTGCCACTGCCAGTTTCTCCGATCAGAACTAAGAATTCGCCTTTTCGAATGGAGAGATCAATTTTTTTCAGCGATAATTTTTGGCTGTTATTATATTTGAAGCTGTAGTCTTCGAACCGTAAAATTTCCACCATAAATAATCCATCCCTCCTACTAAGATTGGCAAAATAATCAAACAAAAATTAGTGACCATAAGTATTATTTCTTTTTGCGGAAATTGAATAGTCGTCAAAACTAAGTTAAATATTATTGCTATAAAAAGTATACCTAAAATGATCCCATCAAGCTTTTGAAATTCTACTTTTCCCAATTTCTTTTTCCGATTATGAAATCCGCGCAAAATCAAGGTATCAGAGACATTCATGAAATTGGCAATAGCCTTATTCAAAACATTTTCTGTTAAATTTATCGTGTATTTAACTCCTGATTGCTTTTGACTCACTCGAAATAGTCGTAAAATCTTAGTTTCGGTATAAAGTTGTACGATTCTGGGAATGAATTGAATTGTTAGAATAAAAATTATAGCGATACTTTGAAAAACACTTGATAACAGTTCAAAGACTGTTTTAACACGTACTAAGGCGTCGTATAAATAAAATGCCCACAACAAATTCACAAATGAGAGACCAAAAGTGACACCGTTCAGAAGTGATTCTTGCGTTATTCTTAAGAAGGATAATTCCCACAGCAGATGAGTTCCACGCTGATTCAAAACTAAATTAAAAAGAAAAGTTACGATAAAAATTACGATTGAGAATCTCAAATATTTCAAGATATTTTCTCGTTTGACTAAAAAAGACATTATTAATAAAGCAAATAAAGTACTTAAGGAAATCAGTGGCTTGTTAAAAAGCAAAGCAATCAACACTACATTGACCAAATAAATAAAAGCCGTCAGACTATTAGTCCGCTTTTGAAAATTGAAAACCAATTGATTAATTATAGTCACCTTCCCTTATCCTCAATATTCCTATTTTAACTTATTAATAAAAAAAAATCTATTTGATTCATCAAGATTTAATTTTGTTATAATTTAAGATGTTGTAAAAATCGAGGAGGAAAACAATGAAAAAAATTACAGCGTTTCTACTGTCATTATTAATGTTGCTAGGAGTATTCGCTCCAGCCACAGCTACCACAGTTCAAGCTAAGTCTACTAAAAATATTAAGGTGACTTACATCTTAAAGAAGAATAAGAAACAAATTGCCAAGAAGAACATTAAATTAAAGAAGAACTCTACCGTAACTAAAGGTCTCAAAAAAGGCTGGAAAGTTACTGAAAAAGGTGGTTTTATCTCAGCTATCGACGGTCACAAACAAAATAACAAGAAGAAAGTTTATTGGACATTTACCGTTAATGGTAAACAAGTTAACGTTTCAGCTGATAAAAAGAAATTACACAATAAAGACAAGGTTGTCTTCAGGTTATCAAAATATAACGGTTAACAAAAACTCTCACAATTAACATTCACTGTTATAAAGTGCTTCATAATTGTTAGACAAGAAATCTAACAGTTATGGAGCGCTTTTTATATGGTTAAATACAGTTCAAAATTAAAGGCAGAGGTTGTTGGTGAATACCTCCAAGGTAGAACCAGCATGCAAAGTCTCTCAGAGAAACATAATTTACCTAAACGGCAAGTCAGTTTCTGGATTCAAAAATATCGCTTAAGCGGCGTAGACTCGCTTAAGCGAAAAAAAACTAAACGGAGCTTTTCAGCTGAATTTAAAATTGATGTGATAAACTACTATCAAACTCATGATGAAACTTTAGCTGAAGTATCCGCCAGATTTGATGTTAACAAGTGTCAGATTAGTTCCTGGAGAACGGCATTCAATAAACATGGCATAGAAGCCTTGAAGTCTCATCCGAAAGGCAGAAAATCCAAAGTGAAAAATGATAAAAAGAAATTACGTCATTTAATAAACAAGAATGAATTAGATCAACTTCGCGAGGAACTCGCAAAGAAGAATCAAGAATTATATGACACAAAGTTGGAGAATGATATTTTAAAAAAATCAATGACCCTGTTCGGAACTTCAAAGGACGCAAAAAAACACAAATAGTTGATCAGATCAGGGTAGAACAAGAGTCTCTTCCAAAAGCAGAACGGTATAAGATAGGCGATATTCTTAAGGCCATTGGACTTAAAAAGGCCACTTACCATGATGAGCGTAAACATATCAAAAATCATGTAGATAAGTACAAAGATATAAAAACTGAAATATTAAAAATTACTGAAAGTGGAAAATGTCGTGGACGCCTAACCTACGGTTATCGTCGCGTACAAGAAGGATTAATTAAACTAGATATTCACATAGCAGATGCCGTAGCTCGTCGCTTGATGAATGAGTTAAATGTTCAAGTAAATCTTTATAATCGTCATAAAAATGGAAAGTATTCCTCATATAAAGGAACTGTTGGAAAGGTCGCACACAACATTTTACATCAACAGTTTAATGAAACTGAGCCCTTTAAAGTCCTGCATACAGATGTCACACAAGTTCGTTTAAGGGATAACGAATGGGCTTATGTTTCCGCAATTACCGACGAGGCAAGCAAAGAAGTTCTAGCGTTCCAAGTAAGTAATAGTCCCAATAGTAAATTAATTATGGATACATTAAATGAATTAACGACAGTTATACCTAAAGGAAGCAACCCAGTGATACATTCAGATCAAGGCTGGCATTATCAACTAAATTATTATACTGATAGGCTTTCTGAAGATGGATTTATACAGAGCATGTCTCGCAAAGGAAATTGTCTCGACAATGCGCCAATCGAAAGTTTCTTTCATCTATTCAAAACAGAATGTCTCAATGGATTTCCACCTTGTAAAGATATGAAAGAATTTAGGAAACTTTCTAAGGAGTACGTCGATTGGTTTAACAATCGACGCATCTCAAGAAAAACAAAAGGCATGACTCCCCGCGAATACAGGGAACATGCCTTATCAGCTTAACAATATTCAATTTTGTCTAACTTTTGTGTTGCACTTTAGTTAATTATGAGAGTTTTTTAGTTTCCATTTGAATAATTAATCTATATTAGCTTTACCATTTCTGACAGCTCTATTCTGTAAGAATGTCAAAATAGCAACACCTACTGCTACTCCAATGATTATAGCTAAGAAGAATAACAATAAATTATTTGTGGCACCCAGAATACCAACGATTGGGCCACCGTGTGGTACAACATCAGTAATCTTGAATATAGCTCCGAACGCACCTGCAACAGCACTTCCAATTAAGATACTTGGGAATACTCGTTTAGGATTAGCTGTAGCTGATGGAATTGTTCCCTCAGTAATACCAATTAATCCCATCAAAACGGCTGGCAAGGCAGCTGCTCTTTCATCTTTACTATATTTTTTGCCATTAATCAATGTAGAAATTCCTACTGTCAATGGTGGTACGGCAACACAGCAAGCAACCATTCCCATGATTTGAGGAGTATTGGCTGTGATTGAAGCAACACCGAACAAGAAGGCAACCTTATTAATAGGACCACCCATATCGGAAGAAACCATTAATCCAATAATGCCACCTAATATAATATTTGTTGATGGATTTGCTGACAATGACTTCAACATTTCTTCCAACGCTGTCATTAACCAAGAAATTGGTCCACCTAGCAAATAAATAAATGCACCTGATAAAATTGCTGTACCTAAAAGTGGAATAACAAAGATTGGCATAATTGGACGTAAATCCTTAGGAATCTTCCAAGTATTGATCCACTTTACTAAATAACCACCAACGAAACCGATTAAGATAGCTCCTAAAAATCCGGTTCCAGCTTTTGTTCCCAAAATATCAGGACTATTTGAAACTAACGCACTGATCATGACTGGAGCTAATGCTGCTCTTCCCGCAATAGCATCAGCAATATATCCGGCTAAAACTGGAATCATCAAAGTAAATCCTAAATTACCAACTTGGTTCATCGCTGACCAAACGGTTCCCTTAGGGATTACCATGCCTGCACTTGTTGGGTGACCACCAAAGGCAATTGATAAAGCCATAAATAAACCACCAACAACGACGAATGGAATCATATGGGAAACACCATTTAATAATTGCTTAACAAGCGGATTCTTTTGACCCTTAGAAGATTCTTCTTTCTCTTCTTCTTTTTGACCGGCACTCTCATGAATATGGAAAACTGGTGCATTATCGTATTTTTTGATAAGTTCCTCAGCATTTTTTATAGCAGAAGTAGTATCACCGAATACTACCTTTTGACCGTCAAATCTTTCTAGATCATCAACAGCAACGTCTGCTCCAAAAACAATAGCGTCAGCATTAACAATTTCTTCTCTGGTTAAAGTATTTTCAGTTCCAGAGGCTCCCTCTGTTTCAATCTTAACTTTGTCATAGCCCATCTTCTTGGCTGCTTGTTCCAATTTTTCTGCAGCCATATACGTGTGTGCAATACCTACTGGACATTTCGTTACACCTATTAAAGTAGTCATTTAGAAATACCTCCTATTCATTATTAACAACTGAACTAACAATTTTGAAAAGATTATCACCATTTGATAAATTATCCTGAATTTGTTTAACGAAATCTTCTTTCATTAAGTTTCTAGATAATTGAGATAACATCTTTAAATGAATATTGTTTTTACTGTTGTCTGGTGTTAACAAGACAAAAGCAGTCCTAACGCCTTTACCATCCAAAGAATCCCACTCGATTGGTGTATCGAACGTAACAACCCCAACTTTAGGATCAGCCAATGATTGTAAAGTTGCATGAGGAATTGCCAAGCCATCAGTAAACCCTGTGGTACCCTCTTTTTCACGTTTCAAAAGGCCATCTAGTAATTCATCTTTTGATAAATTCATTGGCCCTGCTAGTAATTCAGCTATTTTATCCAAAGCTAAATTCTTTTCAGATTTACTTACAGATATATCTGTAAAAATATAATTTCGATTTAAAATATCGTTACTCAAAATAATCCTCCTATAAATAAGTAAAGAATTTCTTCTTATCATCACAATTAATAAGATTTGAAATAATTTTTTTATTCTCAACAATATTATTTAATTGGTGATAAATATTCTTCATACTAGTAGCATCTATTCCTTTTAAACCCATAAAAAATGCTATGTGTACGCTTTCTCCAAGCCAATCAATGCCCTGTTTAGATTTAATTATTCCTATAAAAGGTTTCTTTATATGGTTAGTCGTCCCATGTGGCAATGCCATTCCATCTGTAGCCGTACTAGATAATTTTTCTCGAATAATTGCTGAATCATAAAGCTCATCATCCGAATAACCATATTTAATAGTTTGTTCTATTAGTTTCAAAAGAGCACTTTTATAATTACTATCTTTTTCTTCTGTAAAAATAATTAGTCTGGGATCAATTAACTTGCTTAAAATGTCATTCTCTTTTTTTGTTTGATTTATTTTTTTAATCAAATTTAAGATCTTATTCTTATCTTCTTGATTCAAAAATGGTGATACATAAACATAAGGTTTATTCACATTTCGGATTGGAACTGTAGAGATTATAATATCTGAATTAATTTCTTCCGAAGAAAGTTCATGCGTCACTTTAATTCCATCTACCATAATGATGTCGGACATTTCCTGATGAATTTTTTCTTCAAGAAATCTTGATGTTCCTATGCCGGTATTACAAACGATCGTAGCTGTTACCATTTTGTTGACTACTCCTCTTCTTTCACTAAGAGAAGCAAAATACATGCCCATTAGCGCAACTTCATCATCATTGAAAACAACGTTAAATTTTTTATTTATTCTCGCAAACAACTTCAAGGCCTCATCAAAAGAGATTGGATATGATTTTTTAAAATCGGAAGTGTAAGGATTAATAATCTTCATTCCGAATTTGATTCTCTTAACGGACAAAGATATATGCTTGCTCAGCCCTTCCAAAAATTTACCATCATAAATATTAACTGATTTATCATGTCCAACGATAATATCTTTTATTTCAGATATTTCACTTTCATTATCAAAAGACAATTTCCTATCATTCTCAGATTTAATTAAAATCATAAAGTTATTCAAATAATTCTTCTGTTCATTTTTAAAATGGTAGTGAAATTTATTATTAAAGGCTCTTGCTAATTCAAGTGTTTCCTCTTCAAAATTTTCAAATTCAGTATCTAAATTGGAAATTTTAATAATACCGACCGAATTGCTAAATAGTGTATATTGGATTAATAAATAAATGACCAATGATGTATATTCATACTCGGTCGTTTTAAAATTATGTTCTTCCAAAAAATTATCTACAAATTGAAAGATTCTTCGTGCATCATTCTCATTAAAGAAATTCTTGAGAATAGGAGGAAATATTACATTCTTATCGTCACTTTGATTAATGTTATCTCCCCAATAATCATGAAAGACATAAATCATAAACGCATAAAGATAATCTCGAGTCATTACTAATTTTAAGATTCCTGAATCGTTGATCAGTCTGCCATTATTGTCAGCAATAAATTTTCTTATCCATAACAAGTCATTTTCAATTGTTCTCTGACTGACAAAAAGTTCCTGTGTAAGATTAGTAATTGTCGTGATATTCTTCCTGAATAATAAAGATGAAAGAATATACATTCTTCGATCTTTTGGCGTGATTGGATGCCACTCATCATTACTGCTTAAGAGTTCCCATAGGTACTTTTTGTTACCGGTAAAATAAATACCTATGTTTCTACCCCTGATTAATTCGATATCCACTTTTGATGAATTAAGAAATGAATCAATATCGGTGAGTTTTTTAGAAATTGTTGGCTTAGAAATCTGAAATTCTTCTTCCAAATCTGAATAATGAACAATTTCGTTATTCAAAATATATTTACTAATGGCAATTTCTATACCAGATATATTCAAAGACCGTCCCCCTTTCTACGGTATTGATAACCCTTACATGTAATAATATACAAGTATCCGCTTATCTTTTACCGCAATAGTTTTTAACATTCTTTAGTAAAATCATTTCATCAATTGAAGGATCAATTTTTTTATAAAAAATGTTCATATATTGGTGTATACCATCGAACGGGTTCTATATCAAGCTAAATCACAAAAAAAGGTATGTCCTCCACCAAACTGAGAACATACCTTATTTATTTACTATTTTTAAGCCAAACTAGCTTTTGGCAAAATATTAATAATGTATAGCAAGATAACGAAAACCACGAACAATCCGTACATAATCGGATTGATTTCTTTTCTCTTACCTGCAGCTAACATTGTAATTGGATAAACTAGGAATCCGAATGCAATTCCGTAGGAAATATTATATGTTAGTGGCATCCCAACAATCGTTAAGAATGCTGGTAAGGCAATTTCAAATCTATCCCATTGAATTCCCCGCATTGATTGTGCCATCAAAGTACCAACGATGATTAGTACTGGTGCTGTAACGTTACCTGTTACAACTGACAATAATGGCGAGAAGAACATTGATAATGCGAACAACACTCCGACGGTAATTGAAGTTAATCCGGTTCTACCACCAACGGCAATACCAGCAGATGATTCAACGTAAGCTGTTGGAGGAGTAGTTCCAAAGACTGCCCCACTGACCATTGAAATTGAATCAGCCATCAAAGCATGTCCAATTCTAGGCATTTTCCCATCTTTGTCTTGCATGACATCAACTTGTTCAGCCAATCCAATTAGAGTACCTGCCGTATCAAAGAAAGCAACTAGTAGAAAGATAATGACCACTGCCCACAATTGAGGCTCTTTAATATCAACAATGTGTGTCACACCTACTCCAAAAGTTGGTTTCAAACTAGGTATTCCTGAGACGATATGAGCTGGTGCTGGAATTAATTTAGTTACTAAGCCAGCAACTGTCGTAAAGACCATTCCTATAAAAATTGCACCAGGAATCTTTCGTGCCATCAAAATTGCTGTAACTAACAATCCAGCAATAGTTAGTAATGTGGTTGGATTAGTAAACGATCCAATAGCAACCAGTGACGATTTACTAGCGGTAATCAATCCGCCACCCTGCAAACCAACAAAGGCAATGAAAATACCCAATCCAGCCGCAACCGCTAATTTCAAATCTTTGGGGATAGCATTGATAACGACCTCACGAATCTTCATCAATGAAAGCACTAAGAAAATCAAACTGGCAACAAATACTCCAGCCATCGCTGTTTGCCAAGGAATTCCCATCGCAATGACTACTGAATAACTAAAAAATGCATTGTCTCCTAGACCTGGAGCAATGGCAATTGGATAATTAGCCAAAACTCCCATTAAAACTGAACCAACTACCGCAGTCAAAGCTGTAGCGGTAAATAATGATCCTTTGTTCATCCCTGAGTCTCCCAAAACCTGAGGATTAACAAATAAAATATAAGCCATTGAAACAAATGTCGTTAGACCAGCCAAAATCTCCCGTCGTACATTTGTCTTAGCTTCTTTTAGGTGAAACATGCGCTCAATAATTGAGCTCTCCCTATTATCTAAAGAATTCAATATAATTCGCCCCTTGTAAAATAATAAACTTTTGAGAACTTAACTAGTATTACAGATTTTTATTGTTTTTTCAAGCAAAATAAAAACTTTTATATAGTTTTATACTAATATTGTTCGTATTAACGCATAATTTAATTAATTTAAGTTATTTACAAGTGTATAAATGACCATTTTCCTTAATAATGCTATTAATTGTTTAGATTTATTATTGATGAACAATATCAAATAATATTGAATATACCATTTGTCATTTGCCGAACAATTAATTTTTCGTTAATATAATTCTTTTATTCAATCAAAAAGTTGAGATGGTGGTAGTTTGTAGTTGGATAATATATTAATTATAGGGAGACTTTATTATGAATAAGAAAAAAATTGTTCTAGCTTCTACTCTTGCCATTTTACTTGCTCCTGTTGCCTTAAATACTCTACCAACTACACAAACCGTTCATGCTGATACTCAATTGATTGGTACCATTAGGCGTGGTGGCACTATTCCTGTCGACAGTAATGATAATTTCGTCGAAAGTGATATCCTTGGTAATTTCTCTTCTTGGAAATTGGGACAAAGAATTACTATTGGTGGAAATCCCTATTACGAGGTTGCGACAAACGAATACGTTGATGCCACTTCAATGGACATCACTCAAAACGGTAAATTACTCAATCCAGTTTCAAGCGAAATTTCTTATATTAATCATGTGGAAACTATTAGTAATGCTAAGGGAGCATCAATTATCGATGACAACAACAACTCTTTAGGCATTACTTTACCAAAGGGTTCATCATGGAAAGTTGACCGTGTTAGAATTTTCAACGGTTATCCTTATTATCGTGTTGCTACCAACGAATGGGTCAAGGCGTTAGATTTCAATATGGCCGATTCAATCATTAATGACAGTCATACAGTTGTAATTCCTAATACTCATCAACCAATTACCCTACGCACCACTACCACGCTTTACAATAGTAATGGTGTCAGTTTAGGAATAACTCTACCAAAGGGCTCATCATGGAAAGTCGCTCAAGAAAAAACTATCAATGGACATCAATACTATCAAGTAGCTACTGACGAGTGGGTTTTAGCTACTGAAGATCAAAGCACTTCTATTTTTCAAAATGGTACCGTTACAGCTACCCTATCCAAACCTGTTCAATTGTACGATACTTCTACCAACTCTATGACCAGAACACTCCCTGCTGGATCAGCTTGGAAAATTAATTCTGCTGTAGAAAATAGTGCTGGCTACTTCTTTGCCAAAGTTTCTAATAATGAATGGATTCCATTAGGTAGTTCAATCTTCACTGATAATATCTTACAAGAGGAATTAGCTAACTCATCTACTTATGAACCTTACTTCGCAATTAATTTATTTAAATAGTTCAAATACAATTTTTCTGTGTAAAATAAAATGACGAACTTGAGACATAACTATCTATTAAGATTGGCAGTGTAAACGCGGAATATACCGCTTAAAACAATAGACGAAGGTAATCAAAATACGATTACCTTCGTCTATTTGCTTTAATGCTCGAAAGCTGACCATGTTATGTCTCGCTCTCGTCATTTATATTTTAATTCTAAATATTATTTAGCTTCAGAGATCTTGATAGTGCCGTCGACTAAATCAGCTTGCAAATTCTTTACATCAATATGATCAAGATAAAATTCAGCTACTTTATCTCTAATCTGTTGTTCAATAACCCGACGCAAAGGTCTTGCTCCCATAGCTTCATCATATCCTTCATCAATCAACCATTCCTTGGCTTCTGGAGTGATCTTCAAAGTCAAATGTTTCTTAGCCAAATTACGATTTACATCATTCAACATCAAATCAACGATTTGGTTCAAGTCAGTCTTAGATAAATGGGTAAATTCTACAATCCCATTGAATCTGTTCAAGAATTCAGGAGTGAAGTATGGTGCTAGTTTATCCATCAACTTCTTATCTTGACTGCCCTTATCACTAAATCCAGCATTAGATGTTGCAATAATGATCGTATTCTTGAAGTCGACTACGTTACCTTGACCGTCAGTCAAACGACCATCATCCATTACTTGTAGTAACAAAGTTAAAACTTGTGGATTAGCTTTTTCAATTTCATCTAGCAACACGATTGAATATGGATTACGACGGACTTTTTCAGTCAAAGTGTTGCCGTTATCCTCATAGCCAACGTATCCAGCTGAAGTACCAATCAATTTAGATACAGCTGTTAAATCAGAATACTCACTCATATCCAAACGAACAATTGCGTCCTTACTGCCAAACATATCTTTAGCTAGTTGCTTTACTAATTCTGTTTTACCAACACCAGTAGGTCCAACGAATAGGAAACTACCAATTGGACGATTGCCTTCATCAAAACCAGCCCGGTTACGACGGATAGCACGAACAACCATATCGACAGCTTCATTTTGACCAATGACCTTACTCTTTAACCGCTTGCCCATATCCTTTAAGTGTTCGATATCACTAGCACCCATTTGAGAAACAGGAACGCCAGTCAATCTTTGAACAGAGGCAGCAATGTCATTTATTGTTGCGACTGGTTCGTCTTGATGTTCATCCCCCTTGTTTAACTTGGCTTGAAGTTTTTCAATTTCTTTCTTCAAACTGGCTGCTTTTTCATAATCTTCTTTTTGAGCAGCAGTTTCTTTATCCTTTTCAGCCTGTTTCAAAGATTTTTCCAAGCTTACTTTATCTGTTACAGGATTCTTCGCTGCTAAGTGAGCTGCAGTCATATCAATCAAATCAATCGCCTTGTCAGGTAATGATCTTTGTGGAATATATTGAACTGAATAATCGACCGCTGCCTTCAAAACATCATCTGGTAATTTGACATGATGATGATTCTCATAAGCCTTACGCAATCCCTTCAAGATAGCTACAGTTGCTTCTTTGCTAGGCTCATTAATTGTTACATCGTTGAATCTTCTAGCTAAAGCTGCATCTTTCATGATGGTATTACGATACTCATCTTGAGTCGTTGCTCCGATAATAGAAATTTCGCCACGACTTAAAGCCGGTTTGATAATATCAGCTAAGCCCTTGCTACCGGAATCTGAACCAGATGATCCAGCACCAATAATTTGATGAATTTCATCGAAGAACAAGACTACATTGCCAGCCTTTTTAACTTCTTTCAATAAATTCTGGATGTTTTCCTCAAATGAACCACGGTACTGTGTTCCGGCTTCCAATGAAGAAAGATCAATTGAAATAATCTGTTTATCCTTGATTGCTTCCGGTACATCACCTTTAACAATTGCTTGGGCTAAACCTTCAACAACCGCAGTCTTACCAACACCGGCATCACCAACTAAGATTGGATTATTCTTAGTTCTCCGACTTAAAACTTCGGCTGTTTCTTGAATCTCTTTATCACGGCCAATAACTGGATCAAGTAAGCCCTGTTGAGCTTCCTTAGTTAAATTACGACCTAATTTTTCTAAAATGGTACCTTTTTTCTCTTGTTTGTTATTACTGTTAATTGGAATATTTTGTCCTACTGTTCTTGCCTCTTGATATTTTGCCAATTCTTCTGGAGTCAGCTCATGACCGTTCACATAATACTTAGCTTGTGAATCGCCGTTTTGCTGATTCATCAATCTTTTAAATATTTCGTCCATATTATCGTTAAATGGATCGTCGTCCCAAAATGATCTTGCCATATATATAAAGCCTCCTCATCTTAGATAATGCAACTCCAATTCACGCAGAACTCTCCACATTTCAGTATCCTGCGCCTTGGCAATTGCCTCTATATCGCGCAAATTGAGCGATGTGGCGGAAGATTGTTTCTTATTAAAGGATTTATGCAAAGTCGTATAACCATACCCACTTTTCTTTGAAATTACATAAATTGTTAAATGATTGTCTTCTAAGTACGATTTAATATCTATTTGCATATCCCTCAACCTCCACAACTACATTATAGCACGTTTGTGATATAACACAAATGTGCTATATAATTTGGACAGTTCTCAATTCCTTATATATCAACAATTTGTTAAAATAAAAGTAACTGAGGTGATTATATGAAAGCACTACTGAGCACCCTAAAACGACTAGATCGTATTTATGATCAACTTGATCTTTTAAATTTTCGCGCCCATAAAGAATTGCCATTAACTTTCAATAAAAATGATAGTAAGGAATTGCTTCCTAAAAACAAGCGACTCTCTTTCAATTATTCTTACTTAAACAAAGAAAAAACACGATTGACCAACTTGATGTTGAACCAAGTAATTGATCTCCGTGTTCCTGAATTTGCTCTTAATAAAACGATTCATCCCCAAATGATCGACAAAGCTTTGAAATTGAAGAATATAGACGAAAATCATACGAAACAAAAGCTTAAACGTCCTTCTAGAAATAGAAAAGTCAATAAACTTAAACAATTGATTGAAATGATTGAAGATGAAAATCTTAATTTGTGTCACGGTTACTTGAATCAAATTTACGTCATCTTATTGATTCATCACTTACTGCCATTAGATCTCCGCAAAGAACCATATCAGGCTGGAGAATTACTCCGTGACAATGATTTTAGAACTAAGCTTTTACAATTCGACTACGATCGTTATCTCTACCAAGAGTTCAAACCTGAAAACTACTTACGCTTTCTAATTTACACTCGAGTAAATCGAATGCCTGATTACGTTAAATCATTCGACGCCCGTGACATTATCCCAGAGGCCGCCGAGTGCGGTTTTTCTGGTATCGCCTACGAAATATCAATTGATGGTTTAAAAGAATGTTACGTTACCTTCAAGGGAACTGAGGTAAACGTTGACTATACAGTCACTTCTCGCAGCAAGCGTTTCGAAAAAGCTATCTTAGAAACATATAAAGATTGGGATTATAATGTTAATGCCATTTTAGTTGGTAGCGACAAGAATCTCAGCCAATTACGTGTTGCTCAAGATTTCATGCGCTATATTGAAGATAACATTGCCCCTAAAACTTTAATTTACGGATTGGGACATTCCCTAGGTGGACATTTTGTTCAGACCTTACAATTAATGGACAATTGTTTTGACGCTGGTTACACGTTGAACTCTGCACCCGTCAATTTAAAATTGATTCAACATGTCAAACCGACCCTTTTCAGTGAACATACTTGGCAAAAATTATTCGAATTAACCGATGATACAGATAATGTCAAATATATCACAAAAGATTTACGCCAACAGATCAATCGACTTTTACCCCATGATTATTCACAAATTATCAATGAAGTCTTCGAACAAGATATGACCCAAGTATTTTATGAACTGCCCTTCACTATCTGGATTGGTCAAAAGTGGGAATACAATTTAAATAATTGGAAATATCCGTTTAAAAATCATCCAAGAGCTTACTTGAACAGTGGTGAAATCCATGCTTATCAACATTTCTTTGAACAACTCTTCATTTATCTGTCCAGCTCCAACAGTAGTAGACAAGTAATCCGAAACAGTATTAGTTTTATTCGATTACGAACCAAATTATTGCGTGAAAATATCAATGATCCGAAAACCGCTAAATACCTCTTTGACTACTCTAATTATTTGTATCAATCAGGAGCTTTCAAGGATCGTCCGCAAAAGATCAGCCAGGAATTTATTGAACAAAATAGTTCTGTTATCCGTGGCTCCTTACAGGAATGGCCATTTTTGAAAAGTATCAACACTGGTATGTTGAATCTAGCTACTTATTTCCATGTCATTGACGGTGCTAAACATTTTCTCAATCGAACTCCACATAAAATCTGAATCAAGTAGGAAGTGACAATTAGTCACCGACATCTCACGATGGACACGCCTTTGTCCTCAGCTAGTGATTCCGACTACTACAGCTCACAGTGGTTAGTGTCCATGCCGGGCGCACCTATAACTAAAAGCCAGAGCAGATAATTCTGTTCTGGCTTTTGCTGTCAAATCAATAATTGCTTACCTTGATTGCCAAAATTCTATATAAATTACTAGCTTGTCTTATCTTCACTAACTATATCTTATAGATAATAGATTAAAAGTATGCTTTCTTCATAATTATTTTTCTTTCTGATTATAAATTACCTACAAAGCATTATTGATCCCCTTTTCCTGTTAACATCATTGTATTGATTTTTTTTGTTATTTTATTAAGCTCGTCATTCTGAACATCTTTAAATCCTGGATTATTTAATTGGTACCTTCCCTTTTTCTCAATCCAAAACAGTACATAAGGATCCTTTATAGGATAGAAATTTTTAGACGTTAATTTATATTTAGCTTTATATTTTTTCTGCTGACCTTTACTAATAATTGAAAAATTTACAACTTGTGTCACTATTTTACTTCCAATTTTAGGCATAGGAAAAGCGGGATCATTAGCAAACACTACTGTATTTGGGTTATTATAGCCGTACTCATTGCCATAGTAATTTCCCCCAACATCAGTATACAAATACTTTACCTTTGTCAATCCTTCCCCCAAACTCAGTTTTTATTGTGTGCCCTCCTAATGATTGTTGCCCACTGAGTACATTGTTCACAAGTATAGTTACTTCGGTGGTAGGACCTATAGTTTTATCCTTCATCTCTTCAAAGTTAACAACCGTAGCACTAATCACAGTGTTATGTTTAAAAAAAGTAGATCTATTCAAATTACTACTTTTCAAACCTTTAATTAACTGTAAACTAAAATTCAAATGATTGTTTTCTATTGATTCACTAGCCGAATTTAACTTAGGATAATTTACGACTGGTACTTTTTTTACTTTATTATTCCACTTCTTTTTATTAGATTTAATTTCAGCCTTTAGAGATGACTCTTCTTTTGAATTTGATAACTTCTGAGATTGTTTTGAACACGCACTGGTGAATGCTGTACAAAAAATTATTATTAAATAAATTGTTATTCTTTTAATCATTGTGGATTTCATGATAAAGCCCCATATGCTCACTTTATCACAATGTTGGATTAGTTAATATAATTACTTTTTGTGTATGTGATTAATATATATAAATACTATTGTGTCCAATAGATACAGCTGGTAAAGTGTTGCCTTGATTGCAATTTGGTAATTAAAAATATGCCATTACACTATCGAATATAATAGCGATAATTGTTGTTTATTAATGAGTAAGTATTATAATTAAAACTTTCTTGAGACCAGTAAGTATCAATATGTGTTGAGTCAGCATCTATCATCATTTCTGTTGATCATTTTTCTACCATTAGTCAAGGAGAACCTGATATTATAGGGTTCTCTTTTTTGGTTTGTAGGAAATAGATAAAAGTCAGAGGATTTTGAGTATTGGAAATTAGAAATTAAAGTAAACTAAATAGAGCCTCACAAACCATATTTTTTATGAGGTGATAAAATCATAAGTGAGAGATGATTAATGTTCGGCAAGGAACATTTTTGTATCATACATCTCATTGTTTACTATTAGATGATACATTGTCCGTATAAGATGATGTATAGCAGATATGACAATCTTCTTGGTTCCTTTCGAACCGGAAGATTGTTTTTTTGCATTGTAAGACAAACTAATATTTGTTGGAGTGTATTTAGAAGCTGAAATGATGTTTAGTACAGCCTTGAATAATATTTTTCGTGCGTAAGAATTACCACGTTTTCGAATATGATCACCAGCAGTATAATTTCCAGATTCATAATGGATTAAGTCTATTCCAATGTAGGCGTTGATGGCATTAGAACTATAGAATCTTCTAATATCACCCCATTCGGCGGTCAAGCAGACCGCCGTCTTAAGTCCAATACCCGGAATACTTGTGAGCATTTTTATTTCAGGCAAGTTTTCAGATATTTTTGCCATCTCATCAATTAATCGCAATTTCATATGATCAATTATCTGAACTTCATGTGCATGGTACGTTGTTTCCTTGATTGCGTAAGTAAGATTATTCACTGTGAAAGATTCTTTTGCCAAGTCGATTAATCGACGGGCAATACGCTGTGAATGCAAGATACCCATATTTTTAGGGGTTGATTGTAATACTATTTTGGATAAACTTTTTAAGTCATATTTTAAGACTTCTTTGGGTACGGGAAATTCTTGTACGAGATTCCAATAAAGGTCACCATCGGTAGAACTGAGTAACTTTTCCATTTCAGGAAAAGTTATGGATAAAATCTTATGTAATCGGTCCTTTTCTCTGACTATATCCTCATTCTTTTCCTGATATATCCTTTCTAAATCATGCATTTCTGAATAAATTGGGGCAGATAATTTTGTCGGATCGTAGTGATACATGGATTAATATGGTTTAGAGGTGGATTTACTATTCCAATTTTCAATACCCGACATCAAGTGCCAAAATAGCCTATGACTTTTATCAATTTCGTTCTCATTTTACATCTATCAAGAGAAAGCAAAATGAGTGATCTTTTTTTATATTATTGAATTTTCCGATCAAATTTCTTAAATTTTTTAGATTATATTTCTAAAAGATTTTCATTCACATTATTTTTTTTTTATTTTCATATACCATAATCAGACTTTTATTACATTTCCAAATATGTGAAAATGAATTTCTAAGAAATAAATTTTTAAGAAATGGATTTTCCTATGATTAAAATAAATAACAATTTGACAAAAAAAGATTGGAAATATGTTTTTTTATTGCTGAAGAAAAATAACATTCTGAGCTCTTTTAATAAAAGAATCAGATTTTGCCAGTTTCTGTCTGTAATAAGTTTTTCCTTTATTATAATAATCTCTCTACTTGATGATCCCCATGAACTAACACTAGTAAAATTGATATATTCCATACAAAATCTATTGGCAATGATTTTTTGTATTTTCTTTTTAAGATTTTTAATGTGGAAAATATTTATTAATAAGAATGTTCAAATTTTTGCAAAAAAAGACCACACTATTTTTTTTGACAATGGAATCAATATTGATAAAAAATCAATAAATAATTCTTCTTGTAGTAAATTTAAATATATTATTGATTCTGATTATTTTTATATTCTGGTTCGTCCCATAAAAATAGAATATTCTCTTAAAAAAAGATCACAAACCGTTCTTCCAATTGTGCCCATAAAAAAGAATGAAAATAATTTAAATACACTTCCATCAACGGATTCCATATTCCAATTATTAGGTTATAAGATTCCTAACATTATAAAAATCTAAATATTTTCCAATTTATTATATACCCGAAATATCAAATCAAGTGCAACACCTTTGACTCATCCTTAATCAGTGGTCTAGTTAATCAAAGTAAGGGAATAGATCCATAGAGGATTGATAGTTAAGAATCTTTCTTGGACGTTGGTTTAGAGTATCCTGGATTGATTGAATATCTATTAGAGTCAAGCTATTCATAGACTTACCTTTTGGAATAAACTCTCGAATCAGTTCATTCTGGTTCTCATTGAGACCCACGTTCCATAGTAATATGGATGTGCAAAATACACAGTAGTACCAGTAACTTTAGATAGGTTCGCAAACTCAGAACCATTGTCAAATGTCACAGTCTTGAAGAACTGTGGTCCGTAATCATCAATTATTTTTTGAAGAGCTTTACGATAAGTGTCTGCATGATAGTTCTTTATCTTTACAATGATTTCATAGCGATTCTTCCTGTCGGTAAGAGTCATAATTGCCGGCTCACTAGAAATACGTTTATGAGCCTTACGTGAAGATTTAATTTGTCTGCGTAATTTCATTGATAAGTCACTATTAGTTAACTCTAATTGGCCATCATCGATATAGCGGTAAACCGTTGGAGTAGATGGGCATGCTTGATTAGGGCAGTGAATTTTAAACCAATGAACGAAGCTGTCGACACTGTGAACTTTAGGACTTTTCTTAAGCTCAATAATCAATTGACGAAAGAATTCAAGAGCTTTGATAGTCCAACTAACTGAGCGTGAATTAGCTCTGTTTTTTCGTAAATCAATTGAGCCGTATCTGCAAAATATTTGGTACATGGCTTCTTATTAGGTCCTATCTGACAAACGGTCCCTCGTCTTAATTCACGACTAATCATACTAGGTGATCTGAGCTCGTGTGCAATCCTTCGGTCTGACCAACCGTCGCGTACACGAGCCATAATAAATCTCCTTTCGTAAGGTTTGAGTTGTTGGTAGTGCTTAGTAAGGGTATTATTTCTGTGAGTCATAAAGACACTCTTTTCTTATTGGCTTGGTCACTTATAAGAATAGATCTTTATGACCTTTTTGGTCTAGTTTTCTAGTTGTTGCACTTCAATTTTAAATTCGGGAATTTATTATATATATATACGTCGTTAAAAAAGCTTCTTACACCAAAAGATGTAAGAAGCTTTCGTTTTCTTTATTTTTAAATTAAAGTCTCTTGTTTAATTCTTTACCAAGTTCTTCATAACCAGGACGGCCTAGCAATCCAAACATGTTCTTCTTGTATGCTTCAACACCTGGTTGGTTGAATGGGTTGATACCATTCAAGTAACCTGAAATACCAACAGCAATTTCGAAGAAGTACATCAAGTAACCTAAGTTAAAGGCATCTTGTTTTTCAATGTGAACTGTCATAACTGGAACGCCACCGTCGGTATGTGCAAGAACAACACCTTCGTAAGCCTTCTTGTTAACAAAGTCCATTGACTTGTTTTCCAAGTACTTCAAACCGTCAAGGTTATCTTTTTCAGCAGGAATCTTAACGTCATGTCTTGGTTCATCAATTAGAACAACAGTTTCCATAAGGTTACGACGGCCTTCTTGGATATATTGACCTAATGAATGCAAGTCAGTTGAGAAGTTAGCTGATGATGGGTAGATACCTTTTTGGTCTTTACCTTCAGATTCACCCATCAATTGCTTCCACCATTCACCAAAGTATTGAACGTTTGGTTCGTAGTTTTCAAGCAATTCTGTTGTGTAACCTTTACGGTACAAGATGTTTCTCAAAGCAGCGTACTTATAAGCATCGTTCTTTGTTAAATCAGATGACTTGTAGTCTTCACGTGATTGTGCAGCACCTTCCATCAATTTATCAATGTCGATACCAGCAACGGCAATTGGCAATAGACCAACGGCTGTAAGTACTGAGAAACGACCACCGATATCATCAGGAACAACGAATTCTTCGTAGCCTTCAGCATCTGATTCTTTCTTCAAAGCACCCTTAGCACGATCAGTTGTAGCATAGATACGTTCCTTAGCACCCTTTTCACCATACTTTTCGATCAACTTAGCTTTCAAAATTCTGAAAGCAATTGAAGGTTCTGTTGTTGTACCAGATTTTGAAATAATGTTGATACTGAAATCACGGTCGCCGATAACGTCTAACAAGTCAGCTAAGTAATTTGGAGAAATTGAGTTACCACAGAAGTAAACTTCTGGAACATCTTTATCATTCTTAACGTTGTAGAATGATGAACTTAGAAAATCAATAGCAGCACGTGCACCTAAATATGAACCACCAATACCGATTCCAACGAAGACTTCTGAGTCTGATTGGATCTTCTTAGCAGCTTTCTTGATACGGCTGAATTCATCTTTGTCATAATCAACAGGCAAATCAATGAAACCACGGAAATCGGCACCGGCACCAGTACCTTTACGTAATTCGTCATCAGCAGCAGTAACAAGTGCTTGCATTTCGCCAAGTTCGTTGTCATGAACAAACTTGCTTAATTTTGAATCATCAAATTTAATTTGTGTCATTTTCTCTCTCCTCTACATATATCATCAAGACTAGATTAATCATTTTTGAAGAAAATATCAAATCTTTATTAGCTTTTTTATCGATTTTCCTGCAAAATATAATAAATATCCTAGTGCTGCACCAATTGTATTAAAAATAACGTCGTCAATATCTGTCACTCCAGTATTCAATATAAACTGCAATGTCTCAATCGAGACGGAAATCAATGCCCCAACTATCACAATCTGGAGAAAACCCCATCTTTTTTTGTGCAAAGCTGGTATAAAAATTCCCATTGGTACGAACCACATAATATTACCATATAAATTATAAAAAAAGTCGACCAATGACTTTCCGTTGGCTAATTTTAACGTTTCCACTAAAGGAACTATATTAATTTCAGACAACGGTCGATGCCAATAAAATTTAAATTGCCATATGAAATAGCCATCTCGAAAAACTGTTAAAGCAAAAAGCAAGAGCACGTAAAAAACAAAAATAACTAGCCAGAATTCATAACTAAAACTAGTCTTTTTCTTTTTAAACTTCACCCACAAATACCTTAAGATGATGAAGAATAAGGTATATAGAATTGCTTTATCTACAGCGTAAAAAGAAAGCCTGATCAATGGAAAATGATTAAATCGAGCCGCATATGTTCTATATACATAAGCATACAATGGTCCTAAAAATATCATTTTTCTTATTCTTCCCCACTTTTTACCTATAACGTATTATACTAACAATTAAGTAATTTATTTAGTACTTAAATAGATTTCATTAAAGAATTTTTAAAAGTAAGGAATTTTCAATGAATAAATTTAAACATTTTCTAAGCACACGTCTAGGATTCTTAACTCTTTTGGTCTTTACTTTATGGCTCAAGACCATTATAGCGTATTACAGTGATTTTTCACTAGGCGTTGCAGATCCGTTACAACATATGATTTTACTAATCAATCCCATCGCTACAACACTGGTTCTTTTAAGCATAGCGTTATACATCACGCGTTCCAAACCCTCGTACATCGTTATGGGAATTATCTACTTGTTAGAATCAGCTTTACTTTATGGGAATGTTCTTTACTACCGTGAATTCAGTGATTTTCTCTCTTTCAATACTATTGCAGGTGCTTCCAAGGTCTCTAAAGGATTAGGTGGAAGTGCTGCTGGACTTGTTCAAGGCCATGATTTTATTTATGGCTTAGATATCGTCATAATTATTATACTATTAATGACTCATTTTATTAAAATTGATTCACGCCCAATGCACAAATTAACCGCTGTGGCGACAACTATGCTGGGAGTTTTTCTCTTTTCATTTAATCTCACAGTTGCTGAAAGTAATCGTCCACAGTTATTAGGGCGGACTTTTGATCGAGCTTATATTGTTAAATACTTAGGACTAAATACCTTTTTAGCCTATGATTCCATCAAAACAGTTCAAAATAACCAAGTTCGTTCCGAAGCTGTCGGAACTGATATGGATGATGTTTTAGCTGATGTTGAAAAAAATTATGCTAAACCTAACGCCAAATACTTTGGTAAAGCCAAAGGGAAAAATATTATTATCATTCATTTGGAAAGTTTCCAACAATTCTTAATCAATGATAAGGTCAATGGTCAAGAAGTTACACCATTCTTAAACAGTCTCTACAACGATAAAAACACAATGTCCTTTGATAATTTTTATCATGAAGTTGGACAAGGTCGAACTAGTGACGCTGAAAACATGCTCGAAACTGGTCTATTTGGGTTGCCAGAAGGATCACTCTTTACGAAACTTGGCAGTGACAATACTTTCCAAGCCGCCCCTTCAATACTTGGTCAAAAAGAAGGCTACACTAGTGCCGTCTTCCATGGTAATACTGGTTCATTCTGGAATCGTAATTCTGTTTACAAGAATATGGGATACAACTATTTCTTTGACGAAAGTTATTTCAATAAAACTAGTGACTCCAGTCTTGAATTTGGTATGAAAGACAAATTGATGCTTTCAGAAAGTGTCAAATACCTTGAACAACTGCAACAACCTTTCTATGCCAAATTTATTACCGTTACTAACCACTATCCTTTCCAATTACCCGACGAAGATAAAGATAGCTTCACTGCACCAAATACTAGTAACAGTACGGTTAATGGCTACTTTGAAACAGCCCACTACTTGGATAACTCCTTAAAAGAATTCTTCAGTTACCTCAAGAGCAGTGGTATTTATGATAATTCTATGATTGTTTTATATGGTGACCATTATGGTCTATCTAATAGTCAAAATCCTGATTTAGCACCATTATTAGGGGTCGATTCCAATGATTGGACTGATTTCAATAATTCTCAAATGCAAAAGGTTCCTTTCATGATTCATATGAAAGGATTAAAGGGCGGTATCAATCATACTTATGGTGGAGAAATTGATGTCTTACCGACTATTTTGCATTTAGCGGGAATCAAAACTAAACAGTATATTCAACTGGGAACCGACTTACTTTCTAAGCAACATAACCCTATCGTGATTTTTAGAAATAAAAATTTCGTGACGCCACACTATACCGTTTTAAAAAGTAGCGATGGAGATCCAGAGGTTTATAGAAATAAAACTGGCGAATTGGTCGACTTAGAAAAAGATCCGATTCTAAAGAAGAAAGTCACTAAATGGCAAAAATACGTTAATGATAAACTTAAATTATCAGATACGATCAATAATAAGAATCTCTTGCGCTTTTACACACCAAGTGGTTTCACTCCAGTCAATCCTAAGGACTACGATTATCAAAATGAAATTCAAAAATTAGTCAAAACACGTGATGATCTAGGTTTGAAATCAACTAGCGTTTACTCTCAAAACAATAACAAGACAACTACTAATCTCTATACAACTGACGCACCTGAATTGAATGGAGATCGAACTAATATTGATAGTTGGTCTAGTATTTTAAAGAATGATACTGCAAAGGATTCAAAATAAACTTACCTATTACAAAGACAAAAAGTCAGCGAAAGCTGGCTTTTTTCTATCTCTATAAAGTATCATGATTAAGTTAACTAATTTATTTATGAGGAAAACAATGAAAAAAGTTAAAGCACTTTTGAACACTCGATTGGGATTCATGACCTTCCTAATTCTTTGTCTCTGGTTAAAAACAGTTACCACTTACTATTTAGATTTTTCTTTAGGGGTCGAAAATTTATTACAGCACTTTCTACTAATAGTTAATCCTTTTGCAACTATTGTCTTACTAATGAGTTTTGCTTTGTACTTCAATAAAGCTGTTATTTCATACATTTTTATGGGAATTATCTATCTAGCAGACTCAATCTTCATTTATGCCAATGTCCTTTACTATCGTTCATTCAGCGATTTTCTTTCCTTTAATTCTATTACTAGTGTCAATAAAGTCGCTAAGGGATTAGGGACAACGACTCTAGGTGTTATGCAACTCCGTGATGTTATCTATTTAATTGATTTTATCGTGATCATTATTTTATTTATCAGTCGTTTTATTAAAATCGATCGTCATTCATTTCGAAAATTAAATGCCTTAGCCACAACTTGTTTAGGCATTATGCTATTTTCAGCCGATCTAGCTGGTTCAGAATCTAATCGTCCCCAGTTATTGGGTCGTACTTTTGATCACTCTTATATCGTCAAATATTTAGGTATCAACAGTTTCTTGCCCTATGATATAAGTCGCTCGCTTATGACTGAACAAGTCCGATCCAAGGCGACAGAATCCGAAGTAAGCAAAATATTGGATTATACACACCAACACTATGCCGCCCCCAATGCTTCATACTTTGGGAAAGCCAATGGTAAAAATATTATTATCATTCATTTGGAAAGTTTTGAACAATTCTTGATTGGCATGAAAGTTAATGGTGTCGAAGTGACTCCATTTTTAAATAAACTTTATCATGACAAAAATACTTTATCGTACGATAATTTTTTCAACGAGGTTGGTTCAGGTCGAACTAGTGACGCTGAAACTATGCTTGAAGCGGGATTATTTGGTTTACCCAAAGGAACTTCCGTTTTTACTAAATTGGGTTCTGAAAATACCTTTCAGGCAGCTCCAGCTATTCTAGGTCAGCAGAAAGGCTATAGTAGTGCCGTTTTTCATGGAAATATCGGTACCTTTTGGAGTCGTAACTCTGTTTATAAGAATATGGGTTACAATTATTTCTTTGATAAAAGTTATTATGATACCAATACCCCGAATGCCAATTCCTTAAATGGTTATGGTATAAAAGATAAACTGCTTTTTTCAGAAGGCGCAAAGTATCTCGAACAAATGCAACAACCTTTCTATACGAAATTTTTAACTATTACTAACCACGTCCGTTATCAATTCTCCGATGATGATAATGGTGATTTCCAGACAACTGATCTAGATGATGATGAAATTAATCATTATTTTGAAACAGCACACTACCTTGACAAGTCAATTGAGGAATTCTTCAACTATCTAGACGCCACTGGTTTATCAACTAACAGTATGATTGTCTTATATGGCGATCATTACGGCTTAGATAAGAATTCTCAGAATCAAAGTCAACACAAAGAATTAGCTACAAACCTCTTTGGTCAAGATCCAGAGACTTGGAATCAATTCTACGAAACCCAATATCAACGGGTTCCATTTATGATTCATATGGACGGCCTCAAAGGTGGAATCAAGCACACCTATGGCGGAGAAATCGACGTTTTGCCAACCATCTTACATTTGGCTGGTGTTAAAACTAAGCAATATATCCAACTAGGAACTGACCTCTTATCCAAAAAACATGATTCAGTCGTTGCCTTTAGAAATAATAGTTTCATTACAACAAATTACACGGTTTATCCTAAAGAGTCGTCTGAACCAATTGTCTATGAAAATAAGACTGGTCAAAGGATTCCTCTGAAAGATAATCCTGAATTAGCAATGAAAGTGGATCGCTGGCAAAAAGAAGTCAACCAGAAACTAAAGATTTCAGATGATATCAATAATAAAAACCTGTTACGCTTCTATACACCAACAGGATTTACCCCAGTAGATCCGACTAACTATGACTACCAAAATCAAATTCAACAACTAGTTAAAACTAGAGATGAATTGGGTGATCAATCTACTAGTATCTATTCCCGTAACGGCAATAAATCGACTACCCATCTTTATAATACCGATGCATTACAATTACAAGATGACCGGACACCAATTGATAGTTGGTCCTATGTCAATAAATGACAATTAATCACCACTTCTCACACTCAAATAAAAACCCCTTAGTTTGGTTTTATGTCCAAACTAAGGGGTTCATTTCAGGTAAAATACTGATTTCTTTTATTTACTTCTTTTGATTTTCATCTGATTTGTGTTCATATCCATCATCAAATAAAGTAACAATGAAAGTTGTTCCTTCATTGACCTTACTTTTGACTTCTATTTCACCACCATGATTTTCAATCAACTGATGAACAATTGATAGGCCTAATCCTGATTCACCATACTTACGGTTCTTTCGTGAAGGATCAGCTTTATAGTAACGATCCCAAATATTCTTCACTTGATCTTCTGACATCCCAATTCCAGTATCAGACACAGTAAAGACTGAGCCATGTCGATCTTCATCTCGAGTTCCGCTGACAAAGATCTTACCATTCTTAGTAAACTGAATAGCATTTTGAATAATATTAAACATAACCTGGACGAAACGATCGTAGTCAGCAAAAGTATTCAATTCACCATCAAATTTCTTCAAGATTAATTCATCGCCGGCATTCTTAGCCTTTTTGTCCAACTGTGATGTAATATCTGTCAGCGGTTTATTTGCATCAAAGACACGTTTAGCCATTGTTATTTGATTAGTTCGAATCTTTTCATAATCAAGGTTTTCATTGACTAATCTAATCAAACGCTTCGTTTCATTACGCATTAACTGAATACTTTGACCTTTAGATTCCTCAGGAATAGCATCATAAGCCAAGCCCTCTAGTAACCCATTGATAGTCGTCAAAGGCGTTCTCATTTCATGAGATGCATCAGCCATAAATTCCTTTCGACGTTGCTCTTGTCGCTTAATTTCAGTATCAGAAGCTTCAAGAGACTTAACCATTTGATTAAAGTCATCCGCCAAATCATCCAACTCATCCCGATTTTTACTCTCAATATGAACTGAGAAATCGTTATTGGCAACCTTTTTAGTTGCGCTACGAAGGCGATTGATTCGATTGACTTGATACCTCGACAAAAGAAAACTCAAGATAATCGCTGCCAATAGTGAAATCAACAATGCAAAGTACAAGCGACTATTGATTTCTCCGATATTAGTCTGTAATTCTGAAACATCAGAACCAGCCCAAACAGCCGCAATTAACTTGCCATTTTGAAACCATGGCGTCAGAACATAGACATAACTTCTATTGTCATCTTTTCTTAAACGCGGGTTCCCTTCAGTATCTTGCATCTTCTGGACATTTCGGATCGTTTTACCTTGCTTGAGTTTCTGCCAGTAAGACTTCTTTAAATGCAACTTAACATTCGTTGGTGGTGTTGGATAAACTTGATTATTATTGTAATCAAATATCGCAAATTGAACATTTCTTTCTGACAAAACTTGTTCGACAGTCCGAATGTTATCACCTGTAATATTATGCATTTGGCCCGTCTTAGGATCAGTTTTCAAAGCGATCTTTTCCAAATTGCCAGCATAACTCTCCAAACTCTTGTAAGTCCGGTTATATTCCCAATTGGTTGACGCACTGGTAACTGAATACAAAATAATCCCCAAGGTCGTCAAAATAACGATCAAGAAACTCAGCATATTTTGATAAATTAATTTCATTATGCCTTAGCCTTTGCGTCAGTATCGTCAAACTTATAGCCCACACCCCAGACAGTCTCAATAACTTGTGGACCAACTTTTTCAATCTTTTGACGTAATTTCTTAATATGTGCATCAACCGTTCTTTCTTCACCGAAGTAGTCATAATCCCAGACTAATTCCAGCAATTGTTCTCGAGAGAAAACTTGTTTAGGCTTACTTGCCAATGTCTTCAATAAGTCGAATTCCTTTGGGGTCAAATCAGGAATTTCCTTCTCATTAAGATAGGCTTCACGCGTGCTTGAATTCAGCTTGAAGAAGCCAGTATTGATGTCGAAACCATCATCCGCCTCTTCAACTGTTGCGTTCACACTCTTGCTCTCAGCTAATTTTTCAGCCATATTCTCGTCACGTCGATGAATGGCCTTTATTCTAGCAATTAAAGTAATCGGACTAAATGGCTTAGTTACGTAATCATCTGCTCCAAATTCCAATCCTAGAACTTGATCGCTTTCAGTATCACGAGCAGTTAACATGATGATTGGAACTGTTTTAGATACCTTTCTAATTTCCTTTGCAACTTCCATACCATCTTTTCCTGGCAAATTTAAATCCAAGGTAATCATGTCCCAGGCATTTGGATCCTCATTAAACATATCGACAGCTTGGTTGCCATCATAGGCAAAGCTTGCTTCCCATTTTTCTTTTTGAAAAAACATCCCCATCATTTCGGAGACAGATTTGTTATCTTCGATCATTAAAATTTTCATTAATATCACTCCATCTATTAAGTTAGACTATATCATTCGTTTAAAAATTGTTACCATGTTATAAGTATACAAAAATTTATTTAGGTTGGTGATCTTTTGCAAACAAATTATAAAGGAACCGTCTTTTTCGATCTTGATGGAACCCTACTAAATGACCATTCTGCCATTGATCCTGATGTAGCTGACGCTACACGTCTACTCAAGGAAAATGGTTACTTACCTGTTGTTAATACTGGTCGTTCTCCGATTGAAATCGATCCAGTCCTTAGTTCTACTGACATTGACACTTATATCACCTTAGATGGCGCTTATGTCCAATCTCAAGGTAAAGTCGTCTATGAGAACAATATTAAACCAGATTTGATAGAAAAGCTTCTAAAACAGGTTGATAAATTTGGAGATACTGTCAGTATGCATTCAGCTGATCAGTCCTCTTTAAACGTCGCTACTCCCTTTGTCGAAGGTTTTTATGACAGTATCCACTTGGAACTTCCTCAGATAGATCCTAAGTTTTACCTTAAAAATAAGGTCCCAATGATTGTCGTAGTTACTGCAGATGATGGGTCTAATTACCAAGAACTCTTCGATGACCTTACCTTCTACAAAACTGGTCCTTGTTCTGTTGATACAGTTAACAAAGGCGTTTCCAAAATGAGCGGTATCAAACATTTGTTAAAAGAACTCCATCTTGAAGATAAACCAGTTTATGCTTTTGGAGACGGCAATAACGATTTACCAATGCTTGAATTTGCCGATTACAGCGTAGCTATGGGCAATGGTTTAGAAACCGTCAAATCCATTGCTTCTTATGTTACCACTGAAAACGTTAACGGTGGTATAGTTAATGGTTTGAAACATTACAATTTGATTTAACTTTTTCAAATATCGTAAAAAGCCTGTATTAATTGAAATCTATCAATTAGTACAGGCTTTTCTTGTGTCACTGTCCATAAACAAATAAATTAATTTAGAATAACGACTTTTCCCATCATATGTCCAGCTTCAACCAATTCAGTTGCTCTTTTAATATTCTCCAAATTAAAACCATGGAAAACTTTTGTAACAGTAGATTTAATCATGCCACTATCCAAACCATCAGCTAATTTTTCCAAATAAGCTCCTTGAGTCGACATAGAATCTAATTTATACATAGCTTTAGTAAACATCCATTCCCATGAAAAGTTGACTGATTTTTGCTTTAAATCACCAATCTGGGAATTTCTCAAATTGGTGACCGTGGCAAAAGTTCCAAAAGGTTTAATCAAACTGACAATCTCTTGCCAATGCGGATCGTTATCGCTCAATCCTAAAATGTAATCAACTTGTTTTATTCCTAAATCGTTGACCTGTTTAACTAAATCATGATGATGATTGACTACTAAATCAGCACCTAAATCTTTAACCCACTGGACCTTTTCTTGAGTAGAAGCTGTAGCAATAACTTTCAGACCAGCTAAATGTGCCAATTGGGTCGCAATTGAACCGACTCCTCCTGCACCATTAATAATCAAAATTGTCTTAGAACGATTGTCTACGCCAGGATTAATATTTAGCTTCTCATAAAGTAATTCACTGGCAGTCAGGGTAACTAAAGGCATCGCAACGCTTTTTTCAATTGAAGCACCTTTAGGAGCATGAGAAACGATTCGCTCATCAATTACTTCAAATTCTTGATAAGAGCCTGCTCGTGAATAATCACCAGCAAAGAATACCCGATCGCCAATTTCAAAATTCTTTACCTCTGAACCAATCTTTTCAACTGTACCGTAACCGTCATATCCTAAAATTTTAGGTTCAGTTAAATCCTCCGTAATCCGTTTACGAGTAGCAATATCAACCGGATTAATTGAAATACCCTGAATCTTTACTAATAAGTCTCTTCCAGAAGGATTCTCTGATTCTTTATTGAATTCTGTAAAACTAGCTAATTTGCTATTAGTAACACCAAATGCCTTCATCTTTTCAACCCCTTTGTTCGTTAATCTCATTCTACAACAAGGACATAATTTTATAAAAAAAGCCATGCAATCAATTGCATGACGATTATTATCTTTTATCCAACAATTTCTACAGTAGCACTAGTAATTCCATAAGAAGGAATCATACTATTAGGCATGGCCATATCAATTTGATAAGGATTATCATAAGCAAATGTCCCTGTATCATTAACAGTTCGATAATAGACATCGCCTTGTGCTGTAGTAATTTTTAATTTTGAACCTCGAGGAATAACACTCAAGTTAGTAGCAACTCCTGAGTATCCCATATCTGATCCTAAAACAGCAGGATCATAAAAACTAATCTTAAACGTCCCAACACTCTTAGTTGTAGTTTGCTGAACTGGTTGAGTTTGTGCTTGATCCTGTGTCTGAGTTTGACCTTGATATTCAACTGGTGCCTCGGAGGCTCCCTCAACAACTGTTTCTTGCGTTTCTTGTGATTGTGCATTTGCTTTTGTAGTTTTCTCATTAGTGGCAGATTCTTCAATTTCTGGCATTGTAGGATCCTTTTCACTATACTCGATTCCAGGCATAAATTCTTTATTACCTGGTAACACTATTTTTTTATTTAATTTATTGGCAGTTTCATCAACCTTTTGATCTGTTTTCAAATTGGTCAATGTCTTTTGAAAATCTTGTGCATTACTTGTCTGGTCTGTTGACAAATCTGCGGCATAAGCAACTGTATAACCCATACCCCCCATAGCGATCAAACTTATGATCAATAATGCTTCTAATTTAAATTGCTTTAACAAATAATCTCTCCCCGGTTTTTCGTTTACCAGAGGACACTATACAAGATGAATATTTCATTCATATTACACTAAGAATAAAAATAACTAGTTAAAGGTAATTACTGTAATGTTTTTGTAATCATAGTCACATACAATTAATATTAATTAAGTAAAATGAGTTTTTCTGAAATTTCATCCACTTTGTGAATCAAATTTCAAAGTAAATGTAATCGTTTCCTGTCAATTTGAAATTTATTTTTGTTTGCGAGAACAAATATTTGTTGATTAAATTTTTTTATGGTAATTTTAAATCATCAAAGGATTTGGAGGAGTTTTACATGTCAAAAAAGATTGCTGTTTTAGTTGGTAGTTTGCGTAAGGGTTCATACTCAAAACAAATTGCTAAAAATATCGTTAAATTATTCCCTAGTGACTACGAACCAGAGTTTGTTGAAATTGGAAACTTGCCACTTTATAGTGAGGACATTGATACACCCGAAAACGTCCCTGCTGCTTATACTGAATTCAGAAATAAAATCAAGGAAGCCAGTGGTGTTGTTTTCGTAACTCCTGAATACAACCGTTCTATTCCTGGTGGTTTGAAGAATGCCATTGATGTTGGTTCACGTCCTTACGGACAAAGTGCTTGGGATAAGAAACCAGCTGCCGTTATCAGTGTTTCACCTGGTGCTATCAGTGGCTTCGGTGCTAATCATGCCCTACGTCAATCATTGGTATTCTTGAACATGCCTACTTTGCAACAACCAGAAGCTTATATCGGTAATGTTACAAAGATTCTTGATGATGAAGGCAATGTTGCTCAAGGAACAGTTGGATTCTTACAAAGCATCGTCGACGCATATGTTGACCTATTGAAGAAATATTAATACAATAGTACTTTCGGAGCGTAATTGTTCTATTGCTCGATAAAACAGTTCCAAAAAAAAATTGGGATTATTCCCGAGTACTAAAAAGACCGGTGTAACAATCATTCTTGATTGCACATCGGTCTTTTTGCTTAAAAATATTTTCATCTAAAACTTTAATTTCAAAACTGTTTTCAAAACATTAATCGCTGATTTCTGTAAATCACCTAAATATAAATCATTATTATCTTTCCATCTACCAGTCAATAACACGTGATCGTCATCGACAATTTGGGCCTCGCCAGTATATATCCAATTCTTGATTTGCTTATTCAAAGATGAATTACTATCAACTTTTACTTTAACTAAAACTTCCCCTTCAGAATCAAGGACAAAGTCGTTCCACATCTCAGTTGTCTTGACTTGTTTAGTATTAATATCAAAATCCTTTTTAACCTTGATATTTCCCTGCTCGTCAAACTCTGGACCAAAATCACTGGCAGCACAGAGTAACTCCGATTTCGAAGCACCTGGCATAATTAAATCATTTCCAGCATGCATCCCAATTTTTGGATCAGCGGCACTGAACCAATCTGTCATGACAAGACCATTAAAATGCCACTCGTCACGCAAGATATTAGTCAGCAATTCAAAGTTAGCACCTGAGAAAATCCCATTTACTTGATTATAAGAAGTCATCATCGCAACGGGATGACCTAATTTAACCGCATATTCAAAGTTGCGCAAGTAGATTTCTCGCAGAGCTTGTTCACCGATAAGACTATTACCAGAATTACGAAAACTTTCTTGATTGTTTCCAATGAAATGTTTCAATGTAACGCCTATTTTTTGATGTTCTTGGACACCTTTTGTTTCAGAGGCAGCCATAGTTCCTGAAAGAAACGGATCTTCTGAAAAGTATTCAAAATTACGTCCACCCAATGGATCACGGTGAATGTTCATTCCTGGAGCAAGCCAAAGGTCAACTCCAAATTCCACCATTTCTGTACCAACGGCAAAACCGACTTTTTTAATCACTGACTTGTTCCAAGTTTGAGCCAAAGCTGTTCCGATTGGCCAAGCAGTCGCATAATGCTCAATAGTTTGTCCATTTTTTTCATAAACAGGCTTTATTCTAATACCTGCCGGCCCATCAGCCATTATCAAAGCTGGTATTCCCTTATCGTCGATGACACCAGTTTGACCGGCTGCACCCGGCAAAAGATCTGAAGAAATACCTACCATACTATTCTTATCACTCGATAATTGACCCTCAACTAAATTGACCAACTCTCTTGTAGACAAACTAGCTACAAACTCTGCCAGTTCAACATCGCCACTATTAACGTCATCTAAAGTTTTCCCAGCAGCGTTTCTAACCTCTTCTACAACTTGATCTAATCCTTTGCCAGGCAATTGTTTTTCATCACTAATAAAAGTGGTCACATCCGATTTTTCTTGATATTGAACGAATTCAGTTTCAGGAAAATCAGTAGCTTTTAAATCAAAGTGAGGAACACCTGCAACTTCTTCTAACTCCACTTTATTTTCTGTAAAGACAGTCGGATCGCTTTCTGACTTCATCAACTGATTAACCTTTTTCAGGATAACCTTTTGATCCAATTTGAATGAAGCAACCACTTCAGTATTACGAGAACTATTTCCCACTCTTATTAAATAATTACCAGGTACTAAGATATATGCTCCTAATTCCTCATCAAAGACACTCAAATCAGTAATAGGAATTTCAAAATCGACCTTTTGTTGAGCACTAGGGCGTAACACGGCTGTTTTTTCATAACCAATTAAATCTTGATAAGGCGTTGGGATTCCTGTTTGTGGCTTAGAAACATAGACTTGCACAACTTCACGTCCAGAATACTTATTGCCACTATTTTTAACATTGACACTTAATTCAATCTTTTTCTCATCAACTTTAACCTGCTGAGTATTGAGTTGAAACTTAGCATAACTCAAGCCATAACCAAATTCAAAACGTGGTTTAATATTGAAACTGTCAAAATAACGATAACCAACATAAATGCCTTCAACATATTTAGGATCAGCCATGCCAAAGTTTTCAGACGTTGGATAATCTTCATATGAATAAGCCCAAGTGTCTGTCAATTTTCCTGATGGAGTAGCTGTTCCTTCAATTATCTCCGCCACAGCATCACCAGTCGTCATACCTAATTGTGAAACTAGCAAGATACTATCGAGTAAAGGACATTCTTCTATAAAACTAGTATCAATCACTCCACCAACATTTAAGAGAAGAATACTATTAGTATAGTATTCACTCATCCGTTTGACGTTTGACAATTCATTATCCGTTAATTGAAAATCACCCTTAGCATTTTTGCGATCATAGGCTTCGCCCGAACTACAAGAAATTACGTAAATCCCTGTCATGCCATCTTCAAAATCACCAATTTCTGGATCATCGAATTTAAATGCTGGGGCTAACAGTGCCAAAGGATCATCCTTTAATTTTTCATCATGAATCTGTTTTTCTTTTTGATAGTAACGTTGTAGACGCATCAACCAGGATTTAGAAGTGATCGTAAATCCGTGACTTTCTAATCCATCCAAAATATTAACGACATTACGTTGATTGACATCTCCTGAACCAGTACCGCCCTTAACTGTAGCGAATGCACCACTGCCATATAGAGCAACCGATTTATTTTGAATCGGTAAAGTAGCATTACGGTTTTGAAGCAAGACAATTCCCTCAGATGCAGCTTGCTTAGCTAACTCTTTATTTTCAAGTTCTCTTTGTGAAATAACGTTTTCCATCTTAAATTCTCTCCTTTGGTGGAAATTCAATAACTCAATTTTACTCTTTTAACTAACAAAAAAGTGACCATAGAAGTCAAGGATTTTCACGTTTTCTATTTTTTTGGAAAAATCTTTTGGAAGATATTCAATAATGGGTTGTTAATAATAATTATCAATAAAATAGTAATAATAATATCCATCGTATAAATATTCATTTTTATTCTCCTAATAAGAAAATATTAACATATCCCGAAACATGTATAATATAGTAAGAAAATATTTTTGAGGTGAAGTTATGCTAAAAGATAAACATATCGCAATCTATGTGACAGGTGGAATTGCCGCCTACAAATCACTCAATATCGTCCGTGGTCTAATTAAAAAGCAGGCACAAGTTCAAGTAATCATGACCAAGGCTGCACAAGAATTCGTTACACCATTAACCTTTGCTACATTGAGCCAACGTCCTGTTATTACAGATAACTTTCAATCCCAAAGTGCTAATGATGACTTTATTCCCCACATCAAATTAGCTTTATGGACTGATTTAGCAGTAGTTGTTCCAGCTACTGCTAATATTATCGGAAAACTAGCTAATGGACTAGCTGACGATATTGTTTCCACAAGTCTTCTAGCGACCAAAGCTCCTAAATTGATTTTTCCAGCCATGAATACCGACATGTACCAAAACCCAGTCGTCCAAAGAAACTTACATAGTTTAAAGGAAATGGGTTCTCAAATAATTGAACCTGATACCGGCTTTTTAGCCGAGGGTATGACTGGTAAAGGTCGGCTACCAGAGCTTCAAACTATTATCAACGTAATTTCAGATCAATTCGTAGAAAGGAAATTGACTGGCAAAAAAGTTATCGTTACAGCTGGTGGAACTAAAGAAGCCATTGATCCAGTGAGGTTTATTGGCAATCGTTCATCTGGAAAAATGGGCTTTTCAATGGCCAAGATTGCGCGTGACTTAGGTGCCGAAGTAACCTTGATCACCACCGTTTCAGCAGATTTCAATAATATGAATATTATTAAGGTCGAAACTGCCGATGAAATGATGAAACAGTTAAAAATTTTCTTTCCCAAAAGTGACGTATTGATTATGGCCGCTGCCGTAGCCGATTTCAAACCAATGCAAGTTGCTGAACAGAAAATCAAAAAAAATGATGATGAAGATGTCTTCACCATCAAGTTAACTAAGAATCCAGATATTCTTCAAACAATTGCCTCTACTAAAACTAACAAACAATTTGTCGTCGGATTCGCTGCTGAAACTCAAAATCTTTTAAGTAATGCCGAAAAGAAATTAGCTAAAAAGAACGCTGATGTCATTTTAGCTAACAATGTTGCTGAAACTGGCTCAGGCTTTAACGTAGATACTAATAAAATTACTCTACTGCAAAAAGGACAAGAGCCAATTACTTGGCCTCTAATGTCTAAAAACGACATCGCTAAAAAATTCTGGGAATTTTATTTACAATCTAATTAATTTTGATACCAAAAAAGCGGGACACAACCTTATTTCATACAGAGAAAATTGGGTTGTCTTCCGCTTTTATTGTGGATTTTCTGAATCACTATAATAAATTGGTGCCGTTACATTAAAATCAGTGTCTTGTAGCCAAGTTTCAATCTGTTTACCTAAACTTTGTGCCATCTGACTAGATACCATGATTTGTTTCTTTGAAATATGATTAACATGGACTCCAGCGCTGATAGTACAACTTCCGGGTAAATATGGTTGAATAATCTTTCCTACCCTAATAGCTAAAACATCATCTTTATGAAGTCTGCCATCGTGACTAGGGAAACGTTTTGTCTGTAAGTCACTATCTTTTGTCAGGGTCGTTATAGTACCGATATGAGGATTATCTCCACCCGTTATAGCGATGAACAAGTCCTGACCAATGACAGTAATATCTGCTGCCATGGTGTAATCTTCTTTAGTAACTGAGAATTGCATTAAATTCCCTCCCAACGTCCGCCAATTTCATTATCAATTCTTAAGGCGTCTAGTTCTTTCATCGTTTGATGATCAACTAAATCTTGAATGGTTTCAGGATGATTATAAAAAGCTGGAATTGGAGGAATCATTTGAACACCCATTTTCGACAACTTAGTCATATTTTCTAAATGTATCGTATTCAAAGGTGTTTCTCTTGGCACCATAATTAATTTACGTTGCTCTTTCAAAGTGACATCAGCGGCTCGGGAGATCAGATTGTCACCGATACCGACAGCTATGCTGGCAACAGTTTTCATACTTGCGGGAACGATTACCATTCCGTCCGTCAAAAATGATCCACTAGCAATTGTAGCTCCTAGATCACTGTCACTATAAAAGTAATCAGCTAAATTCTTAATATCGGATAAAGACAGATCAGTCTCTAATTGCAAATTTTTCTTGGCCCATGCACTGAGGACAACATGTGTTTCAACGTTTTCAATTTTTCTCAACTTTTTCATCAAATCAATTGCATAAATTGTTCCTGAGGCACCAGTTACACCAATAACAATTCTTCTCTTCCGAGTCATCTACACACTTCCTTATTTCAAATATTTTTGCCAATCCTTAACTTCTTTGAATTGGGCACGAATAAATTGATCTTTCATGTCAAATGGTACTGTTCCATCAATAATCGTCTTTGAACTCATGCCACGAACTCTGATTGACTTAGGATCATATTCAGGTCTTTCTGATGGATCAAGCGGATGGTTTCTCATCCCTGGCAAGACCATGATATCTTTATCGCCTTGGAATCTAGTATTCATAGTCCAAACCACATCGTTCATATCAAAAATATCAACATCTTCATCAACTAAAAAGACTGTCTTTAATTCTTTGAAGGCTGATAAAGCTAAAATAGCAGCTTGTCTTTGAATACCTTCATCGGCTTCATTATCCTTGTGGATTTGCATGATAGTCATCAACTTACCACCACCTGCTGGTGGGTTATAGACATTAACGACTTTACCGGGAATAGCTTTATCAACAAGTTCTAAGATACTTGCTTCAGTAGGAATACCGGCCATAGAAACATGTTCTTCACTAGGTCCAATAGTTGTTTGCATAATTGGATTATCTTTTCTGTGAGTGATGGCTTTAACTTTGACAACGTTAACGGCTGGATTAGCGTCACCATTATAGCCAGGAAATTCTGGCATAGCTTTACCAGTATGCGTATTGATATCTTCTTGCATAGTCTGATTAGGCATAATTTCAGCCTCAACTACGTATTCAGCACGAGCAATTGCTTTTTCATCAATCGTCTTAGCATTTACTAATTGAACAGCTTGATTACGCAAAGCACCAGCAATATTCAATTCGTCATAGCCAAGTGGGGTTGTAGGTGGCTCAAAAGTTGCTCCAATGGTAATAGCTGGGTCCAAACCAATGTTAATTGTAATTGGCATTGGTTTATCTAGTTTTTCAAATTGTTTCTGGAAGTGTCCAATGTGACGACCACCAGGCATAATATACATACCAATTGTATCTTTATCTTCCAAGACCATACGGTGAATCGTAACATCAGTCATAGTCTTATCAGGATCTGATCCTAAAACTAATCCCATAGTAATGTATGGACCAGCGTCATATTCAGTGTTAGTTGGAGCTGGCAAAATCTTTCTAATATCAAAATCTTTGTCAGTTGCTTTATGAACAACTTCTTGTACAGGAGCTTTGTCAGAATCCACCATTACTGGAGCAACTGGGTGTTCCACTGAATCCTTTAAAAGACGTCCCAAAGTCTTATAGTCGTGGTGCAAGATCATCCCATCACGCTTACGACTTGCCATCGCACCGATGAAAACTCGTGTTCCAGGAAATCCTTTGACATTGTTGAACATCATCGCTGGACCCTCTTGAGTAGGACGTTTAACCGTTCCACCAGCACCAATATAACGATATACTCCGGAAAGTTCTGCATCCGGATCAACCTCAACATCAGTTTCATGGTATTGATTAGGTTCTTTCTTTAATTCATCAATAACTCTTCTTAAATCATATGGTTGTTCTGACATTTAATTGCCTCCTCTTTGTCTTAACAGTGATTATTATAAAAGGACTGACCTAGCGGAACAATTCAAGTTATCTACTTAAATATTCCAAATTGGAATATTTTCAAGCATTCTCACAAACAATTTTCCAAAGTAAGCCCTTCCAAGTCTGATAATAGCATTCTTAAAAAGAATTTAATTACCATTTAGGCTTATATTGGAGTTATATTTTTTATTTCATTTGCGAATAAAAAAGACTCCCCTTTGCTGTTTGAATTCAAACAACATTAAGCAGTCTCAATAAAAATTTTTAATAATTAATGAACTAGTGTATCGTATAGCCACCGTCAACTGAAACAGCTTGACCGACCATATAACTTGCAGCATCGCTACAGAGAAATAAAACAACTTGGGCAACCTCTTCTGGCTTAGCCAAACGTCCCATTGGGATTTCACGAATTAAGTCATCTATTTCCTTTTTCTCAGTTCCATTCATACGAGAAACCATTGGAGTATCAATAATTCCTGGACAAACAGCATTAATTCTCACGTTACGGTTTGCATATTCCAGTGCACTGCTCTTAGTTAACCCCAGAACACCATGTTTAGAACCATGATAAGCAGTCCGACCGGCAATACCCACTAAACCGCCCATCGAAGAACAGTTAACGATGGCTGCAGGTGTCTTTTGTGTCCGCATTTGGGTTAATTCATATTTCATGCTTAGGAAAACGCCCTTTAAATTCGTATCCATAACATGATCATATTCTTCAACGGATAAATCAGCTGTATCACTAACAGGACTTTGAATACCTGCATCATTGTAGGCATAATCTAACCGTCCAAATTTATCAACGGTAAACTTGACCATAGCTTCAACATCTTGAGGTTGTGCAACGTCACAGCGAAAAGAAACTGCTGAATAACCTTGATCAACTAAATGTTGTGCTTCATCTTTAGGCTCGTGGTGTCCAGCCAAAACAACATGGGCGCCAGCTTTAGCAAATAAAGTAGCTGCACTCAAACCAATTCCAGTACGGGCACCAGTTACAATGACAACTTTGTCTGTGAAATCAAACATTTTTTCTTATCTCCTTTAAACAATTTTTTACATTTTCAGATGAACGAAATCTTATTTGATTGCGTTCCATTAATAGAACAATATATTTATTTTTTTAATCATTAATTCAAAGAATTGTATTCCTCATCACTGACAGCTTCCAACCATTCTGGAGTTCCTGCAGTAATGGCAATGTGGCTGAACCAACTATCTTTAGTTGCGCCATGCCAATGTTTAACACCATCACGAGTGACAATTACATCGCCAGGATGAAGCTTTTGTGCTGGTTTACCAGCTTCTTGATACCAACCTTCGCCACCGGTAACTAGTAGAATTTGATAGCCATTATGGTGGATATGCCAATGATTACGAGAACCAGGTTCAAAACTGACATTGCTGACTGTAACATTAACATCGTTTTCTTTGACTAAAGAGTTATGGTAACTCTTTCCGGTAAAATATTTTTGAAACGCAGTATTCAGTGCACCTATTTCAAATAATCCTTTTTTAACGTCTTCTTCATTGTTTGACATTTTTTTACATCCTTTCAAAAACATAATTTTTATTTTGCTGGATCTTTAACATTGATAGCTGCTGGGTACAAAGTAGCAGTTCTAATATTAATTTTTCTTGAACGTTTTCATTTCTAATTACTTACATTTACTATCTTTGATTAACGTTTCTCATTGCCTCGATTACAATTACTACTATAAGCGGTAGTGAGTGTAATTAGAAGTATCTATCCGTTAATCTACTACCAACCATTAGTTCATACTATGAGTAGAAAAAAGATTACTTGATACCCCTGGAATTCCAACAGTATCAAGTAATCTCAATAAAAACTTTAATTTAATTTTTTGCGCAAATCTTATCAATCCAAGTGAAGAGATCCCTTAAATCATAATCGCCACTATGAGGAGTTGCCCAAGGCATTGCAAAATCAACATCAAATCCGGCATTTCTTAACAACGTGGCCAAAATAACCGGAATAGCAAATGAAGTATCTCTATCGCTAGCACCATGACGAATCCGCCAATACTTAGCAGTTTGACCATCGGCAGACTTTATATAAGTCAAAGGATTAATTGCCTTAATCAAATCACTGTCAGCTAACTGTGACTTTACTTGACTGTTAGATTGAGAAAATTTGGTAAAGTGTTTACTTGCTGTCTTCCCATCACCGAACAAATTAGGTTCAGGATTTTGCATTTTTAAGTCATCAAAAGCCGGTACGCCTTTCATTCGTGTGATAAATTGTAAATACTTATCCCAATCCAAACCATTAACGACCCCAGAATCAACGTGAACACCTGTATCAGCAGATATTTTTTGACCACTATCTAGGGCTTTTTGAGCGGATTGCTCAATAAAATCTTTTACATATTCTAAAAATGAACCAGTACCATCAGCATTTAAAGAAAGCCTATTCCCATTTGCATCAATCAAACTTAGACCATTTAAATATTTAACAAACTCATCCTTTAAAATTTTTGAATTATCTTTCTCCTCAGCGGTCAGCTCCCCATTAATCTTTTTGAAAACAGGTGGCGTAGTTTCATGTGGTGGTGTAACCATCTGTACTCGATTCCAATCAGTAATATTATTAAACTCCCATTCATAGGCAGCGTCAGCATGCTCAAGATTATGAATTGGACAATAGCAACTAGCAGCATAAATCGCGTCTGATTCATTTGCTGCACCAAGTTCTTGCAAATATTTTTCAAAAAACTGGGCATTGCCTGAAGTTCCAACTGTAGCCGAAGTAGCTCCACCAGCACTGGTCCCATTTGTAATAATCTGTTCAACATTACCGGGAATCAATTGTTGATTGTGTCGTACGTACCTAATTGCTGCTTTCATATCAACCAAAAAAGCTGGAGCTTTACCAATGAATCTCTTAGTTTCATCAGTCAAACTTCGACCCCTTAAACCAGCAGAAATCACCACATATCCGTGTTCAATTGCTTTAACAATTGTCGTCGAATTATTGGGGAAAGCTGCGTTACCAGGAAAATCTCTCGGTCCTGGCATATAGCCTCCAACTGTATTAGGCATAAAGATTGGTGCAGTCTTTGCAGTATAACCATTAATCGTTCCCTGGTGATAATAAGCTAATGGTACAAAGATATTCAACTTTTGTATTGGCGAAACAGGATGTTCAACATAAGTTACATCCCGAAATTCTCGATAAGAAATACCTAAATCGTCTGATAAAATCCGATCATTATAATCATTAACATTAAGCTTTAACATTCAAAATTACCTCCATCATACAAGTCGACCTCATTTTAAACGATTATTTAATAATTTCATATGCTGATTTAAAGTAAGATTTCTAAATGACTGTCTTTTTCCAACTAGATACTTGACCTAAAGTTTACATTAAGTATTACGATAATAATTAATGAAATTGTTTCTAGAAAGGAATCGTCAGATGAAGAAAACAGATAAAATTGTTATTTTAGGTATTACTGGCTATATGGGTGCTTGGCTGGCAAAGGATTTAACTGCTGCAGGGTATCAAAATATTTACGGAAGTTATACTAACAGTAAAAAAGCGACTGTTCTGAAAAGTACATTACCCAACTTGAACTTAGTTGACATCAATGTTTTAACTGATACTGAAAAGTTAAATGCTTTAATGTTCAATACTAAATGGATCTTCAATAATACTGCCGCTTTTACTGGTCAGAAAAAGGACACAACTGATTTCATCGTTACTAAAACTTTGATGGCCAATAACGTTATGCAGGCGATCAAACAAGCCAAAACGATTGAAAAAATTGTTCACTTAGGTTCTGTCGGTACAATTGGTAGCGGACATTTGAATCCTCAAGTTACTGAATATGACGAGAGCGACTATTCAGCCATCGACCCTGATAATATTTGGGGCGTCATGAAACTAGCCGAAGAAAGAACAATCACTCAATGGTGCCAGAATTTGAATATAAACTATGTCATCGTTCACCCCACCAACGTGATTGGTCCTTCCTTTTTACCTTGGAATCACGATATGATTCCAGCATATCTAAAAGATGGTGGCTTTTTAATCGACTCCCAAATGGATAGTGTCGACGTCCGTGATATCGCCAATTTAGAATTGACATTGATGAATGATACCCAAGTTAATAATCTTCGCATTCTGGGTAAGGGCTTTTCAATGATGTACAGCCAATTAGTTAACATCGTGTCTGAGCATTTAACTGACCAACAGATTCAAATTCTCTTCGGTAATATGACACATATTATTGATCAAAAAACTGCTTTGAATATTCTACAAAATACTAAAGATAGTAATTTTTATAAAGAAAATATTAACAAAATCAATAACACTTTAAATATTCACACTAAATATCCAAAAGCTTACAAGTATCAATACACCGATGCTAAAGAGACAGTCGTTGCCGCTTTGGATAAGATGTTACAAGATTTAAACTAGCTACTCTACAAAAAAAGTTGGAAATGAGACCACATTCACTCCTAGGAGTTATTTGATCTCATTTTCAACTTATTTTTTTGGATTTTTCTTTGGTAAAGCTAAGTCAAACACTAACGGATTGGAATCTGGAGCAATTCTTAAATTCAGCTCTTTTTGAGCTCGCGTGACACCAACATACAAGAGTCTTCTCTCTTCTTCAATAAAGGCTGAATAATTCTCAATTTCTTTATAAAGGTCATAGAACATCCCAAACTCTTTATTTTTTTTCAAAGTTTTATCTAAATTAATTGGGTTAAAAGCGTTATTATTCGTAATTTCACGATATTTATCCACATGAGCGGATTTCAAAGCATTTTCCAAAAACTGAAAATTTTGTTTATAAACTAATTTCCACTTTTGAACGAACTTATCCATCGCCATTTCAGGTGGAAACCATGAATTCAAGACTTTACTAGCACGATCAACTTCTTTATCCGTTAATCCATAGAGATAAACATATTTAAACTCCAAACCTTTTGCCTGGTGCAATGACAAAAACTGGATTCGATCAGTTTGTCGTCCTTGTTCGATACGACTAGTTAAAATTGCCTTCTTTTGTTCCTCAGCTAAAAAGAAATCATCAATACTTTGATACTTGCTTAATTCTTCCTCTAAATATTTCTTTATATCATTGACCTCATTTTTTGACATGAAATTCTTTTCTTCCATATAGTCAAAATAGCGATCCGTCAACTTCTGGGCTGCTTTGTACAAATCTTTAATCAGGCTTTTAGCTAGTTTATCCCTAGTCTCTTCACTATCAGATTCTTGCATGCGTGTTTTAAAACGCTGAACGCTATTAAAATAAACTTTAACTCGCTCATCAGTCCTTTTAAAGGGTGTATTGGTTGTAGCGTTATATTGATCAGCAAATTTTAGATACTGACTTAATTTCTCTAAATCTTGATTTTTAACAACTTTTTGAGTGTGATCTTTGTAAGAACGAAAACCAATTCGATTAGCTTGATTACTAAAATATTCGAATTTATCATTCCACATTGCTTTCATTAATTCAGTAATAATTCGATAAACGATATTATTCTGCAAAATTGCCCCAATATTATTAATATCCGCATAAATCTGTTGATTAGCCAACCAATCTGCCAACAACATTCTTGAAGAATTGTAACGTACCAAAATGGCAATATCATCGTTATTTATTTTTTTATCACGAATCTGTTTAACTAAGTGCCGTAACATCTTCGAGTCGCCACTGAAACCAGATTTCTTCGTACTATAAAGAATGAACTTCCCCATATCTTTCTTACCTGATAACAGTTCCTTATCCAAACGAACATGGTTCTTCTTAATAAGCGGAATCACTTTTTTCAAAATCTTTTCGCCAGTTCGATAATTAGTTGAAAGGTTATGTTTCTGAGCATTGGGAAGCAATTTTTTATAATTCAAAATGAACTTAGGATTGCTGCCACGAAACGAATAGATACTCTGATCATCATCACCGATTACAATCAGATGTTTCATCGTTTCTGGACTCAATAATTTCGAAATAATTTTCCACTGCAGGTTGTCGATATCCTGAAATTCATCAATAACCGCAATCTTAAAACGAGCCATAACCTGTTGATAATATTGCAAGTATTGCGGTGTCTGCATACTCTTTAATAACAATAATTTCATATCGTTAAAATCAATATAGCCATTTTCACGTTTCAAAACTTGATACTTTTTGATTACATCTACGTAGTCAGCATAAAACTCTTCATTATGATTCTGACGTGAATACTCGCTCATAATTTTAATAGCTTTTGTCAAGGAAGCTTCACTTGACCTGGGTAATATTCCATCACTAGTCAAATCCTGATTAATCATATAATCATTTAGATCAAACATTTCACTCAGCATTTCATCTTTTGTAATAATGTTACTGGGATGCTTGATTTGATCGGCTAAATCTCGAATAAAATAACGATACGAAGTCAGAACTTTGGAACTGCGATACTCGGGATTCTGTAATAACAGTTGATAAAATAAAGCGTGAAACGTAGTGAATTTCGGTTTGCCACCATTCAGATTCAAACCAGTGTCTTCCAATTGATCAATGAAATTTTGATAACGTTGACCCATATCAATTTTTGACTTGTGGGAAAAAGTAATTCCTAAAATTTCATTTGGCTCCACTTTACCCTCAGCAATTGCAATCAATGCCATTAGAATAAAAATGGTCGTTTTTCCAGAGCCAGCGCAGGCATTGACCAATAGGGGCTTAGTAAAATCATTTTTTAAGATAGCTATTTGTTCATCTGAAAATTTCATGTTAAGACCTGATTCCATCAAGTCGATTATTTGTTCTGTTGATAAATCTTGGATATTTTCATCCCCCAATTTGGTTTACATTGTTGTTAAGATACTTCCAAAACATTTCGTTTGCACTGGAATGATCGCCTTTAGTTCTGATAAAGCATAAATCATTTGCAATATTAGAAGTTAATGGGACCGTTACGAAATCGTCGCTGTCAAAGTTTTTGGCAGTTTTTTCCATCATCAAAGAAACACCCATATTATTTTGCACCATTTGCATGATCAAATCGACTCGAGTTCCTTCATAGGCGATTTTAGGCATGAACCCAGCATTTTGACACATCTTAATCACAGGATCATAAAGATTAGTCGTTTTTCCCAATATCAAAAACTGTTCATTCTTTAATTTTGCTAAATTCAATTTCTTAGCAGTGGAAAACTTGTGACCTTTTGGTAGTACGGCTACAAAGTCATCTTTTTCCATCACGATCCGCTCTAAATCAGGATCATCAAAATCAAATGTTCGAGCAAAGATAATTTCACACTTACCTGCTTTCAGTGAGGTAACTAAATTGTAGCTCTCCTCTTCTTGCAGCTGCATGTGCACTTCGGGATGTTTTTGCAAAAACTTTGTTATCAGATTAAAACTTTGATAACTCGGCATTGTGGGAATTGTATGCAATTCAATCGTCAGATTCTTAGCAGCTTGAAAATCATTCAATCTATTCTCAAGGTCATTGCAGTCGCTGATAATCCTTTTAGCATAAGGTAAGGCAATTATTGCTTGTTGTGTCAATTCAATTTTTCGGTGAGCACGCTTGAACAATGATACACCAAGGTCCTTTTCCAATGCCATAATCTGTTTAGAAATATTGCCTTGGGTAGTAAAAAGATTTTCAGCTGTCTCAGTATAATTGAGCGTCTTTGATAAATCGACAAAAACTTTCAACTTACGTGAATCCATTGTTGCCACTTCCCATTCCATTTTAGAATACTATATCATATTTTTTGAATTGTTAATCGCCTAACGAAAATCTAAAGTTGGAATAGTTAAACAAATGAAAGGGGTATTACGACTATGCCAACTGGCGTTATTATTAATGCAGCCTCAGTTTTATTCGGCGGCTTGCTGGGTGGATTTTTAGGTGATAAGTTTAGTGAACAATTCAAAAACGACATCACTTTGATTTTTGGTGTCTGTTCTATGGGAATGGGAATTTATTCAATCGCACCCATGAAATACATGCCTGCTGTTATTTTTGCATTAGTTATCGGAACCGGAATTGGTCTTTGGATGCATTTAGGTCAATGGATCAACAAAGGTGCCATGGAAATGCAAAAACCAATCTCCAAACTTTTTCCTAATACTAAAACTGAAATGTCACATGAAGATTTTATCAACACTTTAGTCACAGTTATTGTGCTTTTCTGTGCTAGTGGTACAGGAATTTACGGAAGTCTTGATAACGGAATGACTGGCGATACAACCATCCTAATTTCGAAATCTGTCCTTGATTTCTTCACAGCTGCTATTTTTGCCTGCAATTTAGGCTACGTAGTTTCTATTATTGCCATACCACAATTTATTCTATTTTATATTCTGTTCTTATTAGCTAAATTCATTTTCCCATTAACTAATCCCAACATGATTTTAGATTTCAAAGCCTGTGGTGGTTTCCTTATGCTGGCAACTGGATTTCGAATGGTAAAGCTCAAGATGTTTCCAATTGCGGATATGATTCCAGCAATGGTCATTATTATGCCATTAAGTTGGATCTGGGCTAATTGGTTCCTGCCACTATTATAAAATGATGAAAGAGTGCGACATAACATGGTCAGTTTTTTGTTCTGTTTTCTGCGATTGTTGCACCATTAGTTAGCTCATGCCGGGCGCACTAAAAATAAGTGCCACATGATTATTACGCAAAAGTTAATAATCATGTGGCACTTTTTATAATGTAAAAAATAATTTCAGTTAAATTTTTATTGATTCCCATTATTTTTAAATTTCTTTAAATATAAGTAATCAATCCATATAATCAATATGATACCAATAAAATTGATTGTACTTTTTAAACTAAAAATTGCATCATCTATATAAAAGGAAAACAAGTTATAAATTCCAATAACAAGCATCGCATTTATCACAAAAAATTGGATTAATTTATTTTTATACTTCATAATCAGTTACCTTGCTTCAAATATTCCTTTCAAGAGTTCCAAATCTGCCAGGGTTGTCGTGGAACCAGCATATTTCTACCTCCTTTCCTTAACTCATATACTAACCTCCTGAAATAGGATTAAACTTATTTAATTTAACCGTTCCTATTTATTAAGTTAACGTTAGTCTTCAATAAATGATCTCAACTTTTTTTTGAATAATCCCTTTTTTCTAATGGCTAACGGACAACAAATAAGCCCAGCCTTATCAAAAAACACGGTATTTGTCATTGTATCAAGACTTACAACGCTTCTAGGATTTACTAAAAATCCTTTATGAACCCTAAATAAATTATTATATTTATTCTCAATATTATGTAAGGAATCTTTTATCTCAATACGTGATTCTTTAGTATGTAAAATAACTCTATTAATATGATTAGGAACCGATTCAATATATAGAACAGAATCCATTGGCTCCTTGTAAAATCGATTTCTAAGTTTATACCCAAAGAATTTTTCATTATTTTCAACTCTAGATTCTAAAAGTTGTAATGACAAATTTATATCTTTACGTATGTCTTCCTCAATATCATTTATTTTCAAAGATTTAACAATATAATCTAATGGAGCAATTCTTCGCTCCAAAGTTAATAAGGACATTTCCTCATGTGATGTGATAAAAACAATATTTATTGAACTTGACACTCCCCTTATATTTTCGGCAAGTCTAATTCCACTTGTTTCATCATTTCCTATCTCAATATCCAAAAAAACCAATATATCATCCTTAGAATTTACAGAATCTAGAATTCTTTTGACATCATCGGTCTGCATATCTATACATGCATCAATATTCTCAAATTCTATGTACCTTTTCATAAAATCTACTATCGCTTTTCTCTGCTCTATATCGTCCTCAAGTATTAATATTTTAAGCATTATTATCCCCCACAATTAATACAATTTGTACGGTATGATTTTTAATTGAAGCATTCAAGCTTAATTTATCATTACTCGAAACAAAGCTTTCAACACCTTTAAGTCCTTCTCCATGATTGTTACCCTTCGTAGAGTAATTTTTGATAAACCAATAATTTACGTTTAATTTTTCAGGCTCATCGATATGATTTTCAACAACAATATCAAACCCGTCTGTATATTTAACAATAGCAAAACTAATAATTTTTTTCACTTGATCCATACTGGATTCAATAGCATTATCCAGCAAAATTGATAAGATTCTAGATAAATCAATTTCATCAACAACGGTATCATTTATTCGTTCATCAATTTCACAATGAAATTCTATACCTTTACTTTTGGCTAAATTTATTTTGGTAAGTAGTATACTCTTTATCGGCTTACTCTTAATATTATTTAATATTCCCATTACATCTTGATTAAATGTCAGTACCTTGTCAGAGTATCCAACAACCTTCTTAAAGTAATCCTTGAAGTCTTGATCCTTAGAACGTTCCACAAAAATTTCAAAACCAATTAAAATATTTTTATAATCGTGTTTGAATTTTTTTATTGAATTATAATTTTGATTTGCAACTTCCATATACTTTCTGAATTCTTCATCTTTTTGCTTTTGAATCTGAAGCTTGTTCTTTTCATTAACTAAAGTTATGTACAGATAGAAAAAATATAGATTTGTAAAGAATACTAAGAAAAGTATAAAAACAACTAGACCTTGAAGAATCCCACTCACATGGTTCATATCAAAAATAATGTTAACAGAAAATATTACGATTATATTTATTACAAGAAAGCAAATTGTCATAATATTTATTTTATTATTTCCCAGAATGGATAATTTCAATTTGGTTATATAGAATATATTTTTCTTATAGAAATAAATCGTAATTATAATAAGAACTGAATTAATAACAATGGATATTAAAACAAAAATATTAATGCTTCGATTATTTGCCAAAGTATTTATTATGATACGAGCGAACCATACTGAAAACTCTCCTATAAGCGATTGTACGATATAAGAAAAAATAAATATAAGTAAATATTTATTACCAATAATTTTTGGCCATTTATAATTGATTAATGTAATTATAATTATTAACACTGGAAGAATTGCAGAATCATAACGTCCAGAAAACAAAGAAATAATTGCTGAAAAAAGGACGGTCATTATGACTGTCCTTACTTTGAATTTCGTATCTGAAAATATTAAAAATAATACGAATGTAAAATCTAAAACAATAAAGTCATAACCGAATAGTACTAAACTTGAAACATTGTACATAACAGTCTTATCCCTCTCCCGTCAATTTCTTCCTGTCCTAATTCATTTAATTGATGTTCAATATAATTTTCTTTCTTCATCATTGTTATTCCTTTAATTATTACATATTTTTTTATTGATTTCTGAAATATCCAAATATTTATCATTCTTCAATTCAGTAGACTCATTTAAAGTCTATTTTTTATATTCCACAGTGTTTAGTTTATAATTAAATATAAACGCATAGAAGGAGAACAGCTTTGTCAGACATAAAATTAATTGCAACCGATATTGATGGTACCCTTTTTGATTCCCATCACCAATATAATGTAAAGCGCTTCAATAATTATCTCGATAAATTACATCAACAAAATATTAAATTTGCAATTGCCAGTGGTAATAGTTATAGTCACTTGAAAGAAATCTTTACTCAATCTCCCACAATTGACGCTATCGTAGCTGAAAATGGTGCTCAAATCCTAGTCGATAATAAAACTATCTTTGAGGACACCCTCAATAATAATCAGTTAATTGACATTGACAAAGAATTTAATAAACGTCTCAATTTAATCAGTCTTTGTTTTTCAGGAGTCAATGGCACTTATGTTAATCAAGATTCTCCACAGACAAATGATTACTATATCAACAATTTGGTACGAGTGAATCGGATTGCCGATATTGACGACAAAATCTTTAAGATGAATATTCGAATTGCTGAAGAACAACTGGATCCGACTGTTAAATTCATCAATGATAATTACAGCGATAGTATCCACGCTGCCGTCAGCGGATTTGGCAGCATTGATATTATTCCTGCCCATATCAACAAAGCCGTCGGCTTAAAACAATTGTGTGATTTCTATCAAATTTCATTAGAAGATGTCATTTCCTTTGGCGATAACGGTAATGATTTAGAAATGTTGGAGGAATCAGGTATTGGTGTTGCTATGAAAAATAGCGGTGCTCATATTCAAAAATATGCTGATCTAATTTCCAAAACTGACAATGATCACGATGGCGTACTCAATACTATCAAAGATTTAGTAAAATTCTAAAATAAAAGTGTGAAAAAGAACTCGACTTTTAAGTCATGTTCTCTTTCACACTTTTTTATTTTTAATATATTGCTTTAATCGTTTTACGCTGTAACAAAGCCGTTTTAATCATTATTATTAGGATTAAATTATTTTTAGTTAATAAATGCCTTTACATTTTTTAATAATAGCTATATTATAAATTTTTATAAAGGGAAATGGATTAAATTTTATTTTAGAATTCCGTAGCATTAACCAAAATTGCTACGGAATTTTTTTAAATAATAGCTGGGGGTAACATATGACAATTCAAGGAAACAAAAACCTTTTGAAATTAGTTATAGGGCAAGCTTTATTATTAATTTCATTTACCATATACTCAACAGTACTACTCTATTTATTAGTTCAACAATATCACGCAAACGCTCGAATCATCGCAATATTTGGAGGAATAGCAGCACTTCCCCCTGCTTTGATCATTCTTCTAAGCCCAATTCTGGGACAGATAAAAAACAACAAGAAAGTTCTAATAAATTTACAATTGATTTCCACTATTGCTATTCTTGTCGGTGGGATATTTTTAATTGAACACATTGACTTGTTCAAAATTGCCATTTTATATTTCATATTGAGTGCTGTAAATACAATTTCAGAATCTGTGGAAGTGGGATTTATACCGGTGGTCTTCCAAGAAAATGAAGCATTGATTGAGAAGTCAGTTGATTTTCAATACTTTATGAGTTCCGGAATAACCATCATAGCCAGTATCATTAGTTCATTTGTATTGAAGTACGATAGTATCTGGCTTCTAGTAGTAAGTTTTATTAGTGCACCGCTAGGAATAATTTTTTACTGGTTGATTAGTTATGACGTAACTTTTGATCTACCTAAAAATGAACCTGAAAATGAATTTGAACAGTCTTACTTGAAAGAAATGATTGATTCACTGTATCAATTTTCACACACGATGCCCGCTTTTTTGATTATCTTATTTGAAGCAATTTTGGGTGGTATTACTGGTTTACTATTTGATTTGCTACCGTTAACCATGAAAGAATTGGGATTAGCCGTAGCCATGTTTTCAATTGTTAACGCCGTCCAAAAAATTGGTGATTTAGTAGGTGGTATGTTTGCTCCGCTAGTCAAATGGAAAGCACCAACTTTTTTCGCATTTGATTATATTATTTCTGGAGGCTGTTTCATAGCCGTCACCTTCCCTATTAACAACTTTATAAGGTTGGCTCTTCTTTTGATAGCGGGGATAGTTATGGGAATGTCGGGAAATGTTTTTGAAAAATTAATGTATCGATCATTTAACGTTGGGAACATATCAGCTATGCACGCATTGGCGACTTCAACATTCGCATTATTCTCGGTCGTTAGTTATTTAGCCGCATGGATTAATGTCAAAACATTGATTCTATGGCAAATGACTGGAATTATAACCATAATATTTGGCGTGATTATTATTTTTTATCGTTATAAAAAATAACTTTTGGAACCCGAAACTAATTACATTTTTTGACAGATTTACAAATAAAATTTTTGATGAAATTATAAAAGCATTATCCACTTACCCCCTTACAGGGCTTCTGGATAATGCTTTTTACTATCTATAATTTATATATTTAATTTAAATCTGGTTTCTCCATTAGAAGCCACATAACCAAATAAACGATGATTCCAGGAAATCCTGGCACGAGCGATAACACAACATACAATACTCGACCAGCTGCCGGATTCCAGTCAAATTTTTCACAAATACCAGCAATGACTCCTCCAAATATTTGATTATCCTTTGATCTCTTTACGGGAATGTGCATTATATATTTAACCTCCAACTATTAATAATCTGGACTCTCCATCAATAACCATAGAATTAAGTAACCAATAATCCCTGGAAATGGTGTTAAGGATAAAACAACCCACAAAACTCTGGCTATTGTTGGATTCCATTGGAAATGTTCGGCCAATCCACCGATGACACCTGCAAAAACTTTATCATTACTAGAACGTTTTATTGGAATATGCATTTTTATTTCCCCCTTTTATTGTTACTTATATAATAAGTTATTACAGCACATAAGTACATTTAAACTGCTTACATAAGACTTACAGTTATGTCACATTGAAATATTTATTCAAACGCATCTTCGCTATATAACTCGGTAAATAGATCTTTTCGACGATTAGGTTCCAATCTCTCATTATCATTGTGCGCAGCTTGTGCTAACCTAGCCAGAAGAAAATAACAATTGGCCAACATATAATGCGAATTGTGTTTAGCGATAAACTCAATCCCATCAGCCAAATAAGCCGTTGAATTCTGATAATCATTTAATTTGAAATAAATCAATGCAGCTAAATAATACAGCACGTTTTGATTCTCTTCATAAGAGAATTCATCCCAGTGTTTAAAGGCCATATTAATATTTTTTTCAGCCAATTTCTTTTGTCCTTGCAAGGCATAGATATATCCCATTGACATGTATGCTAAACGTCCTAGAGTATTTGGTCTCTGATTTTTGATTCCTGCCAATGATAATTCAAACGATTGAATTTCCTCAAAGAGAGCACTTGTTTGCAATTGTGCCGTGCCTAAATAGTAATAATAAGCTTGAATTTGTAAATCAGTCTTCAAATTATTCAAAATTTTATCCTGCAATAAAAATTGTAATAATTCATGATATTGATGATTGTTACAAAGGTCATCAACTTTATCATTAAAGTTATATTTAGAACTGACAGGAAAATTAGTTGCCAAACTAACTTCATCAAGATTCACCATTAACTTATTTGCTAAATTGACCAATAGATTGGAATTAGGCACATAAATATTATTCTCAATAGCTGACAACATTGACTGAGCACAGACCCCAGCTGCCAATTCTTTTTGTGTAAAATGCTTTTCCTTACGTAACTCTTTTATTACCGTCCCTAAATCTCTCATATTTATCCCTGACTTTACTTTACTTACTATCTTAATTCTAAATGAAAACAGGAAAAATGTGTTACTTTAAGTTGCAAAAAACGCCTAGAAATATTCTAGACGCTTTTTTGTGGTAGTTTAAAATCTTTTTAACAATTTTTATTCTTTAATTTAATACTTTATAATTCCAAGCTGGTTTTTCATATCCATGGAATTCATCTTTAATAACCTTAGCAATATCTTTAGATTGATATGCCTTAACAATCTTTTTATATGTTGCATTATTCTTGTCTTTCTTATTAGCAGAAATGATATTAACATATGGTTTTGACTTAGCAGTAATCTTTTCTCTATATACGGCTGTCTTAGGGTCTAATTTAGAATCATTAGCAACTCCACTATTAACAACCGAGGCAGTAACATCATCCATTGATTTAGCTGTTTGAGCAGCATCTAAAGGTGTAATCTTCAAATTCAATTTATTCTCAGTAATATCTTTTAAACCAGGAACTTTAGCATTATCAAGCTTGATCAAACCGGCACTCTCTAGTAATGTCAATCCACGAGCTTCATTGGTTGCATCATTAGCGACGGCAATCTTATCGCCTTCTTTGATTTGACTAACCTTTTTAATCTTCTTTGAATAAAGTGCCATTGGTGCGATTACAGTGGAACCAATTGATACAATATTGGTCTTATGCTTCTTATTCCAGTCATTTTGGAAAATCACTGTTTGAAAGGCATTCAAATCAATTTCCCCTTGATCCAAAGCAGCATTTGGTTGACTATAGTCTGAAAACTCAACAATTTTAATGTTGATTCCTTCTTTTTTCACTTTCTTAGCAACGGCCTTTAATACCTTGTCATCGGAACCAGTAATACCAATCTTTACAGTCTTTTCTTTATTTGAACTAGCCTGACTACTTCCACAACCTACCAAAGCAAACAAACTAAATGTGGCAACAATTAATAAAAGAATAGCTTTAAATTTATTATTCTTCATGAGTACTCCTCCTCGATTTTAAAACCCTATTTCTCGACACAAAAAGCGCTCCTATTAAGACGACTTAATCATCTTAGATAGAAGCGCTTTTAGCGCGGTACCATTCTATTTCGAAAGTAAATTCACATTTACTTTCCTCTAAAACATGCAATGCATGTTGTGTATGATAATGGGTACCAACCATCATCCCCTAAAAAAATCAGGAATGCCAATCACGGATCATTTTCACATATTGCTTAGTCCTCATCTCAGCACCTGAGGCTTTCTGTACCAATTAAATATGTTACTTTTCCGATCAACTTGTTATCTAATGTTCTAATTTTCTAACAGCAAAATCACCGAGTCCTTGAATAACGAATACCAATACTAAAATAAATAACATAGAAACGATTGTGACATCATTTTCGAATCGTTGATAACCAACGGATATAGCCATGTTACCAAGACCACCACCACCAACGGCACCAGCCATGGCAGTTAAACCAATCAAACTAATAATTGTTAGTGTCCCTGAACGAATCAACTCTGGAAGACCTTCACGTAAGTAAACTCTAAAAATGATTTTCATTGGTGAAAGTCCGATTGCTTCAGCAGCTTCAATCACACCATGATCAACTTCAACCAAGGCTAATTGGACTTGTCTGGCAAAAAATGGTGCAGTTCCAATAACCAACGGTACCAAAGCACCTGTAGGTCCAATTGTTTGACCAACAATCAATTTGGTAAATGGTCCAATGACCGCTAATAAAATAATAAATGGAATTGATCTGAATAAATTAACTAGTTTATCCAAACATGTATAAAAGGCCTTGTGTGGTGTAATTCCATCATCAGCCGTAACAACCAAGAGAATTCCTAAAATAATCCCGATGATTCCGGCAAACAAAGCACTGACAAATGTCATATAAAGTGTTTGCCAAATAGCTACGACGAATCCATTATCGCCTTCCCAGTTGGCAACAACATTAGGAAGAAACTTATTTACTAAATCTGCCATGAATTATTTGCCTTCTTTCTTTAGTGAAATTTCTTTAACATTAACATTTAAACTATTTAAATATTGAATAGCTTCTTCAACTTTTTTATCGTCACCAGTTAAAGCAAATAACATAATTCCCACAGTAGTATTTTGTAATCTTTCAATATTACTGAAAAGAATGTTTGCTTCAACTTCAAAACGTTTGTAAAGTTCAACAACGATTGGCTCATTGGTTGAGTCACCAATATAATTCAATTCAATCAAACGTCCACTCAATTTGTTAACAATGCCGCTATCTCTGATTTCATCCAGAACAGAACCAATATGTGTCGAAGTATTAACAAAGTCTTTCGTAAGTTGTTTCTTTGGATTACCAAAAATCGACAACAGGCTTCCTTCCTCAATCAATTGTCCACTTTCCATAACCGCAACACGATTACAGATTTGTTTGATAGCATCCATTTCATGAGTAATGATGACAATGGTAATTCCTAATTCTTTATTTAAGCTACCCAGTAGATCCAAGATTTCTGTGGTAGTTTTTGGATCAAGAGCACTAGTAGCTTCATCAGAAATCAAAATTTCTGGATCATTAGCTAAAGCACGAGCAATCGCCACACGCTGTTTCTGACCACCAGATAATTGTGATGGGTAATTTTTAGCTTTATCAGCTAAACCAACAATTTTTAATAATTTATCAATTTTTTGTTTACGTTCAGCTTTACTCAAATTTGAATCACGTAGTGGAAAATCGACGTTTCCGTAAACAGTCAATGAATTCATCAAATTAAAATGTTGGAAAATCATTCCAATATTACGACGTGATTTCCGTAAATCTTTTGCACTTAATTTGGTTAAATTCTGGTTATTAACAATTACTGTTCCAGAAGTTGGCTTTTGCAACAAATTAATTACACGAACCAAAGTACTTTTCCCGGCACCAGAGTACCCGATAACTCCGAAAACGTCACCTTTATTAACGTTGATCGAAACATCTTTAACAGCTTCAATCGTTTTTCCTTCATTATGGAAGGTAACATCAATATCTTTTAGCTGAATTATCCCATTTTGTTCTGCCATTTAATAATTACTCCCTTAATTTACCCAAGAATTGATCAAAGAAATCAATAAAATCTAAGTAATCTTGAATTCTAATATTTTCGTTTGGGGCATGATTGCCAGCTTTAGAATAACTAACACCTGTTGAAATAATTGAGGCATGAGTATATTCGTTCAAGAGATACATTGGACCAGTACCAGGACTTGATGGCAATGCCTCAACTTTATCCTTGCCACCAAAGAAGTCTTTAGCAGTTGAAATCAACTTATCAACAATTGGACTATCCAAATCCCAACGATAACCCTTTTCACCTAAGAGATACTTAACTTTAATATCTTTAAAGCCTTGATCGTTCAAATATTTTGTCAACTTATCAAATAGGTCATGAGGATCTTGATTAGGTACTAATCGGAACTCTAATTTAGCAGTAGCGGCTTTAGGAGTGACAGTTTTTACTCCTTCGCCTTCCCAGCCACCGCTGATTCCTTCTATATTAATAGTAGGATTGAAAGTTAAATTGTAATTAACCGATTTATTTTTCAATAATGGAACTTGTAGATCCCATTTTGATTTCAAATCTGGTGTAGTAGCTTTATTAACTAAATCAATTTCTCTTTGAGTAGGTTCTACAACATCATCATAGAAACCAGGAATCTTAATATCACCTTCGGGAGTTCTCAAAGCATCCAGTGCTTGAGCTAATCGCCATGTGGCTGAATCAACTACCGCAGCAAATGAAGAATGTAAATCAATATTTGCTGAAGTGGCTTCTAATTCAAAGCACAAAACGCCTTTATTACCACCGGTGAAATTAAATTGTTCTTCTTCGTTCTTATATCCTGATTCCCAAATTATCAAATCAGCAGACAATTTATCGGAATACTTCTTTAAGTAATCTTCCAAATGACGACTGGCAACTTCTTCTTGTCCTTCGACTAAGAATTTAATGTTACATGGAAGATCGCCATGTTCTTGACGATAAATCTTCAAAGCTGTGATTCGACTGATCAAATCGGCCTTACAATCAGAAACGCCACGACCAATGAACTTGTCATCAGTAATCTTTAATTTAAATGGATCTGAATTCCAAAGGTCCAGTGGTTCTTCCGGTTGAACATCGTAGTGATTATAAATAAGAATGGTAGTATCACTAGGTTTCTTTGGCTTGATCTCAGCGAAAACAACTGGATATTCAAATTCATCCCAAACGGTTGCGTCTGCTCCAAAGTCTTGTAGTAAATTCTTAAGGAATTCGGCTGTCTCAGTAATAGATTGATTCTTTGCTGAAACGGATGGTAGTGCGATATATTGCTTTAAATCCTCAATCGACTTCTGAATTAATGGATCTGATAGTTTTGACATATGAAAACCTCCTCAAATTTTTAAAACATTTTATTACTTATTCCAAGCTGGTACGGCACTTTCGCCATAAACCTTCTTGATTTCTTTAGCAACAGCCTTAGTTTGGAAAGCTTTAACAACTTTCTTGTAAGTCTTGTTGTTCTTATCCTTCTTTTGAGCAACGATAATATTGATCCATGGTTGTGATTTCTTATTAACCTTTTCAGTTACAACTGCTTTAGATGGATCAAGTTTTGCATCACTAGCAACATTACCATTAACGATAGCTGCATCTACATCATCAAGTGAACGAGCTGTTTGAGCTGCATCAAGTGTGGTAAACTTCAAATTCAATTTGTTTTCCTTGATATTCTTCGTTGATGGTAATTTCACACCACTATCAAGTTTCAACAAACCATTTGCTTCAAGTAACTGCAATGCACGAGCCTCATTAGAAGCGTCATTTGGAATAGCAATTTTTGCACCATTCTTTAATTGACTAAGCTTAGTGATCTTGTGTGAATATAAAGACATAGGTTGAATAACCGTCTTACCAATTGAAACAAGATCACTGTGATGTGCCTTATTCCATGAATTTAAGAAGAATGTATGTTGATAAGCATTGATGTCCACTTCCCCTTGTACCAAAGCTGTGTTGGGTTGATTGTAATCATTGAACTCAACAATCTTTAAGTTGATACCTTCACTCTTCACGTTTTTCTTAACAACTTTCCAAATTGCAGAATCAGAAGGATTGATTCCTACTTTAACTGTTTGGGTTTTATTTTGATTACCACAACCAGCTAATACAAAAATAAATAATGCTGTAAAGCCTAATAAGATAACCTTGCCAATCTTTTTATATTTACTCATTTCTTTCTCCCACCTTATACATTTCTTACTAATCAAAAATATCTATATAAACAAAAAAGCCACTTCTAAACTGAACATAATCTGTTCATATTTAGAAGCGGCTTTTGCGCGGTACCATTCTAATTCGGAATAAATTTACACTTATCCCCTTAACAACGTACAGAAATTCACTATACGCGTGTACTGTAAAGGGTACCAACCATTGCATCTTTATCCGAAAGGATTCAGCGCACCAATCACGGGTCATTTTCATTCAAGTCGTAGTCCTCATCTCAGCAATTAGAGGCTTTCTGTACAAACGAGATCGAATTACTTCCCCCGATCAAATTGTTTAATAAATGTCTTTGTTAATCATTGGTTAGATAATACAATCTAATTTTTAAAATGTCAATCAATAAAAATGAACTTTTTTTAGTAACATTCTAATTTTACTTTTTTATGCCAAGTGTCATTTATAACATGTTATTTAGCAAAACGCCTATTTAATAATGTTTCTTAAAGACCGTCGTTACGGATTTTATAACGGTTAATTGATATTATTTTGAAAATAAAAAAATTACAAAATTTCTATTTTACATATTTTTATATTATAAAATTAAGACTTTATTAAAAAGACGCTACTTTAATCTAAGGAAGATTGTCCACAAAAATAGCCACAACAATCACAATTTGTGATTGCTATGACTATCATTAATACTTAAATATTAAATTATTTTTTTCTAATTAAGAAATAACTTCAACAGAAGCTGTTGTAACACCATATGATGGAATTGATGAACTAGGCATAGCAACATCTAATTGTTGTGAGTTTGAGTTAGCAAATGTTCCTGTATCATTAACTGTTCTGTACAATACTGTACCGTCAGCTAAAGTAATCTTCAATTGTGTACCCTTAGGGAAGACTGAAAGATTAGCAGCGACACCACTATAACCCATATTTGATCCTAAAACAGATGGATCATAGAAACTGATCTTGAAGGTACCACTAGAAGTTGATGTTGAAGTAGTGCTTGTACTTGCAGTTTGACTAGCTTGTGTTGTGGCACTAGTATTTTGTGAACTCTGTGTACTTTGAGTATTTTGAGTAGCACTTTGTTGTGTTGCTTGAGCAGTGTTATCTGTTGTTGTAGCAGATTGAGTATCAGTTGTTGGTTGTGCTTGTGCTGCTTGTGTTGTTGCTTGTGTATTTGAATTATTATTTGTTGTATCTGTATTTGCACTTGTGTTTGTTGTGGCACTAGGTAAGGTAATTGTTTCTCCTGGGAAAATCAAGTCAAATCCGCCAACTTCACGGCCGTTTGCTTGTTCAAGAGCGGAAATACTAATTCCGTTAGCTTCAGCAATGCTCTTGTAAGTATCACCCTTTTCAACTTGTACCTTATTGTTACCAGTTGAAACTGCGGCTTGAGCAGTATTTGTTGAAGTGAATACCCCTGCTAATGCTACTGTACTTAATAAAGCGATAGATAAAACTTTTTTCATGAATTAATTACATCCTTATTTTTTATTGTTTAGCTCTCATTGCTATGGTGCTATACTAACAGCTCAGTATTACATGACAACGACCGCAAAGTTACATTTTAGGATGATAATGTAATTTTAGTAACATTCATGAAACATGCGAAAGCTTGTTCTTATATTTAGGTATCGGATACTTTTATTGCTATAACAATATATTCATGATATAGTTTTATATATGAAGAATAATAAAAAGAGAACGTCCGCAAAACTACTAATAATGTTAGTTGCTTTGGAACTTATCGCATTTAGTCTTAATATGTTCTTCGAACCGCATAGTATAGCGGCTGGTGGTGCCACAGGTATCGCCATCTTGCTACAGGCAGGATGGAAAATCCCAACATTCATCTCGGTTCTTGTCATAAATATTGTGATGTTAGTACTGGCTTACATACATTTAGATCGACAAACCACCATTAAATTAGCAATTGGAAGTTTCGTACTTCCGTTACTGTTATATATCACACCAGTTTATAACTTAATTCTTCAAAGTAGAGTTATCTCTATAATAGTAGGAAGTGTAATTTTTGGCATTGGTCTTGCAATTCTATATACCCTCAACATGTCTAGTGGAGGGACCACTGTTCCACCAATGATTATTCATAAAAACTTTGGTGTCGACAAATACATTAGTTTATTCATTATTGATGGCTTCGTTTGTTTAGGAAATATTGCTTTAACTGACATAGTTTCATTCTTCTTAGCTGTCATGTCAGTTGGCATCTCCAGTCTAGCCATCAAGGCATTCGGTATTTTTCACAAACGACACATTGCACAGTAAAAGACGCCCATATCAAAGCATTCACTGTTTTGACATAGGCATCTTTTTTATTTTACATTAATTTGCGATTTAGAAATCACTTGATTATTCGATAATTTTATTTGAATAGAAGCATTTTGAGTCGGATCTAATTCTGATAAATCAGATACATACGTCAAAGTTCTAATCCCATTCATATCTGAATAATCATCTGGTTCACCTAATACATCTATAACCCGATTATAACCGTCGCCATCCGCAATTTTATTATAATCTACTAAAGTTAAACTATTTTCACGGTCGATATCTAGCCCCTGAATTGATTTAGCTTGCGCTTTATTTTTTTCAAAGGTAATTTGAATCATCACTTCATTATTATTATCAGTGCCATTCCAAGTAACATTTTCAATTTGACCTTCAGGATCAATTAATTGTGACTCTTTAGGATTTCCCAAAAGTTTATAGATGGTACGTTTAGAATAACCTTCACGCCCCGTTTTAATAGAATTGTACTTTGTAATTAATGAAGGACTCTTCTCAGCCTTTTTCTTTAATGACTGACTCTTTCTTTGTCTCAAGGTGGTCTGGTCCGCCTTATCTTGATAAAAAGCATAATTAGCAACATAAGTTGTAGCTGAAACTACTACTATAATCGAAAGAATCGTGATCCAGAACCAATTTCTCTTGTAAAATGGTTTCCTTTCATTTTCATTCAATTTTCAATACCTCCATCTACACCCTGTATTTTAACAATAATAATGAAAAGTAGCATCATAAATGTATTGCTATTTTCAATAATTTAAAACATATAACTTGCCTAATTATCCAAAGTTAGATAGTATATTAGTTGGACACCATGGGGGTGTTCTGGATTCGACATGTGTAGTAGCGTGTGAGCCGCACTTAGGGCCTTGTGTCCCTTTAAAACACACAGTTTATTATAACTGCAAAAAATAATAATTCTTACGCATTAGCTGCCTAAAAACAGTCTAAGCGTGATCCATTCTAGTTTCGCCCAAGGGTTGGAAATGGGTCTCAAATTAATTGGGCTACGTTCAACTGTGCATTCTGAATAGTTGAAAAGAGATTATCAGGATAGCTACTGTGGCTAGCCTGGTTGTATGGCGTTCATAGTAGCGAAACTTTAAATGATACAACTATGAGTGTAGAAGCTTGCATAGCATTATGCTTGGACAGGGGTTCAATTCCCCTCACCTCCATAAAGTAGATTTCAGTCAGTTGTATTAAGGCCTAAAAGCCTTGATATGACTGGCTTTTTTCTTTTCTCAATTTCAAACCGTTTCATATTATTTCACGAATATGTCAATCAAAAGTGCAATCAATTTTTAAAATAAATAGTGGAAGCAGGATATGGGATTCTATTTTAAAATAAAAATGCCTATCAACTCTATTTATCGTACAACCGTTATTGGGTGCAAGCATTGATATAACTGATTTTTTCTTTATTTTGATAATTTTAAGAATCATCTTATAACACCTTTTTGGTAGTCAAAGAATAAATATATTACTGGTTGGGGCGGTTGCCATCACATTTCTTATGTGGTGGTTTTTTTGCGTCATTAACATTTTTGGATAATGAATCTTTGGGTCAAAAATGAGTAACAAGTAAAATGTAGTATTATGTAGTATTCTCAAAATAATTCCCTAGATATTTTTAAAGTATGTTATTTGGGGTGTATACGATGTACACCCCTAGTTACATATATTTAAGGTTGCAACTTTATATATATAAAAGTTAGCATTTGTTATCAATATTAAACAAAAAAGCCATTTATCTTTTAAGATTCTGATAAATAGCTTTCATTGATCCGATTGATATTAGATAATATTAACGATAGCAAGTTAATGGCGGTGGCTAACTTCATGATGATGTGAGGTGATGCCTTATGAGATTAATAAAGTGGCTTTACCTCTCGAAAGGATAACCATGAGTGTTTACCAAGCTTTAACGTTGATGATTTCTTTTGCAACGTTGGTAGTTCTAATACTCAATTTTAATCAAAAAAAATAACCGTCCTAACTTTTGGCTGAGTTAACGGTTATTGAACTATTATTAAAACTTAAGTAGTCACCGTCTTAAACGGGCTATCTGGGGGGTGTTCGAGCATCCCTCTTTTTTGTACATCCATATTATAACAGGTACATCACTTTATATACATCAAATTTGATTATTTTAATTAATTTAAATATACATTTTAAAACACCATGCGAACGTACGAGCCCCTTTTATGGTTATTTAATATAATTAATCACAGACATAATAAAAACGCCTCACATCTAAATTATTTAAGTGAAGTGAATCCCTTAGTTTGGACATGAAATCAAACCAAGGAGTTCTTATTATGGTCAAATTTAATTTAGATTTTAAAATAAATATATTACTGGTTGGGGCAGTTGCCATCATATTTATTATGTAGTGGCTTTTTACCATTATTAACATTTTTAGTAATAACAATAATCCTATCCTTGTTCAACAAGCCCACTATTCTTCAATTCATAAACATTACTATATAGATTCTTAATATCCTCTGATATGTGGTGATCCACCTCTATTATAGATATATTCTTATTACTCAAAATTGATTTATGTATTTCACTTGCCGTCTCTTCATCTAATGAAGCTGTGCCTTCGTCAATTAACAAAACTTGTCGATTGAAAAATAGAGCTCTAGCTATTTCTATTCGTTTTAATTGACCACCAGATAAATTGTGTCCATTTTCATTTATTTTTAGATCAATTCCTTTTTTTGAAGCAAATTCTTCAAGTCCCGACTTTCTTAATGCATCAATAACCTCATTATCCTTGCTATCACGTTTGCCCAAAGTGATATTCATTCTAATACTATCTTCAAATATTATTGGACTCTGGCCTACTACTCCAAAAAGATTATAAGCAAAATCACTATTGTATTGGTGATTATTAACTGTAATTTCCCCGAATACAGGTTTCTTTTCCCCAAGGATCATTCTGAGTAAAGTCGATTTTCCTATACCTGACTTTCCCTTTATTAAAATTTTACTACCTGATAATAATTTAAATGAGATATTTTCAAAGACCTTTTTACTAGTATATAAAAATGAAACGTTATTTACTTCCAGTTCTTTAAAGATCTCGTCATTTCCAGAATCATTATCTTTCTTATATTCAGGTAATAATTCTATTTTATTTCTAATATCCTTAGTACTGTTTATAGTATTCCATCCCTGAATAATAGAGCTGAATCCATTAAGAATCCAAGAAGATGAATATTGAATTGCTACGAACTGAGCCAAATTTATTGTGCCATTGATAGTAAAGTAAATTCCAATTCCAATTGGTAAATAAGTACATAAATATAACAGAAATGATATTGAATTATTTGAAAGTGAAATTCTATTCTTCATTTCAGCGTTTGAATTTTCCATTTCCGAAATAGAACCCTTTAATTTCCCAGAAAACCCTAAAGTTGATTTATATCTCTTTAAAAGTAGCGCACCGTGCAATAAGTCTTTCACTACAGAAGATAAGTTCTGATTTCTTTTGGACCATATTTTAGTTTTCTTCTGAATAGATTTACTGAACATTTTTGGTGCCATTGATGGTAATACCATAAATAATAAGAATATTAACGTAATATAAACATTATTGTACAAAGCATATGCCAACGTGGCACAAGTAGTAATGAATCCACCCAATAGCCTAAAAATTTGTCTCCAATAATTGTTCTCCAACAATTTTAGATCATTCATAAAAAAGGACAGATTTTTTGATTCAAAGTCATCATCTTCAGGACTCACATTAAACATTTTACTAGTCAGATAATTGTACTTTATATTATTGTTGATTGAATATATATTTTTATTTATTACGACACTCTTTAAATAACCTAATATACAAAATACTCCATACAATAAAATAATAATAATCATAGATGGGAAAACAAGATTCAGACTTTTATGACTAATTAAATAAAAAATATAAGAATATGTCATAACGTTGAAAGGTGTTTCCAACCCCGCAAGAATACTAAATACAATCGCCAAAAGAAAAAGTGGTTTGCTTATAAATTTTTTCATTTTAAGACTCCCCTTTTTATAAATAATCTCCGTTTAGAACAAAGCATATATATTGCATCTTTCTAATTTAATTAATATATATCTAATAATATTGTTTGTCAAAAAACAATTAATAATTATTATTGGCACAAAAAAAGAAGAAATCAAATAATATCTGATTTCTTCCCTTTCAATATAAAACAATCATCTAAACACTATCTTCAAAGGTCCAATTCAATTGGGTAGTATATTTACCGGCAAGTGGTGTCGTATTACCTACGTAAAGCAAAATACCTTCATCCTTTTTCCAACCAATTGAAGCAGTATCATCTTGACCAAAACTTTTAATCAAGACATCGCTACTTGATAGATTAGTATAATTGCCATTTTGGTAATAACGCAAAACCATCCCATTTGTCAGAGCCTCTGGTTGGGCGACAAAGACTTTCATAGGCTTCTTATCTCTTCTTTGATCACTAATATCAATCGTATTATTAGGTAGATTGTTATCTTCCTGACGGTAGTAAAGTGTATTTGTCTCTGAAGATGCTATAGTGCCAAAATCAATATCATCTACCGAGGCATTAAAACTATCATTTACATAATTGATTGTATACTTATCCGCTTCCGTTTTATAAACAGTACCACTGTAATCATTACCATAGTAATAAGGCGTGTAATCAAATTGCTCTTTATCAGTTATACCTGATACTGTAGTATCAACTTTTACCGAATGACTCTGAGTATCTGCGTCGAAATTAATATCATTAACAACTAAATAATCTTTTTTACCATCAGAATCACTGATAACAGTATACTCACTTGATGCCAAAGAACTGCCGTCTAATTCCACGCTATTGACAGTTGTTCCATTGTGCAATGGAATTACAAAACTACCACCATCTAGAACGGATTGTTTCTTGCTATCTTTTATATCATATTCGTATGAAACATCATCTTTATTAGTAACTTTATTCAACGTATTTGAAGTATTACTGCCATCATCATATGTATTATTGACAGCTTTTCCAGTTATCGAAACTTTCGGTTCATTTTTAACTGTTAACGTTGCCTTATTAGTCGTCAAACTATCGGTTTGAATAAGTCCTCCCAATAATGAAACAGTTATCTTAGCTTGATATTGAGTCCCATCATCGTCCATAGTAGTTTTTGGAATTGTATAATCAGCATAATCTTTATAATTGCTGCCACTACTTGTCGCTACTGTGGTTTGATTTCCATCTTTATCGTATTTGTACCATTTTATTTGGATACTACCATTAGTATTTGAATTGGTTCCATCAATATTACCGTGCATGCTAAAGGTTGCCGGGTCTCCAACATCAACTGTTTGATCATCAAGTCCACCACCAACTTTGACATCGACATAACCACTTGTTTCTGAACCGTTGGGATTTTCCATCGTCGCTGTGACACGAACAGTACCAGTTGCACCATCTTTAGCGACCAATTCGTTTGTTGTACCACCATTCTCACTATCGGCCGCAAAGTCAGCAATCTCAGGCTTATCAACAGAATAAGTTATTTTACCGGTAGCATCCGATGGGGTTGGGTACGCATGAATAAATGTATAATTCTGAGCCAAATCTGAATCAGATTCATTGTAAATATAATTATCGTCAGCGCTTACTTTCAAACTAGTAGCATTGACCGCATCTTTTACGTGAACCGCTGTTACTTTAGAATAAATATGAGTTTTTGCCCATGGAGTTATCAATGTGTAATATTGCGTATCTAGCTGATACCAAGTTGTTCCTGTTTCTGTTGGAGTAATTGGAAAGTTCATTCTGTGACCGCCATCACTTTCAGAGACTTCACTCCAATTCTTGCCACTGTCAGTTGATTTATACCATCTATAATGTGGTGAATCGGCTAATCCCATCATTGTCGTCCAAATTGAACGCCCAGGTGAAGTATGAACAACAATTGACTGACCTACCTGCGTATAATAATCTGTTTCAGGCTGCAATGAGTATCCATTTGTAAACCAAATCCCCAAAAAGACAATTGGATCAGAATTTGGCGTTTCATATGGTGTTACCGTCTCATCATCAGCCTTAACAGTTAATGAATTTCCCTTAAAACTGATAAAAGTACAAAAAATTAAGGTAGCTAATAAAAATAAATATAATTTCCCTCTAATTGATTTTTTCATCGCGACTGCCTCCACATCGCTTAACTATATCTATATATATACTACCTATCATCAAAATTATCAAATATTATTAACGATTATTGACTATAACATTTATTATTACCTTATTATAAAATAACTTTATTTATTAATAATATCTAAGTTAGTCATATCTATGTATCAATTCACGATATCCTAAACGCAAAATAATTAAAGAAACAATTAAAACCCCAATAGCCGACAAATATAACGTGTCATATGACCCTTGTTCCACAATCACGCCACCGACTAATGGTCCAATCGCTCTAGCAAATGTGGATGACATGCTCAAAAGGCTTTGATAGCGACCAGCTTCCGATTTAGGAGTGGATTCACTCACCAATGCAGGAATACCTGGATAAACCAAAGTTTCTCCTATAGTCAATACAACCATGCCAACAACAAAGAACCAATAAACTCTAGCATTGATAATCGCCACAAACGACATAATAAATAAAATTACACCTAAAGGAATCTGAATTCTCTTAAACCAGACCCTACTTTCAACTAGACGATTAATTATCGGTAGAACCAGAACAATTACAATTGCATTAATTGTCCAAAGAAGACTGTATTTACTGACCGGAATACCCAGATCCGTCAAATGCGTAGAAATATTGCTGCTCCATTGCGAATAAGCTAACCACGACACACCTAAGAATAGAGCCATTAAACCAACACCTGGATGAATACCACTTTTAACAAATTTTCTTTGCGAAACATTTTTGCTAGAAATCACTCGATCATGATATCCAAATATTACTAATAGGAAGAAAAGCGTCAAAAAAATAAAATTAGCAATAAAAACTAAGGTCATCTGAATTCCCGCAATATAGCCACCAAGAGCCGTACCGATGGCATTTCCCAAATTTGTCCCCATATAAATCCCGTTAAAGAGCTTGTAACGATCCACATCATCAATTTGAGCCGCAAACGAATTAATAACTGTAAAGGCACTCCCTACTCCGAATCCCAAAATAGGCAAAAGGATTGGATAGGCTGGCCAATTATGATTAAAAATCAATCCTATCAACGCTGCCAAAGCTATAGCGGTACTTAGAACAATCGTCTTGTGCCCTCCTAGGCGATCAAACAATTTACCGCCTAAATAATTGCCACAAAAAGTTAAAATTGAGTTAAAAAATAGGACTATTCCCGCAATAGCCAATGATTTGTGTAAATAATTGTGGATAAATATTGTATTGATGGGCCAAATAAAACTAGCTCCAACTGATTCTAAAAAAGCACCAAAAATTAATGATTTTGCCGACACTTTTCTCATTTTGTTCCCCTTGATAAAGTCTTTGTAAAAATCTTAGCATTCAATAAATCATTGTCAACGAACTTTCCTGAGGTAAAATTATAAAGAGAAATTAATTTAAGGGGGGATTTATTTGACTGACAACAATCCTTATTGTCATCAAAACATGACTTGTTTTTCAACTTGCCATTGTTCTGGTGAAGATGGAATCTGTCATTGTCCAATGATTGACGATCAAAAATGTGCTTGCAATGGTCACTGCGGACCAAAGATACCAACCGCTATCTAAAATACTTTTAAGAAAAATTCAAATAATTTTTCAGAAGTATTTTTTATTAAGTCTTTATATGTTATCTTTGACATATGTTATAAACAACATATAAAGGAGAAAACAATGGAAATAAAAATGATTGATCAACATCTTCTCGATGAATCACAAAAAATTTTGAAATTACTCAGTAATCCCATCCGTATCCAAATGTTGAATATTTTGGAACAAAAAGAAATGAATGTTAGTGAACTAGTCGATCTATTAGGAATCGAACAATCAGTAGTTTCCCACCAATTGGCTTTGTTAAAAAATTATCAACTAGTTAGCGCTAAAAGAATTGGTAAAGCAAATTACTATCAACTAGATGATCCTCATATTCTAGATGTTATTAATGAAACACTAGAACATGCTGATCACGTTATGAGAGGTAAGAAACACGGTGAATAATACTAGTAATATCAAACGTAGTTTACAAATTGAGTACCTATCAACTATTTGGATGGCTTTTGAATTTGTCGTTGGCTTCACTTCAGGAATCAAAGCTGGTTCTATCCTATTAATAGCTTTTGGCTTAGATAGCTTTCTAGAAATCATTTCCGGAAGCACCTTGATCTGGCGTTTAAAAAAAGAATTCAATCATGCCCCAGAAAAAGAAATTGCTCAAGCGGAAAAGAAATCATCCTTTATTGTTGGCATAATTTTACTGCTCTTATCTGTCTATGTCATTGCTGTTTCTGTTTTCAACTTAGCGACACATCAAAGTGCTGAATCCAGTCTTTCGGGAATCCTTATTGCCATAGCCTCAGTCATTTTGATGCCTATCTTTACCTTCAAGAAACGCTCGTTAGGTAAGATAATTAAATCAGATGCATTGATTGAAGATGGTATGTGCAACATAACTTGTGCTTATATGGCAGGAACAGTTTTATTAGGTGCTATTTTGACCGCCCTCTTCAATCTCTGGTGGGTCGACTCCATTGCTGCCTTGATTTTGGTTTACTTCATTGCTAGTGAAGGAATTGAATCTCTTCAAAATGGCTTGAAAAAAGCCGAGTAATTATTTTTATCACAATTTTTTGTCTTAAAAATCATTATTGTTCATCTATTTTATTCCTAAACAATATAACTTTTACATTTGGTTTAATATTATAATATATATGTATAGATTTTTTGATAAAAGAAACAAAATATTATTAATATTGAATTAATTGCGAGGGATTATAATGAGGGATTATAAATCTACCAAGTTCTTATTATCAATAATCTTCTTTTTAATAGCATGCTTCTTTCTTACTCCAGTCTTGAATACTCAGGCCGCTACTGGAGATGCCATTTCGGGAAATGATTTTGATGACGGAATAACTAACTGGCAAAGTAGAACTTCCAATTCAATTGCACAGCTTCCTATTGGAGGAAAAATTAGCTTGGGTTATGCCTTTGGATTGGCGCAAAATACTTCTGGATTAGTTTCAGAGATGGGCGACAATACCATTACTAACAATTCGATTGCCTCTGGTAACAATATCAATTACTCAAAAATGAATGTTTTTTTGAATGATGGCGGAACATATATTAGTTCTGTCTTTCAATCAGGCTATAAATATAATTCTACTAATAAATCAGGGGTATCTATGACTTCTCCTGATTTTCTTTTAGCACCGTCAGATAGTACCAAAGAAATTACGGCTAAGAATTTCTCTATCTTAGGAGCTGGTACTAATAGTAATAATAATGGTAATCCCGGTATGACTGACAAAAAATACTTTGCTGGGACCGATGAGAATGGAAATCCGGCTTACAAAATTGTCGGTAATTACGTCAGAACGCAAGGCAGTACTAATAATGGTAATTATGATCTAGAAGCGGAAATCTTACTGAGAGCTTCTCCGTCTAATTCGGCCATTGTTCAACGTGAACTCTACCTAAAGAATAAGGGCACTACCTCTCAAAAGTTTACAATTCTTTTCGGTGAAGATACTAAAATGGGTGATAGTAATGGTGGTAACGATATGGTTCCTATTCGTGGCATGGAAAATAGAGACGGACTAAGCATCCAAACATCCTATAATGGTCATGATTTACGATTAATCGTCAGTAATCAAACCCCTGATGGCTTTGATAATTATGCAGGCGAAGAAAATACTACAGGTGGTACCGGTATGAATTGGGCCAAAGGTTTCACTCCTGCAACTGTTTCTGGTACTGGTGATGAATTACTTGAACCTACAATTACTAAAGCTATGGATACAGCCTATTCTTTAAAATGGAATCCAACGACCTTGGCTGTAGGTGACACAGCCCATTACAGTTCTACTATGGGCGTTACCGCAAAACCTTACTCTATTCCCACTGCTGCTAAAACATTTACCAACGAATCACGTTCAGGTAGCGTTAATAAAGTTGGCGATAAGCTTAAATTCACTTTGAAAATGGTTAATAACGGTTATGGTGCTCAGTGGAATTACAAGTCACTAAGCGATAAGATTCCTTCTGGACTCCAGCTAGATACGTCTTCAATCAAACAGTCATTCAATGGCGATAAATTCACTGCTCTTGATTCCAGTCAATATAGTTACGATTCTTCATCTCAAAAGCTTTCCGTTACACCCGAACAAGCTTTGACTGATGAACAAGATGAAACAATTACTTATGAAGCTACAATAACTAATTCTGCTTTAAATAATCTAGACCCGGATGGCAATTTGACTAATACAGCCACATTCTCAGGTTCGGATTATAATATTTCTCCTAATAAAGTAGACTCATATGATGCCTCTGTTAAAATTCCGGTATCCCCTGCTGATTTTAGTTATACCTTTACTAAAAAAGTTAAAAACGTAACCAACAATGAGACTAGCTTTAAAGATTCTACCACCGCTAAAAGTGGCGACACTGTCGACTACTTTATTGAGTTCAAAGTAAACAGTAATAGTAAAGACACTATGCTTGACGGTTCCCAATTCACTGACACGCTTGCCTCTGGACTCCAACAAACTGGAACCGTTAAAATCAAAGGACCAGGAGATAGTACACCATATAACAACGGTTCAACTATCAACACACGAGTGACTTCCATTGGAAAGGGACAAAGTCTGACAGTCGAATTCCAAGCTAAAGTAACCTCTGCTGCAGCTGGAATAGTCACTAATACAGCAAACCTTTCTGGAACAACGGATGGCAACGAATCCAAGGATATTGATTCTCCTCAAGCAAATTTAAACATTCAAAAGACCGACTCCTTTCTCTCAGTCCCGACATCAATTAATTTCGGTTCTACCAATATGTACGGTCAAGCTAAAACATTGAATAATATCAGTACAAAGGGAGATTTACGTGTTTCTCATCCTGACAACAGTGACTTTAACATTAACGTTTCCTATGACAATACTAACGTCAATACCCAAATGATTAATGGTGATAATAAAACCTTGCCAACTAATGGATCAAATCTCTTATTCATTAGACAAAGAAACACTTCTGATACAGATTCCGGAACTTGGGAACCTATTTCGCCTACTGGTACACCTATTCGAAATACTAACTTTTCTGGAAATCAAGACGATTTAAACTTGACTAATTATGTCGGTGTTGGAGATTGGCAAATTTATCTTTCTCCTGAAGCATCCCCTGGTACTTATAATGGAACTATCACTTGGACTATGGTTGATTCCGATATCTAAAATCTTAAGTTTCCTTAAGAAAAACACTATGTATAAAATAATTTGTTATTCTTATGGCGTAGGAATTAGTTGTTTTTAGTAAAAAAGAGACATTCACAACGTGTGAATGTCTCTTTTACTTTAGATAGCCTTAGATAAGACCCAATCTTTTACATCACCATGACTCAAGTTAACCTTTTTAACTGAGCGCACGGAAAAATGGTTTTTCTTATAAAATTTAACATTTTTTTGAGTATTTGTTTCAAGAATAATGTTTCGATAACCAATCTTCTTAACATAAGGGCTAATGTGATTATTAAGCATCTTACTACCGATACCTTGACCACGAAGCTTCTTATCGACAGCCAAATATTCAACTGCACATTTCTTCTTACCCTTTACTAAATCAAATAGATCTTCAAACTTAAAGATATCGAATGCATTGAAACCATTGAATCCACTTCTCAATATCTCTGGAATTAATTTCAATCCATCCAAAGTTAGATAATCCCAACTACTAATTTGATTACCTTGAGAAAATTCAATTAAGGCCACAGCACGTGGTTTGCCCTTTCCGTCAGCTCCAACATAAACCAAACCTTTTTTCATAAATACATTTACTTCTAATGCAAAATATTTGTGAAGCAATTTATCAAATTTTGCACTCGAACGAAATTTCGATTGAAACATATTCTTAGTAGTAATGTATTCTTTAAATGAGTCCACCAGTAAATTTATTATCTGAGGCTTATCACTGTTTAAGCCACTTCGAAAATCCAAAATATGACCTCCTTATTTACAGTCATGTTTATATAATAGTCAGAAATATACTGATTGTCCATAATTACATCCTATTTATATGCCAAAAGTTATTATTTCATAATAAATTAAAAATATGATTCATTTAATTTATTAGACATTAACATAAAACCATAGTATGCTAGTCAGTAATATAAATTGAGGTTCACAACAACCGATGTCTAAGTTCGCTTAGAAATCGGTTTTATTATTCTCAACTACCGTCCTAGGCAGATGGTAGTTTTTTTGAACTGAAACTTAGTTATAAGGAGGGAAATATGGGGAAGAATAAAAGATCTATTTATATTCTTGTTTTTAGTAATTTTTTAATTTGTTTAGGAATTGGATTAGTTATACCTGTCACACCTTTTATTAAGAATGAATATCATTTTACTACGTCACAAATGGGAGTCATGACATCTCTTTTTGCCTTTGCACAATTCGTTGCCTCACCAATTGTTGGTAAGATGTCCGACAAGATTGGTCGCAAACCAGTTATCGTCTTTGGTTTATTTACTTATATGATTTCTGAATTCATCTTCGCAGTCGCTACAAGCTTACCAATCTTTAACCTTTCTCGTATCATTGGTGGTTTATCAGCCGCTATGGTAATTCCTACCTCAATGGCCTTAGGGTCTGATCTGACTACCTTAAAGGATCGTGCTAAAGTTATTGGTTGGCTATCAGCCGCCTTTAGTGGTGGTCTGATTTTAGGACCAGGATTGGGTGGAATCCTTGCCGGTATTACTTATAAAACGCCTTTCTGGGTCGCCGGTGTTCTAAGTATTACTAGTGCTATCTTCACACAGATTTTTCTTAAAGAAGATAAAGAAGTTCTCGCCGTTGAAGAAGCTCAAGCTGAAAAGAAAGCCCAAGAAAAAGGTTCCATTCGTTCAATTTTAACATTGCCAATGGTCATGTTATTCGGTATGATTCTGGTATCATCATTTGGACTTCAAGGCTTCGAAAGTATTTATAGTATCTATGTAAATCAAGTCTTCAATTTTGGACTAGGAACAATCGCTTTAGTTTTAACTTTGAATGGTATAATTTCCTTGGTTTTACAAGTAGCTGCTTTTAATTGGATCATTGAAAAGATTGGTGAAATGCGATTGATCAGTATTGCTTTCCTACTTAGTGCTATATGCGTATTCTGGATCACTCAGGCACACTCGCACATTGAAGTCATCGTAGCCACTCTAGTCATCTTTTCATCATTTGATCTTCTAAGACCTGCTATCACGACACTTTTGACTAAATCGAGTCGCTCTAACCAAGGCTTGATCAATGGGATGAATATGTCACTAACTAGTGTAGGTAACGTCATTGGACCATTGATGTCAGGAGCTTTGATGGATTGGAATACACATTACCCATACTTAGTCGTTACAGTAATTCTTGCAGCATCGTATCTTTTAACATTTATTGTTCGCAAACATCCACTTGTCCCTGCAGAATAATTTGTCACCAGCAACTATTTTTATTAAAAATAACTACACCGCCGGGTGTTAATCAATAAAGTACTCTTACCAATTCCATTAGGCCAAAGAAGGAATTGCTAAGGAGTACTTATTTTTTTGGAGGAAAATATTATGAGTTGGATCTATTTAATTATTGCTGGACTATTTGAAGTAGTTTGGTCCACTACAATGAAACTAAGCCATGGCTTTAGTAAAATCAGTTTTACCATCTATACAATTGTCGGTTTAGCTTTAAGCATGCTCTTTTTAGCAATCGCAATTAAAAAACTCCCAATGAGTCTCGCCTATCCTATTTGGACTGGTATCGGAGCTGTTGGCTCAGTCATTATAGGAGTGATTTTATTTGGAGACAAATTATCTCCTTTAACGTGGATTTTTGTAGTCTTATTATTGATCAGTATTATCGGTATCAAAATATCTTCTGGTAATTAATTGCCCTTATCCAATGACACCGCTTACTTTTTGCTATATGATTTAGTTGAGTTAAATAATGAGAGGATGCGATGTTATGTTATTATCTAAAGAAATGCGTGAAGAAATGAAAAAGTATGACGCTGAAGGCTTCAAAATAATCGAAAACAATCCTTGGTTAATTCCGGCTACTTTAGCTTGGCTAATGATTCCTACAACCATTTGTATTCATGGATTTTGGAAGAATCGTCAGCTCAAAAAGCAATTACAAATTGAACGGGAAAAAACCAAGCAATTATCCGCAAATAAAAAACATCTTTCCTTGTTATCAAAGCATATTTAGAAAATCTGCCACCCAACGGTGGCACTTTTTTTATGTTTAAACTATCATGAGAAGTATCAAATTAAGGGGAATATTATGTTAAAAAAGAAATTATCCATTTTAATCTTTTCGCTAGGACTAATTATAGGTGTATCAACCTCCCTAGTGACAGTCCAGGCAGCTGCAGCACCTAAGGCCAAGAATTTAACCTCGATTACTCAAAGTGTCAATCATGCTTCACCAGAAAATCCGTTGCTCTTCTCACATCGTGGCAGTCCTTATAACAATCCCGATCACTCATTTAGTGGCTACAATCAAGCCATCAAAGATGGAACACAATACATTGAACAAGATGTTTGGCTCAGTAAAGATAAAAAGTTGTATGTCGCACACGACAATAATCTAAAGAAATCAACTGGTAAAAATGTTACGATTTCTGACTCAACAACTTCTCAATTAAAAAATGTCAAACTACGAAATGGTGAAAAACTACATCAATTAAAGGATGTCTTTAAACGTTACGGAAAAAATGTCCATTATATAATTGAGACTAAGAAAAACGCTGGCGACAATACTGCCACTGAAAAGGCCCTTGCTAAAGAGGTCAAGAAGTATAAAATGAGTAAAAATATAATCATGCAAGATGAAAGTATCCCCGGTATCAAGGCTTTTCACAAATCACTTAAAAATGTCCCTATTCTTTGGCTGTTAGATTCAGTTACACAGCGCCAATATAGTGAGGAAATTGAAAATGCTCCTCGTTATATTAAATTCATTTCAATTCGTTTAGAACAATGGACACCTAAACTAATCAAGCTTTCTCACAAGAACGGTTTCAAAACTAACGCTTGGATATTAAATACTTATAACGATAATTATCGTGCTTTAAACACTTTAAAAGTGGATAGTGTCTTTACTAATAATACTAAGGAGACAGTCCACTTAATAGACAAATGGAAATAACGAACATACCCAATCGACAAGTGTTTCTAGATAGAATCTGCTACACGACACTAGTCTTTGGACGATTCAACAAAAAATTAACTCTTAATTTAACCAACGATGAAATCAAGAAATTGGTTAATCAGATAATTATATCTGACGAAACTGTCACTACAAAAGAAGGTAAAAACTATTATCTCCAAAAAGATGATATTGAATTGGTTATCAATTCCTATAATTTCCGATTAATTACTGCTAATAGAAAAAAGTCTTAGAAGAGAACTAAACACTGCTTGAAAATAAAGATGGTGTTTAGTTCTTTTTAGATCTCTCGACTAATTTTTGGTAAAATTGTAAAAATAATTAAACCAATCAAAAATAAAACACTTAAAGATGCTGCTCCAATTGTTGATTTACCTGTTAACTGCGTCACAACGGCAACGATAAACGGACCCACTACAGCGGAAAACTTCCCTAATATATTATAAAAGCCATAGAACTCACTACCAGATTCCTTAGGAATAATTTTGCCAAAGTAAGATCGGCTCAAAGCTTGTAAACCACCTTGACTAGTCCCTACTAAAATCGCTAAAATCCAAAAATCAATATTAGTATGCAATCGTAGAGCATACAAACAGATCAATAAATAGACAAATATTCCTAAAAGTATTCCCTTTCTTGTCGAAGTTTTATCGGCAATAAAACCAAAGAAAATTGAAAAAGGTACCGCAATCAACTGCACGACTAACATGACAATCATCAACTCTGTTGTCTTAATACCAATATCCATCCCTATTGCTGTTGCCATAGTAAATATCGTATCAACACCATCAATGTAGAAAAAATATGCCACTAAAAACCAAGCTACTTTTTTATACTGTTTAACATGCCTTATCGTCTGAAAAACTCTTCTAAAACTACCTAGAATTGGTGATTCACTTTTTTTAAGTGAATATTTTTGTTTAACATTTTTTTGTAATGGCAAATAAAATATAAACCACCAAATCGCTGCAATAATAAAACTCCAACGGGCAATTCCTGTCCCATCTAAATTACCAAAACCATTAGTCAATTCTAAAATGAGAAATGAAATAAAGGCAATTACGCCACCTAAATAACCATACGCATACCCATAAGTCGATATTTTGTTCATTTGTTCGTCATCGGCTACATCAGTCAAGAAACTGTCATAAAACAGATTACTAACTGAATACCCAATTGCCGAAAAAATATAAGCAATCAATAACCACTGCCATTGTGTACTGGGAACAAATGCTAACCCTATTGTCGTAACGATCCCTAACCAACAAAATATGCTTAGCATTTTCTTCTTAAAATGCGGATAATCAGCTAACGCTCCTAAAAATGGAGCTAATAGCGAAACTAATAATGTACTGAAACTATTAGCGTATCCCCAATATGCAGTGGAACTAGCAGCCGATATATTATCATTTGAAGCTAACGATTTAAAATAGATTGGTAAAACAGCCGTCGTCACAATAATTCCATATGCCGAATTAGCCCAATCGTACATAATCCAACTCCACTGTTCTTTATTGATCCTCCAACCGATACTTCTTTTATTCTTCAAAGAAATCATCAATCAATTGCCCCCGCCAAATAGTCTTAACATGTGGGGAAATTATAGCATGTTAACCTCATCTCTTGATACAAGTTCCATTAATAACTTATCAGCTGAATTCATTGCTATAATAGGATTTCCAAAAAAATCATTTCAAAAAATATCGGTAAAAAAACTTACATATAACACAATTTTTGCTCAAAATAAATAAGGCAAGACAATCAAAGTACGATTGCCTTGCCCTATTTACTAAAAGCTGAACATATTATGTTCCACTCTCTTCAACCTTATAAAATAATTATTTTTCAATTCCTTTTCCAACATACATATTTTCAAGAACTTGTTTTAATTCTGAAATCAATGGTTCTTTTGGATTTGTAAATGAGAATTGATCTCCAAAGGCTGCTTCTGATAAGCTATCCAATTTTTCATCAAATTCTTTTTTATCAATATAGTTATCCTTTAGACTTAGTTTGATACCAAGTGCATGTGCGAGATCAATAATTTTCTTAACTAAAGCATCTTTCAATGCACGATCATTTTCACCAGTCAAACCAATGTATCTAGCAATATTGGCGTAATCTGAATCAGCTCTGAAACTCTCATACTTAGGCCACATAGTGATCTTTGTTGGTTGTTCAAAATTGTAGTTAATTACTTGTGGCAAAGCAATAATTGAAGCTAATCCATGTCTGATACCATAAGCATTTGTCAAAGCGTCAGTAATTGAATGACCGACTCCAGCAAAAGCATTGCCGAATGACATACCGGCAAGTGTTGAAGCATTGTGCATTTCAGCTTGTGCGTTTTTATCACCTGCAGCTGCCTTTTCAAGATTGTCAAAGACTAATTTAATAGCTTGAAGTGCATAAGGTCTTGTATAGTCAGACGCCATATTAGCAACATATGATTCAATAGCGTTGTTCAAAATATCCATACCAGATTCAGGAATAATACTCTTTGGCATTGTTTCAACGAATTGAGAATCAATGATAGCAACATCAGGTGTCAAAGCATAATCGGCGATTGGATACTTCGTTCCTGTCTTAGTGTCGATGATTGAACTGAATGGTGTAACTTCTGCGCCAGTACCATAAGTTGTTGGAATGGCAACGAATTGTGCTTTTTCAGGCTTAGGGAATTTGTAAGTACGTTTTCTAATATCAATGAAACCTTGCTTAGCTCCAAACAAATCAACATCAGGATGTTCATAGAATAGCCACATATCTTTAGCAGTATCCATAGTTGTTCCGCCACCCAAAGCAATAATTGTATCAGGCTTGAACAAGTTCATTTGAGTAACACCACGTTTTACAACATCAGTAGTTACGATACTATCAACATCTGAGAACATTGAGTACTCAACATGTACTTTGCTGCGCTTCAACTCATCAGTAATCGTATCGACAAAGCCTAATTGAACCATGATAGGATCACATACAATAAAGGCTCTCTTCATTCCTTCAAGATCTTCTAAGTAGCGAACTGAAGTCTTTTCAAAGTAAACTCTTGGTTGTTTAATCCATTGCATGTTATTTCTCCGTTTTGCGATTGTCTTAATATTAAGCAAATCAAATGAGGATACATTATGAGAAATAGAATTCTTCCCCCATGAACCAGTACCAAGTGTAAGTGATGGAATCATTTCATTGTAAAGATTACCAATACCACCAATGGCAGCAGGAGTATTAACTAGAACACGGCTAGCTTTCATCTTAATACCAAATTCGGTAGCCAAATCTTCATCCATAGTATGAATACCAACAGTATGGCCTAATCCACCGAAGTGAAGCAACTCGTCAGCTTTTTCAAAACCTTCTTTATGTCCAGCAACTTTATAAACGGAAAGAACTGGTGAAAGTTTTTCAGCTGAAAGTGGCTCATCTGGTCCAACCTTTGAAATCTCAACCCCTAAGACCTTAGTGTCACTAGGAACTTTGATTCCAGCAAGTTTAGCAATCTCTACAGCTGATTTACCAGCAATCGGACCTTTAACTCCACCTTCTGGTCTAAACATTGCTTCAGCTAGCTGCTTGTACTCTGATTTCTTAATGAAGAAAATTTTATTCTTTTCGAATAATGATTTAACTTCATCATAAATATCGGCATCAACGATGGCACTATTTTCAGAAGCACAAACCATACCATTATCAAAAGTCTTTGACAATACAATATCGTTAACAGCACGTTTAATATTAGCAGTTTTTTCAATATATGCGGGACCATTACCAGGACCAACACCTAAAGCTGGTTTACCAGTTGAATAAGCGGCCTTAACCATTCCCGGACCACCAGTAGCCAAGACACTGGCGACACCATCGTTGTTCATCAAATATGATGTAGCTTCAATACTTGGTTTCTTGATCCATTGGATAACACCCTCAGGAGCACCTGCGTCAACAGCAGCTTTTAACATAACCTTTGCTGCGGCGACTGATGACTCTTGAGCTTGGGGATGAAATCCAAAAATAATTGGATTACGTGTCTTCATAGCAATCAACGACTTGAACATTGCTGTAGAAGTTGGATTAGTAACTGGAGTTACACCAGCTAAAACACCTAGTGGTTCAGCAACTTTAATTAAGCGATGTTCCTTATCATTTTCAATAATACCAACAGTTTTATCACGTTTGATTGAATGCCAAATTTCTTCAGTAGAATACATATTCTTGATAACTTTATCTTCAACCACACCACGACCAGTTTCTTTATAAGCTAACTTTGCTAACTCGAAACTTGCATTTAAACCGGCAATTGCCATTTGATGTACGATGTGATCCACTTGTTCTTGTGTAAAACTGTCCATGATATCCAAGGCCTTGTGAGCTTTCACGACCATTGCATCAATAACTGGTTTTACTTCTTCTTTTTTGTCTGTTTTTACAGAAACTTTTGTATCTTTGGAACCTTTCACCATCTGATTACCTCCAAGATTTTAAAAAGCATTTATTTGTTAACTAATTCACGTTCTATACTATCACTGTGTGAATATTGTTCAAGCAAATTATCGCAAAAAGCCAATGTAAACGTATTCACGTTGATATATCAACACCCAGTCTGTTTTATGTTAAAAAAATTTATATATTAATTTAAATTGACTAATATTTTATTGTGAAAATTTATTCACAAAGTATCCTATTTAACCCTTTTAACGCTACAAAAAGGGGCTGAAATCAAATTCAGTCCCTATTGTGAAAATTCATTATTTTCTATTGAGCGTAAAAAGCTCGCTCCTGCTTTTTTTGATACTTATCTAAACATAGTCTTAGTAGCACGTGCCATGACTTTAGGATCTTTTTCATAATGATGCATTGGTGTCATTTCTGACAAAGGAATATTCAATAGTGTATATACTGCCCGCTGTGCTGCGCGGAATGAATATTGTTCTGTAAAGACCATATCAAATGGTTGTTCACAGAATTGACTGATGAAGGCCAAGTTCTTACTGTGCTTTGGTACGACATCAGGACGGTCGCCAACTGCTCTTTGATTAAACATAGCACTAGCATATGGCAAGTAAACTGGAATTACATTGACAATACTATCCATGATCTCTTGAGTATGATTCTTAATATTATCTTTGCTTGGGTCTACTTCGGCCAAATGACCCAACAATTCTTCAAGCATTTCTTTACCTGTCATTTCCATAACGGGTTTTTGAACATAATCACCATTTCTTCTTGGGTACATGAAGTAGCCCCAGAAGGTTGATTCATTAGTCTTTTGTGCCTTGAAATGTGGTTGATGATGAACAACGATTGACAATAGTGGTGTACTGTTGATCCATGTGTTCAAAGCATTTCCGGGTTCTTGTTCAGTGATTCTAGAAATCTCATTGACCAAGAAATGACTATTAGTTGTAACTGTAAAGCTGACCCACTCACTTTGGGTACGGTCGCCAAAGAATTTGTCTGGATTACCCAGTGAATAGAATTTCTCAGCTGCCTTCTTCCAAAGCAAAGCGCTTGGAGCGTAGTCCATATTTTCCTTGAATGGTGTATTCAAGTCGCCAATCGAAGAACTGTCGGTGATTGACCCATTAGTATCAAACACTAAATCGTTTTCTTCAATGTCAATATGTCCCTCTTTATTGTCGTTATCAACTTCTTCATATTTCAAACCTGTAACGACTATATCGTCTTGAAGTGGTGTATCTTTAAATTCCAAATCAGTAACCTTACGGTTGTTGATGAATGTTACGCCACGATCTTCCAAATACTTACGCATTGGTAAGATAATGCTTTCGAATTGATTATAAGGACTTCTAGTAACACCTTCCAAAGTGTTGATCCGACTGAATTCCAATATCATTCGATTCATATAACGACGTAATTCAACGGCTGAACTAGCACGTTTGAAAGCAAAAGTCGTTTGCCACATGTACCAGAAATTAGTTGTGAAGAAATGGGGACTGCTTGCAAACCATTCAGCAATACTAATATTGTTTAACTTTTCTTCGTCCTTTTCAGGCATCAACATTAACTTCGACAATAAATAACGATCTTTATTGTCAAATTGCATATGCTTGTAATTGTCTTTATTAGGTTTGACACGTGGACCATCACTGTCGATCAGGCGTCCCACATCATGTGTTGGATGTGCGTGATCAAAGTTCAAAATATCATCAGTGACTGTTTGACCAGGATTATCCAAAGATGGTACCGAACGTAAAACATCCCAAAGATTTTCAAATGTCTCTTCATTGAGCATTCTTCCACCTTTGGCTAAGTAACCTTTGCTGTTAGACAAAGCTTGATTACCATATTCATTTTCGTAATCTTTAACCGCGGCACCATCGTTAGCACCATGATCTTCAAGACCCATCATTGTAATCTGATCGCCATTAAAACCACCATCACGAATTAAATAGATACCAGCGGCTAAGTTACCAACCCCAGTACCGATCATGTAGGCTTTTCTTGTCATAATAAGTGAACCTCCATTCCAAATCGTTTTCGTTCTCTACACTTTTAATATAACAGTAAATCATTAAAAGTAAAGGCTTACATTGCATTATTTTCAAAATTTATAATCTAGTTTTTAACATAAAAAAGTTAGAATATTTTGATCAAATAAATTTTTCCAAAGAAAAAGGCACCTATTCGAATACACAGATACTTGTGCATTTCAAATAGATGCCATTTGATTAAATTTAATTGAAAAATATCTTTTACTCTAATCACTATATTTAGTTAATCTAACTACATCACGAACGATCATTAACTCTTCATCAGTTGGTACGACTAAAACATCTGTCGTGGAATCCTTAGTACTGATTAAACGAGTTCCTTTACCATTTTCATTGGCCTCTTTATCAATCTTTATGCCACGATAATTAAATCTATTAACAATATCGGCACGAATTTCAGCATTTTTAGCGCCTGTACCGGCAGTGAAAATCAAGACATCGGCTCCACCTAAAGTAGCAATGTATGAACCAATATACTTAACAATTCGATTGATATAAATTTTAATAGCCAAATCTGAACGATGATTTTCTTTTCTGGTTGCAAGCAAATCGCGCATATCCGGTGAAACCCCAGATATACCTAATAGACCAGACTTCGTATTTAAAATTTTTACCATTTCATTAGGATCGGTGATCTTCATCTTTTGCATCAAGTAAGCGACCAATGATGGATCAATATCACCTGAACGTGTACTCATAGTAATACCAGCAAGTGGTGTGAATCCCATTGAAGTATCAACTGATTTTCCATCTTCAATCGCGTCGATTGAAGCTCCACTACCAAGATGACAAGAAATTATTTTTAAGTCAGCCAATGGCTTCTGTAAATAATCAGCTGCTGCTTGTGAAACATAACGATGACTAGTTCCGTGAGCTCCAAATTTACGAACACCATATTTTTCATAATATTCATAAGGAATACTATAGAGATAATTGACTGGGTCCATTGTTTGGTGAAACGACGTATCGAATACGGCAACTTGAGGAACATCAGGCAAGATCTTCTCAAATGCTTCAATTCCGGCTGCTTGTCCTGGATTATGCAGTGGTGCAAATTCGGAAAGATTCTTAATCTGTTGAATTACACGAGGCGTCACAATGGCTGAATCTTTAAAAATACTGCCTCCAGCGACAACTCGATGACCAACGCCATTAATCTCTTTATAGTCATCAATGATTTTCAAATCAATTAATTTATCGAGCATTTTATTAACAGCTGTCGTGTGATTAGGAATATCTCCCACTTCACTAATTTTCTTGCCATTATATTGGACTTCAAAAACTGAATCAGATAAACCTAAACGATCTACCATCCCTTTAGCAATAACTTTTTCATCAGGTACTGTATATAGTTTCCACTTCAATGTAGAGCTACCAGAATTAACGGCCATGATTTTAGACATTTAATCTCACCTAACCTTTAAAATTTTTTGCCCAGTCTTGTAACTGGTCTTTAAATCCCTCAAACAACTTTGGGTTATTGGTATCTGGTATTGTGCCCATCAAAACATTTCCAACTTGCTTGGCGTTGCCACCATGCTTTTGTAAAACTACGACTGCCTTTTGTGCTTCCTTCGATGCAAATAAGCTTGCTGGCAAATCTAACACAGCTTGCAAATAAACACTGGAGACCATCCATTCAGATAGCTTCTTAGCTTGATCAGTCTGGAAAATCTGTGAAGGTACAACGAATATACCGATTCCACCGTCATTTAAATTATTCATAGTTTGTTCAATCAATAAGTGGTGAGTATAGGAATGACCCTTGTCTGATTTAGTCTTAAAATTGCGCGCATTATCATCAATTGGATAATAGCCAACTGGTAAATCAGCCACTGCTAGATCAATATCAGTAATGTCCCAATCAGCCACGCTATCTTGGTGATAGGCATCGAGATTCAAATTCATTACCTCACTAAACGACTTTGTCAAAGAAACCAAGGCATCATCATTATCTAGTGCAGCAGCATTGATAGTAAATTTATCAGTCATATTCAATTGTTCAATGACTTCAATCAACAAGTTACCTGTTCCAACAGTCGGATCAACTATATTCACTTTCTTCTTATTTTGAACATTTAGTACCTCATAAGCAATTAAGCTAGTTATCAAGCCAATCGCATCCGGAGTCATCAGTTTATTAACTTCAGTCTTGTCGTCCTTTTGAGCTTTAATAATTGAAACTGTAATTGCTTGTTTTAATTGTAACGGTGTTAGATTTAAATCTTTCATTTCTTGATAGATTTTCTCTAACTTCCCCACGGTCTCTTTATCTGGAACATCATTTTCCACATAAACTTTTCCATCGGAAATATTCGTTAATGTTTCTGCAAGCGACTCAATATTATCGACTCTCAATGACTCCTTTAATAAAGCATTAGCTTGATTTATCTTATCAAAATATGTTTGCATATCTTTTTCTGACATGGTTAACCTCTTTGCCTAATAATAAAATTTTAACGTTGGAAACGATTTTATTCAAGGATTCCTCAATCCTCAACAGCTATTTTATTACTTTTATGAATTTTTTTGTCGATCTGCCGTAAATAAATCTCATCTAATTGCTGGTATCCTGAGATTTGTTCACCAATCAACTTATTAGTATATCCTACGATCATAATTGCGACCATTATTATTAATATACTATTTATTAAGACCATTCCGCTACGTTTTTGATTGCTCATCATGGCTTTTCTCTTTCAATGTTAAGTACATTTCGGACTTTTCACCAGCTTGGTTCACTGTTGTAATAATAACCAAATTTGAGATTTTTTCAATCTTAATTTCCCTTTGGTGCATTAGAATTGGTTCATGACCACCATTGGTTGCTGTTGTTATCCGTAACATTCTATCATAGGTTCCCTTGTCTTCACGAATACTTAGTACAAAAACAGGATGTTTTTTATCTAATAGTTTTGTCTTAGAAAAAATTATTTGGCTGGAAGTTATCTTACGAATCTCGTAAGCATCGTCTAACATTGATTGTAATTTTTCTTGAGTAATATGCCACCGTAATTGTTCTCTAAAAGTTGTATTTTGAATCGATTTCATTAATTGTAAGGATTGTTGCAACACGCTAATTGTTAATATTGTCACCATCAAAGCGACAATTGATTCATACAACATGAAACCCTTATGACGGACGTTATTTTTCAATTTGATAGACATTTTTGTTTACCATCACTTGATATTTATTCTGTGTCTGACTGAAGTAATATACTCTATTCTTAATTACTATCTTTCTACTTACGTCTTGACCTTCTAGATAAAGCAAGATTATTTTATGCGCATTGACTCGTTGTTCCCATTTATCAATTAATTTAAACTGCTCCGTTACACAAAGTGTCAAAGTAAAAATTACTGAGACCGAAATAATCAATGCTGTAAGAGATTCAAATAGAATAAAACCATTACGTTTTTGACTCAACAATCTCACCCCAGCCCAATTGAATCACATATTTATAGTCTTCATTTGATAACTTTGAATGAATTATTACCGTTCTTGGACCCGATTGACCTGACCTACCAATAAAGTAATCAACCGGTGCATTAACTATTGTAAGTGTTTTAGGAAATTTCTTTTTATGATCGATTCTTTTACCATGAATATCAGTATATAAAAAGTCAATCCGATTAGCTTCGACTTTCATTGAAGCCGATTTATTATTCAAATAAGCGTAATTCATCGTATTCTTAAACGATCCTTTAAACCACTCCAAGGCCTGCTTTTCCTCAACATGAGCTCGATAATTATTGAAATTTATCACCGAAATAGTTATCAAACTACAGACAATCATCAAACCAATTACTGTTTCTAAGATCATGAATCCTTTTCTAGTATCCATTTGCCGGTATCATCTTTCTTCAAATATTGACCCTTCAGTTTCTTTTTCTGATTGCCAGTTATGTAACCTGTATCCTCTAAATCATCCAAAGAAAAGTCGCCATCATGAGTTTCAGAATACAATTCTGCCTGATTTATTACAGTCGTTTGCAAGGCTTCATCAGATCTCTTGTTGGCATTATTTTTCTGCTCCGTTAAATTAGGAATCATAATTAAAAGTAACAATGAAATAATAAACAATACGATTACCATTTCAATTAGGGTAAAACCTTTTCTGATTTTTTTCATCACGAAATTCCTTTCATCATTCCATAAGTAGGTAGTAGAACTATTAAATAAGTCACGACGATCACAATGGCAATTACGCCAAATAATATTGGTTGAATCAAGCCCAACATCTTCTTTAAACCTCGCTGGGTCTCATCAAATTTCAATTCAGACATCACTAATAAATCCTGCGCCAAAGCAGTCCCACTTTCTCCAGCCTGAAAAATAACTAACAATTGTTTTGGTAAAAGTGGTTCTTGCTTTATCAAATCTACAAAACTTTTTCCACGGACTAAATCATTCGTAAATTTTTCGGCCAAATGACGTTGAACCGATCCAACTTGAAACTGTTTACTAACTTCACAAATGTCGAATAAATTCATCCCATTGGCTAATTGCATCCCCCACCCCTGCAAAATTAAAAATTGTAAAAAATTGAGATATATTTTGCCAACAATAGGTAATTTCACAAGTATTATTGCTCTTTTGTATTCATCCTTTCGTTTAAGAAACGCTATGAATAACAAAGACGCTACGAACACACTTAAAATCACTCCCAGAATTGCTCCTAGAAAAAGATCAATCATTTTACCACTATCAGAAATTGCCAATTGTGGCACAATATAAACCTTCATGGCAACCAACATCACAATCAAAAATGACAAGATGAAACAAGGATAAATTAACAGTTCTTTTAATTTATTCTTTTGCTTGACCTGACTTTGAATCAATTGCCCCGTCTGTTCTAATGCCTGAGCTAATTTTCCGTGATTTTGAGCGATAATTAATTGATTGGAAATAACTGTTGGCAAATCAAGATGTAACAAAGCTTGTGAAATCATTTTTCCCTGACAGAGATCTTGATAAATTTTAAAAAAGATTCTCTGATCATCATCCAACAGACGCAAACAGTTAATTGCATCACTTAGTGAAAATCCATTTTTTAAGAGTTTGCTTATCGTCAACAAATGTTCCGATTTCTTGCCATTAGTAATTTTTTTAGGAAAGATATTCTTGATAAGTTTCTTCATTAATTTGTCCCGCTTGATATGCATTTTTCAATAATTGTTGCCATTGTTCATCAGGCAATCCATCAGCTAAATATTTCTTTATCTCCGATATTTCCATCGAATCCAAAAATAATTCCAAATTATCAAAAACTGGTACTAATCGTTGATAGGAAATAAAATTTACGGCATTTATAATCTCAACATCTTCAATTCCAAATTGTCTCAGACGTTGCAAAACAGAATACTTTGATTTTCCATGGATAGTTGACATGACCGTATAGCCACACAAGGCAGCCTGTATTGCTTGTTTAGCGGTATTTTTATCACGGATCTCACCAATAATCAGTACTTCTGGTCGATGTCGTAAGCTAGTTTTGATTAATTCTTCATAGGTCATCCCTGCATCGTCGTTTACTTGTAATTGCAAAAAATCATCCTCGACAATCTCAATGGGATCTTCAATACACATCACTTTTTTAGTAGCAGATAATCTCCGACTCAACGAATACATTAAGGACGTCTTGCCCGAACCCATTGGACCGGCAAATAACATCATGCCTTTTTTTTGCGAGACAGGTCGCAATTTCTCCAAAATCCCCTCATCAATTGGTGTGTTATATTCCTGTGGATAAATCAGTCGTACTACCATAGATTCACGATTTTTAAAATCTCCTACTGCGGAAATTCTAATAAAAATATTCTTATTCTGATAGATGAAATTAAAGGCTCCCTTTTGTGATCGCCGTCGTTCTGAAACATCCAACCCTCCATTAAATTTCAAAAAATTCATAATAGCAAAACTTTCATCATTGGTTAAATCCGCTACGTTATAACTTTGTAAAGCATTACTAGCTTCGATATGATAAAAGTTATCACGCGGAAAAAAATAGATATCTGAGATCTGATTGATACATGCTTCGGTTAATAGATTATTAACCATTGATTCAGCAGTCATAAAATACCCCCTTTCGTTTAAAAATTACGCAAAGAGGAAACACAATATTACTTATAATTTTTAAATAACAAAAATGCTCACATTAATTGATGTTTTCAATAACGTGAGCATTTACTTTAACCTAATTTAATTCCTGAATCACTGAGAGCAGAATCGACTACTTTCATAACGTCCAGACTGTGTTTCATTCGTTTTTGTGCTTCAATCAGATCATGTTGTTCTATCATTTTATTAAAAGTAACGAATTCCTCATACATTCGATGACTATGCGCTTTGTTATCCACTACTTGTGCACTTTCACCATTTAAATGAATTTCATAATTATCTAATACATTTGTTGGTTCATCAACCACTATTGAACCTAAATTGCCTTGAATAGTCGAGGTGACTTCAGCTGAACAATCCTTAGCTGCAATACATACGACTTTAACTTCTGGATATTCTAAGACTAAAACACCTGAGGTGTCGATTCCTCGACTGACATTGGCGTAATAATGGACCGTTTTTGGTGCACCCAATAATCCAACGATAAAATGAATATTATAGATGTTCAAATCCATCAAAGCGCCACCACCCTTTTTAGGATCAAACGCTGGTAAAATTGTACCAGCCAAAAAGGCATCATAACGATGTGAATATTGTGAATAGTTGCATTCAATAACTTTTAATGATCCTAACTTTGATAGATCACTTTTTAAACTCCGATAATTATTCAAATATTGATTGGTGATTGCTTCAACCAAAATCAACTTCTTAGTTTGAGCAAGATTGGATAATTCTTCTAATTGAAAAGTATTCAAGGTAAAGGGCTTCTCACAAATAACATTTTTCCCAGCTTCTAAAGCTAATTTGGCAAATTTATAATGTAAAAAGTTAGGTAGCGCCACATAAACTGTGTCTACTTCTGGATCTTTTAAACACTCAGCAATATCTGTATAAATTTTGCCGATCTGGTTTTCTTTTTGAAATTCTTGCATTCTTTCTAAATCATTTGGCGTCCCCATAATGGCAGTTAATTCTATCTCGGGAATATCGTGAATCATTGATAAAAAGTCTTTCACAATCATTCCAGCTCCTAAAATAGCTAATTTCATTATTAATCTTCCCCTTCTGAAGTAATTTGTTTAATACCGTTTTCTAACAAATGCATTTGATAGATAGTCTCTGAATCCTTTACTGTCTTAGGTTGTCCTTTGATAATGGCGTTATACAACCCTTGATAAACTCGACTATAATCTCCAATTTCGGAAACCACTTTTTCCTGATGATAATTATTATTGTCATCTAGATAAGTCAATGTTCCATAATCTTTGGGGCGATCAATTCCAAAATCAGCATGATCAGGCATATAAAAATGCTTCAAATCAATTTCTTGTCGATCCATCGTTTCTTTTACAAAAACACCCTTTTTCCCATAGATAGTAAAGCTTGGACGAGGTACCAATCTGAAATAACTTGATTTGACTGACACCTTCATAACGCCATAATACATATCAATATCAAAATAATCGTTCATTCTGCCCTTGCCTAACAATTGTCTTACATCATAATGAACACTGTCTGCTTTACCAAAGTAAGAAATAACTTGATCTAGGGTATGACAAGCATGACCATACAAATAACTATGACCAATAGAGAACTCCTTCTCATTTTCTGGTACGTATGGGCGAAAATAATCATAGGCTGATTCTACTTCCAAGATGTCACCCAATTTATTACTCTCAATCACTTTCTGAACCGTCAAAAAATCTGAATCATAACGACGATTCTGATAACATTGAATTAGTAAACCTAAATCATCTGCCAGTTTGAAAAGCTCTTTAGCTTGAGCTTCTGTTTCTGTAAAGGGCTTCTCAACTAGAACATTTTTCCCATGATTCAATACGTCTTTGGCTAATTGGTAGTGTGCCGCTGCGGGAACCGATAAAACTACCAAATCAATTTCTTGATCCTGATAAATATCATTGATATCTGTTGTATATTTAATACCAGGAATTTCTTTCCAAATATCATGTTCGATATGACGAGCATAAATTGTTTTAACCTTGATATTATTCAATTTGAGTGAAAATGGTAAATGATAACGATTAGCGCTTTTTCCATTACCAATATAAGCAACCGTCATTTTTTTCATAAATAATTCCTCCAAACTTCTATAATCAAACTTTACTTGCTATCAAAGTTTTTAGAAACCCTTTTGAAAAAAAGTGGTCACAATGAACAAAGATATTAATTAAACGGATATTTTCTTGAACATCCTGTTCAAAAAGGAAGGTATAAAATGCTTTTTACCGACAAAATGACTCATATTACAGATTTAACCGACAACGAAAAAAGAATCGTTCAATATATTAAAAAAAATTTAGAAGCTGTTTCAACTATGTCAATTCAAACTCTAGCTTCCAAGACCTATACCTCGCATTCAGCCATAGTTCGTTTGGCTAAAAAATTCAATTATTCAGGATTTAAAGCCATGCGACAAGCTATATCTAATGATGTTCAACAAAATATCACTCAACTAAACGATATCGATGCTAACTTCCCTTTTTCGCCTGATGATTCAGCAATAAATATTGCTAAGAATATTTCGGATTTAACCATTAACGCTATTAAGCGCACCTTAATTCAAGTAAATGAAGAAGAGTTAATCTCAAGTGCAAAAATGATTATTGACAGTAAGCGGCTAGTTCTCTTTGCCATCGGCGATACTCAAATTAGAGCTCGAAGTCTCCAGAGTAAACTGGTTAAGATAAACAAATTTGCTATTATCGCCGAAGAATACAGCGATGAATCCTGGAGTGCTATTAATCTTGATAAGAACGATTTAGCCATTTTTCTCTCCTATACAGGCAATAATTCAAATTATCTTAAATTACTTAAATTTTTAAAAAAACAGGATGTCCCCACACTTTTGATCACAGGCAATCCCAATAGCAAATTGATTGACTATGCTGATCAAAATATTACAATCGTTCAAAACGAATTCGATGTTTTTAAAGTCAGTACTTTCGCCTCACAAATGACCTTTGAATACTTATTGAATACCCTTTTCGCTATTGTTTATTCCAAATCATATAAACAAAATCTCATTAAAATGCAAAGCAATTATGACAAACTAATGCAAAATGATATTTTGAATAATGCTACAGAACCCAAAAAAAGACCGTAGATTATTAATCTACGGTCTTTTATTAACTCATTAATAAGAATCTATTCTTCGTCGTCATCATCTGCAGCAGCAGTGTAAACTTCTGAAACATCCTCATCGTCTTCGAGTTGATCAATCATATGTTCAAATTGTTCTTTCTTATCTTCCGGCACTGGTGTAGTGTTTTGAGGAATCATCTTTAATTCAGCATCAGCAACTTCATAGCCCTTTTCAATCAAACCATCACGAACGGCTGTAAAATCCTTAGCTTCTGTGTAGATTTCATAAGCATCATCAGATGTTTGTAAATCATCTGCACCTAAATCCATAATATCCATCAAAACAGTATCTTCATCTTGACTATTCTTAGTACGATCTAAGACAAGATATCCTTTACGATCAAACATATATGAAACTGAACCACTTGAACCTAAGCTTCCTCCATTACGAGTAAATGCAACACGTACGGCAGATGCAGTTCTGTTTTTGTTATCTGTCAAAGCTTCAACTAATACTGCAACTCCACCTGGAGCATAGCCTTCGTATGTAACTTCATCATAATGTTCTTCACTGCCACCTTCAGCTTTATCCAAAGCACGCTTGATGTTATCCTTTGGCATGTTAGCTGCACGAGCTTTATCTACTATTAAACGAAGGGCAGCATTATCGTTAGGATCGGCACCACCCGATTTAGCTGCCATGTATAATTCACGAGACAGCTTTTGGAAGATTTTACCACGTTTTGCATCTTGGGCATTTTTTCTACCTTGGATGTTATGCCATTTTGAATGTCCTGACATTTCTGTTTCCTTCTTTCATGATTATTGTAAACCGCATATAATTTTATCAAACTAAGACTGGTATTTCAATATTACTAAGCTAAATAAACCTCAAATGCGAAACTTTTTTCTTCATTCAAAGTAATATAACGGCAGACAATCATATATTGTGATTATCTGCCGTTATCTCTTTACATAGTAAATAATTCTTTTTTGGACTTATGACGATAGAGTAAATAAAGAATTAAAATTGCAATTAAGCTACCTACCAAAGCTCCAGAACTGTCCAAAATAACATCATCGACTAATGGTGTTCTTCCTCCAGTCAGTCCCTGATGGAACTCATCAAAAGCAGCTAAACCAGTCGCTGTCATCCATGGTACGAAAACTTTCAAGAAAATATTCTTCTTAAAATATATATTTAAAGCTAAACACAAGAACAATCCTAATAACAAATAAATACTAAAATGTGCACCTTTGCGAATAATAAATTCCACAAATTTAAAATAGCCATCATTTGCCACTGATTGGTACTTGCCACTGTAATTAAAACCAATCTTTGATAATAAATCATGAAATGGTTGATTCTTAAAATATTTTTCTAGAAATGGTACTGAAGTTTGCTCTTTATAAGTCATCGAAGAACTGTAAAATAAGACCAATTCTATCGCTATAACAACTCCCCAGAACCATTTTTGCTTATTCTTTGAACGATTATTCATTAATCTTCATCCAGCTTGACAGTTGAATTGATTTCCTTAGCATCATCGAAATAACCAGAATAATACAATGAATGAATTGCCCAAAAGTACATGAACGTTGAAAAGATTAAAATAACAACGAAATCCAAAGGATACTTAATCAGATTCATTCCACCAAAAGCTGAGCCACCGATCCATGAGATCAGTGATAAGCCAAACAAGTGAACTATTAGCCAAAGACTGGCATACAATTTTTGTTTAAATTCTTTAAATCCACGACGAAAATCATAGACGAAATAAATTGGCAAGCCGACAATGATAATCACGATAACTTCAACCGTCGTTGGGAACATAGCCCAATAAATCGCCAAACTTATTAAATCAAAAACAACTGGTGCTAGGATATTCATCCCCTTAATCTTTGTCGGTCTCCTCAAATTAGGACCCATTTTACGTAAACTACCAGCTACAACTGGACCTGAAAGCAAAGAAATCAGAGTTGAAGCTGCCACGACACGTGACAATAATGACCAGTTTTTAAATAGCAAAATCAGAATAAAGCTGACCAACAAATCGACAAACAAAGCAATTCGTGGTGAATTGTACTTATTATTTGAATTACTTAAGAACAATGGCAAATGCTTATTTTTCGGCATAGAAGATAATGATTTACTTGCCGAAGAAGCGAAAGCAATTCCACTACCAACTGGTGAAATAAAGGCTGTAAAGTAAACCAGTGTAGATAACCAGTAGATATTTAAAAGTATTGCCAAATCAGCAAACGGTGAATTGAAACTAATCTTTGACCAGCCGCCACTAATAATTGACTGTGGCAAAGCACCAATAAAGACAATCTGCAAGGCAATGTAAATCAAAGCACTTATCAATAGCGATAAAATTATCCCTCTACGAATATAAAGTGCTTCATAATTGTTAGACAAGAAATCTAACAGTTATGGAGCGCTTTTTATATGGTTAAATACAGTTCAAAATTAAAGGCAGAGGTTGTTGGTGAATACCTCCAAGGTAGAACCAGCATGCAAAGTCTCTCAGAGAAACATAATTTACCTAAACGGCAAGTCAGTTTCTGGATTCAAAAATATCGCTTAAGCGGCGTAGACTCGCTTAAGCGAAAAAAAACTAAACGGAGCTTTTCAGCTGAATTTAAAATTGATGTGATAAACTACTATCAAACTCATGATGAAACTTTAGCTGAAGTATCCGCCAGATTTGATGTTAACAAGTGTCAGATTAGTTCCTGGAGAACGGCATTCAATAAACATGGCATAGAAGCCTTGAAGTCTCATCCGAAAGGCAGAAAATCCAAAGTGAAAAATGATAAAAAGAAATTACGTCATTTAATAAACAAGAATGAATTAGATCAACTTCGCGAGGAACTCGCAAAGAAGAATCAAGAATTATATGACACAAAGTTGGAGAATGATATTTTAAAAAAATCAATGACCCTGTTCGGAACTTCAAAGGACGCAAAAAAACACAAATAGTTGATCAGATCAGGGTAGAACAAGAGTCTCTTCCAAAAGCAGAACGGTATAAGATAGGCGATATTCTTAAGGCCATTGGACTTAAAAAGGCCACTTACCATGATGAGCGTAAACGTATCAAAAATCATGTAGATAAGTACAAAGATATAAAAACTGAAATATTAAAAATTACTGAAAGTGGAAAATGTCGTGGACGCCTAACCTACGGTTATCGTCGCGTACAAGAAGGATTAATTAAACTAGATATTCACATAGCAGATGCCGTAGCTCGTCGCTTGATGAATGAGTTAAATGTTCAAGTAAATCTTTATAATCGTCATAAAAATGGAAAGTATTCCTCATATAAAGGAACTGTTGGAAAGGTCGCACACAACATTTTACATCAACAGTTTAATGAAACTGAGCCCTTTAAAGTCCTGCATACAGATGTCACACAAGTTCGTTTAAGGGATAACGAATGGGCTTATGTTTCCGCAATTACCGACGAGGCAAGCAAAGAAGTTCTAGCGTTCCAAGTAAGTAATAGTCCCAATAGTAAATTAATTATGGATACATTAAATGAATTAACGACAGTTATACCTAAAGGAAGCAACCCAGTGATACATTCAGATCAAGGCTGGCATTATCAACTAAATTATTATACTGATAGGCTTTCTGAAGATGGATTTATACAGAGCATGTCTCGCAAAGGAAATTGTCTCGACAATGCGCCAATCGAAAGTTTCTTTCATCTATTCAAAACAGAATGTCTCAATGGATTTCCACCTTGTAAAGATATGAAAGAATTTAGGAAACTTTCTAAGGAGTACATCGATTGGTTTAACAATCGACGCATCTCAAGAAAAACAAAAGGCATGACTCCCCGCGAATACAGGGAACATGCCTTATCAGCTTAACAATATTCAATTTTGTCTAACTTTTGTGTTGCACTTTAAATATTGACTGAGGGCTTTTTTATATCATTACTCAAATTGATCACCGTTTGAAAGTCTACGTAAGAGTAAATAATTCCCGCACTACCAATAGCAACAAAGATTGATGAGGTTCCATTTGGCATAAATTCACTAAAGGAACTTCCCATATTATTAAAATCAAAATGTGCTGTTACTAAAACTATCATTGTAATAATTGGCACAATAACTTTCAAAACAGATATGAAGTTATTGAATTTTGCCATAATTGTTACTGACCAATAATTAATAAAGGTAAAGATAAAAAGCATAACTGTAGCCATCATAATTCCTTGAGGACTCAACTGACCACCACTCATGAAATCATGCGTCCAATTGGCCCATTCCCAAGGCCAAGTACTCATATACTGTACTGAAGCTACGGCTTCAATCGGTAAAATAGCTAAAAGCGATATCCAGTTGGCCCAAGAAAAGATGTGTCCCAACAACGAACCGTGAGTGTACATTGTGAATCGACTCATTGCCCCCTCTTCAGGAAACATCGTACCAATTTCAACATAAACCATCGCAATCATTGCTACTAAAAGTGCTCCCACGATCCAAGCAATAATTGCCGCAGGCCCAGCTATTTGTGCTGCCTGACTAGAACCAAACATCCATCCAGACCCAATAATTGCGCTGAGTCCAAACATAACTGTTGAGAACAAATTTAATTTTTTATTCCTCATAAAACCACCAATCTTTGAATTTTTATAATAAAAAATAGCCTTCATTACGAAGACTATTATATATCCATTATGTAAAAATAGGCTACTCTACTGTCACACTTTTTGCAAGATTACGAGGTTTATCAACATCATTTCCTCGAGCCAAACTAGCATAGTAAGCAATCAATTGAGCTGGTACGACGCTAATAATTGGTGATATCAATTCATCAATTTCGGGAATAATTATTTGGTCCCCTGCTTCAGCGTATTTCTGATTGGCAATTACCAAAACATGTGCTCCACGAGCTTCAACTTCTTGAATATTACCACGTGTATGACTAGCACCGATCCCGTCATTTACGAAAGCAAAGACTGGTGTACCTTTTTCAATCAAGGCAATTGTTCCGTGCTTCAATTCACCGGCTGCAAAGCCCTCAGCGTGGATGTAAGAGATTTCCTTGAGTTTCAATGCTGCTTCAAGTGATAAGGCGTAATCAATTCCTCGACCAATATAGAAAGCATCTGATTGATCTGTTAAATAATCAGCAGCCAATTCCTTGATTTTTTCTTTTTCATCGACAATTGTTTGAATGCCATTAGCAGCCAAAGCTAGTTGTTTCTTTAAATTGAAATTCTTAGCGCTTTCCAATCCTTTAGCTTCACCCAAGGCCTTAGCCAAAACTGCTTCAACTGCAATCTGAGCTGTATAAGCTTTCGTAGAAGCAACTGCAATCTCAGGACCCGCCAACAATTCCATTGTGAAATCAGATTCTCTAGAAAGTGTTGATTTGGCAACGTTAGTCATCGTCAAGCTTGGCAACTTCATTTCGTTTACCTTAACTAAGACTTGACGACTATCGGCTGTTTCCCCACTTTGTGAAAGGAAAATAAAGAAAGGATGCTTTGAAAGTTTTGGCATATGATAACCAAATTCACTTCCTAATTCAACGTCAACAGGAATATCAGCTAGTTGTTCAAAAATATTTCTACCAACTAGACCGGCATGGTAACTAGTACCTGCAGCGACGATATAAAGTCGATCAGCCTTTTTCAATTCTGTTAACAAGTCTTTATCAACTTTCAAGGTGCCATCGTCATTAATGTAATTTTGAGAAATTTTTCTCATAACATTAGGCTGTTCATCAATTTCCTTCAACATGTAATGATCATAAGTTCCTTTAGAAATATCACTAGCATCAATATTGACTGTGTAAGGATCTCTTTGAACCTTTGTACCATCAATTTTACTGATTTCAACTGAATCCTTCTTGAGGATAACAACTTCGCCATCATGGATTTCAACAAACTTATGTGTTTGATCAAGCATGGCCATGGCATCGGAACAAATAACATTTGAACCGTCACCCAAACCAATCAACAATGGACTCTTGTTTTTAGCAACAAAGATTCTATCAGGTTGCTCTTTATCAATCATTGCAAAAGCATATGAACCCTCAATCAAGGTCAGAGCTTTTCTAAAAGCACTTTCACCATCCATACCTTGTTTAGCAAAGTAATCTACTAATTGAACAGCTACTTCAGTATCAGTTTGACTTTTAAAAGTAAAATCTGATAAATATTTATTTTTTAATTCTTCATAATTAGTAATGACACCGTTATGAACTAAGTAAAAACGATTATCTTCTGAAAAATGAGGATGAGCATTTTCAATCGTTGGCTTACCGTGTGTTGCCCATCTTGTATGTCCAATTCCAACAACGCCTTGAACATCGCTTGAAACGGCATTTTCCAATTCGCTTATTTTACCAACTTCCTTAACTAAGAAGTCTTTGCCTTTTTGATTATTAACATAAATACCTGCTGAATCATAACCACGGTATTCAAGTTTTTCCAATCCATTTAATAAGATATCAGTTGTATTATTATTTCCAATTACTCCAACAATTCCACACATAATAATTAAGCCTTTCTAAATTGGTATAGTTTAATTTATTCAAAATGGTATAGCTCATTTAATTTAGTTGTATCATCTCGCGACAATGAATAGAATACTAATCTATTATAATTATGTCAAGAAAAGTTTAATATTTTTTATAAATGGTATAGGCGGTATGTACCATTTATAAAAATTGGTCTATAGCACAAAAAAGGAATCAGGATTTTAATCATCCTGATTCCTTTTTTTAAAATATATTTATAGTTTTAGCTTAATTCAGTCTTAACAACTTCAACTATTTGATCACAATATTCGTTAACTTTTTCTTCTGTAGGAGCTTCACACATAACACGTAATAATGATTGTGTTCCACTAGGACGAACTAAGACACGTCCATCGCCATCCATTTCATCTTCAACAGTCTTGATGACATCTAAGATAGGTTGGTGCTTGTCCCATGAGTTCTTATCAGCAACAGGAATATTAACTAATTTCTGTGGATAAACTTTTACAGGAGCAGCTAGTTCAGCCAAACTCTTGCCTGTAACCTTCATAACATGCAACAGATGAGTACCTGTCAACATTCCATCACCAGTATTCATATACTCATACAAAACAACGTGACCAGATTGTTCACCACCGATGTTGTAGTTGTTCTCACGAATCTGTTCAACGACGTGTCTGTCACCAACAGCAGTTTGAACAGACTTCATCCCGTTGGCCTCAATTGCCTTATACAAACCGATATTACTCATAACAGTCGTAACAATCGTATCTTTCTTTAAACGGCCACCATCATGCAAATATTTACCAAGGATGAACATAATTTTGTCACCATCGACAATATTTCCATCGGCATCAACGGCAATACAACGATCTCCATCACCATCAAAAGCTAATCCGGCAACGGCGTCTGATTCCTTAACACGCTTAGCCAACTGCTCAGGATGAGTTGAACCAACATCCTTATTAATATTGATACCATCTGGATGAGATGCCATAATATCGAAATCAACATTGAGGTCAGCAAAGAGTGTACTTGCCAAACGACTAGTTGAACCATTAGCTGTATCTAAAACAATCTTCATTCCGCTCAAATCATCTGAAAGTGTTTGCTTCAAGAATTGAAGATACTTTTGTGCACCTTCTGGATAGTCAGATACGCTACCTAAACCTTCTGCTGAAGGTCTTGGCAAAGTATCTTCTTTAGCGTCTAATAATTCCTCGATCTCTTCTTCAACATCGTCTGGCAACTTGTAGCCATCTGCACCAAAGAACTTGATACCATTATCTTCTGCAGGATTATGTGAAGCAGAAATCATAATTCCGGCATTAGCTGACACTGCACGTACCAAGTAGGCTACAGCAGGAGTTGTAACAACGTTCAAGTTTAAAACTTCGATACCTACAGAAAGTAAGCCAGAAATCAAACTAGATTGCAACATTTGTCCAGAAATACGAGTATCTCTAGCCACTAAAACACGTGGATGAGAACTCTTATTATCTGAATGTTGTGTTAGAACATAGCCACCACAACGACCTAATTTAAAAGCTAATTCAGGACTCAAGTCCTTATTTGCGATACCTCTTACACCATCTGTTCCAAAATATTTTGTCATGAAAAATTTACCCCCAGCGTTTTATTCGCTATCATTATTGTCATTTGTTGAATTAGTGCTTGACGAACTAGAATCATTATCTGAATCCGTGCTATCCGAACTAGAACTCTTTGAAGAAGAACTAGAATCAGAAGATGTTGTCCCACTAGTAGGATTTCCCGTCGTACTAGATAAAGTGTTAGAACTAGTCTGATTGATTGTCACACTGACAGAACTAGGATCGGTAAAAGTAACTTTATTGCCCAAGGCGTCACTTAAATCAATCGTCTTTTTATCGCCATCAGAGGCATCAGACACATCAACAGGCACATCGACTGAATCATCAATAGCATCGATCTGACTCTTAGTACCATAAACTCTAATATTCTTTACATCAGACTCCAGTGTAAAACTATTATCCGAAGTATTCCCTTTTTGTTTCAAGTTAATACTTACTTGCTTACTTTGAATCGAAATAGGAATCTTCACATGAACAGTTTGTGGATCTAATGTAACATTTACAGTTTTACCATTTTTATCGAGAGCTTGCACTAAAACTTCTTGATCGAATGTAGATTTTATTCCCTTAGGTAAAATTGGTTTAACAACCACTTTATTAATCTTATTAATTTCAGAAGCAGCACCTGTGACGGTAACCGTTTCAGGAGACACTTCAGTAGTTCCTGTTTCATAGCCTGTCGCTAAGGATTCTTTGTTGTAGTCAATATCAACAGCAAATTTCTTAGTTTCACGCCTTTGGATATTCACCGTTACATACTTCGGCTTAATACTATAAGTTAACTCGCTATTCAAACCATTTTCTCTAATTTGAACTCGATGTTGACCAATCGACAAGTCACGCAAATTTAAATACAAATTAAAGTTCTGAGTATTTCTAGTCGCCGTGACTAAAGCTGATGGACCTTCAACCGTTACCTTAACTTTTTCAGGGTAACCAGTTATGTAATATTTATCGACATCAGCCTGCAATTGTAAAGGTACTGAAAAAGTCGCCTTTTTAGTGACCGTCGAAGTATTCGACTGATTGGTATCCCGTGTTGACCCTGCACCAGGCGTACTTACAAAGAAGAACAACCAAAGAGCACAGCAGAGAGAAAGGAATGCATAAAAATAATTACTGTTAATTATCTTTTTCATCTTGTTTTCCCTTCTTTCGGTCTAGTTTCAAGAAACCTAAGATTGAACGAGTTCCAGTGTCATTAGGGTCTTTTAACTGGGCGTGCAGATATTTCAGGTAATCTTCCCTAGAGAGGTCAAGCATCATATGTCCATTTCTGGTGATCATTACCCCTCCGGTCTCTTCGGAGACAACAATTGTGATGGCATCCGTTACTTCACTGATTCCGACAGCTGCACGATGCCTAGTTCCCAATTCCTTGGGAATCGTATTGCTTTCTGAAAGTGGTAGATATGCCGCTGCAACTGAAATACGATTATTTCGGATAATTGCTGCCCCATCATGCAAAGGTGTATTAGGAATAAAAATATTAATCAACAAGGCGCCAGTAACTTCAGCGTCCAAATCAATTCCGGTCTCTACATATTCTTCAAGACCTGTATTCATTTCCAAGGTTATCAAGGCACCAATCCGACGTTTACTCATGTATTGAATAGCTTGATCCAAGCTCTCAATCAAATGATTTTTAGTTTTGCCTTCTTCATTACTGGTCGAACTAAAAAACGGCAAACGTCCCAGATGCTCCAAACCACGACGAATTTCTGGCTGAAAGATTATCACAATTACAATAATCCCCCAATTGATCAATTGATCCATCAAATACGAAACTGTATGAAGATTCAAGGCCCAACTGATCAACTTTATACCGAAAATAATTACGATTCCTTTTAGCAATTGGACAGCTTTGGTTCCTCGTAACATAGACAGAACTTTATATAAAAAATACCAGACTACCAAGACATCAACCAAGTTAGCCAAATTCTGCCATGTAAAAATATTGCTTGGTATAAAATTCATTTTCATAGCTCCTTAGTAGTTCGAACTAATTATAACAAACAATAAAAATTATAAAAGTTCATCACATTTTATATGTTAATCCACATCAATATTAATTACTTCTTCACTGTAATTAATATTTTGCCGCAATTCATTAGCCGTCGACTTACTAATCTTACCTTGTTCTAACATATCTTGGACAAAAGCCCGACGGTAACTGAGTGCTTTGATCTCTAAATTCATTCGTTCACTGTTGAATTGTGGGGATCGACCACGATATTTACCTTGCAGTAATTCTAAACGATCCTCGTAATGACGTTGAAAAATATAAATCAAATTATCATCAACATCTTCATGATCAGATTTATTTAATTCTTGTAATTTTGCCAAGGCTTTCTTTGCCCCAGCAATAGAAATCTTGATAGTATCTTGATTTATTTGTTTAATTTCATCGGAATTTACAGAACGATAGATAATATGTTTAATCTGCAAATAAGACCGTCTGAAGTAGCTATAAAAGAATTCAAATGTTTGATTGTAACTTCGATGCACGATTTCTTTTTTATAACGAGCAATCTTTCTAACCGCTAAATCATAAGATTCATCAGATATTTCCTGATTATCATAGAGCTCTTCCACTGCATCTAATTCGCAATTGAAACAAATATCCCAAAGTTCTGCATCCTTTTTCCCACGGACACGCCTTTTACTGATTTGACGGGTTTTAACAGGGTTATTGGCTTGAATACCAAGATTTCTCAAATCATAAAGATATTCAGCAATTACCGAAGAATATACTGCAGTGTCTCCGTCATCCATCTCTGAACGCAATTTCTTAATTGTCTTTTCTAAGATGACCCTACTAGCTTCATTTTGAGTCAAAGCAATCGGTGCGGGTTCATCGTCATCATCTAGATCCTCAGCATCAGCGCCAAACGTACTTCCACGATAAGCAACAGGTGCACTATTTTTAGTTAATATAGGAATCAAGAACGTTGCTCCTAACAAACTAAAGATAATCACGGCACTTGCGATAAATAGCAATAGGGTTCTTGAAGGAAAGGCGCCACCACCCTTGATAGTCATTGGAATTGACAAAACACCAACCATTGTAACGGCGCCACGTACCCCTGAAATACCAGACATCAAGCAATCATCAAATCTGGCTTTTGACCAAAGTTTAATTTTACCGTCGCCATTATTAGAAAATGTCGAATAAATGTAACTCCAAAGAAAACGAATCACAACTAGCATTATCCAAATAATAAAGGCTAAAATAGTTGCCCAAAAAGTATTGATATTATCATTATGGACCAATTCCTCCATCGCAAAAGGAATCTCAATCCCTAGTAAAACAAAGACAATTCCATTTAGCATATAAACTACTAAATCCCAAGTCCTTGAAGTAACGAGTCTTATTTCTGGTGTAAAAGTACTCATATTCCGACTAGAAGAAATATTCAAAATACCTGCGATAACCACCGCAACAACACCTGAAACGCCTAAAATGTCGTCAGCAACATAATAAATTATAAATGGAATAATAATTTGAATTATTGCGTGCAAAATTGAATCATCCACACCTTGATTGATCAAATATAATCTGATCCCATTGAAAATCCAAATCATTAAGCCCCCGACTAAAGCTCCAAAGATAGAGATGTAGAAGAAATCTACCGTCGCATTCTTTAACGAGAACGCCCCCGTTACAGTTGCTGCAACGCCATACTTAAAACAGATCAATCCCGATGCATCATTTATCAAACTTTCACCATTGATCAAATGCATCAATTTATCTGGAATATGTGCCTTCTTAGCAATTGATTCTACAGCGATCGGATCCGTCGGTGACAATACGGCTACCAACGTAAAAGCAACTGCCCATGGCAATTGTGGAATTAACCACTTAACAAAAACTCCACCTACTACGGTAGATATGATAACTAAAATAATGGCATTTCCTAAAATTGGACCTTTTAATTTCCAAAGTTCTCTTTTAGGAAAATTATTCCCATCATTAAATAAAATTGGCGCAATAAACGCCAATAAAAACCACTCCGTATCAACATAGATCTTCACATGTATAAATAAAGCCGCCAAGATTCCTGCAGCAATCTGTAACAAACTTGGTGGAATTGATACAAAGTAATGACTCACAATATTAGCAATAATTAATAATGAAAGAATCAAAATGATTGATTCGATTATTTCCACAGACAACACCTACCATTCTCTTTATTTTTTATCTTCACCAATAATGCGAACTTCTGTGTGCAGTTCGACATCAAATTTTTCTTTCACAGTCTTTTGGATCAAATGAATCAAATTCATATAGTCAGTTGCTGTCGCATGCTTAATATTAACGATAAAGCCAGCATGTTTCATTGAAACTTGTGCTCCGCCAACTATCTTGCCTTGCAAACCAGCCTTGATAATCAGCGGACCAGTGAAATGACCCTTAGGTCGTTTGAAGACACTGCCACAAGAAGGATATTCTAATGGCTGTTTTGATCTTCTTAAAGCATTCAAACGGTCCATTTCTTCTTGAATAACTTCTTTATTGCCACGTTTCAAAGCAAAGGTGGCGCTTATAACGATACCTCCGTCGTCTTGAACTAAACTATGACGGTATGAGAATTTCATATCGTCGTGCGTCAGAGTCGTTATATGACCATCTGGTAAGAGTACCTCAGCAGATTCAAAAACATCCTTAATTTCACCACCATAGGCACCAGCATTCATGAAAACAGCTCCACCTACACTACCAGGTATACCCGCAGCAAACTCAATGCCAGTTAGACCAGCTTTTTGGGCTGCGATGGTTGTATTGATAATCGTAGCGCCAGCTTCCGCCGTGACCTCCGTATCAGTAACTGTAATCTTATGGAAATTAGGTAAAATGATAACAATACCTCTAATTCCACCATCTTTAATAATCAAATTACTAGCGTTACCAATAATCGTGATTTTTACTTTATTTACTCTAGCAGTGTCAACAATCTCAACTAATTCTTCCCGAGTTTTCGGAAACGCTAAAACATCCGCATTGCCACCTGTTTTAGTAAAAGTGTATTTACTGAGCGGTTCATTTATCTTAAATTCAATATTAGGTAATTTTTCAACTGGAAAATTCAATATTCATCATCCTTTGTGTTGCATAGACTTACTTATAATTTTATCACATACTAAGGTACATAACGAACTAACAACTATTACAATAATGCTATAATTATGCCGAGGTGATTTTATGAAACTTATATCTTGGAATGTAAACGGTCTGCGTGCCGTTGTCAGAAAAGATTTTTCAGAAATTTTTCAAAATTTAAATGCAGATATCTTTAGTATTCAAGAAACCAAATTACAAGAAGGACAAATCGACTTATCCCTACCGGGGTATCATCAATATTTCTTCTATGCTAAGAAAAAAGGTTATTCTGGAACAGCAGTTTTTACTAAAAAAGAACCTTTAAACATCAAATATGGTTTAGGTATTGACGAATTTGATGACGAAGGACGTACTCTAACCTTAGAATTTCCTGACTTTTATTTAATCAATAGTTATACCCCAAATTCCCAGCCCAAGTTGAAGCGTTTGGAATATCGGATGCGTTATGACGATGCTTTAAGAGATTATATGAAGAAATTATCAGTTGATAAACCAGTTGTTCTATGCGGAGATTTAAATGTAGCTCATGAAGAAATTGATTTAAAGAATGATAAAACTAATCACAAGAATCCCGGCTTCTCCGATGAAGAGCGAAATAAATTTACAGAACTATTAAATAGTGGTTTCATAGATAGTTTCAGAACCCTTCATCCCGATGAAGTGAAATATTCCTGGTGGAGCTATCGTTTCAACGCTCGTAAGAACAATGCCGGTTGGAGAATCGACTACTTCGTGGTTTCTGACAATGGCAAAAATCTTATTAGCAATTCCAACATTTTAACCGATGTTTACGGTTCTGATCATTGTCCAATTGAATTAGATTTAAATATACAAGGAGAGTAATTTATGAATTTTGTTTCCATGGATTTTGAAACTGCCAACGGAAGTCGTTCTAGTGCCTGTTCCTTAGCCCTAGTTTTAGTACGTAACGATCAGATTGTTGACAACTTCTACACTTTAATAAATCCCCAACAATATTTCAGTCCAAGAAATATTCAGATTCACCATATCCATCCTGACGATGTGGCAGACGCTCCTACTTTTGATCAGGTTTGGAGTCACATTAAGCCCCTTTTTGACAGCAGTCACTTAGTTGCCGCTCATAACGCTAGTTTTGATAATAGTGTACTCAAAAAGACTTTAAGCGATTACGGTATCATGGTGCCTAAGTACCTAACCATTGACACTTTAAGAACCAGTCGCAAATTCTTCCCAGACTTTCCCAATCATAAATTGAATACAGTTTCTGACCGCCTCAATATCGACCTACGCAATCATCATAACGCCCTAGCTGATAGCGTTGCTTGTGCGGAGATCTTAGTTAAAACTGAACAGCAATTTGGTACTGAACAAATAAAAAAAATGGTCAAGCTTACTAGCTAAACCATTTAAAGTGCAACACAAAAGTTAGACAAAATTGAATATTGTTAAGCTGATAAGGCATGTTCCCTGTATTCGCGGGGAGTCATGCCTTTTGTTTTTCTTGAGATGCGTCGATTGTTAAACCAATCGACGTACTCCTTAGAAAGTTTCCTAAATTCTTTCATATCTTTACAAGGTGGAAATCCATTGAGACATTCTGTTTTGAATAGATGAAAGAAACTTTCGATTGGCGCATTGTCGAGACAATTTCCTTTGCGAGACATGCTCTGTATAAATCCATCTTCAGAAAGCCTATCAGTATAATAATTTAGTTGATAATGCCAGCCTTGATCTGAATGTATCACTGGGTTGCTTCCTTTAGGTATAACTGTCGTTAATTCATTTAATGTATCCATAATTAATTTACTATTGGGACTATTACTTACTTGGAACGCTAGAACTTCTTTGCTTGCCTCGTCGGTAATTGCGGAAACATAAGCCCATTCGTTATCCCTTAAACGAACTTGTGTGACATCTGTATGCAGGACTTTAAAGGGCTCAGTTTCATTAAACTGTTGATGTAAAATGTTGTGTGCGACCTTTCCAACAGTTCCTTTATATGAGGAATACTTTCCATTTTTATGACGATTATAAAGATTTACTTGAACATTTAACTCATTCATCAAGCGACGAGCTACGGCATCTGCTATGTGAATATCTAGTTTAATTAATCCTTCTTGTACGCGACGATAACCGTAGGTTAGGCGTCCACGACATTTTCCACTTTCAGTAATTTTTAATATTTCAGTTTTTATATCTTTGTACTTATCTACATGATTTTTGATACGTTTACGCTCATCATGGTAAGTGGCCTTTTTAAGTCCAATGGCCTTAAGAATATCGCCTATCTTATACCGTTCTGCTTTTGGAAGAGACTCTTGTTCTACCCTGATCTGATCAACTATTTGTGTTTTTTTGCGTCCTTTGAAGTTCCGAACAGGGTCATTGATTTTTTTAAAATATCATTCTCCAACTTTGTGTCATATAATTCTTGATTCTTCTTTGCGAGTTCCTCGCGAAGTTGATCTAATTCATTCTTGTTTATTAAATGACGTAATTTCTTTTTATCATTTTTCACTTTGGATTTTCTGCCTTTCGGATGAGACTTCAAGGCTTCTATGCCATGTTTATTGAATGCCGTTCTCCAGGAACTAATCTGACACTTGTTAACATCAAATCTGGCGGATACTTCAGCTAAAGTTTCATCATGAGTTTGATAGTAGTTTATCACATCAATTTTAAATTCAGCTGAAAAGCTCCGTTTAGTTTTTTTTCGCTTAAGCGAGTCTACGCCGCTTAAGCGATATTTTTGAATCCAGAAACTGACTTGCCGTTTAGGTAAATTATGTTTCTCTGAGAGACTTTGCATGCTGGTTCTACCTTGGAGGTATTCACCAACAACCTCTGCCTTTAATTTTGAACTGTATTTAACCATATAAAAAGCGCTCCATAACTGTTAGATTTCTTGTCTAACAATTATGAAGCACTTTACATTTTCGACATTAATAAAGTTTTTTCTTTTGTTAACTCAGTTGTAAATCCATATTTTTGATAAATATGGATTGCAGCTGGGTTATTTTTATATACTTCTAAAATTATTTTTTTCAATGGCGAATCCTTTGCCCAATCGAGGTTATCTTCGATTAAGTATGAAGCAATCCCATTGTTCCAAAACTCTTGATCAACTACAACTCCCAATTCAGCCTTTTGTTCGTCAATTTTTTCAATTCGACAATAACCAACAATTTTTTGATCAAATATAGCCACCATCAATTCATCAAAGCGTGATTGATAGATATCATTTAATGACTGTCTTTCTTTTTCTATGGTCAAATTTGTTAGGTCATCAAAAACAATAAAATCTGACTGCTGACTGACCTTTTTTAAAAAATCAATCAAATTATTTGCATCATTGGGAACTGCTTCACGTAAAACTAATTGCTCACTCATTGCAACTCTCCAAATTTTCGATCAGCATATTTTTTTCCATGTAATTTAAAGACAATTTGGCGATCCGTATCTGATAGACGTGAAATATTGATAGAAATGTGTTCTTCTGGTATCTCATCTTTGATGAATTGAGGCCATTCAACGACCGTAATACCATTTCCATTAAAGTACTCGTCAAACCCCAAATCTTCATCAGGACTACTCTCTAAACGATAAGCATCCATATGATAAAGCGGAATACGCCCATCCTGATACTCACGAATCAACGTAAAAGTTGGGCTTTTGACATTCTTTTTGATTCCTAATCCACGTGCCAATCCTCTAGTCAGAGCCGTTTTACCGGCACCTAAGTCACCGTTTAGGACGACTACATCCCCGATTTTTAATAGATTGGCCATCTGTGCGCCTATTTTTTCAGTTTCTTCATACGAATGTGTGGTTACTTGATATTCGAGCATAATTTCTCCTAAACTTTATAATGCTAAAGCAGCGGTTAGAATGGCAGACTTATAAACATCTTCCTCATTGCATCCTCTGGATAAATCAGAGATAGGTTTTGCTAAGCCTTGTAAGACTGGACCAATAGCTTCGAAGCCACCAAATCTTTGTGCAATTTTGTAGCCAATATTCCCCGATTGAAGATCTGGGAAGACGAAGACGTTACCATGTCCTGCTACTTTTGAGCCCGGTGCTTTTTGTGCTCCGACACTTGGTACAAAAGCAGCATCAAATTGTAATTCGCCATCAATAGCTAAATCAGGTGCCAACTCATGTGCAATATTTGTAGCCTCAGCAACTTTAGTAACTTCATCACTTTTAGCACTACCTTTAGTTGAAAAACTAAGCATAGCAACTTTAGGATCAATATCAAATAATTTTGCACTCTTAGCAGTCTGTACAGCAATCTCAGCTAACTCTTGTGCGTCAGGATTAATATTGATTGCACAATCAGCAAACATATATCTTTCATCACCTTTTTGCATGATGAAAGAGCCACTGATTCTAGAATTTCCTGGCGCTGTCTTGACGATTTGTAAAGCTGGACGAACAGTGTCGCCAGTTGAATGGATTGCACCAGAAACCATCCCATCGGCTTTTCCAGTATAAACTAGCATTGTTCCAAAATAGTTATTGTCTAATAGCATCTTTTGAGCTTGTTCCTTAGTATTTTTGCCTTTACGACGTTCTACAAATTTATCTACTAAAGTATCAAAATCAGCATATTTATTAGGGTCAATAATTTCGATATTAGAAATATCAAACGATTTTTCTGTTGCTACTTGTTCAATTTTAGTTTGTTCACCAACGAGAATTGGTTTTAAAACATTTTCTTTAACTAGTCGAGTTGCGGCACCCAAAATCCTAGGTTCTTCACCTTCCGGGAAAACAATTGTTAAATTTTTTCCGTTAATTTTACTTTTAAGGCTTTCAAATAGATCCATTATTCTTCCTCCGTATCTTCGGCATTCTCAGGTAACTGCCAGTTGATTTCTTCTTCATTATAGTTTAAAAGAGCTGCATTTGCTTTAGAAAATGGTTTTGAACCAAAGAAACCATAGCGAGCAGCAAACGGACTTGGGTGAGTTGAAGAAATAATGGTATTCTTCGATTCATCAATTAAAGGTATCTTACTCTTGGCAGCATTACCCCAGAGGATGAAAACAACTTTTCCACGTTCTGACAAAGCGTGAATGGCATAATCAGTTAACTGTTCCCAGCCTTTCCCCTTGTGAGAGAACGCTTGTCCTCTTCTAACGGTTAAAACAGAGTTCAACAATAAAACTCCCTGTTTTGCCCATGATTTTAAATAGCCATGATTTACGGGTGTGCATCCCAAATCATCTTGCAGTTCTTTATAAATATTTCGTAATGATGGTGGAATTGTTATTCCGGGAGCAACGGCAAAACTGCAACCGATTGCCTGATTAGGCTCATGATAAGGATCTTGTCCTAAAATAACGACTTTAGTGTCAGAAAATGAAGTCCACTTAAACGCTTGATAGATATGATGCATCTCTGGATAAATCGTTTGAGTATTATATTCTTCAACAAGAAATTCACGAAGTTTTTCATAGTATGGTTTATCAAATTCACCTTGAAGAACTTCTTGCCAATCATTTTTTATTAGCGTTTTCAAATTTACACCTACCTGTTTGATATTAATTCTATAAAATATGGTAACATGCAAATATAGCATAATGCACTCGGAGGGAACTTTATGATTAAATTAATTGCATCCGATATGGATGGAACGTTATTAAATGACAAGATGGCTGTTTCAGATCGTAATATTCAAGCCATCAAAAATGCACAAAAAGAAGGAATAGAATTTATAATTGCAACAGGACGTAGTCTTGATGAGGCTAAGCCTTTCTTAAAAAATCGTGTACATCCAGGATACATAACTTTAAATGGCGCTGAAGTTTATGATGAAAATGAAAATCTGATTTCCAGTAATCCTATCTCGAAAAGTTCTAAACAGAAAGTTATTGATTACCTCAGAAAACATCAAATTTACTTTGAAGTAGTTACCAACAAGGGAATCTTTTCGGATAATAAAGATATGCGTATCACTAGCTTGGCTCAATTATTAGTAAAGTTAAATCCCAGTACGACATACGAACAAGCACTAGAAGATACTATGGAAAGAATCAAACTAACACCAATGACTTTTATTGAAAACTATGACAAAATTTTCAATGACCCATCGTATCAAATCATGAAAATATTAGCCTTTAGCGATAAAGAACATGAGGTTCTAAAACCGTTAAGACTAGATATTGAAAAAAATATTTCTGACGTTGTGGTAACATCCTCTTCGTCAAATAATATTGAAATCAACAGTACTGACGCTCAAAAGGGAATTGCTCTCTTGCAATACGCTAAGGACAAGAATATTGATCAAACTGAAACTATGGCAATCGGCGATAATTTAAATGATGAGTCTATGATACGAGATGCTGGTATCGGCGTTGCTATGAAAAATGCCATTCCTGTTATTGCCGATTTGGCTGAAATTCAGACAGACAATAATGTTAACGATGGTGTAGCCCAAATTGTCGAGAAAGTTATTGAAAAAGTTCAAAAGCAGGAAAAATGATGAACCTCTATATTCGAAAGGCCGATTTAACAGTTGGTAATATTCTTGTCGTAGTTAATCAGAATAAAGAAACCGTCTTTATTGCTTCACGTGACAAAAATGATCCTTTCATAATTAAACTTTATAATCGTTTAAATACATTAGTTGGTGAAATAAAGTTAAAAAATAATTTCTTGAAAATTTATTCAATTGAAATAAACGGTGAGGAAAAAGCCACCATCAATGCTATTCCTATGTTAGATCTCAAATATGTCTATCTTAGTAAAATTAATTGGCATGTGATGGGAAATTTGGTCATGTCAGATTATCATGTTACAAAAAACGGGAAAAAGATTCTCACTGTTCAACCTACAATATTGGCTCAAGGCCATCCAGGTTTGGAGATGAAGTTTACTAATATGGAAGATGGACCCATTGGCACATTACTGACCATCTTTTTAAACAAATATATTAAATTACCGACTTTTTCTTCCTCAACTGACCTGAATAGAAGCTTATTGAAATCTAAGATACCTTATTTGAATAATTTTAAAAACAGATGCGAATAAAAAACCTTGAAGATTTCTCTTCAAGGTTTTATTTCGTTAAATCATATTGCATATGATCATATAAGTGACTGCCAATGTATAATTGACCAACTTTTTCAAAGCCAGCTTTTTTGTAAACGTGCTTAGCGGGTTCATTATCAATATCAACGTTCAAACTCAGAATTTTCTCACCACGTTCACGTATAACCTCGATGACGTGCTTCAAAGTCTTAGTTCCAATACCTTGATTTTGATAATCAGGAGCAACTGCAAATGAATCTAAATACCATTCTCCCGGCCAAGCTTCCTTATCGCCAAAGAAATTATCTTCTTCTATACCATGTTTATGCAGAATTTTGATCAATGGTTTATCAATACCATCTTCGAGTTCTTCAGGGTAACCAACGACGATGGCAACAACTTTTCCATCCATATCATTCACAAGAATATTTTCGAATCCATAACGATATCCTGGTTGGAAAAAGCCTTCCCTAATAACTTCTGCCATCTTTTTGTCGCCGACTTTTTTTAAAACATCTAATTCCATCTCATCAAAGATTTGGAACAGTATCGGCAATATCTGATCAGCATCTTCTTCTTTCGCATATCTAAACATATTTTCACCTCAAATATATATAATACATGATTTAAAAATAATCTCAAATTACCTTTATATCACAAAAAAGCAATGATAGTTTGCTCATTGCTTTTAAGTTTCCAAAATTATTATTTGCATTCTCCTATTTTTTTATTTGTTAATCAAATTTTCACAATGGTTCTCCAATCCATATATTTGATTACATAAATATCATAACTAAATAACTTTCAACTATATATAAGCAGTTTTCAGAAAGTGTTCAAAATTTGAACATCTTTATAATTCTGTTCAAAAGTTTTTTAAAGTTTTACGCAACATTTGTGAATATAATTCAATTTCCTTATTAATCAATCCCTGTTCCAATTCTAAATCATGATCAAAACAGTTAATGATTATAAAACAAAAGCCGCTGACAACATATAAATTTTTAGGATTGATATTAATTTTGAAACGCAGCAATTGATTATTAAATATTTCAATTAAAAATTCTTTTCTAATTTTTATTTCAGTCAAATGATAAAAATTAAGGCTAAACGTTTTGTTTTCATAAATGTATGAAATAAATTTATTGATAAATGAAGTAAACGAGTCGCTTTCCTCAATAGCTCGATTAAGAATATTTTTCTCAAATGCTGCTGTATAAATATCTTCTATATTATTAAAATAATAATATATTGTCCCCCTTGAGACGCTCGAAGCTTTCATTAAATCAGTCATCGTAAAACGATTCACACGTCTTGTTGATAATTCCTTGTAGATGGAATTGACCAAACTATCAATTGTCAAATTCATTCATTAAAACCTCCATTTACTTTGTATCTTAGCAAATTTCTTCATCTTTAGTGAGAATTTATCAACAATTTATTAATCGAATTTGTTATCTAAATTGAGTAAATATTTAATAAATAAAATATTAATATTTATCAGTAAATAGATGAACCTTTTCCTATTTTTTAAAATATTCAGGATTTATAATATTTAATAAATTGAATACTTAGGAGAATATATGATGAATCGCAAGCAAATTGCTCTTATGACCGGCCTTACAATTATTTCTGGCATAAATTTTTCCAATAATTATTCATCCAAAAAGCCGAACGTTCAAATAATTAAGGCTAATCAGAAGAATAAAAAGTCAAAATATAAGACTAAATATCCTGATATTATGAACAAACTGGATATAACATCAATGCAACAGTATGAAAGCAATATGTTATTTATGAATATTTCATTAAAAGATTTTTATATTAAGGATTTCTCTCTTGATTCAACAGGAAAAACTCATCTACTACTAGCCCCTCTCAGTACTAGTAATCAATATTTCTTAGCTGTTACTAAAACAACTAAATCATTTAAAAGAAATCAGCGAATTACAATTCAAGGATTTCTCAATGGAAAAACAACTATAAAGTCTAAAGACAATTTCAATTCTAAATATTTGAATCAAACAGCTGTTTCAATTTTGGTTGATCACATCAAATAGTTCTATAAATATCGAAAATCCAAAACCACACAAGTACATTAAACTCCTAAAAGAGTGTCATAATGAATATTAATAAGAATAAGGAGCTTAAGCATGCAAAACAAATTAAGAACTGATTTACTCACGTCAGACGAATTAAGTCTTTTAAAGACTGCCTCCAAATTGAAGGCTTCAATTAAACGTATGTACTCCTATGAGACTCTTCTAGAAATAGATACTGGCGCTAAATTTGATGAAATTAATGATCTAACATGGAATAATCTTGATTTACCTCACAATACTTTTACCGTAAGAGGACAAATTAAACCCAAGAAAGTTAGATTCAGTAAGGATACGTCAACTTATCTATCAGTTCTAAAAATGGCTCAAGAACAAGCTATTAAACATTCACGAGCTGTCTTTAATGTTCCCCCATACATCTTTGAAGATATACATGGCATTAGACCAACAGAGCTGTACATGGGGTTCTTTATCACGGAAACATTAAATTCCAGTGTATATATACCTTTCGAATGTTTAAGGAACTCTATCTTAGACAATCCAAAATTTTCAGACAAATAAATGTTTGTTATTTATTTTGAGATACAAAAAAAGCTTAAATTGTCAATAACAACAATTTAAGCTAACTGATATTTGGCTTTAAAAACCATTAATACCGGTGATCGGGGTCGAACCGATACTCCTTATACAGGAACGGGATTTTGAATCCCGCGCGTCTGCCAATTCCGCCACACCGGCATTTTAATACTTGAATAATTTAGCATCAGCCAAAGGCGGTAACCGGATTTGAACCGGTGATGAAGGTTTTGCAGACCTCTGCCTTACCACTTGGCTATACCGCCATATTCATTTTTAAAACAATTGGGTTAGCTGGATTCGAACCAGCGCATGATGGAGTCAAAGTCCATTGCCTTACCGCTTGGCTATAACCCAATAAAATAGGCGGTATGTGAGAATCGAACTCACGTGTGTCGGTACCACAAACCGATGTGTTAACCACTTCACCAATACCGCCATGATAAAAGGTAGAAACAGGGATAGTAGGAATTGAACCCACACCGACGGTTTTGGAGACCGTAGTTCTACCTTTAAACTATATCCCTAATATGGAGGGGAGTGGATTCGAACCACCGAACCCGAAGGAGCGGATTTACAGTCCGCCGCGTTTAGCCAGACTTCGCTACCCCTCCAAAATGGCGCGGGACGGAATCGAACCGCCGACACATGCAGCTTCAATGCATTGCTCTACCAACTGAGCTACCGAGCCATTACGGTCCCTGCGGGAATCGAACCCGCGATCTCCTGCGTGACAGGCAGGCGTCCTAACCAACTAGACCAAGGAACCAAATATTTCTTTAAAACTAATTGCGGGAATAGGATTTGAACCTATGACCTTCGGGTTATGAGCCCGACGAGCTACCAGACTGCTCCATCCCGCGATAATAAAAATGAAACTTGTGCTACTCACTAAGGAGGATGTGGGATTCGAACCCACGCGCCGCTTTCGCGACCTGACGGTTTTCAAGACCGTTCCCTTAAGCCGGACTTGGGTAATCCTCCATTGCTTAATATACAAAACTATTTAATTATTGGTGACTAGCACCAATGACCCGTACGAGATTTGAACTCATGTTACCGCCGTGAAAGGGCGGTGTCTTAACCACTTGACCAACGGGTCATATAAAACGGAGAAGGAGGGATTTGAACCCTCGCGCCGCTTTCGCGACCTACACCCTTAGCAGGGGCGCCTCTTCAGCCACTTGAGTACTTCTCCAGATATAGTGGGCCTAAATGGACTTGAACCATCGACCTCACGCTTATCAGGCGTGCGCTCTAAACCAGCTGAGCTATAGGCCCAAAACAGTGGCAAAGCGGGTGACGAGAATCGAACTCGCGACAACAGCTTGGAAGGCTGTGGTTTTACCACTAAACTACACCCGCATATTACCTACGACACTTTTAACTCTTAATAGATTAATATCTACTAACGGTCCCTGCGGGAATCGAACCCGCGATCTCCTGCGTGACAGGCAGGCGTCCTAACCAACTAGACCAAGGAACCAAATATTTTGAAACCAATTGCGGGAATAGGATTTGAACCTATGACCTTCGGGTTATGAGCCCGACGAGCTACCAGACTGCTCCATCCCGCGATAACAATAACAAATGGGGTCCTTAAAGATGGACCCTGTAGGACTCGAACCTACGACCGAGCGGTTATGAGCCGCCTGCTCTAACCAACTGAGCTAAAGGTCCGGAATAATAGCGGCGAAGGGGATCGAACCCCCGACCTCCCGGGTATGAACCGGACGCTCTAGCCAGCTGAGCTACACCGCCAAAAAACTATGCCGTACAGATACAACTTCCGTTGTAATCGGGAAGACAGGATTCGAACCTGCGACCCCCTGGTCCCAAACCAGGTGCTCTACCAAGCTGAGCCACTTCCCGAGATTAAAACTTTGAAACAATGCACCTAGTAGGAGTCGAACCTACAACCTTCTGATTCGTAGTCAGACACTCTATCCAATTGCGCTATAGGTGCATATTCATTATAGTGCCGAGGACCGGAATCGAACCGGTACGGTAATCACTTACCGCAGGATTTTAAGTCCTGTGCGTCTGCCAGTTCCGCCACCCCGGCGTTACTATAATGAAAGCGGAAGACGGGATTCGAACCCGCGACCCCCACCATGGCAAGGTGATGTTCTACCACTGAACTACTTCCGCATTATGCCGACTAGAGGATTCGAACCTCCGACCCCCTGTTTACAAGACAGATGCTCTGCCAGCTGAGCTAAGTCGGCATAAAAACGTTGCTTTCATATTTAATGAATATCTTCCAATATTGCAACAACAATATTGAATACGGGTGAAAGGACTTGAACCTTCATGTCCACTGGACACTAGAACCTAAATCTAGCGCGTCTGCCAATTCCGCCACACCCGCATGGTGTGTTATATATGTTGCAAATGAGCCGTGACAGGTTCGAACTGTCGACCCTCTGATTAAAAGTCAGATGCTCTACCAACTGAGCTAACGGCTCATGATGTATGGAGGATACAGGAATCGAACCTGTGACCTCCTGCTTGTAAGGCAGATGCTCTCCCAGCTGAGCTAATCCTCCATCATGAAACAGCGTAGCAACTATCTATCCTCGCGGGTAGTTTCCCACCAACTACTTTCGACGTGGAGAAGCTTAACTTCTGTGTTCGGCATGGGAACAGGTGTATCCTTCTCGCTATCGTCACTACACTGTGTTTCTCGTACCTTCAAAACTAGATATTAAGATCATGAATTAATTAATGAAACACTTCAAACTGTGAACTCTTCTCGGTTAAGTCCTCGATCTATTAGTACTGCTCAGCTCCATGTATCGCTACACTTCCACCCGCAGCCTATCTACGTCATATTCTTTAACGGATCTTACTTCCTTAACGGAATGGGAAATCTCATCTCGAGGGGGGCTTCACACTTAGATGCTTTCAGCGTTTATCCCGTCCATACGTAGCTACCCAGCGATGCGCCTGGCGGCACAACTGGTACACCAGAGGTATGTCCATCCCGGTCCTCTCGTACTAAGGACAGCTCCTCTCAAATTTCCTACGCCCGCGACGGATAGGGACCGAACTGTCTCACGACGTTCTGAACCCAGCTCGCGTACCGCTTTAATGGGCGAACAGCCCAACCCTTGGGACCGACTACAGCCCCAGGATGCGATGAGCCGACATCGAGGTGCCAAACCTCCCCGTCGATGTGAACTCTTGGGGGAGATAAGCCTGTTATCCCCAGGGTAGCTTTTATCCGTTGAGCGATGGCCCTTCCATATGGTACCACCGGATCACTAAGTCCGACTTTCGTCCCTGCTCGACTTGTCAGTCTCGCAGTCAAGCTCGCTTATGCCTTTACATTCTACGAATGATTTCCAACCATTCTGAGCGAACCTTTGAGCGCCTCCGTTACATTTTAGGAGGCGACCGCCCCAGTCAAACTGCCCACCAGACACTGTCCCTCGTCGCGATAAACGACGTAGGTTAGAGTTTTCATATAACAAGGGTAGTATCCCACCAATGCCTCCATCGAAACTAGCGTTCCGATATCAACGGCTCCTACCTATCCTGTACATGTCACACAAAAACTCAATATCAAGCTACAGTAAAGCTCCATGGGGTCTTTCCGTCCTGTCGCGGGTAACCCGCATCTTCACGGGTATTATAATTTCACCGAGTCTCTCGTTGAGACAGTGCCCAAATCATTACGCCTTTCGTGCGGGTCGGAACTTACCCGACAAGGAATTTCGCTACCTTAGGACCGTTATAGTTACGGCCGCCGTTTACTGGGGCTTCAATTCTCAGCTTCGCAAAAGCTAACTGATCCTCTTAACCTTCCAGCACCGGGCAGGCGTCAGCCCATATACGTCATCTTACGATTTAGCATAGACCTGTGTTTTTGATAAACAGTTGTTTGGGCCTATTCACTGCGGCTGGCTGTTACACCAGCACCCCTTCTCCCGAAGTTACGGGGTCATTTTGCCGAGTTCCTTAACGAGAGTTCACTCGCTGACCTTAGGATACTCTCCTCGACTACCTGTGTCGGTTTGCGGTACGGGTAGTTTATTTCTAACTAGGAACTTTTCTCGGCAGTGTGAGTTACTGTGCTTCGCTACTAAAATTTCACTCCCCATCACAGCTTGTCCTTAAAGAGTTAAGCATTTGACTCAACTCAAGACTCACTGCTTGGACACGCATATCCATCAGCGTGCACACATCATCCTCCTGCGTCCTTCCATCGTTCAAACAAAATAAACTAGTACAGGAATATCAACCTGTTATCCATCGATTACACCTTTCGGTCTCATCTTAGGCCCCGACTAACCCTGGGAGGACGAGCCTTCCCCAGGAAACCTTAGTCTTTCGGCCGACCAGATTCTCACTGGTCTTTCGTTACTCATACCGGCATTCTCACTTCTAAGAACTCCACTACTCCTCACGGTATAGCTTCAATGCTCTTACAACGCTCTCCTACCACGTATCTTACGATACATCCACAGTTTCGGTATCATGCTTAGCCCCGGTACATTTTCGGCGCAGAATCACTCGACTAGTGAGCTATTACGCACTCTTTGAATGAATGGCTGCTTCTAAGCCAACATCCTAGTTGTCTATGCGTTTCCACATCCTTTTCCACTTAGCATGAATTTTGGGACCTTAACTGGTGATCTGGGCTGTTTCCCTTTCGACGGTGGATCTTATCACTCATCGTCTGACTCCCGGGTAAAGATCAATGGCATTCGGAGTTTATCTGAATTCAGTAACCCAAGACGGGCCCCTAGTCCAAACAGTGCTCTACCTCCACGATCCTAATCCCCGAGGCTAACCCTAAAGCTATTTCGGAGAGAACCAGCTATCTCCAAGTTCGTTTGGAATTTCACCGCTATCCACATCTCATCCCAGCATTTTTCAACATACACGGGTTCGGTCCTCCAATGCGTTTTACCGCATCTTCAACCTGGACATGGATAGGTCACTTGGTTTCGGGTCTACATCAACATACTAGATCGCCCTATTCAGACTCGCTTTCGCTCCGGCTCCGACTTTTCATCTTAACCTTGCATGTTAACGTAACTCGCCGGTTCATTCTACAAAAGGCACGCCATCATCCATAAACGGACTCTGACTACTTGTAGGCACACGGTTTCAGGATCTATTTCACTCCCCTTCCGGGGTTCTTTTCACCTTTCCCTCACGGTACTGGTTCACTATCGGTCACTAGGGAGTATTTAGCCTTGGGAGATGGTCCTCCCGGATTCCGACGGAGTTTCTCGTGTTCCGCCGTACTCAGGATACTGAATGGAGAAGTATTGATTTCACTTACGAGGCTTTCACTCTCTTTGGCCAGCTTTTCCAAGCTGTTCAGCTATCTCAACTATTTGTACTCACAACATCAGTCCTACAACCCTAAAGAGCAAGCTCTTTAGTTTGGGCTATTCCCGTTTCGCTCGCCGCTACTCAGGGAATCGAATTTCTTTCTATTCCTGCAACTACTTAGATGTTTCAGTTCATTGCGTATTCCTCTTGACTGCTATGTATTCACAGACAAGTAAATATCCATTACGATATTTGGGTTCCCCCATTCGGAAATCCCCGGATCAAAGCTTACTTACAGCTCCCCGAGGCGTATCGTCGTTAGTTACGTCCTTCATCGGCTCCTAGTGCCTAGGCATCCACCGTGCGCCCTTTATAACTTAACCTAATAAATTACAAAAGCAATTTAAATCATTTGCCATAACATAAGTTACAGCTGGCAACTAAAAAGTTGCCGCGCAGTTTTCGGTGTTTCTTTAATTCATTAATTCTTAATATCCAGTTTTCAAGGTACGAGTTTGAGGGTAGACCCCTCAAAACTAAACAAAGTTTTAACGATTGTGTATTCCGTTGGTACCAAAGTACCATATCCTTAGAAAGGAGGTGATCCAGCCGCAGGTTCTCCTACGGCTACCTTGTTACGACTTCACCCTAATCATTTGTCCCACCTTAGGCGGCTAGTTCCCCGAAGGGTTACCCCACCGACTTTGGGTGTTACAAACTCTCATGGTGTGACGGGCGGTGTGTACAAGGCCCGGGAACGTATTCACCGCGGCATGCTGATCCGCGATTACTAGCGATTCCAGCTTCATGCAGGCGAGTTGCAGCCTGCAATCCGAACTGAGATCGGTTTTAAGTGATTTGCTTGCCCTCGCGAGTTCGCAACACGTTGTACCGACCATTGTAGCACGTGTGTAGCCCAGGTCATAAGGGGCATGATGATTTGACGTCGTCCCCACCTTCCTCCGGTTTATCACCGGCAGTCTCACCAGAGTGCCCAACTGAATGCTGGCAACTGATAATAAGGGTTGCGCTCGTTGCGGGACTTAACCCAACATCTCACGACACGAGCTGACGACAACCATGCACCACCTGTATCCATGTCCCCGAAGGGAAAGACTAATCTCTTAGCTTTTCATGGTATGTCAAGACCTGGTAAGGTTCTTCGCGTTGCTTCGAATTAAACCACATGCTCCACCGCTTGTGCGGGCCCCCGTCAATTCCTTTGAGTTTCAATCTTGCGATCGTACTCCCCAGGCGGAGTGCTTAATGCGTTAGCTGCAGCACTGAAGGGCGGAAACCCTCCAACACTTAGCACTCATCGTTTACGGCATGGACTACCAGGGTATCTAATCCTGTTTGCTACCCATGCTTTCGAATCTCAGCGTCAGTTACAGACCAGAAAGCCGCCTTCGCCACTGGTGTTCTTCCATATATCTACGCATTCCACCGCTACACATGGAGTTCCACTTTCCTCTTCTGCACTCAAGTTCACCAGTTTTCGAAGCACTTCCTCGGTTGAGCCGAGGGCTTTCACTTCAAACTTAATGAACTGCCTACATTCTCTTTACGCCCAATAAATCCGGACAACGCTTGCCACCTACGTATTACCGCGGCTGCTGGCACGTAGTTAGCCGTGGCTTTCTGGTTGAATACCGTCAGTACGTGAACAGTTACTCTCACATATGTTCTTCTTCAACAACAGAGTTTTACGATCCGAAAACCTTCTTCACTCACGCGGCATTGCTCCATCAGACTTTCGTCCATTGTGGAAGATTCCCTACTGCTGCCTCCCGTAGGAGTTTGGGCCGTGTCTCAGTCCCAATGTGGCCGATTACCCTCTCAGGTCGGCTACGTATCATCGCCTTGGTGAGCTATTACCTCACCAACTAGCTAATACGCCGCGGGTCCATCCAGAAGAGATAGCAAAACCATCTTTTAAACAAAAAACATGTGTTTAATGTTGTTATGCGGTATTAGCACTTGTTTCCAAATGTTATCCCCCACTTCTGGGCAGGTTACCCACGTGTTACTCACCCGTCCGCCACTCACTTAGATCTAAATCATGATGCAAGCATCAATCAATAGGAAAGTTCGTTCGACTTGCATGTATTAGGCATGCCGCCAGCGTTCGTCCTGAGCCAGGATCAAACTCTCATATTAAAAGTTTGTGACTCATAAAAAATATTACTAGCGAATTGACTTCGTTGTATATCAACAAAAATGTTGACCTACACAATTTTAGTGTTAAAACTTTGTTCAGTTTTCAAAGGTCTACCAGCTGATTAAGCGCTTACGCTCATCAGCGACTTAATTATTTTATCAAGCCGACAAGTTGATGTCAAGGACTTTTTTAAAATAATTTTACTAACAATTCAATGAAATGAATCAGAGAATTGTTAGGTGTTATCTCAACAGACAACTTAATAATCATATCGAAGATGAAAGACCAAGTCAAGCATTTTCTCAAGAAAATTTAGAAGCAATGGAGATGAATAAATCATCAAACCGTTGACTCCGTTGAACTGTCGCAACAACAAGATATATATTACCAATCGGTGTAATGAGTTGCAAGTCTTTTTTACAAAAAAGTTGAATTTTTTTGCTTTTTTTCTGAAATCCGCTTCATAGCACTATTAATCCAGGCATCCTTTTGCTTGGCTATCGTCTTATAACCAATCTTATCTCGATAATTTGTCCAAAAATGCTTGTGTAATATCGGACGTCCCAGCTTTTCTTTATTCAAAGCACGTGTCGAAAGACTGATCTTTTGATTATACTCGTCTATTCCCATCACGATTACATCGACTTCTTCTCCAATTCTATATCTTTCTTCTATATTAGAAACAAAGCCATGTCGTAATTCGGAGATATGAATTAGTCCTTGATGGGTATCATCTAATTTAACGAATACTCCATATGACTGAATACCTGAAATAGTTCCTATAAGTTTATCGCCAATTCTCATACATTTCCTCCCTCTTTAAATTCTAAATGTGTAACAATGTATCTATAGATTATATAACAGAAAATGGTGACTAAGAATATGAATGACAAAATTTATGATATTTCAATTATTGGAGGAGGTCCCGCTGGTATGTTTGCAACTTACTATGCTGGGCTTCGCAATCTAAAGGTAGCATTAATAGAGAGTTTGCCTAAACTAGGTGGACAACCAGAGACCCTTTACGCTCAAAAACATATTTACGATGTAGCTGCTTTACCTAAGATATCAGGAACTAATCTTACCGATCAATTGACTAAACAATTGGAAATCACAAGTTTTGATAAATACCTAAGCACTTCTGTTTCTTCTATAGAAGAAAACAAAAAAAAGAACCTTTGGGAGTTAACTACATCTAAAGGAACTATCCGATCTAAAGCAATTATCATTGCTATCGGTAATGGTGCCTTTAAACCTCGGAAATTAACCTTTGATTATGATGAAACACTAGAAAACAATAATTTAAGTTACTTTGTTAATAATATTGAAGATTTTCGTGGAAAAGACGTTATTGTCGCTGGTGGTGGTGATTCTGCCGTTGACTGGGCGATTGATTTAGATAAAGTAACTAATCACACATCCCTAATCCACCGTCGTAATAAATACCGTGCTATGGAGTCTAGCGTTCAAAAATTAAATGACTCCGACGTTGAGCAATTGAATCCGTATATTATCAAAGGAATTAACTATAACCCCAATAACCATGAAAAGATTGACGTCACTTTAAAATTAATCAAGTCTGATGAATTGAAAACTATCACTGCTGATAAATTACTCGTTAACTATGGGTTTGTTTCCGATTCCCGCATCCTTAAAGATTGGAACATTGATTTAAATGGACCTTTCATCCCAGTATCCCGAGAAATGGAAACTAATTTGCCAAACGTTTTTGCTATTGGTGATATCGTAACTTATCCTGGTAAATTGCAATTAATTGCAACAGCCTTTGCTGAAGGTCCAATCGCAGTTACAAAAGCCTTACGTAATTTGTACCCTGACAAAGACTATTTTGAACATAGTACTTCCATTTTTGAAAAATAAATTTGAATTTTGGAAATATTAAAGCTAATTTTAAGTTATGCTAGTATAATAAAGTTTAATTTGAATTCTGGAGTTGATTGATTGAGTTACGTAATGAATCTGGTTGATTTTATTCTTCATATTGACAGTCACATGGTCAATATCGTTAATAACTTTGGCCTATGGACATATTTAATCATGTTTCTGATCATCTTCATTGAAACCGGAGTAGTTATTTTACCTTTCTTACCTGGTGACTCCTTGATTTTTGCGGCGATGGCTTTAGCAGCTAATCCACAATATGGATTGCATTCTTGGCTATTGTTTGTTATCTTTTTAGCCGCTGCCGTTCTTGGAGATTCAATGAATTATGAAATTGGTGAACATTTTGGGCAATTTGCAACGGAGAATAAGTACCTGAGCAAACTGATCAATAAAGAGCATCTACATGACGCCCATCTTTTCTTCCAAAAACATGGTGGTAAAACTATCGCTATTGGAAGATTTATCCCTTTAATTAGAACTTTCGTACCTTTTGTTGCTGGTAGCGGAACGATGCATTACCGAACTTTCTTAAAATTCAATTTTATTGGTGCTTTCCTTTGGGTTTTGGTTTGTTCAATTGCAGGACACCTGTTTGGTAACATTCCGGCTGTTCAGGAACATTTCTCGATGATTATTCTAGGAATCATCTTAGTATCATTAGTCCCAGTCTTGATTACCGCACTTAAAAATCGTCGTAAAAAAAGAGCTTAAGACATAGTCTTAAGCTCTTTTTCTTGCTAACCAGAAATTCAAGCCTTCAAAAAGAAGGAAAAATAGTACAAAACACTGCGTAAAGAATTCTTCTGGCAAAATATTAATAACTGGATCACGACCGGGATCGAAGAGCCAATCGCTATTTCTAAACAAAACTTCATGAAAAATCACGAAGAACTCATCAAAATCAAGCAACATTAAAATTGCTACTATGATTCCGACAATCCCGATCCACAAAAAGGTTTTATTAAAGCGTGCTCTCACCTTATGAAATTTAGCTACTATTACACCACTAACTATCCATACGAAAAAGTTCAATAAAAACAATTTCTTACAATCCTCAAAATGTAATCTTCCTGCAGCAGAAGAAGCAAAATCACTTAAACTAAAATGCCAATTGAATGGGTTAATCAAATAATCCATCATCTGCACATAATTTTTATAAACAATGCCATAACTCATATCAACCAATTGATCCAAATTATAAAATCGAATATTAAAAGCAAACAATAAATAACTAGCAAATATTGTAATTGTTATAGCAGTCGTTAAGATGAAAAAGGCTAACATTACCGTATAGGAAGTATCTTTTTGCGAGTTAGACATCCCATTGGTCCAGGCTTTCTACCTCGTGTGTTGGCTTGATATCTACTTTTTTTATATCCTCGTGGGTGCTAACTCCGGTATAAACCAAAAGCGTATCAACATTAGCATTGATTCCACACTTAATATCAGTATTATAGTTATCCCCTACCATAACGGCCTTTTGAGGATCAAAATTCTTTGCTTCGGCGGCAAAGTCCATAATGTCACGTTCTGGTTTACCAATATATTTAGCTTTTTGTTGGGTAGAAGTTTCCACTAAAGAAATAACTGAACCAGCACCAGGAACTAATCCTCGCTCATTAGGCAAATTAGTATCAGCATTGGTCCCAATAAAGAAGGCCCCGCGCTTAATTGCTAAGGTTGCAACTTCGAACTTGTGATAAGTAACATCATAATCTAAACCTACAATCACAACATCTGGATTAGTTTCATCTAGTTTGATTCCTGTACCAAATACAGCACTTTTTAAGCCATACTCCCCAATTACATATGCAGAATGGTTCTTTACATCGTCATCAAACATATCCTTAACATAAGCTGCCGTCGCAAGTGAAGGCGTCACAATTTGATCTGCCTTGGCAGATATTTGATGATTATTAGTTAAATTATCAGCTACCTGCTGTGGGGTCTTAGTTGTATTATTTGTTAAAAAATAGTACTCAATTCCCTTAGCTTGCAAATTATCAATAAACACTTTAGCTTCAGGAATCTTATCCTTGCCTCGATACATTGTGCCATCTAAATCAATTAAATATGTTTGATACTTCATTTATTCTTTTCACCTATTTTTCTAATTTTGAAAGTCTTCTTGGCTGTAGTTTTCTTAACGTGACGCTTAATGACTTTCTTTTTCTTCCTATGATTATTAGTATTCTTCTTATTACCATCGTTATTAGCATTGGTTTTATTACCATGCTTAGTATGCGTATTACGTGTATGAAATTTATGACTAACGTGACGATGAGTCTTCAACGGAGCTTTTTTGACTTTTTCAAGTACAAAATAAGCACAGCCAAAATTACAATACTCAATCAAATAATCTTCTAAATGTGAAATACGACTATCTAACGTACTTTCTTTTCGCTCATCTTCATAAAACCCTTTAAATCTTAACTGATCATAACCCCAGTCACCAACAATATAATCGTACTTATCTAAAATTGTATTGTAGCGTTCTTCAATTCGTTCCTCGCTGAAACCATTATCATGATTCTCAACGATCCTGTACTGAGTTTTATTAATCGTAATCAGGTTATCCGTCAGAACAATAACATCAGCTAACTTGGTTGTGGTATTATCCTTAACTTCCTGCAAACAATCACCTCAAATCGGATATTTTTTACTTAAGTAGTCCCCAAAGACACTTCTTAAAAACTTAGGATACATAATTTCATTGTCGCCCGCAATCTCAATTGAAGGAAAATACGGAACGAACAAGTAATGATCCAATAATGCTAAAGTATACTCTTGATTTGGTCTTAATTCTTGACCATTTATATAAACATTACGTTTATTGTCTACGGTAATTCCGCGATAAATCAACTCGCCAAATATTTTACCACGAAATCCCATTCCCTTTTGCTGATGCGTTCGTAAATAGAGACGATTCTTTTCCATCTCCATCACTAGCCGCCAAACGTTGTCGCCCGTCATCTTAGTTTTCATACCGTGAATTGCATGTGGCAAAATATCATGTAAATTTTTCTCTGTTACGATTCCCTTAGGTAAATCATCCAAAAATAGTCCTGAACTCAAAACGCCTGCCTCAGCACCCGTGTATTCTAACATTGCTGACAAGGCCTCTTGAATAATTGCATTTTTATCATGATAATCGCTACTCAAAGTATGTGGAAGATTAGCAACTTTCCTTTGACTCAGCAAGTCATTCCCCCTATCTAATTGTGCTTGAACCCACTTTTGATCGCCATCTAAAACTTTTAGAGAAGCAGTCTTCGTTGTAAAGGCTGATTTAGCAATCACGCGATGGTTGGTTAATTCTAAATTAATTGTCCCAATATTTTGACCATATTTTCCAGCCGCTGCTAAGAGAACGCCGTTATCCATTTCTCCTTTAGGAAAGAGATGATGAGTATGCGATCCAATTATTACATCAATTTCTGGATATTTACTAGCAATCAAGCGATCCATTGACACACCCAAATGCGACAAGAGAATAACAACATCACAATCTTTTACTGCTTGCAAAGACTTCGGTAAAATATCTTGCACCAAATGAATATCCCACTTTAATAACGGATACGTTAAGATAAATGGTGCTGTCAAACCAATCACACCTATTGTAGTTTGTTGCTTAGTTGTAAAGATTTTCGACACCTGTGCAAAATCAGCTAACTTCTCGGTCTTTTGGTCATAAAGATTGCCTAAAATCACTGGAAAATTGGCCTTATCATACAAGTGTTCCAACTCTTCATGACTATTGCCTAGACCTTCATTGTTACCAATAGTAATTGCATCATAATGCAACGAATTCATCCAACTAATATTAATCTGCCCATTAGTTGCTTCTGTCAGTGGATGGGCTCGATCCATTGCATCCCCAATGTCGAATAGATAGAAATCATCAGCAACACTATTCTTTCTCGAATCCTCAATAAAGCGAGCAACTCGTGGAAAATTTTCGAAATGTGAATGCAAGTCATTTGTGTGTACAATTTGAATTTTTTCCATAATGTCCTACTTTCTTTGCATTTTCATTAGTTGAGCTTTCTTCTTATCATACATCTCCAGAATCTCTTCTCCACGTAATGGAGAACCCCAAGGTAAATCTTCTGACAAAAGGTCTCTTTCTGGAGCATCGACGCCGACGTTGATATTTTCAGCGGTGGGAACAGAATAATGGTGAATGTGACCGTGCAAATTAATTATTTTGTCCACTTTTCCCAGAAGCATGGGATAATGAGTACAATAAAATTGATGATGATCAAATTTTAATAGCGAACCAACATCTTCAAATTCATATTTCTTTTTACCATCAGACATAACTTGATTATGTTTATCAATATATTTAAAAAGTGAACGATAATCATGATTACCTTTAATCAACGTCAGATGACCATTTAATTGTCGTAATATATTATAGGTTTCCTCATCGGTTGGATAATCTTGTGGACGCATCGAAATATCTCCCAGATGATAAACTCGATCATTTTCATCAACACGTTTATTCCAAGCATCAATCATGGCCTGATTCATTTCATCAACATTGCCAAAGTGTCTGGGTGCAAAGTTGTTTGGTTCCAATAATTGGTAATGGAAAAAATGCGTATCAGCTATAAAATAATTCATTATTTCGCCTCGTCGTCCTTTGAAATTATTTTGTTAGCTTTCAATATCTCATTAAAAGCGTCTTGAATCTTGCCTTCTGGTTTCTTGTATTCAACCCATTCTGTTAAATCCATTGGCGGAACGGTATAATTCTCATTAACATAGTCTTCATAGACTTGTACCGCTGATGAGTGTGGAATATTTAATTTTAAAATTCTGACTTCTTTAATGAAGCCTAATTCAGCAGCTTTTTCAGCTCTACCATTCATAACAATGTTAGCAAGTTCATAATACTTAGTCCCATCATTACGAGTTATTTGCTCAATAATATCAAGCGTTTGTTTTTCATTATCCATTGTTACTACCTCACGTTTCACTACTTATTTTAGTATATAATATCCAAAAAGTTAGGGAGTTAATTATGATTTCAAAAAGTTTCAATCTTTTAAAAATAGCATTAGCTTTATTCATCTTTGTATTTGCTAGTGGTTTTACGGTTATTGGTCACCGTGGTGATCCTATTAATGCCCCAGAAGAAACCTTTGAAAGTATCAACAAAGCCTTTTCTGAAGGCGCTGATTACGTTGAACTAGACATCCATGTTTCAAAGGACAACGTCTTAGTTATTTCACATGACCGTGATCTAAAACGAGTGACTGGCACTTCTGCAATCGTTTCTCAACATAATTTTTCCGAGCTTGCAACGCTTAAACAAAAAAATGGTGAATCAATTCATAGTTTGAACCAAATTTTCGAACATTACAAAGATAATCCTAAGGCAAAATTTCTTATTGAAACTAAAAAGACTAAAAAAGGTAATCCTCAAAATATGGAGGTCTTATTGAAACAAGTAATTGATCAATATGGCATGCAACATCGGGTGATGTTTCACTCTTTCTCCACTAAGAGTTTGAAAAACGAATCCGAATTGATGCCTGACATCCCCAGAATATTTATTGCTGGAACGATCAAACGGGTTAACTTCGATGTTTTGCAATATGTAACTGGCGTTAACTTATCCTCAAACATTGTGACTCCGGAAGTAATCAACGCACTTCACTCAATGGGGAAAACTATTTATGTTTGGGATGAAATGAACGAAAGTCCTAAAAAATGGAACACTTTAATCAATATGCCAATTGATGGCGTTGTAACAAACTATCCTGCTACTGGTAATGAATACCGCGAACTCAAAGATAAGTCCAGAAGCGAAGTTATTAATCAAAATGTTTACTATATGAGTTCTGAGTCTGAACCAATTTATGAAAATCCTTATCGTCTGATCAAAACTAAAAAAGTGGTCAGACCACTGGATGGTTATCATATTACCAATATTATCCGCTCTAATGGGCAAAAATACGTTCAATTAGGCAAAAATGAATTTGCTAAAGCTACTGGCTTCAATTCCGAATACGTCCTCAAAGATCTGCGCCAATACTTTGGTGCTAAAGCTATCTACCGTAATCAACAACCAAATAATTTTTTACACAGTGAACCAGACGATCAAAGCAATATCACTAACCGATTAGAAGCCAACTCGCCAAAAAGAATCATTACGATTCAACGCGTCAATTCACAGACTTGGCTCAAGTTAAAAGATGGTTGGATCAATGCCAAAAACGTCTTGATTCAGTTGAATCCTAATAATTATTTGGGCAACGACAGTGAAAAGAGTTATTATGATTTACCACAGGGAGAGCGAATCAAGAATATAGATTTATTAGAAAATATTTCTTTAGCTCGACCTACAAAAGATCAAAGCTTGGAGAATACCGATTTAATCAGTCAATTCAACAATTTGTTCATTGATTTTTCCTTAAATAATGACAACGATTCCATAAAGAAAATTTAGGTAAATTAGCCATTAACTCCAACCTTTGGTAAAATATATAAAAACTTCATGTGGAGGTCAAAGATATATGTCGATAGATTGGGAGAAAGAAGTTTCACATCGTTCAGATGAATTGATCAACGATCTTTCAGAGCTAGTAAGTATTGATAGTTCAAGAGACATTGAGAATAAAACAAGTGATTTTCCATTAGGTCCAGGACCCGCTAAAGCTTTGCAAACATTTCTACACTTTGCTGAGCGAGACGGCTTTGCAACAAAAAATGTTGATAATTTAGCTGGTCGGATTGAATTTGGCAACACTGAGGATGAACCCATTGCTATTTTGGGTCATGTGGATGTCGTTCCCGAAGGTCCAGGTTGGAACACTAATCCATTTGAACCAGTTATTAAAGATGGTAACTTTTACGCACGTGGTGCCAGCGATGACAAGGGTCCTAGTCTTGCTTCCTACTATGCAATGAAAATTATTAAAGAATTAAAATTACCAACTAGTAAAAAAGTTCAACTTATTTTAGGAACTGATGAAGAAAGCGAATGGGTTGGTATCAATCATTACATGGAAAAAGAAACCATGCCAGAAACTGGATTCTCACCCGATGCTGAATTTCCTGCTATCAATGGCGAAAAAGGAATTGTCTCGTTTAGAGTCAACTTCCCCACTCCTAAAATTAATTTAGTTAAGAAATTTACTGCTGGTATCAGACCTAATATGGTCCCTCAAAATGCCGAAGCTGAAATTGACTTAGAAAAAATTAATCTAGAAGAATTAAAAACCAAGTTAAATGACTTTCTAGGCGAACATTCAAAGATCAAAGGCAACGTTACTAATAAAGAAACTATAGCTACTGTTCAAATTATTGGTAAGGGTGCTCATGCTATGGAACCATTCAATGGCATTAACGCTGCAACTTATTTGGCTAAGTTTCTAATGACACTACCTTTGAATGACAGTGAGAAGCTATACTTCTCATTCATCGCTGATAGTTTACACTTAGACTTTGCCGGTAAAAATCTTGGTATCAGTAACAAAGATGAGGTCATGGGCGAATTAACCGTCTCCCCTAATATTTATGAATACGACCAAGATCAAGCAAATATTTTATTGAACATTCGCTATCCAAAAGGTGATACTGGCGACACTTTGACTGACAAGATCAATCAGAATTTGCCAACAGGTGTGTCTGCTATAATCGAAGGACATAATCAATTGCCACACTTTGTATCGGCTGATGATCCTTTGGTAAAAGCCCTAGTTGGAGCTTATCGCGATCACACTGATGACCCAACCGAACCATTTACTGTTGGTGGCGGTACTTATGGCAGAATTCTTAAAAACGGAATTGCCTTTGGTGCTATGTTCCCCGGTGACGAAAATGTCATGCATCAACCGAATGAATATATTAATATTGATAAATTATTAAAGGCCACTGCCATCTACGCAGACGCCATCTACCGCTTAATTAAGTAATTTAATAAAAGTTCCGTAGAAACTATTTTCTATGGAACTTTTTTTGTTTTTACACTTCTAAATCGATTTTATTATATAATTACGGTATGTAACTTTTTAAGGGAGCTTATTTAAAAGTGAAAAATTTATGGAATAGCATTGTCAATTGGTTCAAAAGTATCAAGAGCTGGTCGGATTTTGCTAACAAAGCTAATCTTACGATAGAGATCATTCGCCGTATTGTTCTCTATTCTATTGCTGGCATATTTATCATTCTGAGTTTAGCAGTTGGTTTAGGATTGGGATACGTCTCAGCTTTAACCAATCAAGTTAATGTCCCTACTAAAACTGAGATGCAAACCGAACTACAAGATGTTAACAATTCAGCTACTTTATATTTTGCCGATGGTCAAAAAATTGAGAGTCTTCAAAAAGACCTCGTTGGTAAAAAAGTATCAATCAATGAAATGTCGCCTTATTTGAAAAAGGCTATCGTCTCCACTGAAGATAGTGACTTTTATCGTCATAAGGGTGTCGTTCCCAAATCTATCTTCAGAGCGGTAATTTCAGATATTACTGGAATTGGTGCACAGACTGGTGGTTCTACTTTGACTCAACAAACAGTCAAAATGCAGATGCTATCTTCTGAAACGACTTGGAAACGTAAGGCTGTTGAAATCTTTTTAGCCATGCGTGTTGATAAATACTTTAATAAAAACGAAATTTTGGAAGATTATTTAAACGCCGCAACTTTCGGACGTAATAATAAAGGTCAAAATATTCAAGGTGTTCAAGCCGCTGCCCAAGGTCTCTTTGGAAAAGACGCCAAGGATTTGAGTTTGGCTGAATCAGCCTTTATCGCTGGTTTACCACAGAGTCCTTCCATCTATACTCCATATGATGATCATGGACGACTCAAAGACGATATTAGTCTTGGTATGAAACGAAAAAATATCGTTTTGTATCGGATGTATCGTGATAATCAGATAACTGAATCACAATATAATACCGCTAAAAACTTTGATTTAAAGAGTGATTTTCAAAAGCCAGCTAAGGCTAGTTCTAAGAAAATCAAATATGGCTATCTTTATAACACACTAACCGAACAGGCTAGAACTATTTTGATCAAGCGTTTAGCCAAAAATGACGGTATCAAGTATAAAGATTTGGTCAAAGATGATAATCTTTATCAAAAATATTGGACTCAAGCTGACACCGAATTACACAACAAAAACTATAAGATCCACAGTACAATCAATAAGAGTCTCTATGTGGCTTTAAACAAGCAGGCTCAAGAATATAAGGGTAACTTGGGAAGTACTCACACCGACAACGCTACTGATCCTAATACTGGAAAGAGCATCAAGGTTAGTGAGCCAGTTCAAAATGGTTCAGTACTTCTTGATAACAAATCCGGACAGGTTCTAGCATTTGTTGGTGGGGTCAACTTCAAAAAGTCTCAAATCAATCATGCCTTTGATACTCAAAGATCACCTGGTTCATCAATTAAACCTTTGATTACCTTTGGACCAGCAATTGAAAATGGCTTAATTGGTTCTCAATCAATGCTGGCCGATTTCAAGACTAGTTATAATGGATACTCGCCTACTGATTATGGCGAGACGATTCAAAACCGTTTCATTTCCGCCCGTGAAACGTTGGAAGAATCATACAATATTCCTTCAGTTAATCTTTATAATTACATCAGACAACATAACGTACACTCAAAGAAATACATGTCTAAAATGGGAATTCACCTGACTAACAAAGAATATAACCAATTAGGTATTACCTTAGGTGGTACCGCAACTGGTGTGACAGTTCTTCAACAAGCCAGCGCCTTTTCGACTTTTGCTAACAAAGGTGTGCACGTTAGTCCTTATGTAGTTTCTGAGGTAACAGATCCATCAGGTAAGAATATTTACAAACATAAAGAAACTAAGACTCGTGTCTTCTCCAAGCAGACTTCTTATATTATTAAGAACATGCTTCATGGGGTTGTTACTAAAGGTACTGCCTCTGCTCTATCATATGAGGCTAATTTCAACACGAAGAACCTCTTTGGTAAAACTGGTACTTCAAACGATTATCGTGATAACTGGTTTATCGGAAGTACTGACGGTATGACTTTGGCATCCTGGATTGGTTATGATAATTTCTATGGAAACAATTATAATCTATCGAGTAATTCAACTGATCTAAATCAAGAACTCTGGGCCAAAATGGCTAATGCCGTCTATAAAGAAGATCAAAGTGTTATGAATGTTAATACCTCCTTTGATAGACCTGCTGGCGTTAAATCATACAAGGTCGATAAAGAAACCGGTACTAAGGTCGGAAGCATTGGCTATAATGGTGTAACAGCTAATGTTAACCAACACACTACCAACTCGCTTTACTATAAGGGCAGTCCTGAGGATATGTCTTATGATGATTTTGCCATTGGTGGTAAGTCCAAAAATTATAAGTCCTTCTGGGATAATTACTTTGGCCATAGCAGTAATTATGGTAATGTGAAAAATCTAAGTAATTCCAGTAAAAGTGCTAGTACCTTAGCTAAAGAAAACGGCAGCGGTAGAACTTCCGGCTTTAGCAATAGTACTAACAGCAATGATTCCTCACAAGTAATCACTAACAATAGTTCTGCAAATTCTGCATCTACTGAGTCTGCTCAATCAACTTCTTCAAATGGCAACACTGAATCTGGAACTGGTACTGGTGGATCAGGATCTGGTTCTGGGTCCGGTTCCAAATCCAGTATAAGTTCTACTTCTGACAGTAATACCTCTAAAGAAACTGAATCGACCGTCACAAGTACTGATAACCAATCATCTAATACATCAGCTGACAATACTGCGAGTGATTCTACTCAATCGAATACTACAGATACAACTACCACTCCAGTAACTAGTGAGTAAGCAAGAGTATCTAATCTACTTAATAAACACTGTTACTTTGATTTAAGGAGCATAATTTATGTACTTTAGTCCAGAATTTTTACAATATACACTTTATGCCGTTGCCGCCGTCTTAATTATCTTCATCTTGGTAGTAATTGGCTATAAAATAAAACACAATATTAAAATATGGGACAAATCCTTTGTTCTAGCTTTAGTAGTTTTAATCAACACATTATATTCGATTCTATCAGGATTTTTCGATATGCCTTACGAATTGAGTTCCATCGTAACTGGCGGTCTCTCATTAGTCGCTTTTGGCTATATCGTTGTAATTATCTGGGATCTGCATAAGCAAAGTAAAACTATTAAACACAAATAAAGAGCCCTGAGAATGGAGACATTCTCAAGGCCCTTTTTTTCTGCTTATTATTTATTTAGTAGAACCACGTTTTACAATGCTGTATGGCAATTTAACTGTATTTTCATCAATCTGTTCTTGATTCATCATCTTAGTTAACAAACGCATTGCTACGGCACCAATATCATACAATGGTTCCTCGATCGAACTCATCTTTGGGCGAGTAACTTCACACAAAACGGTATCATTACTTGTCACAAGTTCAAAGTCCTCAGGAATCTTTACGCCGGCATTAACGGCTGAATTCAAGATTCCAGCAGCTAGAAGATCATCAGTAACATAAGCTGCAGTAGCGCCACTACTTTGGATTGCATCCCAGATAGCCTCTCCTGCACGAACTGAATATTCTGCCTCAAAGACTAAGTTTGATGAGAAGTTTAGATGTGACTTCTTCAAAGCCTTCTTATAACCATCTAATCTATACTTACCATCAATTGGATTTTCAAGACTGCCACCAACATAGGCAATCTTCTTGTGACCATTTTGTGTCAATTGACCAACAACACTGGCTACAGCATCAGTGAAATCAATATTTACACTAGCACTTTCATTGTTCTTATCGACCGAACCAGCTAAAACGATTGGTGTCTTTGAATTTGCAAGGATTCGCTTTAATTTCTTAGAAAGTTGCTTACCCATGTAAATAAGTCCATCAACTTGTTTTGATAACAAATTATTCAAAATTTGTTCTTCATCACCGACTGATTCTTGCAAACTAGTCAAAATGATATTGTATTTGTACATTGAAGCAACATCATCAATACCTTTAGCCAATGATGCAAAGTATAAATTAGTAATATCTGGTAAAATAACACCAATTGTTGTACTCTTTTTACTTGCTAAACCACGAGCAACCGCATTAGGACGGTAATTCAAACGATCAATTACCTCCAAAACACGTTTTCTAGTTTCTTCTTTAACATTAGCATTTCCATTAACTACACGTGAAATTGTAGCCATTGAAACATTAGCAGCCTCAGCTACGTCATAAATTGTTACTACCTTTTTGTCCATAAACATTCACTCTCTCAAACAATATTTTCACTAATTAACTTTAATTTATCAAAAATTTTCATCAATTGCAAGCGGTTTCTACATTATTAACATATGTTTTCATGTTTTTTCAAAAAGAAAACGGTTTTCAGTGATATACTACTATTAAATCTGAACCCAAAGGAGTATTTTCATGAAGAAACAATTATTGGCACTACAAGAATACTTAGCTCAAAATGATTTAGACATTGCTTATATCTCTAATCCTAACGATATCAACTACTTCACTGGTTTTTACAGTGACCCAGTTGAAAGAATCTTAGCTCTTTTAGTTTTCCCTGACAAGGACCCATTTTTGTTTGCTCCTCAACTAGAGGTCGGCTCCGCAAAAGAAGCTGGTTGGGACAAAGACGTCTTTGGCTACTTAGATCATGAAGATCCATTTGCTTTGATGGCAAATCATATCAAAGATGTTAATGGCATTCCCAACAATTGGGGTATCGAAAAAGACGACCTTCCTGTTCAAAAACTCGAAGCTATTAAACAACAATTTCCAAAAGCTCAATTTCCTACTAACCTTTCCCGTTATATGGAAAATGCTAAGTTAATTAAAACTGACAGTGAAATTGAAGAATTAAAAGCTGCTGGTGCTGAAGCCGATTACGCTTTTACAGTTGCCTTTAATGCTATCAAAGAAGGCCGTACAGAACAAGAAGTCGTTGCTGAGATTAATTATGCCATGATGAAAAAAGGCGTTATGCACATGAGTTTTGACACAATTGTTCAAGCTGGTGCTAATGCTGCTAATCCCCATGGTGGTCCCGAAAAAAATCCTATTAAAAAAGATGAATTAGTCTTATTCGACCTCGGTACCGTCCACAACGGTTATATCAGTGATGCTTCTCGAACAGTTGCTTTTGGTAAACCTGATGAGAAATCACTCGATATCTATAAAGTTGACTTAGAAGCTCAATACGCAGCTATGGACGCAGCTAAACCCGGAATCACTGCCGCTAAGCTTGATAAAGTTGCCCGTGATATTATCACTAAAGCAGGTTATGGCGAATACTTCATTCACCGTCTAGGACATGGTATGGGGATGTCAGAACACGAATTCCCATCAATCATGGAAGGTAACGATATGGTTCTAAAACCTGGCATGTGCTTCTCAATCGAACCCGGAATTTACATTCCCAACGTTGCTGGTGTCAGAATTGAAGATTGCGTTTATATTACTGAAGATGGCTGTGAACCATTCACACATACAAGTAAAGAATTGAAATATATCGACTAATATAAAATAAAAGGACTTGATAAAATAATTTTTATCAAATCCTTTTTTATTTGTAATCGTTATAACGGATGTAAGGCTTAACTGTCTTTTAACATGAGTATTTTTAAATTATAATTATTTATACAAAACAATTTATAGGAGGTCTATATGAGCTTAGGAGTTACCATTCATGAAAACAGAGAGAAGCATCATTTGTCTCAAATTCAACTCGCTAATCAGCTTCATGTTAGTCGACAAGCAATTTCCAATTGGGAAAACGATCGATTCTTTCCCTCCATGGATAATCTTCTTGAATTAAGTACCATATTTGATATTTCTATAGATGATCTTCTAAAAGAAGATCCAATTTTAAAAAGTGAGTTTGAAAAACAACAAGTGATTAAAGATGCTAACTTTTTTAAATCATTCAATAAAAAAGAAGAGCTTTTGTTCTCCATAATTTTAATATTAATTGGTATTAAATTGGCCCCTCTAGGATTAGTTATCCCTATCATCTATTGGCTAGTTAGATTAAGGGCGATAAAGAGGGCAAAACAATATGAAAAAAAATAAAGATACCATATTCTATATTATTATCAGTTTAGTTCTATTAACACTCTATTATTTGATTAATAAAAACGGTCAAACTATTTATCTCTTACTCTTTATTACCATTTGGTTAGGATTTACTGCTTATGGCTTTTATATAATAATTAAAGCCTTTTTTAAAGATACAAAATAAATATGAACAAAACATATTAGAAATAAAAAGACCTTCAAATCAATGTTGATTTGAAAGTCTTTTTTCTTAAATTATTATATTAATCTTCGTTAAGGTCATCTTCGCTAAAAACGATATCAGATGAATCTTCATCATCTTTGATCTTATCTACAGTCGAACTCATATGATCTTTTAAAGCGTCAGTCTTGTCATTAAAGGCATTAACTAAATCACTGTTAGTATTCAGACCAACACCGCCGTTATTAAAGTCGCCACGAATTGTTTTAATATTTTCAATTAACTTTTGACCAGATTCACTGGTTAAATACTTAGAAGCAAAATATCCTGATGCACAGCCTAAAGCAAGGCCAATTATAAATTGATTATTTTTCATAATTATTTACTCTTCTTTCTCGGCCATACTTTAGATGCCGTCTTAGCGATCGTAGCTACGTTACCTAAGGTCAATAGATTTTGAAAATTGAAACCTGACTTGTGCTCCTGTGAAGTAGCAGCAGCACTCTTTTTACCAAGATTTTCCACTGTATCAAACAATGGATTTAACTTACTAGATTTACTATTAACATCGTCCATCAAAGTATTAGTCTTATCAACCAACTTCGTACTTTGATTCATAATCTGATCAGTATTCTTTGATAAAACTTCTACCATCTTGGTAGTTTCTTTCATTGTCTCTTGCAATTCTTGAAGTAATTTAGCTGTCTGAATCAATGTTCTGGCTAAATATACAACTAATACTACAAATGCAACGGCTGCAATCAATCCCGCAATTTGTCCACCAGTCATAATATTACCCTCCTGTATTTTAATAACACTTTCATACTAGCATTATAACAATTTTAGGGCAATTATTTACCAATTAATCCAATCTTGCCACTGTTTTTCTAATTTCTTCAAAGCATTGCCACGGTGACTGATCTGATTCTTTTGGTCAACTGTGATTTGAGCCATGGTCTTATCTAATTCTGGCAAATAAAATAGTGGATCATAGCCAAAACCATCATCCCCTTGAGGAAGCGTCCCAATTAAGCCTTTAACTTCTCCTTCAACAACTAGATCATGTTCATTTTTAGGATTAGCAAAGACCAATGTAGACACAAATCGAGCCGTGCGCTTGTCTTTTGGAACGCCGCCTAATTCACTCAATAATTTAGCATTATTAGCAGCATCGTCATGATCACCGGCGTATCTTGCTGAACGTACCCCAGGTTGACCATACAAGGCGTCAACTTGTAACCCCGAATCATCAGCAATGGTAGGCAAATTAAATCTCTCCATGACAGCATGTGCCTTTAGTGTGGCGTTCTCCTGAAAAGTTGAACCAGTTTCTCTTATTTCAGGGAAATCTGGAAAATCCAAAAGGGTTTTTAATTTGAAATCTTCCCCAGCAAAAACGCTCTTAAATTCACGTGCTTTACCCGGATTCTTAGTTGCTATTATTATTTCTTTCATTGTTTCCTCCGATATTTACTAAACTTATTTCATCAATATCAGTCTTTAACCAACGTTTAGCCAATCTGGCAAATTCTTTAATATCACCTGTAGCATACAATTTCACTGTTCTATTATTTAAGTTTGTTAATAAATCATTCTTCGTCAAATATTTCTTTGCGACATCTACAGTGCTAACCGCTGGATCAACTAATTTTGTCTGTGGTAAATAATCATTGATCTGTTTCTTTAACATAGGAAAATGAGTACATCCTAGAATCAAGGTATCAAAATCATTATCCTTAAATGGCTTCAAAGTTGCTTCAATATTATCTTTAGCTTCTTTAGTATCTGCTGTATCTGTCTCAACGAATGAAACAAATTTTTGTGCAGCGACACCTAGAGATTTAATCTTAGGGTCAATTTCACTGATAGTTTTATTGTAACTCTTAGAATTAATTGTTGATTCAGTCCCAATAATACCGATATGGTTAGTTTTCGTCACTTCAGAAGCCTCCTTGGAACCAGGCTGAATGACACCAATCATAGGAATTGTAAACTCTTGACGTAAAGTCTGTAAAGCGTTGGCTGTAGCTGTATTACAACCATAAATAATTATTTTTACATTTTGACTGATTAAATACTGTACCATTTCACGTGTATAAGATATGATTTGTTCATGAGTCTTTATTCCATATGGCATTCTTGCCTCGTCACCAATGAAAACAACATCTTCATTAGGCAACTGATTAATTACTTCTTTGACGACTGTTAATCCGCCTAATCCTGAATCTAACACTCCAATTGGTCTTTTATCACTCATAATGTTACCCCTACCTTTATTTAAGCGAGTTATTCGTATTCTATGAAAATAATTATGTGCTATCTTTTACATTGACTTAAAAAGCAATTATTCTAATGATATAATGAATTGTCTGAAAAAAGGAGTTAAAGCAATGGCCGCAAAATCAAATGATCTCAACAAACCAACGTTAACAGATGATACTCAAGATGATAAGAATGAAAATACGTTAACTGAAAATTACTTTGCAGTTTCGGTACTCCGCGATTTTATCCTTCCTGATCTACTAGATAAAGATACCGTTGAATTATTATACTGGGCAGGTAAAAATCTCAGTCGTCAGTTAATTCTCGATATGCAGAGCTTACCTGACTTATTTAAAAAAGCTGGTTTTGGTAAATTGGAAATTACCAAGCAAACCAAGCATAGTTATATTTATACCCTAACTGGTCCCGAAGTCGTTCAACGTTTCGATACTAATAACGATGATCCGGAGTTTTCATTAGAGACTGGAATAATTGCTGAAACTGTCGAAAAAACGATTGGGGCATATTGTTTAGGAACATATACCGTCAACAGCAAAGCCAAAAGCGTTTCAATTAAAATACAAATTGATCGAAACTAAAGTATACACCAAAAATCCCCCAATTCGCAGTGAATTGAGGGATTTTTATTTGAATAGATTTAGAAATTAGTCAGAATAATTGTCTAAAATCTTTTCAAGTTGTGCTTTGTTATGGAAGCCAGTTAATTTATCAACTACTTCGCCATCTTTTTTAATCATGAGTGTTGGAATAGCCATAATTCCAAATGATTTTGGTGTATTAGGGTTAGCATCAACATCCATCTTCATAAACTTAACTGAGTCATCATTTTCTGATAATTCTTCAACTACAGGTGATTGCATACGACATGGACCACACCATGTTGCCCAAAAATCAATCAATACAACACCATCTTTTGTTTCTTCTTCAAAATCCTTATCTGTTACTTCATCAACCATTATTATCACTCCTTAACAAATTAAATATTAGCATTTTTAAACATTTATGAAAAAATATCTGCTTACTACAAATCAACGATTGTCGCTCCAGAACCTCCAGAACTAGCTGGAGCGTACCCAAACGACTTAACTCGTGGATTACGTTGCAAATACTTCGTAACACCTTTTCTAATAACTCCGGTACCAAAGCCGTGCACGATCGTAACTTGATTATACCCAGCTAACAAAGCTGCATCAATATATTGGTCTAAGTCAGACATAGCTTCTTCATAGCGCTCGCCACGCAAATCAAGTTTGCTGGAAAGTCCTGTGCTCCGTGTTCGTCGAACCATAGTTGGCTTCTTTTCTGGTTCCGCTTCACTTGCTTGAGTCTTCTCCAAATCTTCGGCACCAAACTTCATCTTCAAAATTCCCAATTGCACTTCATACTGATCGTTCTTATCTTTACGTACAATCGTACCAATCTGGTCATAAGGTAAAGCTTTAACCTCATCACCAACTTTTAACATCTGCTTACGTTTGTTACGACGTAAAACTTTGTTTTTCTTAATCGCTTCATCTTGATGTAAATTCTTCAAATTAGTCTTGGCTGAAATAATTTGATCTTCCTTAACGACCGATCCTTCACGTTCCATCTTATGTAGATGATCAATAATCTTTTCGGATTCTTTTTTAGCCTTGGAAACAATTTGATTAGCACGAACTTTCGCTGCCTGAATCTCAGATGCCTTAGATTTATCCAGTGCATCAGTTTTAGTTTCATAATCTTTTTGAACAGATTTATTCTTGGACAATTGAACCTTCAATTGTTCATTTTTTTGTTCAAATTCTTTCCGACGATTTTCAAGATCAGCAATCATATTATTGAGATCCTGACTTTCGCCATCCATTAACGATTGTCCGCGTTCAACAACGCTTCGATCCATCCCTAATCTAGCAGCAATGTTAAAAGCATTACTTGCTCCAGGAATACCAATCAATAATTGATAAGTCGGCTTGAGTGATTTGTCGTCAAATTCCATGCTGGCATTAATTGTCTCAGGGGTATTGTAAGCAAAAACCTTCAATTCAGGATAGTGAGTCGTTGCCATGATAAAACAGTGCGACTGGGCCAATTTTTCCAAAATAGCGATGGCAATAGCTGCACCTTCTTGTGGATCAGTTCCTGCACCTAATTCATCTATTAAAACTAAACTATGCTCAGAAACTTTATGAATAATATTTATAATATTGTCCATATGTGATGAGAAAGTACTTAGATTTTGTTCAATCGATTGTTCATCACCAATATCCACGAAGATCTCGTCAAAGACAGCAATTTCGCTTTCTTCACGAGCAGGTATAAACAAGCCGGCTTGAGCCATCAATTGAATCAAACCTAGGGTCTTCATCGTAATAGTTTTACCACCAGTATTAGGACCAGTGATCAACATTGTCTTATAACCATCGCCCATCTTAATATCATTAGCTACGACCTTCTCAGGGTCGATAAGAGGATGTTTTGCATTATACAGGTAACTGTGTGGTCTTTAGAAATTACGGGCTCTGTCGCCTTTATTTCACGAGCATACTTAGCCTTAGCATTGATTAAATCAAATTGAGCTAAAACTTCATTGTTCTTAACAATCTCATCAATCTCTGGACGAACTAAATCAGACAAATCATTTAGGATACGGACTTCTTCCATCTTTTCAGACACTTGAGACTCGTGCAATTGATTATTTAATCCAACTACAGCTTGAGGCTCGATGTATAAAGTTTGTCCACTGGCACTTTGGTCATGAACAACTCCACCAAACTTGGTCTTATATTCAGTCTTAACTGGAATAACAAAGCGATCGTCACGCAAAGTAACAATAGCTTCAGTCAAATACTTGGTGTTCTTACCACGAGTATATTGTTCCATCGTCTGTCTAATTTGATCATTTAAACGACTGATCCGACCACGAATATATTTCAAATCATCTGATGCTGTATCTAAAACTCGACCAGTATCATCTAGGGATCTGGAAATTCGTTTCGTCAATCCGGGATTGTCAATCAACTTGTCATCAAGTTTGTACAATTGACGCAAATCGAGTTGATCATCTTTTAGTCCATCAAAGAATTCTTTTAATTCAGTAGTATTTTGAAGAACTTGTCCAATTTGGGCTAACTCTGTTCCATTTAAATTTCCATCTTTTTTCAATCGATTAGCTTGATCGTGTAGATCGGCTAATTTTCTAACCGGGATTTCACCCTTAATACGAAGAATATCGGCTCCATCTTTGGTTTGGTCGATCAATCTTTGAACGATTGATTCTACCGACATCGGCATTAATTTTTTTAAGAGAGTGTTCCCGCGCGTTGTAATCAGATATTTGGCAATTTCAGCTTTGATCTTGTCAAACTCTAATACTTTCAAAGCTTTATTATTCATATCTCTCTCCTACTATAAAATAAGACTGAAACAATTTGTCCCAGTCTAAAAGTTACATAGCTCCAATCCAAAGATGAGTTAACGTTTCGGTCAATACCGGCGTACTTTCAATCATCGTCGAAGCTATAAATGAATGTTGCAAAGCATGTTGAATTCCTGCCACTGGAATCATTGCTGCTAGTAACAACAGCATTAATATTGTTACGTAAGTGACAACTAATCCAATGATACCTCCACTCAAAATATTCACATCATTATACATTGGAAAATAAGTCAATCGTTTAAAATACAAACCTATAAAACGAATTACTATCCAACCAATGAAACATACGAAAATAAAAGCAAAGGCACGATAAAATGCATCGTCTAATTTCATACCAACTTTTGTAGAGAAAAAGGCAAACTCGCTGCCTAAACTAGCAGAAGGATAAGGAACTATCATCTCAAATTTTGGACCAAGAGCCTTAAATGACACCCAGGCCAAACAAAAGAATATTCCATAACCAACCGCATAAAATGCTTCCATGGCCAGACCACGTCGCGCACCAATATAAAAACCATAAATCAAAAGTAAAATAAGTAACAGACTAAGCATTATTTCTCCTTACATCAATCATGCTAAAAAGCGAATTTGTAAATCATATTAGGATAAAAAATACCAAACGATTGGCTTGCGCCAATCGTCATCTTCATTCTATTCTTCGTCACTTGTGAAGGTATTCAGTACCTCTTGGACCATATCCCATTCCTCTGGATCTTCAATTGGATTCAATTCTCCAGCATCAACGTCGCCATTTTTATCTGGTGAAAAGGAGAAAGCTTGAACTTCAATTTCATCTGAGTCTTCTGAATTCTTAGGATATAAGAAAACGTATGATTTACCATAATCATCTGAATCGAAAGTAAAAAGAATCTTGTAAGTTTCTTTGTTACCTTGATCATCACTTAGAATAACTTCATCTAAATCTTTTGGTGGTTGTTTTTCACTCATATTTATCACCTAATTTCGTGTTAGTTTACCTTTGGCATCAAGATAATTTTGTAGAATCATTTCTGCAGCAATCTTATCGACTACTTTCTTACGTTTACGACGAGAAACATTTGCTTCATCAATCAACATTCTTTCTGCTTGTACAGTAGTCAAACGTTCATCAATAAAATCGACTGGCAAATTAAATTTCTCTTCGACCATTTTGCCATATTCACGCGATTTTTCAGCTCTGGGACCTTCAGTGTTGTTCATATTTTTGGGCAATCCTAGAACTATGCCAGTTGCCTTTTTTTCTTCGATTATTTCGCCAAGACGATCCAACCCGAAGTCTTCTTTTTTCTCATTCATATGAATGGTCTCTACACCTTGTGCAGTCCAGCCCAACAAATCACTAGCTGAAACACCGACAGTTCTTGCGCCAACATCTAAACCTAATAATCGCATTTATTTACCTTGGTTGAGATAACTCTTAACTAATTCTTCGATTATCTCGTCTCTTTCATGTTTCAAAATCAAATTACGGGCATCATTGTGTCGTGGAATATAAGCAGGATCACCAGAAAGCAAGTATCCAACAATCTGGTTAATTGGATTATATCCCTTTTCCTCTAGTGACTGATAAACGCTCTCAAGTGTTTCCTTAACATCTTTACCCTTATTTTCATTAAAGTCAAAACTCATTGTTTTATCAAGTGAACTCATGGCAAACCTCCATATAACAAATATTTAAGTGACTAGAATGCTTAGTTCAATTATAGCCCACTTTAATAAGATTTAATAATATCTTTAGCTAATTGTAACGCATTTGTTAAACCAGCGGGGTTTTTACCACCAGCTTGAGCCATATCAGGACGACCACCGCCGCCACCTTGAATCTCTTTAGAGATCTTCTTAACAAGATCGCCGGCTTTTACACCCTTTGCTTGAGAATCTGCGTTTACAGCTACAACTAAGCTGGCTTTGTTATCACCACTAGCACCTAGAACTAAAATATCTGATTTGTTCTCATTCTTCCATTTATCGGCTAATTGTCTAAGTGTTTCCATATCAGCTGGAATTATATTAGAAATAACCTTATAACCATTAATTTCTTCAACATTGTCAAAGACTTCTGCTGATTTTTGACTTGTTAATTGCGTCTTTAAATTCTGATTATCACGTTTCAATTCTTTTATTTCATCAACCATTTGCTCAGCACGTGCAGGTACATCTTTTAATTGATTGACCTTCATATTCTTGGCAGTTGTTTGTAGAGTTTGAAGTTGATCGTTCAAGTATTCAAAAGCCTCTTCGCCAGTAACGGCTTCAATTCTTCTCGTGCCTGAACCGATGGCTGATTCAGAAGTAATCTTGAACAAGCCTAGTTCTGAAGTATTACGGGCATGTGTTCCACCACAGAATTCAGTTGAGAAGTCATCAATCTCGACAACTCGAACAGTATCGCCATATTTCTCACTGAATAAAGCAATTGCACCCTTTTTCTTCTTAGCCTCTTCAATTGGCAAAACTTCTGTTTTAACAGGAATAGCGGCCCAAATCTTTTCGTTAACGATCTTCTCAAGTTGCTTGATCTGTTCTGGAGTTAAAGCTGCTGTACTGTTGAAATCAAAGCGAAGATAATCCGGCTCAACCAATGAACCAGCTTGGTGAGTTCTTGAACTGACAACATCACGTAAAGCTTGATCTAACAAATGAGTAGCCGTGTGATTGTGACGAACCTTTTCACGGAAATCACCGTCGATCTCTAATTTATACTCAGTATCAGCTGAAATTTCTGACATAACATTTACTAAATGGATATTTTGACCGTTTGGAGCATGTTGAACATCAACTACCTCAGCAACTTGATTACCCTTAGTATCGTAAATATTACCCACATCAGCGACTTGGCCACCCATTTCTGCATAGAATGGTGTCTTATCAAAAATCAATTGTGCTTGACCTTCGGTAACGTTCTTAACCTCTTTGTCGTCAACAATAATATTCTTCAAAATACTTTGAGTTTCATTGTGATCATAACCAACAAATTCACTTGGTGTCTCAATTTCCATCAAAGTCTCATCTTGCATACCCATAGATTGCAAATTACCACGAGCATCACGGGCACGTTGCTTTTGTTCCTCCATGTTTTGTTTGAAGCCAGCTTCATCGACAGATAGACCTTGATCTCTGGCATATTCACGAGTCAATTCGACAGGGAATCCATAAGTATCATAAAGTTTAAAAGCCGAAGCACCATCAATAACTGTTTTACCTTGCTTGTTTAAATCAGCAATTACACCATTCAATAATGCTAAACCAGCATCCAAAGTTTCTGAAAAACGTTTTTCTTCTTGTTGAATTGTTTTAGCGATAAATTCTTGTTGTTGACTAACTTCTGGATAGTAACTCTCCATAATCTTTCCAACAATTGGTACCAATCTGTATAAGAATGGACCATTAACGCCTAATTTTTTACCATTCAAAACAGCACGTCTGATCAAACGTCTGATGACATATCCACGACCCTCATTAGAAGGCAATGCACCGTCACCAACAGCGAATGAAACAGTTCTAGCATGGTCGGCAATGATCTTGAATGAAATATCATCCTCATCATTTTCACCATACTTCTTACCGCATAATTGACCAACATCTTCAATCAAAGGCATAAATAAATCAGTTTCAAAATTAGTCTTTGTGCCTTGAACAATTGATACTAAACGTTCTAGACCCATACCCGTATCAATATTCTTATGTGGTTGTTCAACGTATTGACCATTTGGTAGGTGATTCAATTCTGAGAAAACAATATTCCAAACTTCAAGATAACGTTCATTTTCTCCACCAGGATAGTTCTCAGGATCATCTTCTGAAAGATTATTGAATTCTTGACCACGGTCATAGAAGATTTCAGAATCAGGACCACAAGGACCTTCACCGATATCCCAGAAATTATCTTCATTCTTTAAAATATGATCGGCGGGAATCCCAGCTTCTTGCCATAATTTTTGAGTCTCAGTATCTTTAGGATAAGTTGTAATATATAACTTATTTTTATCCATACCAATCCAGTCGGGACTTGTTAAGAATTCAAAAGCCCAAGGAATAACTTCCTTTTTGAAATAATCGCCGACAGAGAAATTACCAAGCATTTCAAAGAATGTTTGATGACGAGCTGTTCGACCAACATTTTCAATATCATTAGTTCTAATACATTTCTGAGCATTAGTAATACGTGGGTTCTGTGGAACGACAGTTCCATCAAAATACTTCTTCAAAGTGGCAACACCAGAGTTGATCCACAATAGAGTTGGATCATCATGTGGAACTAATGATGCACTAGGTTCAATCATGTGACCTTTTGTTTGGAAAAAGTCTAAAAACATTTTTCTTATCTCAGCACTTGATAAATTTCTCATATTATCTCCCCAAAAAAGCGAAAAATCGCTGCAATTCCAAGGACGCCCATGCGCGGTACCACCTTGTTTGCAACGATTTCGTTAGCCTCTCAACATTTTTTATCTACAATTTTAATTGGCAGCATCTTTATCTTAAATATTTAGGCTTTCGCACCAAACAGCCTTCTCTGAAAACATTTAACATAAGATATATCCAAAGAAAATATTAACCACCAACACAAAAATTGTCAATATTTAAAACTAACTATTCTTCTTACGTCTTGCATCTCTTTGTTTACGTCGTTCTTGTCTAACTTGAATCTTTCTTTGTTGACGATGTTCATCAGAGATTGCTTTTTTAATCTTTTTCTTATAACCAGGCTTACGCTTGGTCTTTTGTTTCTTTACAAACCCAACTAATTTAGTATCAAGTTTTTCTTGAGTGGCTTTACGACTTTGACGACGATCACGATCTTTCGCCTCAACGATTTCACCATTCTTAATATCTTTTTGTTCGAACTTAATACCCATATGTTCGATTTCGTCAACTTTACCATCCTCGCCCGGATCATAAAGCGTGATAGCAATACCAGACATTCCATTACGACCAGTTCTACCAACACGGTGAATAAAGAAGTCCAAGTCATCAGGAATCTCAGCATTGATAACATGTGAGACACCTTTAATATCAATTCCTCGAGCAGCTAAATCAGTTGCTACCACAAATTGATACTCCATATTTTCAACCTGTTTCATTGTTCGTTTACGTTCTCTAGGTGTTAATCCACCATGTATTCGAGCAACTTTCAAATCCTTATTACGTAAGTAATGATATATCTCATCAACGGTCTTCTTAGTATTAGCAAAAACCAAAACTAAGTATGGTTCACCAATTGTCATTAAGCGATAAATAATTTCTTTTTTATCGCGACCATGAGTGAACATTAACCAATTATCAACGTTCTTAGGGATGATACTATTACTCTTAATTTCTACTCGTTTAGGACCATGCATATATTTATTCAAAAATGGTTCCAATTTTTGTGGAATTGTAGCTGAGAAGACCATCATTTCACGGTCCTCCGGCAATTTATTGGTAATATTATCAATATCATTCAAAAAGCCCATGTCAAGCGTCATATCAGCTTCATCAACTACGTATCTTTGAACATTTTCTACATGCAAATCATTCTCACGAATCAAATCCCAAAGTCGACCTGGAGTTCCAATGGCAATTTGTGGTTGATGTGCTTCAAGCTTTCTCTTTTGACGATCACGATCAGCCCCACCAACAAAAATAAAGGCATGATACTCTTCTGGATAATTCTTCAAAATCGCTTGGGTATCTTCATAAATTTGATAAGCCAATTCTCTACTAGGAGTGGCAATCAATAATTGAACTTCTTGATTTTTAGTCAAGGCATTCATTGATGGCAACAAAAAGGCATGTGTCTTTCCTGAACCAGTTTCAGATTGGACAATAATATCCTTCTTCTTATTGACTAAAGAAATTACTGCCTCTTGTACTTTAGTCGGTTCGTCAAAATGTATCTCTTTTAATGACTTATTAATGGCATCATTAAAATTATATTGTGAAAATTTAGTCATCTATTCACCCTTCTGATTAAAATCAGTAACTATTTTTATTAATTCCTCAAACATTTGTTTAACTTCATCAAGATCTTTAGCTGTGGCACCACTTGCCAATGGATGTCCACCGCCGTCATGTTCTTTAGCCAATTCATTGATAATTGGACCTTGAGAACGCAAATGCATTCTGAAAGTACCATCATCTTTTTGAACAGCTTCCACCCAGGCGCTAATTTCCTTTAAACGTCCTGGAGTTGAAACAACTGAGTTAGCTTCTTCTTGATTTAGATTTAATTTATTCATCAAATCATGATCAATGATAGCTAACGCTGCACCAGACTTATCAATTTGTAAAATATCATAAATGAATCCTTGAAGTTTAGCTTGTTTCAAACTAACTTCATTCATTTTATTATTGATTGCAGCCGTATCAACGCCTAAAGCGATAAACTTTCCAGCGACTCTCATCGTGTGTTCCGTCGTTGATGGATAAAGGAACCTACCCGTATCGCCGACAATTCCAGCATATAGATAATAGGCAACTTTCTTGGTTAATTGTAAGTCATCGCTGCTGTCAATCAAGTCAGCAATGATTTCTGAACAAGAACTAGCATCAGTGTTAACAAACAATTGGTCTCCGAAAACATCATCATTAGGATGGTGATCGATCTTGATCAAAAATGCTCCATCATCAAAACGTTGATCGTCAATTCTTGGTTGGTTAGCGGTATCCACTACGATAACCAAAGCATCTTGATAATCTTCATCGCTTACTTTTTGAGCGCTTGAGAGCCATTTGAGACCCTCAGTATCATTTCCACCGATTAAAACTTTCTTTTGTGGAAAAGCTTGACGAATTGCAGTTGCTAAACCAGTTTGAGATCCCAATGCATCAGGATCTGGATTTTGATGACGTAGAATGATAATTCTATCATATTTTTTTATTGTTGCAATTATTTCGGCAAAACTATTCATTATAATTGTCCCCTTTGTAAGACAGATCCAAAGAAACTTCTTCATAAGATAATGGATCAAGATTTGTAATTGTAATCCCTAATAAACGGATTTTTTGATCGGTTACCTTTAATTTATCATAAATATCCTTAGCAACACGATAAATTTCCATTTTTGTTTGGACATAATCTTGAAAACTCATTCTTTTGGTGATCGTCTCAAAATCTGAATTACGCAGTTTGAGAACAACAGTTTTACCATGTTGACGTTGCTTTTTTAAATCCTTACTAACTAATTCAGCCAAAAAATCTAATTCCTGATTAATTTGCTCGTCGGTAACTAAGTTACGATTATACGTCCGTTCCCGACCGATTGATTTTCGCAACCGATGTCCATTAACTGGCGAATCATCAATTCCGTGAACCCGTTTATATATTACGTAACCCATTTTACCAAAATCCTTCAAAAAAACATCCTGATCTAACTTTTGCAGATCCTCACCAGTATAAATATTCATATCATGCATCTTTTGTTGCATGGCTTTACCAATACCATTGAATTTTTCAATCGGGATTGGTCTGAGAAAATCTTCCGCATATTGTCCTAAAATAATCGTTCGTCCAAAGGGTTTGCGATAATCAGAAGCCATTTTTGCTAAGAATTTATTATACGAAATACCGACTGAACAAGTTAAGCGAGTCTCCTTAACGATTCTTTGCTGAATGTAATTAGCTATTTTAATTGTGTTAATTTCATTTAACTTATTTTGAGTAACATCCAGATACGCTTCATCTAAAGCTACAGATTGATAATTATCAGTCACATCGCCAAAAATATTATGTATCTGTTGAGAAACTTGGCGATACAATTCAAAATTTGGTGGAGAAATCACTAATTTATCTCGAGGTATCAGATCGACCGCCTGTTGAGCTGGCATAGCGGAATGTGCACCATACTTTCGAGCATTGTAATTAGCCGTCGTCACGACTCCATGATGATGGTGTTTTCGTGGATCTTGGGCGACTATCAGACATTTCTTCTTATATTCTGGATGTTCTCTTTCTTCTACAGAAGCGAAAAAAGCATCCATGTCAACATGGATGATTTTTCGATTTTCTTCAATTCTAATTGGTATTTTTAAAAAGATGCTTCAACACCCCTTTAGTCCCAGATCCAAGAATTACCATCACGTTCCAATAGCATTTCTGCGGCATCTGGACCCATAGTTCCACTTATGTAATTAGGAAACTCTGGTGTTTGTGAATCCCAACGTTCTCTAATTGTATCAATATATTTCCAAGTACTCCTGAGCTCATCCCAAAGTGTAAAGTGAACTCTATTTCCAGATAAAATATCAATGATCAAGCTCTCATAGGCTTCACGAGCATTGTCAAATTCAGCTTCCTCAGGAAATTCAATAAAGTCCTGACCAGCATCCTTATAGTTTAGACCATTAATTAAAATACTGTTGCCATCTTCTTTTTCAATCAAGAGAGTCACAACAGAATTAGGTCTGATACCCAACTCTTTAACCTTATCGTTCAAAACAATGTCAATCCGTGAAGATTTGTCAGGCATTCTCTTACCAGAGCGAACATAGAATGGTACACCACTCCAACGATCAGTATTAAACTCAATTTTACCGGCAACAAAAGTTTCAATGTTAGAATCCTCAGCGACATTATCCTCTTGACGATAGGCCTTCTTTTCACCAGTCTTGTCAGTATCATATTGTCCACGAACGAATTCAGTATCAACTTCTTCAGGTGATAATTCTTTCAAACTAGCAAACAGATCACATTTATTTTTATGAATGACCTTAGCTTCTTTAGCCTTAGGATCATCACTAGCAATTGCACCAATGATTTGCATAACATGGTTTTGAATCATATCACGTAAAACACCAGCGGTTTCATAATATCCGCCACGATCTTCAACACCAATAGATTCAGCTAAGGTTACTTGAATATTTGAAACATACTTGTTATTCAATGCTTGTTCCAATTTAGGATTATTAGCTCGAATATTAGGAATATCTTGAACCATTTCCTTGCCAAGATAATGATCAATTCGATAAATATCATCTTCTGGGAATGCTTTAGAAATATTACCATTTAACTCACAAGCTGAATCTAGATCACGACCAAATGGCTTCTCAATCACCAAACGGTTATAGCCATCTTTGGTCTTTAAGCCCTCAGAATTAATATGTTCAGCTACTGTTCCAAAGAATCTTGGAGCAATTGCCATGTAGTAGACACGATTGTGACCAGCCTCAAATTGGTCATCAAGTTTACCTGCTAAATTCTTTAATGCAATGTAATGTTCTGAATCATTAACATCATGTGATTGATAGAAGAAATGCTTAGCAAATTCTTCCATAATTTCTTTGTCATCGTCAAAGTAATCTTCCAAAGAAGTGATAACAGTTTCACGGAAATAATCATCACTCCATGGACGACGTGCGGTACCAATAACAGCAAAATGATCTTTTAAAACTTTTGATTTGTAAAGACGGAACAATGAAGGATAAAGCTTACGGTGAGCTAGATCCCCTGAACCCCCGAATATAATAAAAATTGCTGATTTCTCTTTAGCCATTTTCTAAACTCCTTTGAAAGCATCATGTAGTTCTATTTTACCTCATGCCTTATTAAACATCTTCATTAATGACTTATTATTTGGTAAATATTTTGCATTATAAGCCTGATTTAAAAGCATTGTTATCTAGCGACACTTTTTATAATAAACCCTAAAGCATACTTTAAGGCAAGCTATTACCATCTTAAAAGTACTAAAAAAGCATCCTAAAGAGGATGCCTAATTCAGAACTATTTTTCATCAGTTTTTTTGTCATCAGAAGGAGTTGCTTCTTTTTCAGTTTCAGCTGGTTTCACAGCATCTGCTTTAGGTTCTTCCTTTGATTCTTCCTTTGGTTCGACCTTTTCTGTTTCCTTAGTTGAAGCATTGTCTGCTTCAGCCTTTTTATCATCAGCTGGCTTGTTTTCACTAGCAGCTTGACTAACTGGAGTTGTACGACGAATGAAGTTCAAGTCAAATGTTAAGTAAATACCATCACAGTCAACAACAACTTCTTTGTTGTCACGATCGATTGAAGCAATTACACCTTTAATACCACCAAGTGTAACAACCTTATCACCTTTAGACATTTCTTTGAGCATTTCTTGACGCTTTTGTTGTTGCTTCTTTTGTGGACGAATAGAGATAAAGTACATACCAACAAACATAATCGCAACAAAGATCAAAAGTCCCATGGAACCACCAGCACCAGCACCGGCACCTAACGTAAGCATATTCAAATTTTCCACCTCTTAATAATTTACATACTTATAGGTTACCAAAAATATAACTCTGTTTCCACTTTAGAAGAATTTTCTTATCAAAATCTTCTAAAATTTCTTAGCGTTTTTCTTATTGAAACCATAATCTTCAAAAACATGTTCTCTAAATTCAAGCAAGTTATCATCTCTGATAGCTTGACGAACACCCTTCATCAAATTCAAAAGGAAATATAAATTGTGATAACTAGTCAAATGAATTCCAAATAACTCATTGGCATTGATCAAATGACGAATATAGGCCCGTGAATAATTTCGACAAACATAGCAATCACAATTATCATCCAGTGGCGTAAAGTCATGAGCATATTTAGCATTCTTAACGACCAAGCGACCGTGGCTAGTCATACAAGTACCATTACGTGCAATTCTAGTTGGTAGAACACAGTCAAACATGTCGATTCCTCGAATAACTCCGTCAATCAAAGAGTCAGCCGTACCGACCCCCATCAAATAGCGTGGTTTATTTTCAGGCAACATTGGTGTCGTAAATCCCAAGACACGATTCATTTCTCCTTTAGATTCACCAACTGACAAACCACCGATTGAATAACCTGGGAAATCCATACTTACTAAATCCTTTGCGCTTTGCTTTCTTAAATCTTCAAAACCGCCACCTTGAACAATACCAAACAAAGCTTGCCAATCAGGATTACGATGAGCTTTTAAACCACGCTCAGCCCAGCGACTAGTTCTAGCCACTGAACGTTTAATGTAATCGTAACTTTCAAAAAATGGCGGACATTCATCCAGACTCATCATAATATCTGGGCCTAAGTAATTTTCGATTTTAATAGCTTTTTCAGGAGAAAGAAATTCCTGACGACCGTTTAAATGGTTTCTAAAGTGAACTCCTACCTCAGTGATATCACGCATCTTAGCTAGTGAAAATACCTGAAAACCACCAGAATCAGTCAAGATACCCTTGTCCCAATTCATAAACTTATGCAATCCACCGGCCTCTTTAACGATATCTTCACCAGGTCGAAGCCAGAGGTGGTAAGTATTAGCTAAAATGATTGAGGCACCAATTTTTTCCAAATCCTCAGGTGCCATGTTTTTAACAGAAGCTTCCGTTCCAACAGGCATGAACATTGGTGTCTCAAAGGTACCATGTGGAGTTTCCAGTAATCCTAAACGAGCTCCTGTATGTTTTTCTTTCTTAATTAATGTGTACTTAATAGCTGATTCCATAAATTTCCTCTACTTAATGAACATGGCATCGCCAAAACTGAAGAAACGATACTTTTCTTCAACCGCGTGTTGGTATGCGTTCAAAATATTTTCACGACCTGTAAATGCAGCGACTAACATAACTAAAGTTGATTTAGGCAAATGGAAGTTCGTAATGAAAGCATTCACCACTTTCCATTCATAACCAGGCTTAATAAAAATGTCAGTCCAGCCACTATCAGCTTTGATTTCCCCGTTAAATTTAGTTCCAATCGTTTCCAAAGTTCTGATTGAAGTCGTCCCTGTGGCTACAATCTTGCCACCATTTTGACGAACCTCATTCAAAGTCTTTGCTGACTCTTCATCCAAACGATAGAACTCAGAGTGCATTACATGCTTACTGATATCTGATTCTGTCACTGGACGAAAAGTTCCTAGACCTACATGAAGTGTTAGATAAACTAATTTGACACCTTTATCTTCAACTTTTTTCAACAGATCCTTAGTCCAATGCAATCCTGCTGTAGGAGCAGCCGCCGAACCATTCTCTTTGGCATAAACTGTCTGATAACGATTAGGATCATCTAGTTTTTCCTTGATATATGGAGGCAATGGCATTTCACCTAATTGTTCCAAGATTTCCATAAAAATTCCTTGATAATGAAATTCGATAATCTTGCCTCCGTGTTCCAAATCTTCTAGGACCTCAGCTTCAAGTTGACCGTCACCAAATTTAACTTTGGTACCGACCTTGGCACGTCGAGCAGGTTTCATTAAAACTTCCCACTTGTCGCCTTCAATATTGTTTAAAAGTAAGACTTCCTCATGCCCATCCGTATCTTCTTTTGTTCCATACAAACGAGCAGGCAAAACTCGTGAGTTATTCATTACCAAAGCATCGCCTGGATTCAAATAATCCAAAATATCATAAAAATGCTTATCTTGATATTGACCAGTTTCATGATCCAAAACTAAAAGACGTGATTGATCACGATTCTTGATCGGTGTCTGTGCAATAAGTTCTTCTGGTAAGTTATAATCAAAATCTTCTGTTGTCAGTGTCATCTAAATTCTCCTTTTTATTCGATTTATTCAAAGCTACGTGAATCACATTAATAATATAATGCTTAATTATTATCCGCTTCTTCGGGATATGGCAAACCCATATGTTCATAACCTTTTCTAGTTACAACACGGCCCTTAGCCGTTCGCTTTAAAAATCCCATCTGCATCAAATAGGGCTCATAGACCTCTTCAATTGTTTCTTGTTCTTCGCCAATATTAGCGGCAATAACTTTCAAGCCTACGGGACCACCATTGTAAAGTTCAATAATCATCGTCAAAATTCTTCGATCCAAATGATCGAGTCCAGCATCATCGACTTGGAGTTGGTTCAAAGCAGATTCTGCCATGTCGTAATCAATCGTATCTTTATTCTCTACTTGGGCAAAATCACGCACACGCTTCAACAAACGATTGGCAATTCTAGGCGTACCACGAGATCTTCTAGCAATCTCATGAGCACCTTCTTCATCAACGTTGATGTTGAGGACCTTGGCTGAACGGAAGACGATTTTTGACAACTCATCAATCGTATAGTATTCCATTCTTTCAATAATTCCGAAACGATCGCGCAATGGTGCCGACAATTTACCCGCAGCCGTCGTTGCTCCAATCAGTGTATACGGAACTAACTGATGATGTAAAGATCTTGATTCACTACCCTGTCCTACAATGATATCAATATAAAAATCTTCCATTGCTGAATAGAGCACTTCTTCAATTGCCCGAGGCATCCGATGGATTTCGTCAATAAACAAGACATCCCCAGGTTCCAATTCATCTAAAACTGCAACCAAATCGCCCGATTTTTCAATTGATGGCCCAGTTGTTGTATGGATATTAACACCCATTTCATTAGCAATAATCATTGCCAAAGTCGTTTTACCAAGCCCTGGAGGGCCATACAGCAAAACATGATCCAAAGTTTGTTGACGTTGCTTGGCAGCTTTAATATAAACATCTAATTCTTTTTTAGCCTTTTCCTGACCTAAATATTGGTCAAAACTTTGCGGACGAAGTGTCTGTTCAATGATATCTTCATTATTATCAAGTGAGTCGGCATCAGTTAGACGTTCACTATCATTTTCATTATTCTCGATTTTTAACACTCCCTTCCCTCAAACTTCTTTAAAACTTTACTTGCTTAATAACTTTAATCCAGCACGTAAATATTCATCAGCACTCTTCAAATGCTCTTTTTCAAGATTTGATTTAACTCGACTGATTTCTTTAGGTGAATAACCTAGTGACTCTAGAGCTGCTAAACCATCTTCTAATTCTTGACTCAGACCACTGCTGAAAGCAACAGGAGCCTCTCCAAGCGTCATCTGACCTTCAGAGGTGAACTTACCACTAAGATCCAAAATAATCTGCTGAGCCGTCTTCTTGCCAATTTTAGGAAACTTAGTCAAAAATTTCACATCATCATTCTCAATTGCGTGAATCAGACCTTGCAAGTCTTGTCCAGCCAAAATTGCTAAAGCACTCTTGGGTCCAATTCCGGAGACGCTGATTAGATGTAAAAAGATATTCTTCTCATTCAAATCATAAAAGCCGTACAAGGATTGTTCATTGTCACGGACAATTTGTTCTACGTAAACTTTCGCCTTTTGGTTTTCTTCATAGCGATAAGGGTTGGCTACTTGCACTTTATATCCGACACCTGCAACATCCACAACAACATATGAAGGGGTAACCGAGGTTATTAAACCACTTAAATATTCAAACATAATTATTCACTCTCTCTAGTATCATGTGGATCTTGGATTCTCTTGAACATTTTCTCAAGATCTTTATTACTGAACTCTACTAAAACTGGACGTCCATGGGGACAATTATATGGATTCTCGGCTTTAGTCAAATTATGCAACAATTCAATTGCCTCTTGATCGGTCAAATGATGATTGGCTTTGATAGCCCTTTTGCAACTCATCATAATAGCATTCTTTTCACGGAAGCTCGCCACACTGATTTTAGAATCATTTAAGACATAGTCAACCATTTCCTTGATTGTCGACTCTTCTTGACCGGGAACAAACCAGGTCGGATGCGTATTTACGACAAAACTATTTTGACCAAAATCATCCAGATACAACCCGATGCTTTCTAAAACAGGCTTCTTCTCCCGAATTAAAATACTTTCAGAATTAGGATAATCCAAAACAATTGGTACCAACAATTTTTGCTGATCTTGAGAAACCTTGCCAATCTCTTGGCGATAATATTCATAATTGACACGTTCCTGTGCGGCATGTTGATCAAGCAAATAGAAACCATCTTGACTTTCAGCGACTAAATAAGTTCCGTGAATCTGTCCAATGTAACGTAACTCTGGAAAACCTTTTTTTTCATCGTCAACTTGAGGTTCATCTGATTTAATTACCTTGACTTTATCAGCTTCACTCTTCAATCGTTCATCCCATGATTTTAAATGAACTGGATCTTTAAAAATCGGCTTACCATCAGTTAGGGTTTCAAAACGCTCAGTTTGCGGCTTTACTTGTGGCTGAGCAACCTCTGTTTGTTTCAATGGCTCAGAAATTTTATCAATCGTTTCAACATCATCAAAACTGATCTGTTCGGGTTTATATGTATCAAGTTTCTTAGTTTCTTTTCTACCTAAGTTCTTAACCGCATCAGGAATCAAGTTTTGTTGCGATAAACGTTTTTTTATCCCATCACTGATCAGATCGCCAATGTGACCCTCATTTGATAAACGCACCTCTTGCTTAGTAGGGTGAACGTTAATATCAACTAAACTAGGATCCATTTTTATATCAATCACTGCGATTGGATAACGTGCCACCATCAATTTAGATCCATAACCTCTCACTACGGCGTTGGTCAACTGAAAGTTCTTAATATAACGTCCATTTAGAATCAATGAAATATAAGAACGATTCGAACGAGTTGTATCAGGTTTAGAAAAGAAACCTTGAATCTCGTAATCGGGATCGGAATTTTGGAATTGAAACATGTGACTAGCAATCGTGCGACCATAAATCCCTGCAATTGTCTGTTGCAAATTATTATTGCCCGAAGTCCAAACAAGATCCTTACCTTCATGAATCAGGCGAAAAGAAATCTCTGGATGTCCCATAGCTAAGCGATCCACGATATCAACGATTCGATTCAATTCAGTATGAAGCGATTTGACATACTTCAGTCGTGCTGGAGTATTGAAAAAAATATCTTCGACTAGCATCGTTGTACCAATTGAGCGCGCAAAAGTTTCCTTTTTAACGAGTTCGCTACCTGAAAACTTAGCTTTGACAGCGGACTTACCATCAGTACTAGTTAAGACGGTTAATTTAGAGATAGAAGCAATACTAGCTAAAGCCTCACCACGAAATCCTAAAGTTTTAACATTAAATAAATCACGACCATTAGAAATTTTACTAGTGGTATGTGGCAAAAAGGCAACTTCGACATCATCTGCCGCAATTCCCTTTCCATTATCATTGACCTCAATTGATTTCATCCCAGATTGTTGCACGGTAATTAAAACTTGAGTTGCTTTAGCGTCGATGGAATTTTCTACCAGCTCTTTGACGACTGACGCGGGACGTTCGATAACTTCACCAGCCGCAATTTGATTACTTAGTTCAACTGGCAACTCATGAATTACTCCCACTTTTTCCACCTTCTTTATTTAAGTTTTTTTTGCCACTTATAAAGTAAATTGATTGCTTCAATTGGCGTGACACTCATTAAATCTTTCCCGTTTAATTCTTTAATAACTTGATTCTCTTTATTTGATACTTTTTTAACTGGTTTAGTTTCCGGGAAAAGCGACAATTGAGCCTCATCTTCCTCAACTGGTTCTTTTGGACTTTGAGTTGGAGTTTTTGCGACTGGTTCATGGATACTCTCTGAAACTGTCGTATGAATCGAACTCTTCTCTAATCCTTCCAAAATCTTACCAGCACTAGTTAAGACTTCTTCTGGTAATCCTGCCAATTTAGCAACATGGATTCCGTATGACTTATCGGCTGGTCCAGGTAAAACTTTGTGCAAAAAGACCAAATCGCCATTTTCTTCAGAAGCATCAACATGGACATTTCTTAAACCTGGCAACTGACTTTCTAGTTCAGTCAACTCATGATAATGTGTCGAAAACATCGTCATAGCTTTGACATTCTTGTCGATATATTCAATGATTGCCTGAGCCAAAGCCATTCCATCATAGGTTGCCGTTCCTCGACCAATTTCATCGAAGATAATCAGACTATTTTCAGTCGCATTTTTCAAAGCATCATTTGCTTCACGCATTTCAACCATGAACGTACTGTCACCAGAGATTAGATCATCGGCAGCACCAATCCGTGTAAAAATATGATCAAAAATTGGCAAAGATGCACTCTCAGCTGGTACAAAACAGCCAATCTGAGCCATAATCACGGTCAATGCTAATTGACGCATATAAGTACTCTTACCAGACATGTTAGGACCTGTTATCAACAAAATATCAGTCTGATCATCAAAATTTACGTCGTTTGGAATATAGCTATTATTACTCAACACTTTTTCCACAACGGGATGACGCCCATTTTTAATTTCCAATTGATGTCCTTCAATAAATTTTGGAGCAACATAGTGGTACTCTTCACTGACAACCGCAAAACTCTGTAAAACATCTAACTGTGACAAAATATTAGCTAGAGCTTGAATCCTCCTGATCTGTGCTTTGATCTTACTTCTAATTTGGTCAAAAAGATGATACTCCAAACTCTTGGATTTTTCCTCAGCTTCAAGAATCAAACTTTCTTTTTCCTTTAACTCTGGCGTGATATAACGTTCAGCATTGACTAGAGTCTGTTTTCTGGTGTAACGATCTTCTGGCACCTTATCGATATTAGCGCGACTGACCTCGATATAGTATCCAAAAACCTTGTTATAACCGATTTTAAGATTATTGATTCCCGTTTCATCTTGTTCTTTAGCCTTCAAAGTAGCCAGCCATTGCTTACCATTTTTAGAAGCGTCTAAATATTTGTCCAGTTGTTCATCATAATTATCCTTGATCAATCCACCGCCTGTAACAGAGATCGGGGGTTCTTCAACAATCGACTTATCAATCAGTTCATAAACATCTTTTACTTCATCAATTTTTTCAACATAACTAGTTAAATTGTCGTCACCAATATCTAAAAGAATAGACTTTATTTCAGGTACTTGTTCTAACGAGGTCTTCAATTGGATCAAATCACGTCCATTAACCGTCCCATAAGCAACCCTACCGGCCAAACGTTCTAAATCATAGACCTTCGTTAAATAGTCTTGAAATGACGATCTTTGAAAGTAATTATCCAAAAAGACTTGGACTAATTTTTGACGTTGATGTAACTTTTCTACACTGATAAGAGGACGTGCCAACCATTGCTTCAACAAACGACTTCCCATCGCCGTTTTGGTCTCATCCAAGAGCCACAAAAGTGTCCCCGACTTCTTATTAGTTCGAATATTTTTAAATAGCTCTAAATTACTTTGAGCATTGTGATCCATCAATAAGTAAGATGAAGTCTCATACGATTGTGCAGCTTTTAAATGATCCAAGGATCTCATCTGGGTTTTGATCAAATAACTTATCAACAGCTTAACTGTGGATACTTCGTCATCAGAAGTAATTTGGGAAAAGTCGAAACTATAATTTTCTTCCAATTCATCTAATTTGGAAATTAAAATACCAATTTTACGTAATCTATCCAAATATTTTTGAGGGAACTTGCCAGAAACCACCGTCTCTTTAGTATCAAGATTCTGTAATTCATTAGTTAAATCTAATTGATTATCAACTGAGGTAACCTTAACTTCACCGGTGGATAAGTCCGCATAAGCTAAGCCAAACTTTCCTTTGGCAGTCGTGATTGCAGTGATATAGTTATTTTCCTTAGCTTGACTAGATTTATCCATGATTGTGCCTGGCGTGACTACTCTTGTGACGCCACGCTTAACCATTTTACCTTGTGCGTCTGCGGGATTTTCTAACTGATCACACACTGCTACTTTATATCCGTTATCCACAAGTGTATCAATGTAGCCTTCAATTGCGTGATGAGGAACTCCACACATCGGAATGCCTTCATCAGCTTTTTTGTTACGGGATGTCAAAGTTAACTCTAATATCTGTGAGCCTTTAACGGCATCGTCGTAGAACATTTCATAAAAATCACCAACCCGATATAACAAAAAAGCATCTGGATATTGTTTCTTATACTCCAGATATTGCTCCATCATTGGTGTTTCTTTAGTTTTTTGAGGCATGAATTACCCTCCATTAGTTCAAAAATGTTTGATTATTTGGTGTAATGACATAATTTTTTATACTACGTGCATTATTAGTTTTATCGTTGATATCAATGACACAGAAATTAATTTGCATGCGGCCATCTTCGTCAACATCGAATTTGTTAGGACGTTGGGTCAAGAAATTATTAATGATAGGTTCTTTTTTATCGCCCAAAATACCATCGTACGAACCAGTCATACCGACATCAGTCAGTAATGCAGTTTGCTTGTTAATAACTTGGGCATCATTAGTTTGGACATGAGTGTGAGTCCCAACCACAGCTGAAACACGCCCAACCATATAATTGGCAAAGGCGATTTTTTCACTAGTAGTTTCCGCATGGAAATCAACAAATTTTACCGCATCTTCATCCAAAGTATCCACTAACTTATCTGCAGCAATAAATGGATTATCGATTGGTCTCATCAAAGCGGTTCCCATCATATTAATGACATAAACCTTTTTAGAATTGACATTGATTTCAAGAAAACCACGTCCCGGAACACGTTCCCCTGGAAAATTATATGGACGGAGAATATTTTTCTTTGGATCATCAATGAAATCTAGAATTTCACGCTTATCCCAAGTGTGATTACCACCAGTGACAACATCAGCACCAGCACGCGTAATCTTTTGATAGTCAGGTTCCTTGGTACCCTTACCACCAGCAGCATTTTCACCATTAACAATCGTTAATTGTGGCTTAACACGTTGCTTGATCTCAGGTAGATATGTTTCTATAGCCTTAATGCCGACAGAACCCACGACATCTCCAACGAAAAGTATTTTCATTATATTTTATCCCCAATCTTTACCTAAGATATTGTATCAATTTTTGTGAGAATTAAAAAGACCAAGCGAACGCTTGGTCGTATATTTTAATATTAAAAATCAAAATCTCCAGAGCCTGCAATATCCATATTATAAACAGCCTTTACTCTTTTTCCAGTGTTAGTATTTTCAACCACTAAATAATATTTGCTATTTCGATCATATTGTTTATCCACTAAATTAATTGTCAAATCTGTCATTCTATTTTCTACCTTAGTTTCAACTGAATCAGCATTAATTGAAATCTTAGTAGAAATCAATTCATCTTTATCATCTTCAAAATAAATATCATAAACAACTGGACGATTAGTTGCATCGATTGGGCTTGCCTGTAACAAACGAATTGGTACTTCAAGAGAAGTAATACTGCGATTAGAACTGATTAATTGTAGTTCAACATCAACCGCTACGGATTTACTTGAAGTAGTCTTAACTTTCAACAGTGGAACAATCATTTCTTGTAATGAGGCTCCACCATGAACGTAATTAAATGATCCAGCTGATTTAAAAACATTAGCAGTCTGTGGATAATAAACCCACCTTGAATCGGCATTATTCAACACATCTGCTAACTTCTGTTTTCCAATTCCAGGTTCATCAATCAAATTTTCAGTCACAATATAGCGTTGTGATTTTAAATCACCATATGACACATCTTCAGAAATTTTATCCATATCAGTTAAAGTATCTGCACGATAAATATAACCGTGATCAGCTGTAATATAAAAATTATTAATATTATTAGTTCTAAGTCGTGATATTAAATTTTTAATTTCATTTATTGCCTCAGCTGTAGCTTTAAAAACATCATCTTCAGTTTTCTTATTGTCAGCAATTGCATCAATTTGATTGTGATAAATATAAACTACTTCTTTATTGGCAAATAACCGTTTTATTTCTTTAGAAGTAGCTCCCTTCAAATCATCCAGTGCAAAAGCGGCACTATTAGGATTTTTATCAATTAAAATTTCTTCACGTTTTTCACGATTATTGGCTTCTTTACCATCAACCAATAAATTCTTATCAACTAAACTTAATCTATCATTAGGAAGTAAAGAAGGCATTCCCATATATGTTACTGAAGGTAATCCTGAAACCAAATAGTTCATTTGATGGTCAATTATTTGATCATCCATAGATAAATCTCTTTCTAATTCCTTGGCTGCTTCAAACCTAAACGCATCAGAAATAATCACAACAATTCTATTCTGTTCAGTTGTCACATAATTTTTATAAAAATTACGCTGCAAGTGACGACTAGAAATCTTTTTATAATCAAGTTTTTTCTGTCCATGAAAAATTATAATTGTTTAAATAATCATTGGAATAAACTGATTCAATTAAATTCTTAGTTTGATCAAATTGTTCTATCATACCTGATTTTTGATAATTCAAAATAAATCTACGATAGTACGTATCAATCAAGTAACCGCCATTTATATAATCCGTAATCATACTTTCAGTCGTCGTAGACGGATGACGTCCTACCGAAGACAATAAATCCCATGCGCTGAGAATCATATTATAAAGAACTTTATATTTACTACCATAGTGCATTTCCAGTCGATGTTTCACTACCTCTGGAAAAGATTCACCATTAATTTGACTGTCAAAATCCGATAATTTTAAACGTCCTTGTTCCCATAAAAGAATCCATCTATCAAAAATAGAAAATACTGAAGATTTAGCAAAATCATCCACTTTGATATTCTTGAATAAGGTATTACCATCTACAAATCTCCAAACTTCATCTGCTACTTCTTCAAATTTATCATCACCATTAAAATTCAAGTTACTAAATTGATTCACAAAGGTACTTACGTTCGGATATTTAGTCATCAAATCGTAAACATTAACTTGCTTAGGTACTTCCTTATCCATTTGATGGAAAGTTTCAGTTAAAAATAATGAAGTGGCTAGTCTTATTAAACTAGGTTGTTTCTCTTCATAACCAAAAATTTTTCGCGCATTATCCCAAAATGCATCTAACACACCATATTTGGCAAATTCATTTAAATAACTATCATTATGAACTCCTGCACACAAAACAATTCTTAAAATATCAAAGTAACTGACCAAAACCCGTTGAGAATTAACCAAAGTAGCTAGAATTGCTAGTTCAGGATTATTATCAAAACTCTTCGGATCATATTTGCTAAAACTCTTCCGACGAGCCTTACTACCAAAAAACTTAGAATGTTCTTTAACAAAGGATCCCATTTTCTCCGGTAATCCCAAATCACGTCTAATCATTTCTTGTGCGTCAGCAGTAAATGTATCTGAATATAAAATAATATCTCGTAAATGATTATCTTCAAGAACGGGTTGTTTCTCAGGAGAATAAATCAAAAAATTTTCTTCTTCCGAAGCTGATAAGAACTTTAATTTCAACTTAAGTTGTTCTCCCAGATGTAGAACAACTACTTGTGCAATTCCTGTTAATCCATTTGTGATTTCATTTATTTTATCCGTAAATTCACCATTATCGTCATACCAAAAAATAATGTGACTACCATGATTAAATTTTCTTTTTAAATTATCTAATATCTTTTCATTATTGACATCAGCCATGCTAGTGCCTCTTTTCAATTATTACTCGCAATATTAATAATACATTATCGATATACATTATTAAATAAACTCAAGTCTTTAGACGCCAAAAGTTAAAAAAACAAGTAATTCTGATTAAACCATCCCACAATTGGATAGTAATTGTTTTTAATTTGTGAAGATTTATCTTCGTATTTTGTTGTTATTTTGAAAAAATAATGTTTTTTTTCATCACTATCTATTATCAACACAGGACGATGTTTACCGCCTTTTTATCCATAAGCGGAACATAATAAAGATATCATTAGTTTTGATTATCATTATTTCCATCCTCAAAAAAATCAGAAATTTCTTGTGGTGTATTTAAATCCTTAACAGGAATATCTTTTAATGCTTTTTTAATTCTAATGTAGCCCTCTCTTTTTCAGTCATTTGTAAATCAACTGGATAAGAATCGATGGCCACTATCCGTTTGAATAATATATTTACTGCTACCTATAACATTTTTGTTTGGCAATTTTCGTCCACTCCAAGCTATAATCACGGTGTGATAAAAGATATTGTTACTGAGATTCCAGAGAGTAATTTTGATGTTGAACAAGGCGGTCAGGTTGAGATTATTGGATGGATTTATCAGTATTACAATACGGAACCAAAAGAAAAAGCAATTTCTTCTCCAAAATCACATAAATTTAAAGATACAGAAATTGCTTCAGTGACACAGATTTTTACACCTGACTGGATTGTTAAATATATGGTCCAAAATTCATTGGGGAAAATATGGATTAAATCTTTACTTGAAAAAAATGACACTCGTTTAGAAGAACAAATTGCAAGTGACTTCAATTGGCAATATTACATGAAAGATGCTCAGCAACCAGAGAATGTTATTGTGTCATTAAAAGATGTTGACAAAAGTCTAAGTAATCTTGAAATAACAGATTTAAAAATGATTGATCCTTCGATGGGGTCTGGACACATACTGGTTTATGCATTTGATTTATTAATGCAGATTTATCAATCAGAAGGATATTCTGAAAGAGAGGCTTCAAAATCAATTGTAACCAATAATTTATTTGGATTAGATATAGACACTAGAGCATTCCAGTTATCATATTTTGCTGTATACATGAAATTGCGTCAATACAATAGACGTGCTTTGACAAGTAATATCAAATTGAATATTTATGACATTCCTGAAACGAATGAATTTAACAGTGATGATTTTGAACTTTTGTTTAATGAATTAAATGAACATGATGTAACCTTATTTAATAATGTTATTAATTTATTCCATAATGGAAATGATTTAGGATCACTAATTATGGGGCTTGATATTGATTATGATGATTTATATCAAAAATTGTCAAATCTAAATCAAGAACAAATGTCATTCGAATTGATTCCTTTAATTAATTCATTGAAGCAATTATTGAGTGTTTCTAAAATCTTATCTGCACAATATCACATTATCATTACCAATCCACCATATATGGGTTCGTCAAGAATGAATAAAATTCTCGGTAATTTTGCAAAAACTAACTATCCAGATGCAAAGTCTGATTTATTTTCAATGTTCATCGAACGATGGAATAAATCAATGATTCCTGGTGGATATAATTGCATGGTTACTATGCAATCTTGGATGTTTCTATCAAGTTTTGAAAAAATGAGGACACATCTTTTAAGTAACTTTACAATTTCTAACCTCATGCATATGGAAAATAATGTTATGGGTATTGCATTTGGTACGGCAGTCACGATTGTAAGAAATATGAACTTACCTAATTTCATTGGGACCTATCATCAAATCAAAACTGCAGATACTTCGGGTAAGATTCCCTCTAAACTTCCAATACCTGGTAATCGTTATAATCGAACTAATCAAGCGAACTTTAGTAAGATCCCTGGTAGTCCTATTGCTTATTGGGCTAGTGAAAACTTGATTAAGGATTTCGAAAAGGGAACTAGAATGGACGAATTAGTTGACCCAAGACAGGGATTAGCAACAGCTGATAACAATAGATTCTTACGAATGTGGTATGAGGTTATAAATAGCAATATTAGTTTTAATTCTCATTCTATAAAAGAATCATTAGAATCTAATAAAAAATGGTTTCCATATAATAAAGGTGGATCTTATAGAAAATGGTATGGAAATTACGATTATGTAGTTAATTGGGAAAATGATGGTTATGAAGTGAGAAATTTCAAATGGTCCAATGGAAAGATAAGGTCCGTAACAAGAAATCCTGATTATTACTTTCATGAAGCGATAACATGGTCTGATATTACTAGTGGTAACTTTAGTATTAGATACAGATTTCCGGGAAGCATAAATGATGTTACGGGTATGTCTGCATTTTCTAATAACAAAATAAAACTGTTTGACTTACTTGGATTAATGAATTCGTCAGTAGGAAATTACATCTTAAAATTTTAAACCCAACGATACATCTGCAGATTGGAAATTTTTCCAAATTTCCAGTTTTAAAATCTATAAAGGAATTCAATGTAGATAATCTTATAACCTATCTAAAAACGATTGGGATTCATTCGAAATCTCATGGGATTTCAAACAACATCCACTCTTAAATCACATCGCTGATGATAAGCAATTATTTAATGCAAAATTATTGGAATATAGTTACGTATGTGCCAAAATTGTGACAACTGTTCCGTTTGGAGGGCTCAAATAATGGTCAGTTATCGTAAAAGAGGACACGTTTGGCAATATGAAATATCATACAAAGATCAATTTGGTAAATACAAGAAACTACGTAAATCGGGCTTTGAACACAAATCAGAAGCTATTCTAGCAGCTAGTCAGATACAAATTGAATACCCTAATCTATCCAGTGCAAAATCAAGTGAAGAACCCTTGGTCAGTTACTACAAACGTTGGATCAATGTTTTTAAGAAAAATGTAGTGTCTAAAATCACTTTCAATAAATATCAAAATACTGCTCAACACATTTATGAAATATTTGGCGATTTAAAACTAAAGGATTTAACTAAACTACGTTATCAAGAAGGCATTAACCAATTTGCTAAAACACACGCAAAGCGCACTGTATCATGCTTTCATAAACAAATAAGGGCTTGTTTGCTTGAGGCTTTAGATGAAAAAATAATTATGGCGGATCCAACTAGAAAAGCCGTTATAACTGGAATAGAACGACCAAAAATTAATAAAGTCTTGAGTTATAAAAATTGGTCAATTTTAATAAAGAATCTTAATACCAACAAAATAGATGAAATGATTATTTTTATTGCGGCTGTGACTGGGATGAGATATGGCGAAGTTGTGGGTTTGACAACTAAAGACTTTGACTTCAAATCCGGATATATTAGCGTAAATAAGACTTGGGATTATAAATATAAAACTGGCTTTATGAAGACTAAAACGAAATCCTCTATCAGAAAAATTGCTATCGATGAACAGACAGTTTTTAAATTAAAAGAATACCTGAAACTTCATGAATTTAAAAACAACCAGCCAATATTTATGAATAAGAAAGATCATATTTTGGTAAGTGCTGAAATAAATAAGTCACTAACTAATAAACTTGAATCACTTAATATTCCCCGTATAACATTTCATGGATTGCGTCACACGCATGCTTCAATCTTACTCTATAAAGGAGTTAGCGTACTTTCCGTTTCGAGAAGATTGGGTCATAGTAACATCACAACAACTCAATCAACTTACTTACATATAATTAGAGAATTGCAATCTCAGGATCAAGATAAGATAATTTCTATTCTAGATAATGCCATAAAATAGTTGGCACATTTCTTGGCACATAAAAAGGCTTTTCCGATTGGAAAAGCCCTTTTATCTACTTATAATTAGTTAAAATTTTCTCACCATTTTGAAGTTTTTCATAATTAACCACTACACCATCATCCAAGTCTAACGATATTTTCTCATTAGCAATATGTTGAATTAACGGATCATACTTCTTAATTTCAGATAGTTGCTTATTTACATGATTAATTTCTTTTTCAAGTTTCTTCTTCTCTTTAGCAACGGTTTCAGATTCTAATAATTGATCCAATTGTTTAAGATTGGTTTCATATCTACCCTGCAATGGATGCAAATAATTAGTTCTAATCATTGCTAATTCATTTTCGTTGTATCTATGTAAGTACATTAAAGCTTTGAATCCATTAGCTCGACCACTTGAAAATTCCCAATAGATTGGACGTTTTTGATATATCTTCTTATGATCTTTAAAGAAGTCTTCAACAAAGTACCTTCTAATGGAATCCTCAGTATTATCTGCTTTTTTACCAACAACTGAAGCAATATACTCAAGGTTATCTTTTACATTATCTGCACCAAAAGTTACAGTCAAAAATTCTTTCAAACGACTCATGATATCGCGCTTATCATCAAAATATTTCTTATCATTTAACATCAAGATATTATCGTCATTTGGCACGAAGGAATCGTATTTAGAGCTATCCCATTGTCCCCCAGCAAAAGCAAGACCCTCAGTATCAAGAGAATACCTGCCAAATACTACGCCAACAAAATAAGACAAGAAAGATTTAATATCACGTTTTTCGTTAGCCAAACGTACAGAAACATCTTTATCGGCAACATCCGGAGTCAACTCATCTTGTAAACCATATAGATCAATAAAAATCTTATTTAATTCTTCTTCATTATACTTTAATTGGTCAAATCTATCTTGAGCCTCTGATTTCCAAATACTAAACGCATTTTGTAAACTACCATTTACTTCTGTTCGCTTATCATCAGCGATGTGATTTAAGAGTGGATGTTGTTTGAAATCCCATGAGATTTCGCTTGAATCCCAATCTTCTTTGGAAATTTTTATGTTATTCATTGTCTTTTGATATACTGTTTCAACATTCTCAATAATACTGGTATATTACCAAAATCACCAATTTGTGCATTTATAGTTGGATTTAAAGTATCTAATATGTACTGCGCTACATTAGTATTTAAGAATCCTACATCATTAATAAGATCTTTATGATTTTAGAAAATGCTTCATTACCCGCGGTATCATGAATAGATCCTGAAACCCTATACCTAACATTAAATTTGCCAGATGTGATTTTAGGCCATGTTATCGCTTCATGAAAGTAATAATCAGTATTTTGGGGTCTTGATCTAACTTTTCCATTAGCATCAGTGAAATTTCTTACTTCATAGCCATCTTTTTCCCAATTAACTACATAATCATAATTTCCATACCATTTTCTATAAGATCCACCTTTATTATATGGAAACCATTTTTTATTAGATTCTAATGATTCTTTTATAGAATGAGAATTAAAACTAATATTGCTATTTATAACCTCATACCACATTCGTAAGAATCTATTGTTATCAGCTGTTGCTAATCCCTGTCTTGGGTCAACTAATTCGTCCATTCTAGTTCCTTTTTCGAAATCCTTAATCAAATTTTCACTAGCCCAATAAGCAATAGGACTACCAGGAATCTTACTAAAGTTCGCTTGATTAGTTCGATAAATATATCCACAGTCTGGATTCCCAATTGCTTCTAGAACCTTTTGATTTTGAACTTCCATGCCACCTTTAAAAGCAGAAAGCTTTAAATAAATTCCTTCATCATTAGGCTTAGAATTCTTAATCACAAAGGTATTAATTGGCACAGTAGCTTCTTCAAATGCTGAATATTCCATTTGAATCAAGCTAGATATTTTTTTGTTTTCAACGATAAATGTTCTCAATTTTTCATATGTTTTGATAAACATCCAAACAAATGGTGTCATATAGGCTGAATATCCACCTGGCTTTAACCAACTTATATTGTTATAAATAAAGACCGAGAAAAGATCACCAGAATAATCTGAATAATATTTTTTAACGTATTTCTTGAGATTTTTGTCCATTTTATTCAAGTATGGAGGATTAGTGACTACAACATCATATTTGGCACTAATAACTTCAGCTAAATCTAACACCTTTAATACTAATTCTTTGGAAGACTGAATGCCGTATAAATCAATTCCAGGATCTTTAATATTATTTACGTCTAAACGTAATTTCTCATAATTATATTGTCTTTCAAGTTTAGTAATAGAACCTAATTCTTTGGCATTCTTAAATGTATTAACTAGCTCTTGTACATCTTTTTGAGAATCTTCAGGTATTAATTCTAAAAATTCTGAAGATATGTTATTTGTTTCGACAAAAACATGTAAATTAGGTTTAATATCTGATTTTCTTAAAATTCGACGATTGTACTGTCTAGCCTTCATCATTAAAGAAAATGTTGCTAGTTGATCGATTTCTAATCCATATAGATTTTTAGTAATAATATCAACTGCTGCATCCCTGGCTGAATATCCTTCTTCTTGATAAATCTTCATAAGAACATCGAATGCATAAATTAAAATATGTCCGGACCCCATAGCATTATCAACAAATTTGATATCTTGAATATCCTTATCATTTGGCACAATATTTAATTTTTCTGGTAAAAGATATTTGAGTTCTTTCTTTAATGAACTATTTGGATGTCTTTCAAGCCAGTATTTACCAAGTGAATTGTCGACCATATATCTAACGACCCAATCAGTAGTAAATAACTGGGTTGCGGCTGGGATATCACTTTTTTGAATGGCACCGCCACTAATGTTTACAACTTCGTCATGCAGTTCCGTATTGTAATACTGATAAATCCATCCAATAATCTCAACCTGACCGCCTTGTTCAACATCAAAATTACTCTCTGGAATCTCAGTAACAATATCTTTTATCACACCGTGATTATAGCTTGGAGTGAACAATAATTCTGCATAATCATTTGTTCTTTCAAATAGATACGGCAAGTTCTTGTTCAAAGCATTGGCTTGTTTGATAAACAACATCTTGTACAACTTATCCATAGTCGTGGGATCTTCAGTATCCCAAGCATCACTAATCAACTGACGGTCATCGTCTGAAAAAGCCCCCTAAATCATCTTCCAGAGATAACGGATCAATCATAATATCTGGTTCATTACGATTCTGAGTACTTGATAAGACTCTGGTTCTACTTGGTAAATAATCGTTAACTTCCATGAAACGAATGGCCACAATTCTGTTAAACCATGTGTAAGCCACTTCCTCAACTAAGTCATTGAAGGCTGTCTTATAGTCGCTTTTTTTGGCACGAGTATTCAATTCATCAACTAGTTTTTTCGCTTTTGAATATCTTTTCCAATTAATGGAACTTATCATCAATATAATATTCGATTTCTTTAGTAGAAATTGATAATTTATCTTCAATTCCATTCTCAGTAATTCCTATTACATTGGCTTTTTGTTTGACCATTGCACGTAGCTCATTACGGGCATTGATAGCAAACTTTTTTATCGCGTTTTTATCCATGTATTTTCCTTCTAAATTTAAAGACTCAAATTAATATTGTTATTATTTCTCTTTAATTCTTCTATTAAAGCTCTCTTTAAAAGTTTCAACTCAGCATCTACGTCATCTTCATCTTTCAACGACCAATTCTTTGGAATTTGTAATTGTCTGATATTAATGTGTATTGGTTGTGAAACAGATTTTTTAGGTTCACCGTGTATGGAATCATCTCCACTATTACCGCCATTTAGATTCGGACTTGGCTCTTTTGAAGAATTTCTTTCCTCGACAATTTTATCAGCTCTTTCTCTAAATCTTGAACCAACTGGCAATACCTTATCCTTAACAACAACCAATTTATCCAAGTTAACTGATTCCTCAGCTTCTTTAATAAATTCATCAAACCGGTGATTTACTTCACTTTCTAATTTATCCAAGCAATCAGTTTTAGCAATATAATCAAGTGTATTTGATCGTTCAACCTCAATTTGAACATTAATATCATCCAATTTACGATCAAATTCCTTATTATATTCATCTTTAAAATCATCACTAAGTTGTTTTAGTTCATGAACTCTTCCTTGGGGTTTATTAGATTGGATAATTTCTGTAATACTATTTACCACTTTTGGGCAATTCTTTACCAGTTATAAAATCCTTGGAATTATCATAAATATCAAGTTTCTGATGTGC